>NZ_JBHXNL010000006.1:0-282884 GCF_042719695.1 Rhodococcus sp. NPDC058521
CGGTCCCATTCCGAACCCGGAAGCTAAGCCTGCCTGCGCCGATGGTACTGCACCCGACAGGGTGTGGGAGAGTAGGACACCGCCGAACATCCGTTGCTGAAGCCCCCCAACATTGCGTTGGGGGGCTTCACGCATTTGTGGATCCGTTGATCACCTGCAGAGCCCGGGCCGCCAGATGCAGATTGAGTCTCGTGTCGACGTCGTGCAAATCCCGTCCCGTGAGCTCGTGTATCCGACTCATCCTGTAGCGCAACGTGCTGCGATGAATTCGTAGCGCTCGCGCGGTGTCGTCGTAATGCCCGCCGCATTCGAGATATTGAGTAAGAGTTTCGATCATCGTGCTGTGGTGCCTGCGGTCGTAGTCGAGCAGATCTCCCAGCCATTCGCGCACGAATTCGTGGACGTTCCCCGAATCGGACTGGGTATCGAGAATTCGGTACACACCGAGTTTCTCGAAGTGAACCACCCCTTCCGGGCGCAGTGCATTTTCTCGAATGTCGAGTGCTCGCAGCGCATCTGCGTAGGAGCGCGGAATCGCCGCTGGCTCTGCGGCGATCGTTCCGACGCCGATGACACCTGAGACGCCCAGTGTGCGTTGCATCGCGTCGTAGACCATGTGCGCGTCCGTTGCCGCCTCAGCGATCGCTGCCACGAGATCATTTCGACGAGCCAGAAGCGCGTTGTTTCCCGTCGAATCGATGTGCCGACCGAAAGCCGCGACGACTGCACCTGAATCTGCGACGTTCCATCGCATCGCGAATACCCGCTGGGGTTTGCGGAGGTCGTATCCGAGGGCATCCGCTCTGGCGCAGGCAGTGTCGTTGTCCATGCCCTCGAGAAGGTCTGCGCCGAGGTCCCGGCGTAACCGAATCTCGGCCTCGGCAATGGAACGTTGATGGGTCATCTGCATCGCCAGTGCCGTGGCCCCGTGCTCCAGCGCGAATCGCTCGAAGTCGCCGGCCACCCGGTCGGGGTCGGTGAGAAAGACTATCCCGAGAACGTCGTGCCGTGGCCTTACGACGTGGAAGAGTCGATCGCCGTCGCGCATGGGGTGACCGTTCGAGATGGCCTCTCGAACGACGTCCGTGTGATTGTGACCCCCGATTCTGCGGTAGTGGCGTGTGGTGGACGGGGGTGCATTGACGCGTAGATTGCCGAATGCGTCCTCCATGCCCACGTCGAGTCCGGTGAGTTCGTTCAGCGCTTCGGCGATCGCTAGGTCGCCGGCCAAGCTGGTGGACAGCTGTGACAGGACTGCGCGCACATGCGATTCGCGCCGCAGTTTCTGTACCGTCTCGGCCAGCTCGTGCATGTTCGCTGCTCTGATCTGCTGCGTCGAGAGCGCGGCACGCGCGCTGGCGGAAGCGATTGCGGTTCGGGCGTGTTCACTGACCAACTCGACCAATGTCGCCTGGTCGGGGGTCGGGTGTGTCGACGACTTCACGACGACGTCCAGAGCGGTGTCCGCGCCGGTGCATACGATGTGTCGCCATCCGTCGGGTGCTGCGCGGGCCACGTCCTGTGGGCGGTTCGATTGCACCGCGAACGGTCCGAGGGCGGCAACCGCATATCCGAGCAGCGCAACGATGTCTCCCGGTGCGGCACTTCCGTGCATCTGCGCGGTGAGTGCAAGCGCAGCCCACAGGTCGGGAGCCCGTGGAATCTCGTCAACCTTCGGGTCTGGCGGCAGGTCCAGATCCATTGCATGGGGCTACCCCGAAATCTGCCGTCGAAACGGGCAACCGTGCTGGTCGGTCGAGTAGGCGCTCTGTTGTTCGCCCCGCCGTGACCAGGACTTCGGTGGCCGGACAGGTCACGCTTAACGGGAAGGGGTGAACAATGGCCGTGTCTGAAGGATGGACGGACCCGGATCTCGACAGTGTGCAGTCCGTCGTTGCACACACGTCGGACGGATGCGAGGGCTGTCTCGAAGTGGGAACGCACTGGGAGCACTTGATGCTGTGCCTGTGCTGTGGGTATGTCGGGTGCGGTGATACTTCGGCGATGCGTCATGCACGCCGTCACGCCGAGACGACGGGGCACCCCATCGCGGAGTCGTTGAGACCGGGAGACCATTGGCGGTGGTGCTTCGTCCACGACACCCGCATCGTGTCACCTCTGCCGGAGATCTGGACCGCTCCCGGTGTCCGGGGTCCCGCCGTTCGACGTGGAAGCGACCGCGTCGACGGGGATCGAGATGCGAGTCGACTCGAGCCTTCCTCGAAGGAGAACGTCGTCCCGGTGGACCCAGTGCCGCGCCTCGGAATCGCGGGCGGACTCGAGAGCGCGTCCTGAAGCAACGAGGTGCCCCGGTGCCGACTTGGCGACCTCGGACAGCCGTGCCGCTTCGTTCACCGGATCGCCGATGACGGTGTACTCGAATCGCTCATGTGCGCCGATGTTCCCGGCGACCGCGATACCGGCGGCCACTCCGATGCCGGCGTCGCACTCGGTGACCTCGGCGGTCAACCTTCGGCGGATCGCCCTGGCCGCGGCGAGTGCGCGTCCCGCCGGATCGTCCACGTCTGCGGGTGCGCCGAAGATCGCGAGCGCTGCATCGCCCTCGAACTTGTTGACGAATCCACCGCGAGTATCGATCTCGTCGACGACCACACCGAAGAACCGATTGAGGATGGCAACCACCTCGGCCGGTTTGCGGGTGGCCGCAATCGTGGTCGACCCGATGATGTCGACGAACAGAACGGCGACCTCACGCTCTTCGCCACCGAGCTCCGGGTTGCTGACGAGGGCGTTGGCCGCGACCTCGTGGCCCACGTGCCGCCCGAAGAGGTCGCGGATCCGTTCTCGCTCGCGGAGACCGTCCGCCATGCGATTGAAGCCTCGCTGCAGCGCACCCAGTTCGGAGCCGTCGTACACGACGAGCGAGGTGTCGAGGTCACCCTCGGCGACCCGTGCCATGCCGGCTCGCACAGCGCGCAGGGGAGAGGCGGTGGCGCGCACACTGATGAGGGCGAGAAGCGGACCGAAGATCAGTGCAACACCGCCCACCGCGAAGATCGACACCGCGAGGCCGGCAGAACTGGTTGGACGTATGAAGCTGAACACCGCGATCAGCATCAATCCCAGAATCGGAATCCCGGTGCCGAGAAGCCAGATGAGAAGAGTCCTGCTGGTGATCCCGAGCGTGCGTTCTGGACGCGGGCCGCCCACCTCGAGTGCCAACGCGGCGATGGGGCGGAGGGCGAACTCGGACAGTAGATAGCAGTACGCGCAGATCGTGATGCCGGTGAGCGCGATCGTGAAGGCGACCTTCGGGACCACGTCCAGGTCGACGAGTCCGTACAGAAACGTCAGGACCACGAGAGCGAGACCCCACAACAGCCCCTGCACCGTCGTCAGTCGTCGAGGTGCCCGGAACGCGGCGAGGTGATCTGCTGCGCTCGGCGTGGCATTGGTAGTTGCCCACCGTAGATCTCGGATGAGACGCTTTGTGCCCCAAGTGATGCCCACGACCATCGCGAAGACGATGTACACGGGGACGGCGACGAAATTGACGTAGACGTATTCCATGGTCAGCACCGAGGGACCCGGCACGACGACGGTGACGAGGACGACGGCGATGAGCGCACCGATGAAGTTCGTGACGACGAGGGGCGCCGTGAGAAGCAATTGCACCCGGATGCGTCTGCGGGTGGATGTTTCGTCCGACGGGCCGAGCAGCCAGGACCCCATCGGGGCAGAGGTGGTGTGTCGTCGCTGCATAGTCATTCGAGACTAGCCGGGGTGATCCTCTAGGGTGGCCACGTGCGTCTTGTGATTGCTCAGTGCCGTGTCGACTACGTGGGCCGCCTGACGGCTCACCTCCCGTCAGCTCGCAGGCTGATTCTCGTGAAGGCGGATGGATCGGTCAGCATTCATGCCGATGATCGGGCCTACAAGCCCCTGAACTGGATGAGCCCGCCATGTTGGCTCGTCGAGGACTCCGGTGACGACGATTCGACATTGTGGGTTGTCACGAACAAGGCAGGCGAAGAACTTCGAATCACGGTCGAGGAGATCGAGCACGACTCGAGTCACGAGTTGGGTATCGACCCCGGCCTGGTGAAGGACGGGGTCGAGGCACACCTGCAGGAGTTGCTTGCGGAACACGTCGAGACTCTCGGGTCCGGGTACACGTTGGTCCGTCGTGAGTACATGACCGCGATCGGTCCCGTGGACCTGATGTGTCGTGACGCGGACGGCTCGTCCGTTGCCGTCGAGGTCAAGCGTCGTGGCGACATCGATGGCGTGGAGCAACTCACCAGATACCTGGAACTGCTCAATCGGGATCCGTTGCTTGCGCCGGTGAGTGGCGTCTTCGCTGCGCAGCAGATCAAGCCGCAGGCGAAGACCTTGGCGACCGACCGCGGAATCCGCTGTCTGGTTCTCGATTACGAGGCCCTGCGCGGCACGGAGAGTACCGAGTTCCGACTCTTCTAGACTGGGAGGCGTGCCCCGTAGGAAACCTCAGCCGCGCACCCGCCGAACACGGTCGACGGGTGCAAGCGCGGGGGATTCCCTGTTCGGTGGGGCGACCGCCCGGCACGAACAGGGCCCGCCCGGGTCGACGGACGACACCTACCTCGTGCGGAACGTTCCCGGTGCGCGTGCGACCAAGAGTTACCGGTGCCCGGGCTGTGACCACGAGATCCGCCCGGGAGTGGCGCACGTGGTCACCTGGCCGGCGGGCTTCGGCGGAGTCGACGACCGGCGCCACTGGCACAGCGGCTGTTGGTCGGGTCGACGTACCCGTGGGATCACCCGAAAGTGGTCGTGATCAGCGGTTGCTGCTCCCGGTCTTGACCGGCTGCTGAAGCTTCGAGCGGTCGATCTGCGCGGTTTTGTCGCCGTCGCCGCGATTCTGGGCCGGCTTGGCAACCACTTCCTCGTCCTTCGAGGACTTGACCGCCGGGGACTCGGCATCGTCGGTCGCCTTACCGCCTGCTTTCTCGTCATCGGCGGACTTGTCGTCCGGTGTCGTGTCGTTCGACTCGGCGGCGTCTTCTTCGAAGGTGTCCTCGTCTGCGGCTTCGGCGTCTTCCTGGTCCGACGCACCCGGAACGGTCTTTCCGTCGGCGGGCACGTCGAGTAGTTCGCTCTCGCGATTGACCGAGGCGAGCATCGCGGGAACCGAATCGAGCTGACCTCTGATCCCCAAGAGCTGAGCGAGGATTCGACCGCGCAGAACCCGCAGTTCCTCGGCCAGGTCCTTGGCGTGTGCGATCTTCCGCTCGGCTTGATCGGTCGCCAACTGGAGGCGACGCTCGGCCTCGTGTGCCGCATCGTCGAGGCGCCGCTTCGACTCGGCCTTGCTGGTGGACTCGAGCTCGTTGACCGCAGCGATCGTCTTCTGTCGGCGTTCCGACATGGTGAGGTCGAAGTCTTCTTGGATCCGGGTGCGCTTGAGCTCGGCCTCGGCGGCCAGGCGATCGCGCTCGGACTGCGCCGAATCGACGATTCGTGCGGCCTCGGCGCGAGCCTTGGACATGGTCCGGGTGTGCTCCACCTGGAGGGCATTGCGCCGGTCTTCGAGCTCGGCGACCAGAGACTCGTACTCGCCGCGAAGAGTCGCGCCTTCCTGCTCGGCGATCGAGATCATCTCGGCTGCGTCCGACTCCGCCTTGGCTCGGACCTCGGAGGCTTCGTCGGATGCGAGACGCAACATGCGTGAGATGCGGTCGCTCATGCCTTCCGCGGTCGTGGGGGGAACCGAAAGGCGATCGACATCCTTGCGGAGGTCGTCGATTTCGTTGCGGGCGTCGTCGAGTTGCTTGGCGAGATCGCGAGCCTGGGCCGCCGCGGCGTCACGGTCTGCGGCGGTGACGCGAAGCTCTGCGTCGAAGCGCTCGAAGTAGTTTCGGACTTCGTCGCGATCGAACCCCTTCCGTGCGATTGCAAAGGGGAGATGCAGAGATTCGCGCTCGTGCTCGTTGACCATGCCCGCCAATCTACCTGGGTATAACGGTTGCCGCTGCCGTGGGCGGGTCCGAGCGTGGGGGTGTCAGTTGCCGGCTGCTTGCTCCACGAGTTCGACCAGAACGCCACCCGCGTCCTTGGGGTGGACGAAGTTGATTCGCGAGTCTGCGGTGCCACGACGGGGTGCGTCGTAGAGCAACCTGACGCCCTTCTCGCGCAACTCGGTCGAGAACGCATCGATGTCGCTGACACGATACGCCAGTTGCTGCAGGCCGGGGCCGCTCCGGTCGATGAACTTGGCAATCGTGGACTGCTCGTTCAGTGGTGCGAGCAACTGGAGCGCGGTTGCACCCTCGGGTGCGCCGACGACGCTGAGCATCGCCTCGCGCACGCCCTGCTCGTCGTTGACTTCCTCGTGGGTGGACTCCATACCCAGGTGTTCGCTGTACCAGGCGATCGCCGCGTCCAGGTCGGGGACGGCTATGCCGACGTGGTCGATGGCGAGAACCAGGCTCGACGACAGGGGAGACGAGTTGGATCGGGTCTGCGACTGGGGGGACGACTGTGTCATGGCTTCGACGTTAGCGCTAACGTTCTAGTAGGTCTCGCCGGGATGTGACTCGAGTCGCTGGAGTCAGCGGATGTGTCGTACGGCGAGACGATCAGTCGACATCTGTACGCGGAGGAAAATCGTGACCAGTTCTGTGATCGTGGCCGGAGCCCGGACGCCGATGGGCCGGCTGCTCGGCTCCCTGAAAGATTTCTCGGGTTCCGACCTCGGTGGAATCGCCATCAAGGGTGCCCTCGAGAAGTCCGGCGTGAAGCCGGAACAGGTTCAGTACGTGATCATGGGTCAGGTGCTTACCGCAGGTGCAGGTCAGATTCCGGCGCGACAGGCGGCGGTCGCGGGTGGGATCCCGATGGACGTGCCCGCCCTGACCGTCAACAAGGTCTGCCTGTCCGGCGTCGATGCGATCGCACTTGCCGATCAACTTATCCGCGCAGGCGAGTTCGATGTGGTGGTTGCAGGTGGCCAGGAGTCGATGAGTCGTGCACCGCACATGCTCGAGAAGAGCCGGGACGGTTTCAAGTACGGCGACGTGACCATGCGAGATCACATGGCGTACGACGGCCTCCACGACGTGTTCACCGATCAGGCGATGGGTCTGCTCACGGAAAAGGTGAACCAGGACGACACGCAGAAGATCACCCGCGAGGAACAGGACACTTTCGCTGCCGCCTCGCATCAGAACGCGGCGCGCGCCTGGAAGGACGGACTCTTCGACAACGAGGTCGTCCCGGTGTCCATCCCACAGCGCAAGGGTGACCCGATCGTGTTCGCAGAAGACGAGGGCATCCGAGCCGACACCACTGCGGAGTCGCTCGGGCGACTTCGTCCGGCATTCAGCAAGGATGGAACCATCACCGCAGGCTCGGCATCCCCGATCTCGGATGGGGCTGCTGCCGTCGTGGTGATGAGCAAGGCCAAGGCGGAGGAACTCGGACTCACCTGGATCGCCGAGATCGGCGCTCACGGCGTGGTGGCCGGGCCGGATTCGACGTTGCAGTCGCAGCCCGCACGCGCCATTGCCAAGGCGTGTGAACGCGAGGGCATCGATCCGAAGGACCTGGATCTCGTGGAGATCAACGAGGCCTTCGCTGCCGTGGGCATCGCATCGACTCGGGAACTGGGTCTCGATCCCGCCAAGGTGAACGTCAACGGTGGCGCCATCGCCGTCGGTCACCCGCTGGGTATGTCCGGTGCTCGGATCGCACTGCATCTGGCTCTCGAACTCGAACGTCGAGGCGGCGGAGTCGGCGCGGCCGCACTGTGTGGCGGTGGCGGTCAGGGTGACGCGCTCATCGTTCGCGTACCCAAGAAGTAGAACGCTCGATCGACGCTCCGTGGTTGCGGCATCGTCCCAACTACGGAGCGTCGTAGACTATCGGGCACAATGGACACCATGCCGAACATCTTCGACGTGTCCACTCCCGCCAAGCGCTTCCGTCTCGTCGCCTACTGGGAGGCTCTGACCTGGGCAGCGCTGCTCGTTGCCATGTTCTTCAAGTGGGTGCTCGGTTTCGAAGAGGCCGTCCGGATCCCCGGCATGGTGCACGGCGTAGCGGGGTTCCTCGTGTTCATCGTGGTCGCCCTGATCACCGCGGTACAGCTGAAGTGGGACCTGAAGGTCACCGCGCTCGCTCTCCTGTCGAGCGTGCCTCCGTTCGGCACCGTCGTCTTCGAGATCTGGGCCGCACGGACCGGCCGTCTGGCTGAACTTTCCACGGGTACTGCCGGAGATCGCAGCGCGACCACGGTCTGAGCGCGATGCGGCCCGCGTACGTGCCGACGCTCGAATCGTGACAAACTGGTTGGCGTGACACGACCAGGTTCCCGTCCTTCAGCTCGCTCCGCGGCGCTCGCCGCGGCAACCAGTGGTGCCGTCGATCTGTCGGGCCTCAAGGAGCGCGCGCCGGCGCCTCCTGCCCAGGCAGGTCCCGGCGCGGGATCAACCGGAGGAGGTGCTCTCGAGCCGGTCGTGGACGTGACCGAGGCAACCTTCGAGGACGAGGTCCTTCGGCGGTCGAGCCAGGTGCCCGTCATCGTGGATTTGTGGGCGACGTGGTGCGAACCCTGCAAGCAGCTCTCACCACTGCTCGAGAAGTTGGCACGTGAAGCCCAGGGCCGTTGGGTTCTGGCGAAGGTCGACGTCGATGCCAACCCCCGAATCGCGCAGGCGTTCGGCGTGCAATCCGTACCGACCGTGGTCGCCATCGCCGCCGGACAGCCGCTGGCCGATTTCCAGGGTGCACAACCCGAGGCGCAGTTGCGTCAATGGCTACAGGCAGTCGAGCAGGCAGTAGAGGGCAAACTGTCCGGCCCGCCGGCCGGCGACGTGGACCCCGACGAGCCCGAACCCGAAGATCCGCGTTTCACGGCAGCGGAGTCGGCGCTCGAAGAAGGCGACCTGGCGGGAGCCGAGGCGGCATTCCAGCTGATTCTCGACGAGGAACCGGCCAACGAGGAGGCGCTCGGCGCGATTCGTCAGGTTCGGTTCCTCGCCCGCGTCCAGGGGGCCGAGGACGGTGCGATCGTCACGGCCGACGGCGCCCCCAGCGACGTGGATGCTCAACTGGCGGCGGCGGATGTGGAGCTCTACAGCCAGGCGCCGGAAGCCGCGTTCGATCGCATCATCGCGGTGATCAAGCGCAGTGCCGGCGAGGACAAGACGCGAGCACGCACCCGCCTGTTGGAGCTGTTCGAGCTTTTCGATCCAGCGGAACCCGTGGTGGTTGCGGCGCGCAGGAAGCTCGCGTCGGCCCTTTACTAGACCGGTCTACCGATACCGGCCGTCGCAGCCGGGCTCGCCTCCGAGAACTCCGGTTCTGAAGGCGTCGACGCGTGAGAACCCGCTCGGCACGGTCTTGCCGTTCACGTCACTTGCTGCGAGTCCGTCGGTGAGCAGCCCCGAGATGGCTTCGTCCAGGTCGCCGGGGGACAGCCACACACTGCCGTCGGCCAGCACCTCCGGATGCTCGGGGCTCAGGGCGGCGGTGATGACTCCGGACAGGCACGCGGCTCGCAAAGCGGTCCGAGGCGAGTGCAGGTTCTCACCCTTGCTCTTCTGCAGCGCGAGGGTGTACCTCGACGCGAGCAGAACATACGCGTTGTAGTCGCCGGTCAGGTTCGTGGTGAGCAGTTCTCGGCGGCTGGTGCGTGTGGGAGTCCCGCGCTCGGCCAGTTCGTCGACGCTGACGCCGATGGTGTTGGTCGCGGGGCAGTACGAAACCGGCTCGGTCGCCTCGGCGTCCGAGCATCCCGTGTCGGCTCCGTCCAGATCGAGGTCCGGTGGATCGGAGAGTTCGAAGATCTGCTGAAACGATGTGACGAACGACTTCAAGGACTCCTCGGTGACCGGGAGTTCGCCGTCGTCCTGATCGTCGGCGAATCGTTGCGGGAGATCGGCCCTTCGGGATTCGATTTCCTTCTCGTCGATCCGCTCGCAAGAAGCGGGCCCGTCGGTGAAACCGATCTGTACGGCGCTCACTCGTTCGAATGCCGAACCGTGGACGTTGTCCGGGTTGGTGGGATCGGTGTCGCCGATCGCAACTGCTGATGCCAGCACACTGTTGAGGCCGTCCGACGTGTTCATGGTGAAGTGCTTCGTCTTGCCTTCCGCCATGTGGCGCAGGAATGCGCCACCGAAGCAGTCCGCCTGTTGCTCGCGCACGATCCCCGCAGTCTTTGCGGCCGGGGCGATGTCGGCTTTGGTCTGGACGGCGTGACCGTATTCGTGGGCCAGAACGAAAACCGCAGCGATGTCGCCGAATTTGTCGATCACCTCGGGCAGCAGGAGTTCGCGGTCCCAGCCGATCGTGTGGTCCTTGCTGCAATAACCGGCGTTGGGCAGATCCTCGGTGCTCTGGCCGCAGAACACGGGTCCGCGACGATCGGTCGGGTCCCACGAGACGAGTTCCGAGACCGGTTCGAACTCCTGGTGGAACATCTCGGGGAAGTGTTGCGCCCAGTACGTTTCGATGTCGGCAACAGCGTTCCCGACCACGGTGTCGACGGCACCGCCGTCGGTGTTGGTGATCGCGACCTCGGCATCCGGAACGTTGGGCCGTGCCCCACTCGGGCCGGAGGTGGCGTCGAGACCGGCAACCCGAAAGGGGTTGTTGTAGATGGACACTGCGTCGCCCGCTATGGACGACGCACATCCTCCCACGGCGAGCGCCGCGAACCCGAGTATCGTAAGCCGCGCCACCCGGCGTCGGTGCCTCTTCATTCACGCTCCAGACTGATCCAGATCGCGCCGTGTGCCGGAAGTACCACCTCTGCCGAGGCTGGACGTCCGTGCCACGATTGCGATACCGCCGTTACCGCTCCGAGGTTCCCCGACCCCGCGCCCTCGTACGGTACTGCGTCCGTGTTGAGGATTTCGCGCCACCGACCTGGTTCGGGCAATCCCACCCTGTAGTTCGAATGCAATCGACCCGAGAAGTTGAACAGGCAGGCGACGATCGAACCGTCCGTGCCGTAGCGGAGGAAGCTCAGGACGTTGTTCTCCGTGTCGTTGGCGTCGATCCACGAGTATCCGCCAGGCGACGCGTCCAGAGTCCACAGCGCAGGGTGGCGCCGATAGGCGGCATTGAGATCGGACACGAGTGCGGCGATGCCCCGATGGAATCGGCCGGTGCCCGGTCGATCGAGGACCCACCAGTCCAGTCCGTTCTCCTCGGACCACTCCGCGGGCTGCCCGAACTCCTGGCCCATGAACAGCAACTGCTTTCCCGGGTGCGCCCACATGTAGGCGAGAAGGGCACGCAACCCCGCGGCTTTCGAGAAATCGCCTCCGGACATGCGGGTCCAGAGAGTGCCCTTTCCGTGCACCACTTCGTCGTGACTGATGGGCAACAGGTAGTTCTCGCTCCACGCGTACATCAGGGAGAACGTGATCTCGTGATGGTGGTAGCTCCGGTGCACGGGGTCGTGGCCCAGGTATCCGAGGGTGTCGTGCATCCACCCCATGTTCCACTTCATGTCGAACCCGAGACCGCCGACGGTGGTGGCGCGGGTGACACCCGGCCACGCCGTCGATTCCTCCGCGATGGTGACGACCCCGGCGTGATGCTTGTGGACGGTTGCGTTCATCTCCTGGATGAAGTCGACGGCTTCGAGATTCTCGCGTCCGCCGTGGATGTTGGGCGTCCACCCACCTTCGGGGCGCGAATAGTCCAGATAGAGCATCGATGCGACGGCGTCGACGCGCAGGCCGTCGATGTGGAACTCGTCGATCCAGAACAGTGCGTTCGCGACCAGGAAGTTCCGGACCTCTCGACGACCGAAGTCGAAGATGTAAGTGCCCCAATCCAATTGTTCGCCACGCTGTGGGTCACTGTGCTCGTAGAGCGGTGTTCCGTCGAAGCGGGCGAGAGCCCAGTCGTCCTTGGGAAAATGTGCGGGAACCCAGTCGACCAGGACCCCGATTCCGGCTCCGTGCAGACGGTCGACGAACCACCGAAAGTCGTCGGGCGATCCGAATCGGGCGGTGGGAGCGTAGTAGGACGTGACCTGATAGCCCCACGATCCGCCGTACGGATGCTCGGCCACCGGAAGAAGCTCGACGTGCGTGAAACCTGCCTCCCGCACGTAATCGGCGAGTTGGTCGGCGAGTTCGCGGTAGGACAGGCCGGGACGCCATGAACCCAGATGCACCTCGTAGACACTCATGGGCGCCTGGGCCGGATCCAGCGAAGCCCGCCGGGTCAACCAGGCGCTGTCGCGCCAACGGTGCTCGTTCACCGTGATTCGAGACGCGGTGGCTGGCGGAACCTCGGTGTGAAACGCCATCGGGTCCGCTTTGTCGCGGGCTGTGCCATCCGGGGCGACAACGCGGTACTTGTACAATTCGCCGGCCCCGAGGTTCGGTACGAACAGTTCCCAGACACCGGAGGAGCCGAGTGATCTCATGGGTGCGCTGCGGCCGCGCCATCCCTCGAAGTCGCCGATCACGGCGACACCCCGGGCGGCCGGCGCCCACACCGCGAACGACGTGCCCGTGACGGGGCCGTCCGGTGTGTCGTACGTACGCACATGGGCGCCGAGCACCTCCCACAGACGCTCGTGTCTGCCCTCACCGAGCAGATGCAGGTCCAACTCGCCCAGAGTGGGAAGGAATCGGTAGCCGTCGACCGTGGTCACGGTGTGCCCGCCGGGGTACCTGACCACGAGCCGATAATCCGGCAGCGCCGGGATCGGCAGGACCGCAGCGAAAATGCCTTCGGCGACCTCTGTGAGCGAGTGTTGCCGACCCTCCACCAGAACCGCTACCGACGCGGCATCCGGACGCAAGGTGCGCACCAGGGTGCCGTCGGTATGCGGATGCGCTCCGAACAGCGAATGAGGATCGTGGTGCTCGCCTCGTGCGAGAAGTTCGAGGTCCTCGTCGGCGGGTCTGGGGCCGGGCCGGTCGATCGTGGTCACGATCGGTCACCGCGGCGCGCGAGAGTCGTTCGAACGGGGTACGCGATGGTGGGAAGTGCGATGATGTGCGCAACGGCACGCCACGGTTCCAGGCGAACGAAATTGGTTTGTCCCCAGTCGTATTGCTCACCGGACACCTCGTCACGAACGGTCATCCGGTCGTGCCAGTCGTGGCCGATTGCCGGCATGTCCAACCAGATGTGTCCCTGTTCCGCCGCATACGGGTCCAGGTTGATCACCGTCAGCACGGCATCGCCGGTGGCGGGGTCGAATTTCGAATACGCGATCAGTGCGTCGTTGTCCACGTGGTGGAAATGCAGGTTGCGTAGTTGTGCAAGCGCCGGGTGCGCTCTACGGATTCGGTTCAGTGTCGTCAGCCACGGTTCGAGTGATTCTCCGCGGGCAGCGGCTCCCGCGAAGTCGCGGGGGCGAAGCTCGTACTTCTCCGAATGGAGGTACTCCTCGCTGCCGTCACGCAGCGGAGTGTGCTCGAACAATTCGAACCCGGAATACACCCCCCATGTCGGTGACATGGTCGCCGCGAGCGCTGCCCGCACTGCGAACATTCCTGGGCCGCCGTGCTGCAAGCTCTCGTGCAGAATGTCGGGCGTGTTCACGAAGAGGTTCGGTCGTGCCTCGTCGGCCTTCGCCGCGATTTCGTTGCCGAACTCGGTGAGCTCCCACTTGGTGGTCCGCCACGTGAAGTAGGTGTACGACTGCGTGAATCCCCGACGGGCCAGGCCGTACATGCGTGCGGGCAGCGTGAACGCCTCGGACAGAAAGAGTACGTCGGGGTGTGACTGCTTGATCTCGGAGATGAATCGTTCCCAGAAGTTCGGAGGTTTCGTGTGGGGGTTGTCCACCCGGAAGATCTTTACCCCGGCGTCGATCCAGTGCCGGGTGACGCGCAAAATTTCCTGGTGGATGCCCTCGGGGTCCTTGTCGAAGTTGATCGGGTAGATGTCCTGATACCTCTTGGGTGGATTTTCCGCGTACGCGATCGTGCCGTCCGGCAGGACCGTGAACCACTCCGGATGATCCCGTGCCCACGGATGATCCGGTGCGCATTGCAACGCCAGATCGAGTGCGACCTCCATGCCGACCTGTCGCGCCGCACCCACGAAGTTCCGAAAGTCGGCCAGTGTCCCCAGTTCGGGATGAACGTTGTCGTGTCCGCCCTCGGCAGATCCGATCGCCCACGGTGAACCGACATCGTCCGGCCCGGGGGTCAGAGTGTTGTTCTGACCCTTTCGGTTGACCACCCCGATGGGGTGGATCGGGGGGAGGTACACCACGTCGAATCCCATTGCGGCGATACGGCGAAGGTCTGCCGCGGCCGTCTCGAAGGTTCCGTGGCGTGGGGTTCCGTCCGAATGTCGTCCGCCGGTGGAACGGGGGAAGAATTCGTACCACGATCCGTACAGCGCACGCCGCCGATCGACGGTCACGAGGTGCGGAGAACTCTCGGTGACGAGTTCACGTAGCGGGTAGGCCCGCAGGAGTTCTGCGATGTCCGTCGTGAAGGCCGGGGCAACGCGTGCGGGAAGCTGTCCGTCGGAGCGTAGCGATTCGGCGATCGCAAGGAGACGAGGCCGGTCTGCGGGTGGCACACCCTGCGCCGCTTCTTCGAAACGCTGGGCGCCGATCTCCAGGTCGTTGCTCAGTTCGGTAGCGCCCTGGCCCACCCCCAGCTTCGCTTCGACCGTTTGCTTCCAGGTGGCGATCGGGTCGCTCCATGCTTCGACCCTGAATGTCCACGTACCTTCGATCGTCGGAGTGAACAGAGCGTCGAAGACATCCGGGAGTGTGCCGCGATTCATCGGGATTCGAATCGTTCTCGCGTCGTCGTCGACGGCAGCGACTCGGCCCGAATCCGGCATCGCCGGACCGCGAACCGCAATGTTCGCGGAGACGGCGTCATGACCTTCCCGCCACACCACGGCGCGAACCGGGACGACTTCGCCGACCACGGCTTTTGTCGGAAATCGCCCACCGTCGATCGTGGGTTCCACATCGTCGATGCCGAGTCGATCTGTCACTCCGGCCTCCGTTCCGTAGCCGTACTTGCTGGAAGTAGCCAGTTCAACCGTAATGGAGCGACGGTCGGTTGTTCGGTTACCGCGCGGGTTGCCGGTTGCCACGACGCGGAGTAGTCCGCGCGGGTTTGCCGTAGTGGGTAGTCTTCGCAAGGTGAAAGCCTTGCGTCGGTTCACTGTCCGAGCTCATCTGCCCGAGCGGTTGGAGGCACTGGGGCCGCTGTCGACCAATTTGCGGTGGTCGTGGCACACACCGACGCAGGAACTGTTCGAACGGCTGGACGCAGATCTGTGGCGCCGGGTCCGCGCGGATCCGGTTCGGATGCTCGGCGAGGTGGCGCCTGCACGGTTGGACGAGTTGGCTGGGGATGCCGAGTTTCTGGCCGAACTGGATGTCGCGGAAGCGGATCTGAAGGATTACCTGACGCGACCGAGCTGGTACCAGAAGCAGCAATCGAAGGGTGACGTAGCGCCCACGGGCGTCGCGTACTTCTCCATGGAGTTCGGGGTCAGTGAGGTTCTTCCCAACTATTCGGGTGGCCTCGGAATCCTGGCCGGCGATCACCTCAAGGCAGCCTCGGATCTCGGCCTCCCGCTGATCGGCGTGGGCCTTCTCTATCGTTCCGGGTACTTCCGGCAGTCGTTGACCGCCGACGGTTGGCAGGCAGAGCACTACCCACCTCACGATCCGCAGGGGCTCCCGCTTCGTCTGCTGACCGGTTCCGAGGATGGCGCACCCGTCCTCGTGCACGTCGCGATGCCGGGTGGCCGTGTGCTGCGGGCGCGAATCTGGATCGCGAACGTCGGCCGTATTCCACTGCTGCTCCTGGACTCGGACATCGAGCAGAACGACGCGGAGCTGCGTGGCGTGACCGACCGTCTGTACGGCGGCGACCAGGACCATCGGATCAAGCAGGAGATTCTTGCGGGGATCGGTGGTGTTCGGGCCGTCCGTGCCTACACGCGCACCCACGGATTGCCGGACCCCGACGTGTTTCACATGAACGAGGGGCACGCAGGATTCCTGGGAATCGAACGGATTCGGGAACTGGTGTCCGGAGAAGGGATGGATTTCGACACCGCTCTCGCCACGGTGCGTGCCGGCACCGTGTTCACGACCCACACGCCGGTGCCAGCGGGCATCGACCGGTTCCCTGCAGACCTCGTCAGGCGTTACTTCGGGGGTGCGGACGCCGGACACGACTCGGCCCTGCTTCCGGGCCTCACCGTCGACCGAATTCTCGGTCTGGGCGGCGAAGCGGACCCGTCGGTGTTCAACATGGCGCACATGGGCCTGAGACTCGCCCAGCGCGCCAACGGGGTGTCGAAGCTGCACGGCATCGTCAGCCGCGACATGTTTCGGCCGCTGTGGCCGGGCTTCGACGCCGACGAGGTACCAATCGGCTCGGTGACGAACGGTGTTCATGCGCCGACGTGGTCGGCACCGGAATGGATGAACCTCGCTCGTCGAATCGTCGGTCCGGAATCCGTCGAGGAAGCCCGTGGGTGGGAGCGCCTGCGAGACGTATCCTCGAGCGAACTCTGGGAGACCCGCAATCTGCTCCGGGACAAGCTGGTTCAGGAGGTACGCAGGCGGGTTCGCGCTTCGTGGATCGAACGCGGAGCAACCACGGCAGAACTCGGATGGACCGAGTCGGTGTTCGATCCCGAGGTCCTCACGGTCGGCTTCGCCCGACGAGTTCCCACGTACAAACGGCTGACCCTGATGCTGCGTGACCCGGACCGACTGCGCGCGATGCTGACCGACGATGCACGCCCGGTCCAGTTGGTCGTCGCGGGGAAGAGTCACCCGGCCGACGACGGTGGGAAGGCGCTGATTCAGCAGGTGGTGCGGTTCGCCGATGACGCCGACGTTCGGCATCGAATCGTCTTCCTTCCCGACTACGACATATCGATGGCCAGGTACCTGTACTGGGGCTGCGACGTGTGGCTGAACAATCCGCTGCGGCCACTCGAGGCATGTGGAACCTCCGGCATGAAATCCGCACTGAACGGTGGTCTCAACCTCTCGATCCGCGATGGCTGGTGGGACGAGATGTTCGACGGTGAGAACGGCTGGGAGATCCCGACCGCCGACGGAGTGGACGACGAGGTGCGGCGAGACGACTTGGAGGCGTCTGCGTTGTACCAGCTTCTGGAATCGGCTGTTCTGCCGCGGTTCTACGATCGGACCGCCGGCGCGGTTCCGGAGCGTTGGGTGGAGATGGTGCGGCACACCCTCGAGACGCTCGGTCCGAAGGTGCTTGCCTCCCGCATGGTTCGTGACTATGCGATCGACTACTACGCTCCCGCGTCGCGTGCGCGTGGTCGCGTCGTCGCGGACAAGTTCGCCGGGGCGCGTGAACTGGCAGAGTTTCGGCGTCGCGCCGCCGCGGCGTGGCCTTCGGTCGTCGTTGCACAGGTCGATGGTGTTGGACTCCCGGATGCTCCGGAGATCGGTGCGAATCTGTCGTTGCGCGCGCGGATCCGCCTGGGAGAGCTGGAGCGCGGCGAGGTATCGGTCGAAGCGGTGATCGGGCGCGTCGGGGATGCGGAGGATCTGACCGACGTGGTCACGACGCCGATGCAGTACGTCGATTCGGACGACACAGGGCACCTGTACGTGGCGAATGTGGCATTGCCGCTTTCCGGGTCGGTCGGCTACACCGTTCGTGTGTTGCCGAACCACCCGCTGCTCGCGGAGCCTGCCGAAATGGGATTGGTGTCCACAGCCTGATCAGCGGCTCCGAGCCGTGACCGGTGCGATGTCGCGTCGACGGAACCCTTCTGCGCCGAGAACGGTGAGTGCGACGCCGATCGCCAGGAGAACGAGTGCGGTACCCAGCGAGTAGTCCGCGAGAGGCTGTGGCGTCGACCGAGCGAACGGGGACAGCAGTCCCGCCCACGCCGGAAGGACGTCGCTGCCCAACGCGATCACTGCGATGTATCCCAGCCATACCCACAGTGCCGAAAGTGCCCGTGGCGCGTGGCCGTAGCACCACGCGGCCCCGCCGACTACCGCGACCAGCGGCGGAATCAGCGCGACCGTGGCGGTCAGAAGGTGCCACAGCATGTCGAGCTCGCCGAGGGCGATTGCCGCCGTCGCGCTCAGGGCGGTTCCACCCACCAGAAGGACCGCGAGGGCGCCGCCTGCGAAGACGATCGATTGCGCCGCGAACCATTTCGCTCGTGACAGCGGTCCGGACAGCACCGCATCGGCGCGACCTGCCGCTTCGTCGTCGACGATGACACCGACCGTGCTGATCGAATAGGCGCAGGCCAGCACAGCGAGTAGAACGAGCCACTGTGCGAACACGTCGTCAGGAGGCCGCTGGGTAGTCGAGAATCCCGGAACTGCGGCGCCGAATCCGCCCGTCGCCATGCCGATTCCGGCGACGACCGGACACCAGACGAACAGTGGCCATCGAAGTTGCTCGACGACGAACCGGGGTATGCCCCCGGATTCGTCGGGTACGTCCGATGATTCGGCTCGAAGAGTGAGGTCGACCCCGAATCCGTGGTCTCGGCGGGTGGCAGACCGATACGTGACTGCGAGGAGGGCTGCCGCCACCGTGAGACCGAGGGCCAGGGGCCACCATCGCGTCTCGCCGAAGGCGTGTGCTGCGTGCGCCCAGGTGAAGGGCGACAGCCATCCGACGAGACTTCGGTCGCCTTCATGAAGTGCCTCGCCCAGGACATGCAGGAGATATGTGATGACGACGACCGCTACGGCCGCCGCGCTGGCGGCGCGGGTCGTGTCGAAGATCTGGGATGCAAGCGCTGACATCGCCGTGAACACGATGCCGGTCACGAGCACACCGACGGCGACCACGAGTGACCCGGCAGCGCTGAATCCGGCAGAGACGAAAGCGATCTGAAGGGGCGCACAGACAGCTGCGTTTGCCGCGAGCGCGGAACAGAGCCCGGCGGTGAGAGGTGCGAACCGGCCCACCACACCCGTGCGCGCAAGTTCGGTACGTCCCGACTCTTCGGCGCCGCGAAGATGCGGGGTGACGAGCAGGACCGACATCACAGCGACGGTCAGCATCGTCACTTCCGCGACGCGTTCGGTGAGGTGCGTGGGCGAACCGCCCCGTGCCAGCAAATAGGTTGCGACCGAGACGAGCACTACCCACAGTGCGATGCGAACTCGATCCGTACGAAGAGCGAGCGACGCGAGCACAGCAGTTCCGGTGAAACGCCTCACCGAATCGCCTCGCCGGCTCGCGACGACGTGAGTTCTCGCGCATCCGATTCGGGATCGTCTTGGACTGCTCGGAGGAACACGTCCTCGAGGGTCGGTGGATTCGCGAATATCGATACGATTCCCAGCCCGGTCAGAGTGGTCATGACCGGATCCATCTCATCGGCGTCGACATCGAAGACGACGGTGTTCGGGGAACCGGTCTTCCTGAGGTTGTGCACGCCCGGGGCATTGCCGATCGGGGTGGGCCCGATCCGTGTGGTGACGGTGACGGTGGTGCGTGCGAAATGGCGAAGCTCGTCCACGGTTCCGGCCTGGACGGTTCGACCGTTGCCGATGATCGTCACCGATTCGCACAGGTTCTGGACATCGGTGAGGGCGTGGCTCGTCAGCAGGACCGTGCGGCCCTGTTCGGCATATTCGGTTACGCAGGCCCGAACGACGGCTTCGCCGAGAGGATCCAGTCCGGCGGTCGGTTCGTCGAGAATCAGAAGCTCCGTGTCTGCTGCGAACGCTGCCACCAGCGCGACCTTCTGACGGTCCCCTCTGGAGTAGGTGCGTCCGCGTCTGGTCGGATCGAGGTCGAAGCGTTCGATCAGCGTCGCACGCCGTGCCGGGTCGGTGCCGCCGCGCAGGCGACCTAGAAGATCGATCGTCTCGCCACCGGTCAGGTGGGGCCACAATCCGATGTCGCCCGGCACGGCGGCGAGGCGCCGATGGGCCTCTTCGGACTCGTGCCAGGGATCGCGGCCGAGAACCCGGACCGAACCGGAATCGGCGCGCAGGAGTCCGAGCAACACCCGGATGGTCGTGGATTTTCCGGATCCGTTCGGCCCGAGAAAGCCGTGTACCTGCCCCTTCTTCACATCGAGGTCGAGGCCGTCGAGAGCGCGGACGCTCCCGAACTTCTTGGTGAGGCCGGTGGCCGAGATGGCGGAATCCATCCGCCGAGCATAGGTGGGAGCACCCGAACGTGTTGCACCCGTCCGGTTGCCTGCGCAGCAGGCGTCAGGGACGAGAGTCGCGGATTCTGCCGAGAGCTTTTCGCACGACGGCAGGATCCGCCGTTTCCCAGAACGGGGGTAGCGACGCACGGAGGTATCCGGCGTAACGCGCGGTGGCGAGTCGTGAATCGAGGACGGCGACCACACCCTTGTCGTCGACGCTGCGCAACAACCGCCCCACACCCTGCGCGAGCAGAAGAGCCGCGTGATTGGCAGCGACGGAAAGAAATCCGTTGCCACCGCGTGACTCGACCGCGCGTTGACGGGCCACCAGCAACGGATCGTCCGGTCGCGGAAACGGAATGCGGTCGAGCAGCACCAGGCTCAGCGACGGGCCGGGGACGTCCACGCCCTGCCACAACGACAGCGTTCCGAAGAGAGACGTCGATTCGTCGTCGGCGAAGGCCTTCACCAGGGTTCCCGTGGCGTCGTCGCCTTGGCACAGCACAGGGGTGTCCAGGCGTTCACGCATCTCTTCTGCGGCCGCCTTGGCTGCACGCATCGAGGAGAAGAGACCCAGGGTTCGACCTCCGGCAGCTTCCACCAACTCGGCGATCTCGTCGAACACGGCCGGCGTCAGCCCGTCGCGCCCCGGGGCGGGTAGATGCTTGGCGATGTAGAGAATTCCCGCTCGGGCGTGGTCGAACGGGGACCCGACATCGAGCGAATTCCATTTGATGTCCGACGCGTCCGACGGCGCCTCCGAGCCGACTGCCATGGCGGGGTCGCTACGGACACCCGCCTCCGGTGGCAGACCCCAATTTACCGCGAGCCCGTCGAAGGACCCGCCGACGGTGAGAGTTGCCGAGGTGAGAACTACCGTCGATTCGCCGAACAGGCGCGACCTCAGCAGGCCGCCCACGGACAGGGGCGCCATCCGAACGATCCTGCGGACGTTGCCGCGCTTCTCCTCCGCGGCGAGCCATACGACGTCCTTGCGTTTG
Organism: Rhodococcus sp. NPDC058521; assembly: GCF_042719695.1. Lineage (NCBI taxonomy): Bacteria > Bacillati > Actinomycetota > Actinomycetes > Mycobacteriales > Nocardiaceae > Rhodococcus > Rhodococcus sp. NPDC058521. The sequence goes on from NZ_JBHXNL010000006.1 coordinate 21,093, forward strand.
GCTGGGTCCGGCTCTTCGAAGGTGCTCAGAATGCGCACGGCGCTGTCGTGCACTTCCTCGACCGCGACGAGAGCCGCGTTGCGCGCCGCGGCCGCCTCGGGGTCGTTGATCGCCATGCCCGGTCGGGAGGGTCCGATCGCGGCGCGCAGTGCCCAGGCGGCATCGCGGACCGCGGCGAGGGCGTGAGAAGCCCCGTGCGGCAACGTTTCCCATCGTTCCGGAGGGGTGTACTCGAGCAGCTCGGCCCACCCCTCTGCCGCCGCTTCGAGTCGGTCCACATCTTCGTCCTCGACCAGCTTCGAACATCGCCGGGCCGCGGCGCTGATGGTTCCGGCGCCGAGCTCGGCAGTGGCCACGTTGGTTACTCGGTCGACGAGTTCGTGAGCCTCGTCGATGACCACGACGTCGTGTTCGGGAAGGATCGCGATGCCGGTGATCGCATCGATCGCGAGCAGAGCGTGGTTGGTCACCACCACGTCGGCGCGAGACGATTCGGTGCGGGCTCGCTCGGCGAAGCAATCCTCGCCGACCGGGCAGCGCGACTTTCCGAGGCATTCGCGCGCGGTGACGCTCACCTGGCGCCATGCCTTGTCCGACACTCCGGGAACGAGGTCGTCACGGTCGCCCGTGTCGGTGTCGGAAGACCATTCGGTCAACCTGGCCACTTCGCGTCCGAGCCGGGAAACCGCGAAGGGATCGAACAGTTCCTCTTCCGGTGGCTCGTCGGCTGCTCCGGAATGGATCTTGTTCATGCACAGGTAGTTGTTGCGCCCTTTGAGAATCGCGAACTGTGGACGACGGCCCAGGTCCGATTCGAGTGCGTCGGCCAGGCGTGGCAGGTCTCGTTCGACGAGCTGACGTTGTAGGGCGATCGTTGCAGTGGAAACGACGACGGTCTTGCCGGAGTCCACCGCGTGCCGCACGCTCGGAACGAGGTACGCGAGAGACTTTCCGGTGCCCGTTCCGGCCTGCACGGCGAGGTGTTCACCGGTGTCGATCGAGTGTGCGACCGCAGAGGCCATCGTCAACTGGTTCGAACGTTCGGCTCCGCCGAGCGAATGCACCGCGGATCGGAGCAGTTCTGGAACGTTCGGAAGTTGATCGGCCACCCGAGCAGGTTACTCGCGGCCCACGTCGGCGAGCGTGACCCGGTCCGATCGGGTCGTCGCGTCGCGACCACGCAGGGTGACACCGGCGGCGTGCAGTTCCAGCAGGGCCGATTCGGTGGTGACCGGGGACACTCCGACGGTGTAGGGGAGCAGAACGGTGGTGGCGAATCCTTCGCGTACGGCGTCGAGCGCGGTGGCCTTCACACAGTGATCCGTCGCGATCCCCACGATGTCGACGTCCGTGATCGAACGGCTGCGCAGCCAGTGGGACAACGACTCTTCGCGATCGGACGACCCCTCGAATCCGGAGTACGCGGCGCTGTATGCGCCCTTGGAGAAGACCTCCTGCACGACACGGACGTCGAAATTCGGGTGGAAGTCGGCTCCGGGAGTGCCGACCTTGCAATGAACAGGCCAGGTATCGACGAAGTCGGGCTCGTCCGAAAAGTGCGTGCCCGGATCGATGTGGTGGTCACGAGTGGTGACCACGGCGTCGTAGGAGCTGGACGCGGCGAGCGGCCCGACAGCCGCAGCGACCGCGGCACCGCCCCGAACGCCGAGCGATCCGCCCTCGCAGAAGTCGTTCTGCAGATCGACGATCACCAGTGCCCGCGCCGTCACGAAGAACTCCGACCTGCGAAACGGACGGGAATCGCGGAGTCGCCGCTCGACAGTTTCAGGCCCTCCCACGGAAGGTTGACGAGTCCGTCTGCGAGCAGTGACCTGCCGTCCTCGAGGGTGGGAAGGCCCGGGACGGGCTTTCCCTGCCGAACGAGCGGAACCATGAGTTCACGGGCATCCAACCCAGGTGCTTCCGGAGCGGATTCGTGGGCCGGACAGATCACTTCCTCGACGAGCGTTCCGGTCGGCCTGGCGAAACGAACGGCGCGCTTCGCGCCGCCCCGGGAGGCCTTGTTGGTGCTCCGTTTCTCGACGGGCGTGCCCTCCACCTCCACGAGCTTGTAGACCATGCCGGCCGTCGGGGCACCGGAGCCGATCACCACGGAGGTGCCCACACCGTAGAGGTCGACGGGTTCCGCGCGCAGAGCCGCGACGGAGTACTCGTCGAGGTCGCCGGAGACGACGATCTTGGTCTTGGTCGCGCCGAGCGCGTCGAGTTGTTTGCGTACCTGTCCGGCAAGAACCCCGAGGTCACCGGAATCGATACGGACGCCCCCCAGTTCTGTCCCTGCGACCTCGATCGCGGTGTTCACGCCCTCGGTGATGTCGTACGTGTCCACCAGGAGGGTGGTCCCGACGCCGAGTGCATCGACCTGGGCGCGGAAGGCTGCCGCCTCGTCCGGACCGTCGGGGCCGGCGTGCAGGAGGGTGAAGGCGTGGGCGCTGGTACCGGCCCCCGGGACGCCGTGGCGGCGTACCGCTTCGAGGTTCGACGTGGTCGTGAATCCGCCCAGATACGCGGCACGGGACGCTGCGACGGCCGCCTCCTCGTGCGTGCGCCGCGATCCCATCTCGATCATCGGCCGGCCGGCCGCGGCGCTCACCATCCTGGCGGCGGCCGAAGCGATGGCGCTGTCGTGATTGAGGATCGACAGTGCGAGCGTCTCCAACAGGACGCACTCGGCGAACGAGCCACGCACCGAAAGCAGAGGTGAGCCGGGGAAGTAGAAGTCGCCCTCACGGTAACCGTCGATGTCCCCGGTGAACCGGTGATCGGCGAGCCACCGAACGGTCTTCTCGTCGAGAAACTCGGCGACGACGGCGAGTTCCTCGTCCCCGAAGCGGAAGTTCTCGAGCGCCCGGATCAGTCGGTCGGTGCCCGCAACGACCCCGTACCGCCTGCCGTGCGGCAGGCGGCGCGCGAACACCTCGAAACTGCACTGCCGGTGGGCGGAACCGTCGGCAAGGGCCGCTGCGAGCATGGTGAGTTCGTACTGATCCGTGAACAACGCCGTGCTGTCGTGTCGTGGAGTCACACCCGAACTCTAAGCGCAGTGCTGCGCTCGGAGTGCCGCACGGTGAGGCTGCCCTGTTGTGTCGCTGCGGCCCGTCGTAGGCTGGGAGCATGTCTCCGAGTTCCACAACATGTGACGCTCCGGACTCGATGCCCGCTTCAGCTCTGGGTCCGGTGGTGGTGCCGGCGGCCGTCCAGGCGTCGTCGCCGCAGGTCACACCGTTGGAATCCGAGGTAGTCGAGGTCGACGAAGCCATCGATCGTCCGTGGGTCACGGTGGTGTGGGACGACCCGGTCAACCTCATGCATTACGTCACCTACATCTTCCAGAAGCTGTTCGGGTACAGCAAGGCAAAGGCCACGGATCTCATGATGAAGGTGCATTCCGAAGGCAAGGCCGTCGTCTCCAGCGGATCGCGGGACAAGATGGAGAACGATGTGCGGCGGCTGCACGCGGCAGGTCTGTGGGCCACGATGCAGCGCGACGACACCTGATCCGAGTTCCGACCTACGACCAGGCCGAACAGCGGCAGTGAGGACACCGGGTAACGACGTGCGAATGTGGACCAGAAAGAACTCGCTCGGGGGCGTGAAGCTGCGCTCGGAGATGGATGCCCACGAGGCCACCGTGTTGCGTTCGTTGGTGTCGTCGGTGCTGGGGTTGCTCGAAGAGCGAGCCGCGTCCGCACCCGAGGACGAACTCGCCGCGATCACCGGCATCCGATCGGGAAACACGACCGCCCCGGAAGACGAAGTTCTCGCGCGACTGCTTCCCGACTTCCATCGGCCCGAGGAAGATCCCGACGGCGCCGATCCTTCGGACAATCGCGCCGACGTCAACGGCGCGCTGCGCGGCCTGCACGAACCGGAGATCATCGACGACAAGCTGGCAGCGGGCTCGGTCGTGCTGTCGACGGTGCCCGAAGACGGCGGCAAGATCGTGCTGACGCCCGAGCAGGCGGATGCGTGGCTCTCCGCCCTCAACGACGTCCGGCTCGCACTGGGAGCCAACCTCGGCATCGACGCCGACACCCCTGACGAACTGGACGAGAACGACCCCCGTGCACCGCATCTCGATCTCTACCATTGGTTGACGTGGATGCAGGATTCTCTGGTACAGGTGCTGATGCCGTGAGTGCGATCGGCAGGCTTTCCGATGTCGAGGGCCTGTTGGTGGGTCACGCTCACGAACTCGACGACGACGCCACCACGGCGTCCGAAACCGTCCCCGGTTCCGGTGCGGCAACGGGTTGCACGGTGGTGCTCGCTCCGGACGGTGCCGTTGCGGCGGCGGACGTACGCGGTGGTGGCCCGGGCACCCGGGAGACCGACCTTCTGGACCCGACTCACACTGTGCAGCACGTGCACGGCTTGGTGCTGACCGGCGGGAGTGCATACGGGCTCTCGGTGGCCGACGGGGTGATGCGATACCTCGAGGAGAACGGCATCGGCGTACCGATGGGTGCGCCGGGTCTGGTGGTGCCGATCGTGCCTGCAGCGGTCGTATTCGATCTGCCGGTGGGGGACTGGAACGTTCGTCCCGACGCGGAATTCGGGTTTCGAGCAGCGTCGAGTGCCTCCACCGAGTTCGACTCGGGTTCGGTCGGTGCGGGTGTCGGGGTCCGCGCGGGTTGCCTCAAAGGTGGTGTCGGTACGGCGAGCCTCGTCGTGAAGGATGGTCCTGCACAGGGCATCACGTTGTCTGCGCTCATGGTCGTCAATCCGGTCGGTGAGGTGTTCGATCCACGGACCGGGCTGCCGTGGGGTGTGGGTTCGGACGGCCCCGAGTCGTTCGGCCTCCGGGTGCCCGATCCACAGGAACTCGAGTCGGCCAACGAACTGGCGGCCAAGGGAACCGTGCTCAACACCACGATCGGAGTGGTCGCCACCGACGCGCCCCTCGGCAAGGCCGAATGCAAACGCCTCGCCGTTGCCGGACACGACGGACTCGCCAGGGCGATCAGACCCGCCCACTCGCCGCTGGACGGTGACACGATCTTCGCCTTGTCGACCGGGCGCCACGACGGGTCCGCGGACCCGCACGTTGTCGACGGGAGTCGATCGCCGTTCCCGAGCAATCTCGCCGTGGTCGATGCGCTGTGCCGCGAAGCCGCCCTGGTCGTGGAGCGGGTCATCGTCGACGCGATAGTGAGCGCTATCTCCGTGGCCGGGATTCCCGCATATCGGGAGACGTTCCCCTCCGCATTCCGACGCGATCGGTAATTCGACCGAACCGTTCGCATGTCCGGCTTGGGTAGGATCGGGGGCGCCGAACGAGCGTTGGAGGTCCCACTGTGAACGTCCGTAGAACCGCGGAGCGATCGTGACATCGCCGGTCGGCCCGAGCGGTATCGGGCAGCAACCCGCGAACCCTGCCGAGAAACCGATGTGGCAGCAGGCGGCGACCGTAGTCGGCGCCTTCACGATGGCTCTCTATGTGATCGAAGTCCTGGACGTCCTGTCCGGCGACCGGCTCGAGCGGGCCGGCGTGGAACCCCGGTCCTTCGACGGACTGTGGGGGATTCTCTTCGCGCCGATCCTTCACGACGACTGGAATCATCTGTTCTCCAACACCATCCCGCTACTGGTGCTCGGGTTCCTGGTTCTGCTCTCCGGGGTGGCGCGTGGATTGGCGGCAACCGGAATCGTGTGGGTGGTGGGCGGTTTCGGAACCTGGCTGACCGGCGGTGCGAACTCGATCCACATCGGCGCGTCCGTCCTCGTGTTCGGGTGGCTCGCGTACCTGTTGGTCCGCGGATTTTTCACACGCAACTTCGGGCAGATCCTGATCGGCGTCGTCGTGTTCTTCGTGTACGGGGGACTGCTGTGGGGAGTCTTCCCTTCGCAGCCCTACGTCTCCTGGCAAGGGCATCTGTTCGGCGCCGCGGGCGGTGTTCTCGCAGCCTGGACGTTGTCGTCCGACGCACGGAAGCAGAGGCAGCGCAGCCGCATCGAAAAGCAACCTGGAACACAGTTCGGACTCTGATCGGTCAGGTCACAGTACGGCCGGGAGTGTGAGTCCGACTCGCCAATTGCCCCGGAAGCTTTTTGGACCGCGCCGGGTCGTGGCAGCATGACGAGTATGCGCATTACCGTCCTGGGGTGTTCGGGCAGCGTCTCCGGACCGGACTCGCCCGCATCGGGCTATCTCGTGTCCGCGCCCGACACGCCTCCCATCGTCGTGGACTTCGGCCCGGGAGTCCTAGGTGCGCTCCAGCGGTACGCAGATCCCGGCGAGGTGTCGATTCTCCTCAGCCACCTGCACGCCGATCATTGCCTCGACCTTCCCGGCCTTCTCGTGTGGCGCCGGTATCACCCGAATCCGCCGACCGGGAAGGCGCTCGTCTACGGGCCTGCCGACACTGCTACTCGGATCGGCGTCGCCTCCGCCGAGTGCGGCGGCGAGATGGACGACATCTCCGACACGATCGACCTGCACGCCTGGAAGGAGCAGGACCCGGTCGTCTTCGGCGGGCTGACCGTGACAGCGCATCGCGTCGATCACCCGCCCGAGGCATACGGACTGCGGTTGACCGACACGGATGGGCGAACCCTCGCATACACCGGCGACACCGGTATGTGCGACCAAGTGGTGGAGCTGGCACGAGGAGCCGATGTTCTCCTGTCGGAGGCTTCGTGGACCGACAGCCCCGATCGCCCCGCCGGCATCCACCTGTCCGGCGTCGAAGCCGGCCGAGTTGCACGCATGGCAGGGGTGGGCGAGCTTCTCCTCACTCATATTCCGCCCTGGACCTCGCGCGAAGATGTCATCGCCGAGGCGAAGTCGGAGTACTCCGGTCCCGTGCACGCCGTATCGGCCGGGAGCGTGTACACCGTCTGACTCGAGCGGTTGCCGTGGCAGTTAGGCTCACAGGCGTGACCACACGAGAAGACGGCAGAGCAGACGACGAACTCCGCGAAGTCAAGATCACTCGCGGCTTCACTTCCCATCCGGCGGGTTCGGTACTCGTCGAGTTCGGGAACACTCGGGTGATGTGCACCGCGAGCGTGGAGGAAGGCGTCCCGCGTTGGCGCAAGGGTTCCGGACTCGGATGGCTCACCGCGGAGTACGCGATGCTTCCCGCCGCAACTCACACCCGCAGCGGGCGAGAGTCAGTCAAAGGCAAGGTCGGCGGTCGAACCCAGGAGATCAGCCGCCTCGTCGGTCGGTCGTTGCGTGCCGCGATCGATCTGGCGGCAATCGGTGAGAACACCATCGCGATCGACTGCGACGTTCTCCAGGCGGACGGCGGCACGCGCACCGCGGCCATCACCGGTGCTTACGTGGCGCTCGTCGACGCGGTCACCTATCTGCGGGCGGGTGGCCTGCTCATCGACCCCCAACCGATCTCCTGCGGAATCGCGGCCGTGAGTGTCGGCGTGGTGGACGGACGGGTACGTCTGGATCTTCCGTACGAAGAGGATTCGCGTGCCGAGGTCGATATGAACGTCGTTGCCACTGATACGGGCACGCTCGTCGAGATCCAGGGCACAGGCGAGGGCGCGACCTTCCCACGGAGCACACTGGACAAGTTGCTCGATTCGGCGTTGGCCGGCTGCGAACAGCTCTTCGCCATCCAGAAAGCTGCTCTGGAGGAGCCGTACCCGGGTGAGTTGCCAGAGCCCAAGAACGAGCCGGCGAAGAAGAAGTTCGGTGCCTGAATCGGTTCGCGTTCTCGTTGCGAGTCGCAACGCGAAGAAGCTCCGCGAACTCGAGCGTGTGCTCACCGGTGCCGGTGTGACCGGCGTGGACCTTGTCGGGCTCGATTCGGTGCCGGAGTACCCGGAGGCCCCGGAAACAGGAACAACGTTCGAGGAGAACGCCCTGGCAAAGGCTCGCGACGGGGCCCGAGCCACCGGGCTGGCTTGTGTGGCGGACGATTCCGGGATCGAGATCGATGCACTGAATTCGATGCCGGGAGTTCTGTCGGCGCGGTGGTCGGGCACTCATGGGAACGACGACGCCAACACTGCCCTGGTGCTCGCGCAGTTGCGTGACGTGCCTGACGACCGCAGGGGAGCGGGGTTCGTGTCGGTGTGCGCACTGGTTGTGCCCGGTGTCGATGGCGCCGACGCAACCGAGACCGTGGTGCGGGGCGAATGGCGTGGCGTCGTCGCGCGTGAGCCGGCAGGGGACGGAGGCTTCGGCTACGACCCGATCTTCGTCCCGGACGGAGAGACGCGATCGGCAGCGGAGCTGACGCCGGAGGAGAAGGACTCGCAGTCACACCGGGGCCGGGCTCTCGAACTCTTGCTTCCGGCGTTGCGTGCGGCCGCGTCCTGAGCAGTCAGACTCCGAAGTCCTTCTTCACTTGTTGAGTGCGGATGTGCTCGACGTAGAAGGACAGGAACGGGATGGTTCCGGCGAGCAGGGTGCCCACGGTGCGACCCACCGCCCACCGCACCTTGACGGCCAGATCCAGGGTGACGAGCAGGTAGACGAAGTAGACCCAGCCGTGGACGACAGCGATCCAGCTGGGCAGGTTGTCGACCTTGAAGATGTACTTCGCGACCATTTCGGCCGTCAGTACGAGTAGCCAGATGCCGGTGGCGTAGGCGAGCACTCGGTATCGGAGCAGTGCCGAGCGGATCTTCTTCGTGTCTGCAGCGCCCTTGGCCGGAGTCGCTGCTGCACTCGCCGAATCGGTGGTGGTGTCGGTGCCGTCGGGGCCGGTGCTCACTTGCTGCTCCTATCGGTCTCGCGAGCGGACAGCTCGGCGAGATAGCGGTTGTACTGCGCAATTTCGGGGTCGACCTCGTCGTCGACGCGGGGTGCGACCGGACGTTCCGGTAGGAGGTCGGCGGGGATTTCACGGGGCTCGTCGGTTGAGGCCGGACTCTCGGAGGATTCGTCCGGGTTGTCTTCGAGTTGGACGAATCGCCGGTAGGCGTAGACGAGGAATGCTGCGAAGAGTGGCCATTGGAAGGCGTAACCCAGGTTCTGGCCGGTTCCTCCGACCGCTTCGAAACGTGTCCACTGCCACCAGCCGAGGGCGAGGCAGCCGAGGGCGCCGACCACGACCAGAACGATCAGGGCCGGCCGACGCTTGTGGGAATCTCGAGGCACACATCGACGGTACCCGAACGGGCGAATGCGCTGCTGAGAGGCTGTGCCGTTATGGTTGCGGTCACACGCTGCCGTCCGGATCGAGGCTTCGACCGAACGAGGTCACCGACCCCTTCAGGTTCGTGACCTCGTTCGGAGTACGTCTCACGGTGCGCAAGGGGGGATTCGAACCCCCACGCCCTTTCGGACATCAGATCCTAAATCTGACGCGTCTGCCGTTCCGCCACTCGCGCGCGACCAACAGACTACGGCATCTTCGCAATGCCGTTTCGCCTGCCCACGTCGCTGTTTGGGTGTGTGGCAATTGAGGCAATGGAATCGGGCCTCCCCGAGTCGGGAGTCCAATGAGTCGCCGCGAATATGGTCGACGTGCAAGGTCAACGGTGATCCGCACCATTCTGGTCCGAGTTCACACGACGTGCAGGTATATGGAACACCCGCCTCGATCAATGCTCGTCGCAGTAGGCGAGGTGCCACGCGACGACTGCCGGCAGGTCGTCGAATCAGGATCTCCTGCCAGGTGAGTCGGTTGAAAGCTCGGTTACCGCTGGTATGACCGCTGCCGGTGAAGTGGGATCGGTCGATTCCGAATCGATCGATCCGGCGGACAGATGTGCGTGCATGCCTCCCGACTGTTGCCTCCCGAGGTAACGCATCACTCCGGCCATGCTCGTCGAGTTGTCCACGGCGCGTTGCAGCACCTCGCGCGTGTACTTCATGCCGACCGCGCTGCGCGGGCCGTGCGAAGGAGCACTCGTTGCTGCTCCTTTCGGTGCCGCCAGATGCCGTAGCGGAGTTGGTCGGGCGGAAGCAACAGGCGGTGTGCCGTGGCGTCGACGAGGGAATGGACGTCGAGAACCTTGTCGGACTGCGATCCGACAGCGGCGGATACGTAGTCGACGATCAGCGCCTCGGCCGCCGGTGTGATCGTGCCGGCGTGCATCGTGAAGTGTTCCCAGGTGCGACGGCCGAGACCGGGAACCGATTCGAAGGCGACCCGGTACGGCGTCAGGTCGTCTGCGGCGGCAAGAGCCGAAACGTGCGCGCAGCCGAGTTCGGTCAGAGATTGCGCTGCGAGCGCGACGGCCTCGGCCTTCGTCACATAGTTTCCCGGCACCCGCTGACGATTGTGGAAGACCTCCTCGAGGTTGCCGGGATCGTCGGCGAAGACGGCGAGGTGGCCCAGATCGTCGAGGGTCGATCCGCCGCGGTGCCCGCGCCAGCGGGCAAGCACTCCACGGACTCCTGTGGTGGGAGAGCCGTACGTCGCACGCGCGGCAAATACGCATTCGACGAGAGCGGACTCGATCTCCGTCGGGTGATATCCCAGTTCGACATCGGTCTCGGACATCGTGCACTCGATGTGGTCGATCAACTTGCGAATGCTGTTCTTGCTCATATTTCCCCCTGTGTCGGCCGAAGCCACGAGACCCCCTCGTTGTTCGAACTGTAGTTCGAGCCACCGACGCTGTTCTCGGGCCCGGTTCGGCGCGCACGCAGATGACACCCCCGCTGTCAATAGATCACAAAATGATAACGATAAATATGAGGAATTCCTCGGGTTATTGGATGTCCATGCATGTCGCAGGCCTGCGGATTCCACCTCTACCGACCGGTCACTTTGAAGTCCAGATGTGGTGCAACTCACTACAGAACAGGCGTTCGCCTTGTGATCCCGAAGAGAACGTGAGGAATCCCTCATGATTCTGTGTCAACCTGGAACGGTCCGGAGGCGCTGGTCAGCACAGTTCTCGAGTGTCGTCATCCTCGTGAGCGATCGCGCGACGGACCGACATGGAGCCAGACCCCGGTAGGGGAACAGGAGAGGACCTTTCGTGACGATCGACGACACCACGCCCGCAGGTAACGGCGACGACCACAGGGGGACGCGACGGAGCGGCGTCGGGGCAGGAAAGGCTGCCGCCGAACTGCGCACTGCTCTTGTCGACCGGCTTGCCGCCGGCGAGCCGTATGCGCTCGCCTTTGCAGGACAGGGTGCACCGTGGCTGAGCTCGCTGGACGAACTGGTTCGCGACTACGGCCTCGAGCCGACCCTGACGAAACTTGTCAATGAAGCCGCGCTCCGCCTCGAGCCGGTGGCGTCGGAACTGGTGGTGGTTCGCACCGCAGGATTCGACCCGATCGGCTGGATGCTCGAGAACGACCTCGCGGAAAATCTCGAAGGCGACCTCGCTGACGGCACCACGCCGGTTGCGTCCGGTCCGTCCGACACCGTCCTGGGATCTGCCGCGGTATCCATGCCCGGTGTGTTCCTCACGCAGCTGGCGGCACTGAGGGCGCTCGCTGCCGCCGGTCTCGACCCGACCGTTCACAACCCGGAGTCGGTCGTCGGTCATTCACAAGGTGTGCTTGCCGTGGAATCGGTCGCGTCCTCCGGTAATCGAGACGGCATCCTTCTCGCGATCGCCCAGATGATCGGAGCGGCAGCAGGACTCGTCGGTCGCCGCCGGGGTGTGATCACCGCGGGTGGTCGGAGTCCGATGATCGCCGTGTCTCAGGTCGATCCCGAGCTCGTACAGGAGATCGTCGACGAGTTCGCCGAAACCGCCGACCCCGCGAGCGCACCCGTACTCGCGATCCGTAACGGGCGCCGCCGGGTCGTCCTGTCCGGCCCGCCGGCGCAGCTCGTCCGGGTGCAGAAGCGTTGCGAGGAGATCGCCGAAATCCAGGAGCGTGAGCGTGAAGCCAAGAAGCGCGGCGGCGCTGTGTTCGCGCCCGTCTTCGAGGACGTGGACACCGAAATCGGCTTCCACCACCCGGCGCTCGCCGAGGCAGTGGAACTGGTCGAGCAGTGGGCCGCGCGCTGCGGCATCGACGTCGAACTCGCCGGTCGCCTCGCTCGCGGCTGCCTGACCGACACGGTCGACTGGGTGGCCACCGTCGACTCCGTACTCGCCACCGACGCACGGTGGATCGTCGACCTCGGCCCCGGCGAGATGTTGACCCGTCTGACCGCGGGGACGGTGCGTGGCCACGCGGTCGGCATCGTCGCAGCGGCGACCCGAGGCGGTCTACGCAATCTCCTCACTCCGGGGGCTGCTCCCGAGGTGGCGCGCGCCTGGACCGAGTTCGCCCCGAAGCCGGTGACCCTGCCGGGTGGTCGGACCGGTGTCGAAACTGCATTCACCAGGCTCACGGGCCGCTCACCGATTCTCCTCGCCGGAATGACCCCGACGACCGTCGATGCCGAAATCGTCGCTGCGGCAGCCAACGCCGGGCATTGGGCCGAGTTGGCCGGCGGCGGTCAGGTGACCGAGGCGATCTTCGAGAATCGGGTGGCCGATCTGAAGACCCTGCTCGAGCCCGGACGAGCGGTTCAGTTCAACTCCCTCTTCCTCGACCCCTACCTCTGGAAGTTGCAGCTCGGGGGCAAACGGCTCGTACAGCGGGCGCGCGCTGCCGGTGCTCCGATCGACGGTGTCGTCGTCACTGCGGGTATCCCGGAGCTCGAAGAAGCTGTCGCTCTCATAGAAGAACTGTCCGAGGTCGGTATCACCCACGTCGCCTTCAAGCCCGGGACGGTTGCCCAGATCCGCTCTGTCGTCCGAATTGCCAACGAGGTTCCGTCGTTCCCGGTCATCGTCCACATCGAGGGCGGAAAAGCGGGTGGCCACCACTCTTGGGAGGACCTCGACGACCTGCTGCTCGAGACGTACTCCGAGTTGCGCGCTCGTACCAACCTCGTCGTGTGCGTCGGTGGTGGCATCGGTACACCGGAACGCGGCGCCGACTACCTGACCGGTCGTTGGTCCGAGGCTGCCGGATACCCGGCGATGCCCGTCGACGGCATTCTGGTCGGTACCGCCGCCATGGCTACTCTCGAAGCGACGACGTCGCCCGAGGTCAAGCAGCTGCTCGTGGACACACCAGGCACCCCCGACTGGGTGGCTGCGGGTACGGCACAAGGCGGAATGGCGTCCGGGCGTAGCCAGCTCGGCGCAGACATCCACGAGATCGACAACGCGGCGTCTCGAACCGGCCGCCTTCTCGACGAGGTGGCCGGCGACGCGGACGCGGTCGCAGAGCGGCGCGAAGAAATCATCGCCGCCCTCGACGTCACCGCCAAGCCCTACTTCGGTGACGTGGCGACGATGACCTACGAGCAGTGGCTCCGCCGGTACCTCGAACTCACGGTCGGAATCGACTCCGCCCAGGAATTCGACTGCGGCAGTGACCTCTCCGACGCGATCGACGAGGCAACGACCAGTCCGTGGCTGGACGTCACCTGGCGTGACCGGTTCGGTGAAATGCTGCAGCGGGCCGAGGCGCGACTGCACCCCGTCGACCGTGGGCCGATCCCCACTTCGTTCTCCGACCCCGCTGCACTCGAGCGTCCCGAGGCCGCGATCTGCGCTCTGCAGACGCATTACCCCGACTACGCCACCACTCGGTTGCATCCAGCGGATGTGCCGTTCTTCGTGTCGCTGTGCAAGACACCGGGCAAGCCGGTCAACTTCGTCCCCGTCATCGACGGCGACGTGCGACGCTGGTGGCGCTCGGATTCGCTGTGGCAAGCGCACGACGCGCGCTACGGCGCAGAGCAGGTGTGCGTCATCCCCGGAACCGTTGCCGTTGCGGGAATCACCCGCGTCGACGAGCCGGTCGGTGAACTGCTCGACAGGTTCGAGAAGGCCACCTACGACGAACTGATCGAAGCGGGGGCGAAGCCGACGAACATCGCAGCTCGGCGGCATCACGGTGTCGTCTCCGGCCCGCTCGACACGATTCTGTCCGCACCGGACGTCGACTGGGCAGGCCGATCGACCCAGAACCCCGTTCGTCGTCTCGGCGATGTCGATAGGTGGTCTTCCGAATCCGACACGAAGGCCGTCCACGAGGTCACGGGCGCCGTCCTGTCGGTGATCGAGGACAGCCGGGTTCGGCTCACGGTCCCGCTCGTGGCAGATCGTTCGGTGACGATCACGATGGCTGTGCCGGAATCCGTTGTGACCGGCGGTGCGCCGGTCGTTACGGCGGAAGAAGCGGAAGCGTCCATGCGGGCACTTCTCGCGGTCGCGGCGGGGCAGGAGCTTCCCAAGGCAAAGGACGGCGTCGCCCGGATCAACCTCGCATGGGTGCCGGAATTGGTTGCCGATCACGCGGGTGTGACCGGTGCCGGTGTCTCGCCCGATCTCGCGGTCAGCGACAAGGCTGTTCCCGACGTGATCGTCGGTGCCTGCTGGCCGGCGGTGTTCGCTGCACTCGGCGACGCCAGGACCGAGGAAGTGTCGGTCATCGAGGGCATGCTGGATCTGGTTCACCTCGATCACGCGGTCGAGCTGGTGGGTGAATTACCCACCGAGACCAGCATTCTCGTGGTCAAGGCTGCAGTGGCCTCCGTTCTCGACACCGATCTCGGTCGGGTTGTCGAGGTCGAGGTCGAGGTCGGAGCGATGCTGGGTGAAGGCCTCGAAGCGCCCCGTGTCGCGAGGCTCACCGAGCGGTTCGCGATTCGTGGGCGTACAGGCAAGGGTGAACTGGTCGATCCGCCGCGTGCCGGTGGCTCCCTCGGTGAAGACGTGGTCGAGACCCCGCGTCGTCGACGGCGTGACACCACGATCACCGCGCCTCGCAACATGGCACCGTTCGCGCAGGTTTCCGGTGACCACAACCCGATTCACACGTCCGCCAACGCAGCCCTGCTCGCCGGGCTCGGCAGCCCGATCGTGCACGGAATGTGGCTGTCCGCAGCTGCGCAGCAGGCCGTGACCGCTGTCGATCCGAACGAGACTCGGGTGTCGGCGCGCCGTCTCGTCGCGTGGACGGCCAGGTTCATGGGCATGGTTCGCCCCGGTGCCGAGATCGACGTTCGCGTCGATCGTGTCGCGCTCGATCGTGGTTCGGAGATCGTCGAGGTCGGATGCCGTATCGACGGTGATCTCGTGATGGTGGCGACGGGACGAACCGACGTCCCCCGTACCGTGTACGCCTTCCCAGGCCAGGGCATCCAGCGCCCCGGAATGGGACTCGACGCGCGAGCTCGCTCGAAGGCTGCCCGTGAGGTCTGGGACCGTGCGGACAAGCACACTCGCAAGGCGCTGGGATTCTCGATTCTGGCGGTCGTCCGGGACAACCCCACGGTGGTGAAGGCTCGCGGCGTGGAGCACAAGCACCCCGACGGTGTCCTGCACCTGACCCAGTTCACCCAAGTCGCGATGGCGACGCTCGGCGTGGCACAGGTCGCCGAACTGCGAGAGTCGGGGGCGTTCGTGGAGGGCGCCCTCCTGGCAGGTCACTCGGTGGGTGAGTACAACGCCCTGGCCGCAGTGGCAGGCGTACTGCCTCTGGAAGCGGTGCTCGAGGTCGTCTTCCAGCGTGGATCGGCGATGCACGAGTTGGTGCCCCGTGACGAGCATGGGCGGTCCGACTACCGGATGGCCGCGATTCGTCCGTCCCAGATCGGTGTGTCCGACGACGACGTGCACGCCTTCATCGCGGGTGTGGCCGCAGAGTCCGGCGAGTTCCTCGAGATCGTCAATCTCAATCTGCGTGGCTCGCAGTACGCGATTGCCGGCACGGTTGCCGGACTGGACGCGCTCGAGAAGGAGATCGACGTTCGCCGAGCCGAGTTCGGTGGCAAGCGCGCCTACATTCAGGTTCCGGGTATCGACGTGCCTTTCCACTCGACGGTGTTGCGCAGCGGGGTCGCGGACTTCCGTCGGCGATTGGAGGATCTGCTGCCGCGAGAGATCGATCCCGCAATTCTGATCGGGCGCTACATTCCGAACCTCGTTCCGAAGCCGTTCTCGCTCGAGCGTGAATTCCTGCAGGAGATCGCGAATCTGGTTCCTTCCGAGCCGCTGGTGGACGTACTCGCGAACTTCGATTCGTGGGCGGCCGAGCCGTCGCAGCTCACCCGAGTGGTGCTGACGGAACTTCTGGCCTGGCAGTTCGCGAGCCCGGTCCGCTGGATCGAGACACAGGATCTGCTCTTCGCCGACGTGGCGGACGGCGGGCTCGGTGTCGAGCGCTTCGTCGAGATCGGACTCGGTGCGGTACCGACCGTGGCCAACCTCGCGTCGCAGACGTTGAAGTTGCCCGGCCGACTCGGCGGTCCGGTAGAGGTTCTCAACATCGAGCGCGAGGCGTCGATCGTCTATTCGACCGATGTCGACCCCGCACCGGTCGAGGAGGACGAACCTGCGGAGCCCGCGACCGATGAAACAGCTCCGGCAGCCGCGACACCAGCGGCGGCCCCGGCCGCGACAGGTGGCCCCCGCCCGGACGACATCGCGTTCGCGGCGTCGGACGCAACCCAGGCTCTGATCAGCCTGTGGACGAAGCTGCGCCCCGATCAGGTCGGCCGCGCCGACACGATCGAGGCGCTGTGCGACGGTGTCTCCTCGCGGCGGAACCAGCTGTTGGTGGATCTCGGCTCCGAACTGTCGCTGGGTGCGATCGACGGCGCGGCGGACGCCGACATGGGCGCACTCGCGGCCACCGTGGATCAGCTGGCCCGTACCTACAAGCCGTTCGGCCCCGTCCTCTCGGATTCGATCGGGGACCACCTGCGTAAGGTGTTCGGACCCTCGGGCCGCCGACCCGCGGCCGTGGCGGACCGGGTGAAGAAGGTGTGGGAACTGGGTGACGGATGGGCGCACCACGTCACGGCCGAGGTCGCACTCGGCACTCGTGACGGCGCGAGCATCCGTGGCGGCGAACTGGGCACTCTTGCCGACGGCGGTCTGGCCGACGGTGCGGCAGTGGACGCGGTCGTCGACAGTGCGGTCGCCGCAGTGGCAGCACGGCGCGGCATCACCGTTTCGCTCCCGTCGTCCGGCGCCGGCTCCGGAGGCACGGTCGACGCAGCCGCCCTGGGCGAGTTCACCGAACACATCACCGGACGCAACGGCGTCCTCGCTTCTGCTGCGCGGTTGGTGCTCGAGCAACTCGGCCTCTCTGCAGATGCGGGTGTTTCGGACCGGGCAACGGACACCGAGCTGGTGGAACTGGTGTCGGCGGAACTCGGTTCGGACTGGCCGCGTCTCGTTGCGCCGGCCTTCGACGGCAGGCGTGCAGTGCTGCTGGACGACCGGTGGGCCAGTGCCCGTGAAGATCTCGCCCGCATGTGGCTCGACGACGACGCGGCGCAGGTCGGGTCGTTCGAGGGCGCGGGACGATCCGTGGCGCAGCAGGCGCGCTGGTGGGAGACGAGGGCGCGCAACGAGAGTCGCACCCAGCTCGCCGACAAGTACACGCAGATCGCGGACGTTGCGATATCGGTAGGTGATACTCCGCAATGGGCGGACGAGGTAGCGGTGGTCACCGGTGCCAGCAACGGTTCGATCGCAGCGTCCGTCGCGGGCCGACTCCTTGCCGGTGGGGCAACGGTGTTCGTGACGACGTCACGTCTCGACGACCATCGTCTCGGCTTCTACCGTGACCTCTACCGCAACAACGCTCGGGCAGGTGCCGCACTCTGGGTGGTGCCGGCGAACATGGCGTCCTACACCGATATCGATGCTCTCGTCGAGTGGATCGGATCCGATCAGTTCGAAACTGCGGGTGGTGCGAAGACGCTCGTCAAGGAGGCGTACACCCCGACGCTGCTGTTCCCGTTCGCCGCGCCGCGCGTTGCGGGGAGTCTCGCCGACGCGGGGTCCCGTGCCGAGATGGAGATGCGGGTTCTGCTGTGGGCGGTGGAGCGGCTGGTCGGTGGTCTGTCGAAGATCGGATACGACCGCGACGTCGACACGCACCTCCACGTGGTTCTTCCGGGCTCACCCAATCGCGGTCTGTTCGGCGGTGACGGTGCCTACGGCGAGTCCAAGGCGGCACTCGATGCGGTGGTCGGCCGTTGGACGGCAGAGCGAACCTGGTCCGAACGGGTCGGTCTGGTTCACGCCTTGATCGGCTGGGTCCGCGGAACCGGCTTGATGGGTGGCAACGACCCGCTTGTCGAGGCCGTGGAAGCCGTCGGCGTGCGTACGTGGTCGACGGACGAGATGGCCGCCGAACTCCTCACGTTCTGCGGGTCGGGTGCACGCGGTCGCGCCGCCGAGAAGCCGCTGAAGGTGGATTTGACGGGAGGACTCGCCGACGTGGATCTCGATCTGCCTGCCCTGGCCAAGCAAGCACAGGAGGCGGAGGCCGCCGAGGTCTTCGACGAGGCTGCCGAGACCGACACGATCGGTGCCCTCCCGGCGCCCCCGCGAATCGTCGACACGGCTGCCCCTGACTGGTCCGGCGTCACGGCTGCACCGGAGGACCTCGTCGTCGTGGTCGGTGCCGGCGAACTCGGGCCTTACGGTTCGGCGCGGACCCGATTCGAGTACGAAGTGGACGAGCAGCTCTCTGCCGCAGGTGTTCTCGAACTTGCGTGGAACACCGGTCTCGTCACCTGGGAAACCACCCCCACTCCAGGCTGGTACGACGTCGAGACCGGCGAACTGGTACCCGAGGCCGACATCGCCGACCGCTACCACGACGCCGTCGTCGAGAACTGCGGTATCCGGCAGTACGCGGACGACGGTGCGATGATCGACAACACTGCGCCGCTTCTCACCTCCGTGTTCCTCGACAAGGATCTGACCTTCGTCGTGAGCAGTGAGGCCGAGGCACGGGCCTTCGTCGACGCCGATCCCGAGAACACGACGATGTCATCGGTTCCGGACAGCGGCGACTGGCAGGTGACGCGCAAGGCCGGCACCGAGATCCGGGTTCCGCGGAAGATGAAGCTCACGCGCAGCGTCGGTGGACAGATCCCCACCGGGTTCGACGTCACGAAGTGGGGCATCCCTGCCGATATGGCCGACTCCGTCGACCGGGTGGGACTGTGGAACATCGTTGCCACCGTCGACGCATTCCTCACCGGCGGATTCACCCCGAGTGAACTGTTGCGGTGGGTGCACCCGTCTCTGGTGGCCAACACTCAGGGAACGGGTATGGGCGGCATGACCTCGATGCGATCGCTCTACATCGACACCCTGCTCGGCGAGAATCGTCCGAACGACATCCTGCAGGAGGCTCTGCCCAATGTGATTGCGGCGCACGTCGTCCAGTCGTACGTCGGCGGTTACGGTGCGATGGTGCATCCGGTGGCCGCGTGTGCGACGGCAGCTGTGTCGGTCGAAGAAGCTGCCGACAAGATCAAGTTGGGCAAGGCCCAGCTCGTGGTGGCCGGCGGTTTCGACGATCTCAGTACCGAGGGCATCATCGGATTCGGCGATATGTCCGCCACCGCGAAGACGGACGACATGCGTGCCAAGGGAATCGACGACCGACGCTTCTCGCGAGCCAACGATCGTCGTCGTGGCGGATTCGTCGAGTCGCAGGGCGGCGGCACCGTGCTTCTGGCCCGCGGCGACATCGCGCTCGAGATGGGTCTGCCGGTATTGGGTGTCGTCGCCTACGCGGGTTCGTTCGCGGATGGCGTGCACACGTCGATCCCGGCCCCCGGTATCGGTGCGCTCGGCGCCGGACGCGGCGGCGCGGAATCGCAACTGGCTCGGTCACTCGAGCAACTGGGTGTGGGGGCAGACGACATCGCGGTGGTCTCCAAGCACGACACCTCGACGGCAGCCAATGATCCCAACGAGGCGGAGCTTCACGAACGTCTCGCGGGGGCGTTGGGTCGCAGCGAGGGAGCACCGCTGTTCGTGGTGTCCCAGAAGAGCCTCACAGGTCACGCGAAAGGTGGCGCTGCCGCCTTCCAGCTGATCGGACTCTGCCAGGTGCTCGGTGCAGGCACGCTGCCACCGAACCGCAGCCTCGATTGCGTCGACGATCGGATGGTCGAACACGATCACCTCGTGTGGCTCCGGGAACCCATCCGATTCGGTGAGCGTCTCCCGCTGCGTGCAGGAGTGCTGACCAGCCTCGGATTCGGCCACGTGTCCGGTCTGATCGCTGTGGTTCATCCGCAGGCGTTCGTCGAGTCGATTCCCGCGGAGCGGCGAGACGAGTACGTGGCCAGGGCACGCGAGCGTGCGGTCGCGGGGCAGCGGCGCCTCGCCTCGGCAATGGTCGGGGGCGCCGATCTCTACGAGCGTCCCGCAAACCGACGCTTCGGTGACGACAACGTATCGGCAACCGCGAGTAGGCAGCTCGAGGCCGACGTACTGATCACCGAGGACGCCCGACTGGGTGAAGACGGCATCTACAGCTCCGGTCTGCCCGGTTGCAGTTAGGCGATGCGGGTATGGGAGTGCTGGGAATCGGTTTCGACCTCGTCACGGTGTCGGAGTTCGCCGAACAGTTGGACCGGCCGGGGACGGCGATGCTCGACAACTTCACACCGGGTGAACGTCGAGATGCTGTAACCCGGAGCTCGGATCCGGCGCGACATTTCGCGGCCAGGTGGGCGGCGAAGGAGGCAGTGATCAAGGCGTGGTCGACGGCCCTCTTCGCCCGCCCGCCGGTATTACCCGAAGTGATCCATCATCTGATCGAAGTGGTGACGGATGCCTGGGGGAGACCGTCGATCCGGTTACGCGGTGAGGTTGCCGACAACTTGACCGACGTCCGAATCCACGTGTCGCTCACACACGACGGTGACTCCGCAGGGGCCTTCGTCGTCATCGAGCAAAATCCCCTGTGAGCGGTTGACGAGCCCAGAGACTCGTCAACCACTCACAGGGGAGAGGAAGGCAGTGGCTCCGGACGCCTCGCCACGGCCGCCGACCGGCTGCGCCAGTCCACGCCGTTCGAGGATCGGACGCACGCCCTCGCCGAAGCGGTATGCCTCCTCCAGGTGGGGGTAACCGGACAACACGAAGTGGTCGAGACCGAGTTCCGCGTACTCGGAAATCCGGTCGGCGACTTCCTCGTGCGATCCGACCAGCGCCGTACCCGCACCGCCACGAACCAGACCGACGCCCGACCACAGGTTCGGTGCGACCTCGAGGCTGCGGGCACCGACACCCTTCTCGTATGCGGCTCCGCCACCGTGTAGTTCACGCATCCGGCGCTGACCTTCCGAGCCCGAGCGGGCGAGACTTCGCTGGGCGCGCTCGACAGTGGCCGGATCGAGGGCGGCGAGCAGGCGGTCCGCCTCGGCCCACGCTTCCTCGGACGTGTCACGGGTGATGACATGCAAGCGGATTCCGTACGCGAGTGTCCTGCCCTGGAATCGCGCCAGATCGCGAATCCAATCGAGCTTCTCGCCGACGGCCGACGGCGGCTCACCCCACGTGAGGTAGGTGTCGGCGAACTGCGACGCGACCGTGCCCGCGGCCGGGGAGGAGCCGCCGAAGAAGATCGGGGGCGTCGGGTCCGGGACACGCTGGAGCTGTGCCTTCTCGACCTGCAGATGGCTGCCCTCGAAATCGACCGGGCCGTCGTTCGCCCACAACCGCCGGATGACGTCCAGGAACTCGCCACAACGTTCGTAGCGCTGCACCTTGTTCAGATGATCGCCGTATATGCGCTGCTCGTGATCTTCTCCGCCGGTGACCACGTTGAGAAGCAGACGACCGCCTGATTGCCACTGGAACGTCGATGCCATCTGTGCGGCCAGTGTCGGGCTCAGCAAGCCGGGGCGAAGGGCCACCAGGAATTTCAGCGTTTCCGTGGTGTCGACCATCATCGCGGTCGTGAGCCACGCATCCTCGCACCACGCGCCGGTGGGTGTGAGGACCGACTCGAAACCACTGCTCTCCGCCGCCGCACCGATCTGATTGAGGTAGCGCAGCGTTGCCGGGCGGTCGCCAATCATGCCGCTTCCGTGTCCGCCGGCGATGAGGTTGCGCGAATCGCCGTAGGTGGGAAGGAACCAGTGGAATTGCAGAGACACAGAACATCCTCGGGTAGACGTAGGCGGACCAGATTGGCAGATAGACGTAGGCGGACCAGATTGGCAGGTAGACGGAGGCGGACCAGATTGGCAGATAGACGGAGGTGGACATCTCAGTGAATCGAGATGTCCGCCGTCCATCCAGGGTTCGAATCAGGCTGAATCGAACGTCCTTCAGAGCAGTCCGTGGCGCGGGGGAACCGTGCCGGACAGTGTCCAACGCCCTACGTGCTGGATTTTCCAGCGTTCGGGATCGTGGAGCGTGTGGGTGCGAGCGTCGCGCCAGTATCGCGAGTGGTTGGCCGACTCGGACGCGCTGCGCGTGCCCCCGAGTTCGAACAGTGCGTTCGAGCCGGCCAAGGATGCGCGAGCACTGGCGACCTTGGCGACGGCGGCGTCGATGGATGCTGCTGCTGCCGTGGCCTCGGTGAGATGTGTTCGCGCCGTGTCGATGCTGCGGGCCGCGACCTCGAGGAGTGCGGTTGCGGAACGGACGGTGAGTGCGGTCTCGCCGGCCAGTTGAACGAGCAACGGATCTTCCACGGCTCGCTCCACGCCCGCTTCGAAGTAGGGCCGGGATTCTCCGGCGGCCTCGACGGCCGCACGCAACGCTCCGTTGGCGATTCCGGCATCGATGGCCGCGTGCAGGATTTGCGCTCGCGCTCCGTAGGTGGTGGGTCCGGCGAAAATCGGAGTGAACGGTACGACGTGTGCTGCGGGTACCGCCACCGATTCGAGGACAACGGTTCCGCTCGCCGTGGTCCGCTGGCCCATCCCTTCCCAGTCGTCGACGACGGATACGCCCACCGCGTCCCTCGGCACGAACGCAACGACTTTCGTCTGCTTGCCGGTGGTCGCGTCCTCGGCGCCAGGAAGGGCGGCCCTGACCGCGATCCACTCCGCGAACAGCGCCCCGGTGCTGTAATACTTTCGCCCCTCGAGGACGTAGCCGTCGCCGTCCGGGGTGAGTGTGGTTGCGTCGAAATCGATCGTCGCCGAACCACGTTCGCTCTGCGCGTTCGCGAACAACTTACCTGCGAGCACTTCCGAGTAGAAGAACTCCTGCTGGGTCTGGCTTCCCTGCAACCGAAGTGCTTCCAGGAAGGTGTAGTGGCTGTGCGGTATCTGCGCGATGCTCGGATCGCCTTCGGCCAACAGTCGAAAGACTTCGGTGAGAGTGACGGTCGAGGCGTCGATCCCGCCGTGCGCAGCGGGCACACTCAAGGCAAGCAGGCCGGACAGTGCGAGTTCACGGATCTGGTCGTGGGGGAGTACGCGGCCCCTGTCGCGATCCGCGGCATTCTCGGCGAAACGTGTGGACAGAGCGGTGGCAACCGTGATCGCCTCGTCCTCCGAGGCGATCACGGGACTCGTTCGGGTTGCAGTCACCATCAGGTGTACCACGTCGGTTCCGGCAGCTCGCCTGTCAGCACGTACCCGCCGACCTCCCGTCGCTTGTAGGGAAGTGGGTCGTGAAGGGTGTGGGTCCGCGCATTGCGCCAGAAGATGTCGAGTCCGACCGAGTTCGACGTGGATCGCGCACCAGTGAGTTCGAAGATCTTGTTCCCGATCTCGAGCGCGACCTCTGCGGCAAGCACTTTCGCGGCCGCGATGCGGATCGCGAGCTCACCACGACGCTGTTCGGTGAGGTTCTCACACGCTTCGTGCAGGATCACGTTCGCCTCGGCGTCGACCTGGTCGACCAATGCTTCCACTGTCCACAACTTCGCCTGCAGGTCTCCGTAACCTTCCCGCAGGTACCACTCGTCCGTCGCCGTCTCCTTGTTGTCGCCGCCGTACGGCCACGGCCGGGTGCGTGTCCGGGTGTACTCGGCGGCGGTTTCCAACGCGCCCTGGGCAATACCGAGATAGAAGTTGGCGAACACGATCTCGAGCGCTGGAAAGTTCAATGTGTTGTATACCAATGGTCGGAAGACTTTGTCCACGAAACCGGCTGCCCCGGACCAGTCGACCTCGACGTCGTTGATTTCCACCGCCCCCGAGTCGGTGAGCCTCTGCCCGAGATTGTCCCAGTCTCCCCTGAAAACGATGCCTTCCTGTGCTGTGGGAACGATCGCGAAGACATGCGTGGACGTGCCGTCGATAATTCCTTCGAGAACGGTGAGGTCGGTTGCGCGGCCACCGGTGGAGAAGGACTTCACACCGTTGTAGACGAGCGTGCCGCCTCGGTCGACGATGGTCAGGTCGCTGTCACGCGGATTGACCGCGCCACCGAACAGGAAGTTGTTGCGCGTGTACAACTCTTCGACTGCGCAGATCTGGGGCTCGGTGCCGACCAGTCGCACCGCCCACGCCCACAGATAGTGGTAACCGAGGAGTTGGCCTATCGATCCATCGGCGCGTGCGACCTCGCGGACTACCCGGTATGCCGTCTCCCACTGTTGTCCACCGCCACCGAACTCGGCGGGACCGAGCAGCGTGACCAGTCCGCTGTCCTTGAGAAGCTTGACCTCTTCGTACGGTGCGCCGCCCGCACGATCACGGTCGAGTGCGTCCTTGCGGAGGATGGAAGCCACCTCATGGGCGCGCCCCAGCCACCCCTCCGTGTCGTGCGGGGCAGCTGCCCAGGTGGTTTCTTCGGCGGTGATCGTCATGCGGTCTCTTCCTTCGCGTCGTCGGATGTTCCGATGGCCCATACGTAGATCGGTTCGGTGCCGTTGATCTCGTGATCGCCGACGACCTTCGCCTTGAATACGGTCGGATTGTGGCTCGATACGGTGCGTGCGTTTCGCCAGAATCGGTCGAGGTCCCAGTCGCGGCTGACGCCGGACGCTCCGAGCGCGTCGAAGATCTTCGCCGTGGCTGCCACCACGAGCGAAGTCGAGGAAATCTGGCCCTGTGCCGAAGCTGTCTCGGCGGCGATGTTCGCCCGCTTCTCCTCGTCCACATCTTCGGAAAAGGCTGCCTCGTAAGCCCACTGGGCCGGCTCGGCGGCGTGAAGTGCGATGGCCTCTGCCGCGTGTGCGGCCGCCGAGACCTCTCCGACGATTTGCTGAATCTGCGGTTCGTGCCGGTAGGTCGGTGCATTACCGTGGCTGAATGTCCGAGTTCGCGCGGCAACGCGTTCGGCGATGGCAGTGGTGGCTGCGCGGGCGATACCGGTCAGAGTCGCGAGATGGAACAGTTGGTAGAACGCGGTCTGGTACTTGAACCGCGTCGAGAAGTCGATGATGTTCTCCGGTTCGACAACCGCGCTCTCGTAGGTGGAGGTCCCGGAGCCCGTCGTCTGTTGTCCGAATCCGTTCCAGTCGTCGCTGTGAGTCACCCCGGGTTGCCGGGCGTCGAGTGCTGCGATCACGAACATGCCGGTGTCGGTGCGCTGGGAGTACAGGTCGATCCAGTCGGCGAAGATCGACCCGGTGCTGTAGTACGACGTCCTCCGCGATACGCGCGAAGATGGGCCGGAACCTCTCGGCGAGGCTCTCGTACTCGATCTCGCTCGCAATGCGTTGTGAGTGTCGTACCTGTGCGGCGGTCATGACTGTCGAAGCTCGCAGACGGACCGCATGCAGGTGAACCGTTGTGCGCGCCGTGATTCGAAAGGTGGAGCCCGCTGCGACGAACAGGTTGTATGCAGAGCATGTCAACGGAGAACATTGCCGAGCGGATCAAGTTCGCCTACTGGGTGCCCAACGTCAGCGGCGGGCTCGTCACGTCCGACATCGAACAGCGGACGAGCTGGGACTACGAGTACAACAAGAAGTTGGCCCGGACGGCGGAGAACAACGGCTTCGAGTACGCGCTCAGTCAGGTCCGCTACGAGGCCAGTTACGGCGCCGAGTACCAGCACGAGTCGACGAGTTTCAGTCTGGCGCTGTTGCTCGCCACCGAGCGACTCAAGGTGATCGCAGCAGTGCACCCCGGGCTGTGGCAGCCCGGGGTGCTGGCCAAGCTGGGTGCGACTGCAGACCACCTCTCGAACGGGCGTTTCGCGGTCAACGTCGTGAGTGGGTGGTTCAAGGACGAGTTCACCCATCTCGGTGAGCCGTGGCTCGAGCACGACGAACGGTACCGGCGCAGCGCAGAGTTCCTGGAGGTGCTCCGCAAGATCTGGACCGAGGACGACGTCGACTTCCGAGGCGACTTCTACCGAATCCACGACTTCACTCTGAAGCCGAAACCCCTCAACACCGTGGAACGCCCGAATCCCGAACTGTTCCAGGGCGGGAACTCGGCGGCAGCTCGTCGCAATGCCGGCCGCTACTCCGACTGGTACTTCAGCAACGGCAAGGACTACGACGGTGTCACCGAGCAGATCGTCGACGTCCGTCGCGTCGCGCGAGAACACCAGCGGGAGGTGAAGTTCGGGCTCAACGGCTTCATCATCGCGCGTGACACGGAGAAGGAAGCGCGAGAGACGTTGCGCGAGATCATCGCCAAGGCGAACACGCCGGCAGTCGAAGGATTCCGCTCGGCCGTGCAGCAAGCGGGTGCGTCCACTGCCGACAAGGCAGGCATGTGGGCCGATTCGTCGTTCGAGGACCTCGTCCAGTACAACGACGGATTCCGCAGCCAGCTCATCGGCACGCCGGAACAGATCGCCGAGCGAATCGTGCAGTATCGCCGCCGTGGTGTGGATCTGATTCTCGGTGGCTTCCTGCACTTCCAGGAGGAAATCGAGTACTTCGGTGCCAAGGTGCCCCCGCTCGTACGTGAACTCGAGGCCGCCGAATCCGACGACAGGACTCTCGTCGGCGTCGGATGATTCGGGTCACTCGGAAGGGGTGTCGCTCGACGTACGTGATTCCTTCTCCGCGACCAATAGGTACGCGATCATGAGGCGTTTCAGTTCGGCCACCGCACTGTCGTGACTCTGATCGTCCTGAACCGAAAAATTCAACATCGAGTAGACGACGTGGACGAGTACTTCGGCCATCATCTTGCGTCGCTCACGCGGAGTCTGTGGCGTGAGCGGCGCGAGCATGCGTGAAACCTGTTCGGCGAAAGCCTTTTCGTGGATGACGCCGGTGGCGCGCGTCGACGGGGTGGATTGCATCGCCAACCAGACTTCTCGTCGCGACGGGTCGGTGGTCCACAGGTTCGACATGTGATCGACGAAGCTGTTGAGGAAACGGAGCCAGTCGAGAGATGGTACCTCGCCGTTGAACTGGGCGAGTTCGTGCTGAACGCCGACAAGATCCTGCCGATTGAGCTCACAGACGATGACGTACTTGTTCGCGAAGAACTGATACAGCGTGCCGATGGGGACATCGGCGCGTGAGGCGACCTCCTCGCATGTGAACGATTCGAACCCGACGTCCACGAGAAGTTCACGGGACGCCGCTAGGAGCGCGTCGAACTTGCGTCGACTGCGCTCCTGCGTCGGACGGCGGCGCGGCATCAACTCCTGAGGGTCGGATTGCAACTCCAACGCCGGATCGTTACGCCGCGGCACCTTCTTGTCTCCTCGAGGCTCCACGGGCACAGGTTATCCGCATTCCGCGTCGAGGCGGCCAACCGTGGGTAGCTCGGCGTCGGGTGTCGCTCGCCGACTCATGCCCGACTGTCGGCTCGCCGACTCATGCCCGACTGTCGGCTCGCCGACGGTACGCACTCGTGGCGAACCCGAACCCCACACACCCGATCCCCACGATCCAGGCTGCCGCGGTCCATCCCGCGCTCCCGACGGGAGCGTCCGAGAGCAGAGCGCGCAGCGTCTCGATGATCGGAGTCATCGGCTGATACTCGGCGAAACCGTGCATCCAGGTGGGCATCGTCTCGGTCGGTACGAAAGCGCTGCTGACATAGGGCAGAAACAGGAAACCGAAGGTGAACCCGCTCGCCGCCTCGGGAGTCTTGGCGAGCATGCCGAGTCCTGCGCACAGGAAGGACAGGGCGGTGACGAAACCGGCGATCACGGCGATCGCAGCGAGCCAACCCAGCACGCTCGCGGAGGGACGGAATCCCATGACGACGGCGAGAACGGTGACCAGCGCGGTGGTCGCAAGGTTGCGAACGAGGCTTGCGAGGACGTGGCCGGTCAGAACCGCGGACTGGGCGATGGCGAGCGTGCGGAATCGGGTGACGATGCCTTCGACCATGTCGCTGCACACCGAGACCGCGGTCGTCGAAGCGCCCCACGCCGAACAGAGAACGAGAATGCCGGGTACGACGTAGTCGAGATACTCGGTGCCCGTGTCGATCGCGCCTCCGAACACGTACACGAACAGCAGCATCAGCAGAAACGGCAGGGCGACGGCGACGATCATGGAATCCGGACTGCGCAGAGTGTGTCTCAGACTCCGGCGCAGCATCGTGAGCGAATCTCGCGTCGTACGAATCCGGGTCGTCGTATCGACGGGTCGTGTGGTCATCGTGCAATCGCCTCTCGTGAAACCTCGTTCGCGTTCACGGCACCGGTGTCGGTGAGCGCGAAGAACACGTCGTCGAGGGTGGGGGTGTGTATCTCGATGCGGTCCACCGTGACCGAGGGGTCGAGAGAGTCGAGGACCGATTTGAGGGATGCGACGCTGCCGTCGGTGTCGACCTCGACTGTAAGCTTGTCCTCGTTGCGATTCCCGTTCGGGAGATCTCGAACGACTCGCTCGAAGTCGCCGGGGTCGTCGAATCCGAGTTCGATGTGTCCGCCCGGTACCAATCGTTTCAGCTCGGCGGCAGTGCCTTCCGCGGCGATCCTGCCGTGATCGAGGACCGCGATGCGGTCGGCGAGTTCGTCGGCTTCGTCGAGGTACTGCGTCGTGAGGAACACAGTGACACCGTCCCGCGTCAGCTCGCCGACGATGGTCCACATTTCCTGTCGACTGCGTGGATCGAGACCGGTGGTGGGTTCGTCGAGAAATAGGACCTCGGGGTGGCCGACGAGGCTCATGGCGATGTCGAGACGGCGCGCCATCCCGCCCGAATAGGTGCCGGCACGGCGGTGAGCGGCGTTCTCGAGATCGAAGCGTTCGATCAGCTCGGTGGTTCGGCGTCGGCCCTCTCCCTTGCCCAGGTGGTGGAGGTCTGCCATCAGGTGCAGGTTCTCGGTGCCGGTCAGTATCTTGTCGACTGCCGAGTACTGACCGGTGAGGCTGATGGCCCGCAGGATGTGCTGCGGAGCCTCCCGAAGGTCGTGACCGGCGACGCTGACGTTGCCGCGATCCGGCGGCGTGAGCGTCGACAGGATGTCCACGGTGGTGGTCTTACCCGCGCCATTGGCGCCGAGCAGTGCGAACACGGTGCCTCGGGCCACGTGGAAGCCGATGCCGTCGAGCACCGTGCGGTTTCCGTATCGCTTGACGAGGTCGGTGACGGCGATTGCCGGGTCGTCGGGGGTCATGACACTCCAATACTGTGTATGGGATATACCGGTGTATATACGGTACACAGTTTTAGGATCGTGGCAATACCTCGATCGGATCGGATTGGAAATTGACACCAGGCGACGACAGGGGTTCCGAACGCGCGGTGCCCGCGAACGGTGAACCCGACCTGTCGGCACTACCGCATGTCGTGCAGACGGCATGGGGGCTGAATCGACCGGGCACGCGCGGCCCCAAGCGCGGGCTGAGCGTGGGCCGCATCGTGGACGCGGCCGTTACCCTGGCCGACGCCGAGGGGCTCTCGTCGATATCGATGGCACGCGTCGCGAAGGAACTCGGATTCACGACCATGTCTCTGTACCGCTACGTCGAGAGCAAGGACGATCTGATCGAGCTCATGGTCGATCGGGCCGTCGGACCTCCGCCCGAACTGATGCCAGAGCTCGGGTGGCGCGAAGCGATCGAAAGGTGCGTCGTCGCCGAGTACGACACGGTGAGCAGGCGCGGATGGTGGCTGGACCTGCCGATCGGCGCGCCGCCCACCGGCCCGAACAATCTGGCCTGGCTGGACCACATGCTGCGCGCTCTCGAGCCGACAGGGTTGGCGGAATCGACGAAGGTGGAGGTGGCGATGAACCTCTCGACCTATGTGATCGGCCGCGCGCGGCTAGCCAAGGAGATGGCTGCGAACATGAACGGGCCGGGCGCCATCGACTACGGCACGGTCCTCCCCGTGCTCCTCGACCGGTCCAAATACCCGGCGTTGCTCAGAGCAGTGGAGTCGCGCGCGTTCGAAGGCGGCGAAGACCCGACCAAGGAGCCGGACTGGCACGGTTTTCGCCTCGGCCTCGATCTGATGCTCGACGGCCTCGAAGAGTTCGTGCGAAAGACAGTAGGAGAGGTCAGACGGAAAGGTCGCGCCTGAGCTTCGCCACGTGGCCGGTCGCGCGCACGTTGTACTGGGCGACCTCGATCTTGCCCTCCTCGTCGACAACGAACGTCGAGCGAATGACGCCCTGCACGACCTTCCCGTACAGCTTCTTCTCACCGAACGCGCCCCATGCCTCGAGGGTGGATTTCTCGGGATCGGAAAGCAGGGGAAAGGTGAGATTCTCGTTGTTTCGGAACTTCGCGAGCTTGGCCGGCTTGTCGGGCGAGATGCCTAGGATGTCGAGGCCCGCGCCGTTCAGATCGGCGAGGTTGTCCCGAAAGTCGCAGGCCTGCTTGGTGCATCCGGGCGTGCTCGCGGCGGGGTAGAAGTACACGATGACCTTCCGGCCTCGGTAGGAGCCCAACGACACGTGGTTTCCGTCCGCGTCGGGGAGGGTGAACTCGGGTGCTGTGTCGCCCGGGGCGAGCCTGTTGTTGTCGGTCACGCCGCCCAGGCTAGTCGAGGGAACCGGCACGACGACGTCTCCGTGCGGACCATCGTCAACTACGCTCGAGTCCGCGTGTGCGTTCGGCCGCGTCGGTGGCGCGGTACGGTCGTTCACACTGCACGATCCTCGTAGCTGTCGAAGGCGGGTACGAGATCTGCATCCCGATACATCAGTCGAACCAGTTGGAGGATACGTGCCCAGGGACACCGAGAGCATCGAGCGCGAGATCGAGAACGCCCGGAATCAGCTCGCGAGCACTCTCGACGAATTGACGGTGCGCGCGAATCCGAAGCGGCTCGTGGAGAACACCAAGCAGACGGTGGCCGCGAAGATGAACGAACCCGCGGTCAAGTACGGACTGATCGCTGCCGGTGCCGTCGTCGGGCTGCTGGTAATCCGCAAGATTCTTCGCTGACCGAACTCGGTACTCGTACGGGCTGTTCCGCGAGTTTGCCGCACGGCAAGTCTTCCGGCGCGGCCCGTACGTCGTATCACGGGTGGGCCGACGCGTTCGAACGGCCGGAAACGGAAAATGCCTCCCTTCCTCGCGATGAGGAAGGGAGGCATTTCTGTGCGCCCACAGGGACTCGAACCCCGGACCCAGTGATTAAGAGTCACTTGCTCTACCAACTGAGCTATAGGCGCTCGCTCTTGCGAGACAGAACAGTAGCGGACCCGTTCTCGCGAATGCAAATCAGCTGGTGGCGGGCCGGGGGGGCGGTAACAATGTCCATATCGCCATCGATTGATATTCGAAAGTTACGGCTGCCTCGCCATATTGGTTGGAACGGGCGCCGAGCGGCTGGCATCATTGGTGGTCACACGGTCTCGACGCGCTGATCGTCTCGCGGAGGCGAGGGACGAGCCGGCTGGAACGTGAATTCGGAGCGAGAACGTGAAGTGGGGTTTCCATGAGTCTGTGGCGCGGTTCGTCGGCGCGTGGCCGAGGTGTGACGTACCTCTCGGGTCGTAGTCCTGTATCGAGGGCTGCGGCGGGGATGGCCGTGGCGCTGGTGGCGACATTGGCGGCGGCCGGCTGCTCGATCGGTTCGGGTTCGTCGAGCGAAGGGCAGGCGCCCATCGACTCCAACCCCTTGACCGAGCTCATCAAGCCGAAGGTGACCGTCTCGGCGGCCGACGGCGCAGTCGGTGTGTCCCCGGGCGTACCCGTGTCGTTGAACGTCGACGACGGCACGTTGGCCGCGGTCACCATGCGCAATCAGGACGGACGCGAAGTTCAGGGTGCCATCGCACCCGACGGACTTTCCTGGGTCACCACCGAGCCGCTCGGATACAACAAGCAGTACTCGGTAGAGGCGAAGGCCAACGGTCTCGGAGGCGCAACAGTCAGTACGTCCTCGTTCACGACCAGCTCCCCGGGCAATGTCACCAAGCCCTACGTCATGCCCGGTGAGGCCAGCGTCGTCGGTATCGGACAGCCCGTCGCGGTGCAGTTCGACGAGGACATCGCCGACCGCCGCGCGGCCGAGAACGCCATCACCGTGACCACGAATCCTCCGGTCGAGGGCGCCTTCTACTGGGTCAACAATCAGGAGGTCCGGTGGCGTCCGCAGGCGTACTGGGCGCCCGGCACGAACGTCGACGTCAACGTGGACGTCTACGGCACCGACCTCGGCGACGGGGTGTTCGGTCAGGAGAACGCGCACACCAACTTCACTATCGGTGACGCAGTGATCGCCACGGCGGACGACAACACGAAGCAGGTCACCTTCGAGGTCAACGGCCAGGTCGTGATGACGATGCCCACTTCGATGGGCAAGGACGACACGCCTACGGACAACGGTGTCTACATCATCGGCGACCGCTTGGCGTCGATGATCATGGACTCTTCGACCTACGGCGTCGCCGTGAACTCTCCCGAGGGCTACAAGACGCCGGTCGAATGGGCGACGCGTATGTCGTACAGCGGCATCTTCTTCCACTCCGCTCCGTGGTCGGTGGGGCAGCAGGGCTACTCCAACACCAGCCATGGTTGCCTCAACTTGAGTCCCGCGAACGCCAAGTGGGTGTTCGACAACACCAAGCGCGGCGACATCGTCGTCGTCAAGAACACGGTGGGCGGAACACTGTCCGGCACCGACGGGCTCGGTGACTGGAACATCCCGTGGGAGGTCTGGAAGGCCGGCAACGCGGACAACGCATGACCCGCAAGCTTCGATTCGAAAACGATAGACCGCCTGCTTTGTCCGTCCCACGCTGTGCGCCGGAGGGGCGAACAGGAGCGCGCGGGTCTCGAATGCCGGCTGTGTCGTCATGTCCGTCGCCGTTTGGAGTTCAAGATGATCGAATTGCCGCGAAGCGACATGATCGCCGCAACCCTTTGATCGAGGTTGCGGCGATCATGTGGTCCGGTTTTTCAGCAGGTCATCGACTTCTAACTAGGGCCGAACGAAGTCGTTCGGCCATGGGCGCTGTACCCGCCTACGCTCAAGGCGGATGAGCCGTAACGACCTGACGATCAAGCTGACCGCAGCCAGCCCCCAGCAACCCTCCGGTCAGCCCTGACAGCAACTGACCGTAAAGGTTGGGGCCAAATACACTCACCAGGATTGTGCAAGTCAGCACAAACATTGCCACCTTCAGCAGATGTTCCGGATCTGTATTGGCGCCCTGATTCGTGCTGGAATCGTATCTGCTGTCGCGGAGAGGGCGATCAACAGCCTCAGTCACGGCTGCCCCTTTTGGCTGGGAGTTTTACCCGGAGTCCCCTATGTCCGGTAGTCATATCAGAGGGGGCGGGCACGGCGTGGCCTTGGATGGTTTCGCTCTCGGGGATGCATTGACCGCTTGCCGCAGCGCCCGCACCGGCCCCAACTGCAGCTCCGCCGATTGCGCCGGGTGCGGCGCCGATGCCAGCGAAGGCGGAACCAATCGTCGCACCCGCCGCGCCTCCCGTGAGCGCGCCAAGCCCACCGGCTCCGCACATTCGACGGGACCAGCGTGTCGGAACTTGTCAAGGGAGTTGAGTCCAGCGGGTGTTAAGGGGCCGACGTTTCAGCCTCCACTGTGTTCTCGGAGCCTGCGGCTGGGTTCTCGGAGCCTGCGGCTGGCGGGTTGATCCAGACGGTGCCGGGTAGATCCAGGATCTTCGGCGCATTCGTGGTGTCGAACCGGTGCGGATGCCTCGCGCAGGGCGGCATCGAGAACCTGCCGACGTTCGGCAGCCTTGCCGACCGCCAAACCGAAATGTACGTCAGCGGTGTGTGCAATCCGATGCCCGTGTGCCGATGCTCGTGGTTGTACCACCCCGTGAAAGCAATCATGAATTCCCTTGCCTCACCGAGTGATCCGAAACGATCCGAAAACCCCGGTCCGTACTCGATGATCTTGAACACCGCCTCCGAGCACGGGTTGTCGTTCCAGACCCGCGGCCGCGAATGCGACCGGGTGACCTCGAGGTCGGCGAGCAACGCGCAACGGACTTGCTGGTCATCGACATGCCCCGGTCATCGTGGACGACCTGCGGAATGCCGTGCACCGCGAAGATCTGCTCCATCAGCTCCCGTGCCAGCACGCCAGATTCGTGCGCGTGGACGTGGACGCCGACGATGTAGCGCGAATAGATATCGATCATCACGTGCGCGTCGAAGTAACGTCCCTTCACCGGGCCGGCGAGCTTCGTGGGGGTACCGAACAGCTCGGTCTGGACGGGGACCTGCAGGTGCAGATTCCGCGAGCCTTGCACCGCATACACAAGCAAGGGGCCGGCTACCAATACGTGCACGGAGGTGCGAGCCTGCAGGAAGTCGTGGTCCCGTTGGTGACGTTGACCCAGTCGCGCAGTCGCGGGACCAGCAAGGTCACCGTCAACGTGAACGTCAGCAGTCCCACCATTACGTCGAGCACGGTGCTGGTCACTCTGCTATAGCGTGAAGCGGTCACCGGCAAGCGTCGCGGTCGCACCCTGCAGATCGGTGTGGACGCCGAGGACGGGACGGCGTTGTCGGGGGAGCGAACCGTCGCCGTGGACAGCACCGCGGACGACGTGCGAAACCGGGGTATGACCGTCGAGCTGGTTTTGAATGAGGCCGCCGAACGCTACAACGGTAAGCAGGTGCAGGTGCGTGCGGACGAGATCACGAATGGCACTCGAACCGCATACGATCACACCAGTGCCACACTGCAGCGCGGGTCGGAGGCTTCTTCGACCCCATTTGATTGCAGACCCAGTATGCAAAACGTAGGGTTAGAGCCTACGAAACGCATACTGAATGGGGATTTGTGGTGACGGACCGAGGGACCCCACTCCCTGTTGAGCTGGCCCGTTCACCGCTGCGCACAATCCGCCCTCAGGATGCCGCCGAGGTGTATATCCATCCCCGGCCCGAGCTGGCCAGGCTGGCAGATCAGGGAGTCGTGCACCGCGTTGCCCGCGGCTATTACATCGCCGTCCCTCAGGAGCAGGTTGGTCGACCGTGGCTGCCCGGATTCGAGGCCGTAGCCGCGGGCGTCGCCTCGGCAATCTATGGTCCCGACCGGGCCGTCCTGATGGGCGTCAGTGCAGCCCGTGTACTCGGCGCAATCCCGCGTGCGCTGGCGACGGCAGTAGTCGCTGTTCCCGGTCAGCACCGGCCAATCGAGCTGCTCGACCGTGTCGCCACTCTCCGGTTCGTCAAGCGCGACACCGACGCACTAGACGCCGAGCGAGTCGAAACACCACTCGGCCCGGCGCTGACCACCACGCCGGAACAAACTGTGCTCGACCTAGCGCGGCGACCGCAACTCGGCAACGCCGAGTCCGAAGTGCCCGCTGCCATCTCCGCCCTATACCGTCGCAGCGACCAGGAACGGCTCGAACAGCTCGCGAAGCAACAGCACCTGACCGCAGCACTGCGGCGCGCCGAGGCCTGGGCGGGGGTGCGTAGGTGAAGCTCGACGAACGTGATGCAGTCGCCGCACAGTTCGGTGTCTCACCGGAGCAGGCGGAACGCGATCACCTCATTTCCCACCTTCTCGCTGCGATCTCGGTGTGGTTCGGGGAGCGACTCCACTTCATCGGTGGCACAGCCCTCGCGCGAACTCACTTGAAGGACGGTCGGCTCAGTGAGGACATCGACCTCGTTGCCCTCGATAACCGCACAGAGTTGGCCGCGGAACTCGACGCAGCACTCCCTCGTGCCCTCGCGCGCACTCACGGCCGCCTGTCCTGGGAACCGGCACTCAGCGGTATCCCCGACACCGCTGCCGCTACGCTTCGCACCGAAGGAGGGCTATCGGTGAAGGTCCAGTTGCTGTCATCTCGGGATCGGGTCTTGTGGCCCGCCGAACCAAGCATGCTCGAGCAGCGCTACAAGGATGCACCACCGGCTCAGCTGTCCGTACCTACGCTGCCCGCATTTGCGGCTTCCAAGACCGCAACCTGGCATGACCGTCGCGCAGCGCGCGACCTGTGGGATTTGTGGGCGTTGGCGAACATCGGAGCTATCGACTCCGAGGCTGCGGGTCTGTTCGAGCGATACGGACCGACCAACCGATCTCCCGCTAGCCACCTGTTCGACAAGTCGCCGAACCAGGAGGACTGGATTTCGCAGCTGTCCGGTCAAATCCGACTGACTGTGTCGGCGGCGGCTGCACTCGCAACAGTGCGCGATGCATGGGCGCGCGTCGCCGATCCGATCGCCATACAGGAAGATGGAGAACCGTGACCGACACCGTTTACGACACCCCGCCGCACAGCCTCGCCTGACCGAACTCGATACCAAGGGGGACTGGTGCACGATCGGGTGACAGTTACGGGGGCAGTCCCAGCCAGATCAGATGTCACCTGTCCGTGCAGCAGTCCCCCCAGTAACTGTGGTGTCTCAGCGGCTTGGTCATGCCTCGGTCACCATCACCATGGACGTGTACTCACACGTGCTGCCGGGGGAGCAGAAGAGTGCAGCGGACAGGTTCGCGTCTCTGCTGGGGTGACCGTCCATTGCGGCCCGTATCCGTCTCATTCGGGGGTGTGGGTGGGGTTCGCAAGGTGTTGAACAGGGTTTTGGTGTGACCGCTTAGCCCATCGCGTGGAACTCGATATACAACGCCGCTATTGCATATCCTGTTGCAGGAAGGCATAAAGAAACCCCCTGTGAGTCTGGTAATCCCAGTTCACAGGGGGTTTCTCGTTGGGTGAGTGACGGGACTCGAACCCGCGACAGCCAGGATCACAACCTGGTGCTCTACCAACTGAACTACACTCACCATCCGCTTCTGCGGCCACCCGAGGGCAGCAACTTCAGCGAGAAAGATACTAGCGTGCCGGGCGGTCGAGAAGCCAATCGGTGTGTCAGGCGGGGCCGATGTCCTTGACGATCGCGGTGATGTCGCTGGTCGACGGTCCGGGATCGGCGACGAAAGCGGTACGCCGATAATACTCGAGCTCGCGGATCGATTCCTTGATGTCCGCGAGGGCACGGTGGGCAAGGCCCTTCTCGGGCTGGCCGAAGTAGATCCGGGGATACCAGCGACGGCACAGTTCCTTGATCGAGCTGACATCGATCATGCGGTAGTGCAGGTGCGCGTCGAGTTCCGGCATGTCCCGTGCGATGAACCCGCGGTCCGTGGCAATGGAGTTGCCTGCGAGAGGGGCCGACCCTGCCGAGGGAACGTGTTCGCGGATGTACGCGAGCACCTGTTCCTCCGCCTCGGCGAGGGTTACGGACGATTTCCGCACCTCGTCGGTCAGGCCGGACTTCTCGTGCATTCTGGTCACCACATCGGGCATGTCGGCCAGAGCATCGTCGTCCGCATGGATGACGATGTCCACACCGTCACCCAGGATGTTCAGGTCGCTGTCGGTGACGAGAGCTGCAATTTCGATCAGCCTGTCGCTACCGAGCCGGAGCCCCGTCATTTCACAATCGATCCACACAAGTTTGTCCTGCACGAGCAACACAGTAGTCAGGTGTGCGTCGGGATAAGGTTTGCGGTGGATCTTTCGCGGGACATCGGGCCCGCGTGACGCAACCAATCTGTCCGAGTTCTTGCTCCGAGGAGGGCCCTGAATGACCGTCGATTCCGAAGGCTCCGCAGCCACACCGACACCGGCCGAGAAAGCCAAGGCCGCGCGTGAAGCTGCGGCCGAGGCGGCGCGCGCTGCGGAAGCTGCAGCCGCAGCGGCGGACGCGGCCGAACGTGAGGCCGCCGAAGCGGAGAACGCAGACAAGGCAGACGAGGCAGCGAGGGTGGAGCCGGCCGGAGAAGCATCCGTATCGTCCGGTGCTGCGGCCGAGATCGCTGCCGGATACGCCTCTGCGGGAGGTGCGCTCGAGCTGGGAACCGTCGTGGTGGACGGTTCCGCCGATCCTTCCGCACGGGTGCGCATTCCGTTCGCGACGCTCAATCGGCACGGGCTGGTGGCGGGCGCCACCGGAACGGGAAAGACGAAAACCCTGCAGGGCATCGCCGAACAGCTCTCTGCCGCTGCGATTCCCGTCGTCATGGCCGATGTGAAGGGAGACCTCTCGGGCCTGTCCCGAGCGGGCGAGGCCACCGATGCGGTCACCACGCGCGCAGCCGAGACGGGCGACGAAGGATGGGCGCCCGCAGGTGTTCCCGTCGAGTTCCTGTCGCTCGGAACCGAGGGGATCGGTGTTCCGGTGCGGGCCACCATCACGGCATTCGGACCCATCCTGCTCAGCAAGGTCCTGGGGCTGAACCAGACTCAGGAGTCCACGCTCGGACTCATCTTCCACTGGGCCGACAGCCAAGGCCTGGCACTGCTGGACCTCAAAGACCTGCGTTCGGTGATCGCACACCTCACCAGCGACGAGGGCAAGGCCGATCTGAAGGGGATCGGCGGTGTCTCGGCGGCCACCGCGGGCGTGATCCTGCGCGCACTGGTCAACCTCGAGGCCGACGGCGGCGACACGTTCTTCGGAGAACCGGAGTTGGAGACCGAAGACCTGCTCCGAGTGGTCGACGGTGCCGGTGTCGTCACGCTTTTCGAACTCGGCGCACAGGCAGCTCGTCCGGCCCTGTTCTCCACGTTCCTGATGTGGGTGCTGGCAGACCTGTTCCAGACGCTGCCCGAGGAAGGTGACCTGGACAAGCCGAAGCTCGTCTTCATCTTCGACGAGGCGCACCTTCTCTTCGCGGACGCGTCGAAGGCGTTCCTCGAGCAGATCGAGCAGACCGTGAAGTTGATCAGGTCCAAAGGCGTCGGTGTCTTCTTCTGCACACAGCTGCCCACCGATGTGCCCAATGCCGTTCTGTCACAGCTCGGTGCGCGAGTTCAGCACGCCCTGCGCGCGTTCACGCCCGACGATCAGAAGGCGCTGACCAAAACAGTGCGTACCTACCCGAAGAGTGAGCATTACGACCTCGAGGAGGCTCTCACCACTTTGGGCACGGGTGAGGCCGTGGTGACGGTGCTGTCCGAGAAGGGTGCGCCAACACCGGTCGCGTGGACCAAGATCCGCCCACCGCGCTCACTGATGGACACCATCGGAAACGAAGCGATCTCCGAGGCTGCCAAGGGGAGTGGCCTTTTCGGCAAGTACGGCGAGAGCATCGACCGTGAGTCGGCCTACGAGAAGCTGACAGCGAAGGTGGCGGGCGCGCAGGCTTCCGACGAGGCAGATCTACCGCCCTTGCCGCCCCAGCAGGACACAGCGCCGACTGCGCAGGACGACGGCCCGAACCTTGCGCAGCAAGTCCTCGGGAACACGGCAGTGAAGGGATTCCTCCGATCTGCGGCTTCCGCTGCCGGTCGGGAAATCACTCGCAGTATCTTCGGCACCGGGCGCCGCCGCCGTTAGACATTGTCGGCTCGGCGGCGACGATTCTCAGTCGTCGCCGAGCTTCTTGTAGAAGGTGCCCACGATGGGGGCAACTACCGCTCGCGGGCTGTACTGCCCTGCGACAGACATCGCCTTGCTGATGATGCCCGGCACCACCCGCATCTTGTTGCTCGACAGCCCGTCGAGGGACACCTTGGCGGTGTGCTCGCTCGAGATCCACAGAAAGTCGGGCACGAGCTTGTCCACGATCGAGGCGTCCGAGGGGTCGGGGGTCTCGGTGCGCACGGGCCCCGGTGCCAGCAGGGTGACGTTCACCCCTGTTCCCTTGAGCTCGCCGCGCAGCGATTCGGAGAACGTGTTGACGAAGGCCTTCGACGCCGCATAGGTCGCATTGTTCGGGATCGGCATGTTCCCGGCCGCGGAGCCCACCATCAGAATTGCCCCGGACCCGCGTTCGATCATGCCGGGAAGTACGGCGAGTGTGAGGTCGTGAACGGCAACGGCGTTGAGCTCCACCTGTGCCCGTTCGTACGTCGGATCGAGCTCGGCAACAGGGCCGAAGGTCGCTATCCCT
This sequence comes from Rhodococcus sp. NPDC058521, assembly GCF_042719695.1. Lineage (NCBI taxonomy): Bacteria > Bacillati > Actinomycetota > Actinomycetes > Mycobacteriales > Nocardiaceae > Rhodococcus > Rhodococcus sp. NPDC058521. The sequence goes on from NZ_JBHXNL010000006.1 coordinate 60,918, forward strand.
GCGTTGTTGCACAGGACGCTGATCTCGCGGCCGGACAGTTCGTCGACGAGCTTGCCGCGTTGGTCACGATCGGACAGATCGCAGGCCCGCACCTCCACCTCCACGCCATGCGCGCTCCGCAGAGAATTCGCAAGTTGCTCCATCACCTCGCCGCGGCGTGCCACGAGGACGAGCGAGTGACCGCGTGCAGCGAGATCGGCGGCAAGCGCCTCACCGATTCCGGACGATGCTCCGGTCACGACGGCACGGGCTGTGGGGGTGGGGTTCGGCAGGCTCACGGTGAGCCAGCGTAGCGCGTCACAATCGGGCGGCCAGGCGCGTGCCCTGCTCGATGGCACGTTTGGCGTCGAGTTCTGCAGCGACGTCCGCGCCACCGATCACATGGGTGAGAACGCCGGCCACGATCAGCTCGTCCACGAGATCACGAACGGACTCCTGACCTGCGCACACCACGATGTTGTCCACCGAGAGCACACGCGGATTCTCGTGCTTCTCGCCGAAGGTGATGTGCAGGCCCTCGTCGTCGATCCGTTCGTAGTTGACGTCGGACAGCTCGTGCACGCCCTTCGCCTTCAATGTCGCTCGGTGCACCCAGCCCGTGGTCTTCGCCAGGCCCGCTCCGATGCGGCCCGATTTACGCTGCAGCAGGTACACCTCACGCGGCGACGTCCTCGGCACGGGTGTGGTGAGAGCACCGGGCGCTGCTTCGGGTTCGGTGACACCCCATTCCTGCTTCCATTCCTTCACGTCGAGTGTCGGGGACGATTCGTGAGTGAGGAACTCGCTCACGTCGACACCGATGCCGCCCGCGCCGATCACCGCTACCGAGTGGCCGACCGGCTTGCCTCCGCGAACCACTTCGGGATACGTGAGGACCTTCGGATGGTCGATGCCCGGGATGGACGGCACCCGGGGTGTGACCCCGGTGGCGAGCACGACCTCGTCGAAGTGGCCGACGAGATCGTTCGTCGTGACCCGGGTGTCGAGTCTGACATCGACTCCGACGCGGGTGAGCTGGCGGTCGTAGTAGCGAATGGTCTCGGAGAACTCCTCCTTGCCCGGGATCCTCTTCGCAATTCCGAACTGTCCGCCGATCTCGGAATCCGCCTCGAACAGCGTGACCGTGTGACCCCGCTCGGCAAGATTGAACGCAGCAGACAATCCGGCCGGACCGGCACCGACGACGGCGATCGTCTTGGTGATGCGAGTGGGGGACAGGACGAGTTCGGTCTCGCGTCCTGCGCGCGGGTTGAGCAGGCAGGAGACGTGCTTGTTCACGAAGGCGTGATCGAGGCACGCCTGATTACACGCGATGCAGGTGTTGATCTCGTCGGCCGCATCGGCCTCGGCTTTGCGTACCCATTGCGGGTCGGCCAGCATCGGCCGTGCCATCGAGACCAACTGTGCGTCACCGCGTTCGAGGATGTCCTCTGCCATTTCGGGCATGTTTATGCGATTGGAGGCGGCAACCGGGATCCCTACGTGCTTCTCGAGCTTGCCGGTGATGTCCGCGAACGCCGCGCGAGGGACGGACGTGACGATCGTCGGTACGCGCGATTCGTGCCAGCCGATGTCGGTGTTGATGATGGTGGCTCCGGCAGCCTCGACCTCCTGGGCGAGTGCGACGATCTCGTCCCAGGTCTGACCGTCTTCCACGAGGTCGGCCATCGACAACCGGAACGCGATGATGAAGTTCTCGCCGACGGCGGCGCGGGTGGCCCGCACGATCTCCACGGCGAGTCGACGGCGATTCTCGGAAGTGCCACCCCACCGGTCGTTTCGTTTGTTGGTGCGTGTGCACAGGAACTGATTGACGAAATAGCCTTCACCGCCCATGATCTCGACCCCGTCGTAACCCGCGGACTGGGCCAGCCGAGCACAGCGGACGAAATTGCGAATCTGGCGACGAACTCCACGATCGGTCAGGCGTCGAGGGCGAAACGGGTTGATGGGTGCCTTGATCGAGGATGCGGAGACGCTGAGGGGCTGATAGCTGTAGCGACCGGCATGCAGGATCTGCATCGCGATCTTGCTGCCGGCGGCGTGAACGGCATCGGTGATCCGGCGATGGCGGCGGGCTTCGATTCGGTTTGTGAGCTTGGCGCCGAAGGGGAGAAGCCAGCCGGTTCGATTGGGTGCGTAACCACCGGTCACGATCAATCCGACTCCGCCGCGGGCGCGTTCGGCGAAATATTCCGCCAACCGAGGGATGTTCTTCGCGCGGTCCTCGAGCCCGGTGTGCATCGAGCCCATGACGACGCGGTTGGGCAGCGTTGTGAATCCGAGGTCGAGTGGCGACAGCAGGTGGGGGTAGGACTTCACGTCTGGGCCTTTCGCCGAAGGACTGGGGTGGGGGCGCGGAGGGGGGGCGATCGGGGCTGTCACAGGGCTTCGAGTACCTCTCTGCACCAATCGGCGAATCCTTCTTCGACGCGGAATCCGCCGCGCAGAACCAGGTATTGGTGCAGTTCGGAGCCGGTCAATCGTTCGGGTTCGGGGAAGTCGTGCTTCTGAACCTGGCGGTAGACCTCCAGGCGTTGATCGTGTTCGTGGAGGTGCCTCTCGAATTCGGCCCGCACTGCGTCGACGTCACCGTGCGCTGCACCGCGGAGCTTGACCGCGAGATCGTCGCGAAGATGGCCGACGGCGGCGGGCTCGGAGATCCATCGGTGGAGTTCTGCCCGGCCTGCCGCCCCCACGTCGTACACGATCTTGTCGGGCCGGCCGTCTTGCGCGACGGTCTCGCTCACGACCCACTCGGAGCTCTCCATCCGTTTGAGGACGCGGTAGATCTGCTGGTGACTGGCACTCCAGAAGTAGCCGATCGATTTGTCGAATCGGCGGGCCAGTTCGTACCCGGACCCGGATTGTTCGGACAGGGAGACCAGCAGTGCGTGTTCGAGAGCCACCATCACAGTATCTATGCAACGAGGCGAATATGCAACGTGATGCACATGCCGGTGCGTGCGTGTTGATCGCACGGCTCGGACCTCGAAGTTCGTCTAGGCTCCCGCCATGGCTTCGGACGTCGTCGGTGTGGCCACCACACGCAAGCAGGTGGTGGCGTGGGGCCTGTGGGATTGGGGCTCGGCCGCATTCAACGCGGTGATCCTGACCTTCGTGTTCTCGGTCTATCTCACCGACGCGGTCGGAGACGACCTGCCGGGCAGCGTCTCCGCCAGCACCTGGCTCGGCTGGGCACTCGGTATTGCGGGATTCGTCATCGCCGTCACGGCGCCCGTCACCGGGCAGCGATTCGACGCGACAGGGCGACGCAAATGGGCGCTCGGACTACTCACATTCGCCACCGTCGGGTGCATGGCGGGGATGTTTTTCGTTCGAGACAGCTATCAGTACCTCTGGCTCGGGCTCGTCCTGCTGGCCGCAGGCTCCGTGATTTTCGAGCTCGCGAACGTCCCCTACAACGCCATGCTTCGGCAGGTCTCCACGCCCTCGAACATCGGTCGCGTGTCGGGTTTCGGCTGGGCGATGGGATATTTCGGCGGCATCGTTCTGCTGCTGCTCTGCTACTTCGGCTTCATATCGGGGGAGGGCGACACCCGTGGGCTGCTAGGCCTCACCACGGACGGTGGGCTGAACATTCGTCTGGTCGCGCTGCTCGGGGCCGTGTGGTTCGCGGTCTTCACCGTGCCGGTCCTGCTGAAGGTTCCCGAGCTGCCGCGGACCGGAGCGGATCCCGGAGCTGCCAAGGCAGGAGTCGCGGAGTCCTATCGGGTGTTGTGGCGCGATCTGCGAGAACTGTGGACGACGGACCGCCGCACCGTCTACTTCCTGATCGCCAGTGCCCTGTTTCGGGACGGCCTGGCGGGCGTCTTCACCTTCGGCGCCGTCCTCGCTGTCAACGTGTACGAGATCGCAGCCGCCGACGTACTCCTGTTCGGGGTTGCAGCCAACATCATCTCCGCGATCGGTGCACTCGTTGCCGGCAGGTTCGACGACCGAATCGGCCCCAAGTCCGTGATCGTGTTCTCGCTCGCGTCGATGGTGGTGGTCGGCGTCGTCCTCATCGCGGTATCGGGCCCCGGAATGTTCTGGGTGTTCGGACTGCTGCTGTGTCTCTTCGTCGGGCCCGCGCAGTCTTCGGCACGGACATTCCTGGCACGCCTCACACCGCCCGGCCGTGAAGGCCAGCTGTTCGGCCTCTACGCCACCACGGGCCGGGCGGTGTCCTTCCTGTCGCCCACGCTGTTCGGATTCTTCGCGTGGTGGTTCGGCTCCGACCGGGCCGGAATCGTAGGCCTGCTGCTCGTGCTCGTGGTCGGACTGATCGCGTTGTCCGCCGTTCGCGCCCCCGAACGTGAATCGGTCACGGTGAACGGTGATTCGGCGCAGCGGTCAGCGTAGGCCCACCCGGGACAGCACGACGTCGGCGAGTGCGTCCGGCCGTTCCTCGGGGATCCAATGCGAAGCGCCGTCGAAGATTTCGAATTCGTACGGGGCGTCGACGAACTCACCACACCGCTCCGCGCCTGCCCGGCCCATTGCGAGGTCCGCCGTTCCCCACACGTACGTCGTCGGAACGGTCACCGACGGCAACTGGTCGAGTTCGCGGCTCATCGCTCGGTACCAGTTGAGTGCTGCGGTCAGCGCACCCGGTTCGGTGAGGACGCGCACGTAGTCTTCGACTCGGCGTTCGGGAACGATCCCGCCGTACATGGCCCGCAGCGGCCCGGCGTCGTCCCGCAGGAGAACGTGCTCGGCCTTCCCCTCCTGGCGGAACAGGCCGAAGTACGACGACCTTTGCTGTTGGTCCGGGTCCTCGCGAACTGCCCAACCGAACGCGGTGGGGTGTGGAATCGAGACGGTGGTCAACGAAAGGATTCGATCCGGGTTCGTTCCCGTCACCACCCAGGCGACCACTGCACCCCAGTCGTGACCGACCAGGTGTGCCTTCGGGATGTCGAGTGCGTCGAGGAGGCCTACGACGTCTGCGGCGAGTAGCTCGGTTCGGTAGGAGTCGACACCTTCTGGCCGGGCGCCGGGGGAGTACCCGCGTTGATTCGGCGCGTAGACCCGCAAGCCCGAATCTGCGAGACGGGCGGCGACCTCGGACCAGGATGCGGAAGTCTCCGGAAAGCCGTGCAGGAGGACGATGGGGGTGCCGTGTGCGGGGCCGGTCACGGTGACGTCGAACGTGAGGTTCGCGGCGGTGACCTGGGTGAGTGTCGCTTCGTGCGAACCGGATTCCTCAGTCATGCCGCCAGACTACGAGAGAGGCGGGGTCAGCGGGAAGGTCTCCACTCCGCCATTCCGAGCATGATCAGTCGCAGCTGCTTTTCCGCGCGACGGACGATGTCCTGCTGGGTTCTGCCGTTCGGTCGATCGGATTCGAGGAGATCGACGACCACCGAGAACATCGCGGACACGATGATGTCCGCAGACATTTCCAGATCTTCCGATCTCCAGTTCTCGAGCCCTGGCATGCGCGAGAGGTCGGTGGTGAGTTCGCTGACGAACAAACGCATTTCGAGGTCTATCGCCCTGCGAAGTTCGGGTACACCTCCGTAGCGCTCTCGGCTGAGGAAGCGGAACTGATCTTCGTGGGATCTGACCTGTTTGACGAGGATGTCGAGAGAGGCGCCGGCACTTTTTGCACCTTTGCTGCGCCGTGCGTCGCGGAGCATCTGCCGCAACATCCTCATGCTGTCTTCGGCCAGCACCACGCCGAGCTCTTCGAGTGAGGCGAAGTGTCGATAGAAGGCGGTGGGGACGATGCCCGCGGTGCGGGCGACCTCGCGCAGGCTCAGGCTTGCGAAGGTGCGGTCGGCGAGCAGACCGAGCGTCCCGTCCAAGAGGGCTGCGCGGGTTCTCTCCTTGCGTGCGGCTCGGCTTTCCGGCTGGATCTCCGCGGCGCTGCCCGTGCTGCTCACCTGAGCGAGTGTAAGCCCCACGCAGTTCGTTCAGTGGATGCGGCGTGGGATTGCAGCACCTCGGGTTGACAGCTTTCTGTGTCTTCGTGTCACACTATTACCAGTGCACAAGTGTTCACTCAAAGCTCGGAGGTTCTGATGGCAGTGATCGACAGAGGGCGTGACGGCGCACGGCGCCGCTTCTCGTTGGTATCGCTGTTCGAGACGATGGCGACACCACATGCCCTCGACCGCTATCTGGAGCTGGTGGATCCCATGACCACCGTTCGGGACCTGCGTGGGCGGGTCGAGTCGGTCGTGCGCTCGACTCCGGACACGGTCACGATGACGATCCGACCCACACGTCAATGGAAAGGCTTCCGGGCGGGTCAATATGTGCAGGTCGGAGTCGTGATCGACGGTGTGCGTCACACGCGCTGCTACTCGCCGGCCGGGGCTGCGAACGGCGGGAGAGGGGTCGTCGAACGCAACGGTGCGATCGAACTGACGGTCAAGGCGCACCCGGACGGGTTGGTTTCGCAGTACCTGCACCGAAACGCCGAACCCGGCCTCATGGTCAACCTGTCGCAGGCCGCCGGTGAATTCGTGCTTCCGTCGCCCCGGCCCGACCGCATCCTGCTGATCAGCGGCGGTAGCGGTATCACTCCGCTGATGTCGATGTTGCGCACGCTCGTGGCAGAGGGGCACACCGGAAACGTCGCCTTTCTGCACTACGCGTACACCGAAAACGACGTCGCGTATCGCGCGCAGCTCGACGAGATCGCCGCCGATCCTCGTATCGACATCGTGTACGCGTACACCGACGATCCAGAGGGCGGCCGGCTGAGCGGATTCTTCGGCAAGCACCACCTCGACGAGGTCGCGCCTTGGTTCGCCGATGGTCAGACCTACCTGTGCGGCCCTCCCGGACTGATGCGCGGTGTTCGTGACACGTATCGGGAACTGGGCATCGAAGATCGGCTGCACACCGAGGAGTTCGCACCGGCCGGGACCGCGGTGGACGGTGAAGCCGGTGGAACGCTGTCGTTCACGTCGAGTGGAGTCACCGCCGAGAACGGCGGCAAGACATTGCTCGAGCAGGCCGAAGCCGCGGGCCTCACTCCGGAATACGGCTGCCGCATGGGGATCTGCTTCTCGTGCACGTCGACCAAGACGTCGGGCTGCACCAAGAACGTGCGCACCGGTGAGATGGATGCCGAGCCGAACAAGCAGATTCAGCTGTGCGTATCCGTTCCCGTCGGCGACGTGTCCGTCGACATCTGATCTGTCTCTTCCTCAACCTCTTTCGCCCATCCACGTCTGGAGATCGACATGTTCGGACTTTCGTTCCTCCCGTTCCTGAACGACAACAAGCACCGGCCGGTTCCGGGACCTCCACTGGTGCTCACCTACGACCAGGTCGAGAAACTCGGTGCCGAGCTCGATGCTCTCCGGGACCGGGTCGTCGCAGATCTCGGTGCCGAGGATCGCGAATACATCTATCGAATCATCAAGGCGCAGCGTGGGTTGGAAGTTGCCGGACGGGTACTGATGTACTTCCCGTTCGTCCCACCAGTGTGGCTCGCGGGCGTCGGCTCCCTCGCGTTGTCGAAGATTCTCGACAACATGGAGATCGGCCACAACGTCATGCACGGTCAGTACGACTGGATGCGTGAGCCGGGCCTCAACTCGCGTGAGTTCGAATGGGACAACGTGTGCCCTGGCGACCAGTGGAAGCATTCCCACAACTACATGCACCACACGTACACCAACATTCTGGGCCGCGACCGCGACATCGGGTACGGGATTCTGCGGATGGACGAGGGCCAGAAGTGGAACCCGTACTACCTCGGAAACCCGGTATGGGCAACGGCATTGATGGTTTTCTTCGAATGGGGCGTCATGCTGCACGACCTCGAGGCGGAGAACGTCGTCCAGGGCAAGCGCAAGTGGCACGACGTGAAGCCGCTCGTCCAGGGATGGTGGCGCAAGGCGGGCCGACAGGTCCTCAAGGACTACGTGGTGTTTCCGGCCCTGACCGGACCGTTCTTCGTCACGACAGTGGTCGGCAACGTCGGGGCCAACCTCATCCGCAACGTTTGGGCGTACTCGATCATCTTCTGTGGGCACTTCCCGACGGGAGTCCAGACCTTCACCGAGGACGAAACCGCCGACGAGACCCGCGGTCAGTGGTACGTCCGGCAGATGCTCGGCTCCGCGAACATCGAGGGCAGCGCTCTGTTCCACATCATGTCCGGAAACCTGTCGCATCAGATCGAGCACCACCTCTTCCCGGATTTGCCGGCTCATCGCTACCCGGAGATGGCACCCGAGGTGAAGGCCCTTTGTGAGAAGTACTCGTTGCCGTACAACACGGGCGGCTTCTTCTCCCAGATCGGAACGGTCTGGAGGAAGATCTTCACACTCGCACTGCCGCCGTTTCTCATCCGATCCGAGAGTGCTCCCGGTGTTATCGTCGAGCGGCAGAAGTCCGCGGCCTGAGAGGGATTCGATCATGGTGGGGAAGTTCGAGAGGCGTAAGGACACGGTCCAGGAGTTGACGGAGTCGGCGGCGAGCCACGTGGGCCGCATCGCGACGATCATCACAGGCGCCGTTCGGGACGTGACCCACGAGGTCGGAGACTGGATTTCGGACGGCATCGAGATGCGCGATGCCGCCCGAAAGGCCAAAGAGGACGAGGATTCGGACAATATCGTGATCGATGTGGACGACACCGATCAGGAGCCGAAGAACTCCAACTGACCGCTCACGTGCACAGAGGCTGATTTGAGGCCTCAGGCACAGCGAGCTTCGTACAGCCAGTAGCTTTCCCGGTGACCTTGGAGGTTCACTTCCAGGGGATGGGGAACGACGTCGTCGAAAACCTCGGCCAGGGAGGACTCCAGTTCCGGTTCTTCGGCGGCGGACCACACAGCGAGGGCACCGCCGGGCCGCAGTGCCGCACGCGCCTCGCTGAGGAATCTGGGTCGATAGAGCGGCCCGTTGGATTCGTGCACCAGGTATCCTGGGCCGTTGTCGACATCGAGCAGAACCAGGTCGTACGAGGACTCGGAGGCCTGCTCGAGAACGTCCGCAACATCGGCGATCTCGACGTCGATGCGGCTGTCCGCCAGCATGTCGGGGCCGTGGGGGACGACGCCCTCGCTCATCCAGCCCACCAGGGCGGGGTCGATCTCGACGACGGTGCAGTCCCGCACTCGATCGTCTGCGAGCACCTCGTTCATGGTGAATCCCAGTCCGAGTCCACCCACGAGGACGCGCTCGGGACTCGCCACTGTTGACAGCGCAACCGTGGCGAGTGCCCGCTCACTGCTCGTTTCCTGGGTGTCCATCACGAAGATGCCGTTGGCGCGGAGCTCGAGCACACTCGACTCGGCCTCGCGTCTCTCGCGCAATACCAGCTCACCGCGCTCGGACTCGGCGCGGGCGATCTCGACGAAGTCCATGCCCGCCATGATGCCCGGAAGGACCGGGTTCGGGGCAAGTTCGGACGCCGCTCAGATGACCCCGAGTGCGAGCATCGCGTCCGCGACCTTGACGAAGCCCGCAATATTGGCGCCGTGGACGTAATCGCCTTTGCGTCCATACTCCTCTGCAGTCTCAATGGTGCGCTGGTGGATGCCACGCATGATGGCGGCCAGACGTTCGTCGGTGTACTCGAAGCCCCAGGAATCTCGGGATGCATTCTGCTGCATCTCGAGTGCGGAGGTGGCGACGCCGCCGGCGTTCGCAGCTTTGCCGGGAGCGAAGGCGACGTCGGCATCGCGGAACACCTGGATACCCTGCGGGGTGGTGGGCATGTTGGCGCCCTCGGCAACGGCCACGACCCCGTTTTTCACGAGCGTCCGCGCGGCATCCTCGTCGAGTTCGTTCTGGGTGGCGCAGGGGAGCGCCACATCGCAGGGAACGTCCCAGATCGATCCGCCCTCGACGAACTTGGCGTGCGGCACCTTGTCCGTGTAATCGCAGATGCGCCCGCGTTCGATTTCCTTGATGGTCTTGAGCAGGTCGAGGTCGATGCCCTGTTCGTCGACGATGTATCCGGACGAGTCGGAGCACGCAATGGGCAGTCCGCCGAGTTGCTGGACCTTCTCGATTGCGTAGATGGCGACGTTTCCGGAGCCGGAGACGACGACCTTCTTGTTGTCGAGCCCGTTGCGGGACGCCTTCAGCATCTCGGCGACGAAGTAGGCCACGCCGTATCCGGTTGCCTCACGGCGAACCTGGGAGCCGCCCCACGTGATGCCCTTGCCGGTCAGCACACCCGATTCGTACGAATTGGTGAGGCGCTTGTACTGGCCGAACAGGTAGCCGATCTCGCGGCCGCCGACACCGATGTCGCCGGCGGGCACGTCGGTGTACTCACCTATGTGCCGGTTCAGTTCGGTCATGAACGACTGGCAGAAGCGCATGACCTCGGCTTCGGAGCGGCCCTTGGGGTCGAAGTCCGACCCACCCTTCCCGCCGCCGATAGGGAGTCCCGTCAGCGCGTTCTTGAAGATCTGCTCGAAACCGAGGAATTTGACGATGCCGAGGTTGACGCTCGGGTGGAAGCGGAGTCCGCCCTTGTAGGGCCCGAGGACGCTGTTGTACTGCACCCGGAAACCGCGGTTGACCTGCACCTGGCCGTTGTCGTCCGTCCACGGCACGCGGAAGATGATCTGACGCTCGGGCTCGCAGAGGCGATCGATGAGGCCGGCGTCGGCGTATTCGGGCTGGACGTCGACGACAACCCGAAGAGACTCGAAGACCTCGGCGACAGCCTGATGAAACTCGGGCTCACCGGCGTTGCGGTCGACGACCTGCTTGTAGATCTCTTCCACGCGGTCACGAACGGACACCGCACACCTACCTGTTCCTGTGAGGATTTTGTAACAGCGCGTTCACATAACCACAAGAACCCTGTCGAGGTGTACCTCGGGTGCACGAATTGGACGAGAGAAGATTCACGCCGAGGGATTCAGGACAGCAGGCCGGCGGCGAGGGTCGGTATCACCAGCAGCGCGACGACCGCGAGATGAATCCATTTGTGATATGTGAGATATGCGGCGAACTCGCGCAGAAACGCCGTGGACACGTAGTAGCGCGCTGTGGGTGCGCCCACGACTACCCAGTCGTATCCGAGTGAGCGTGCCAGAGATGCGCTGCGCAATACGTGGAAATTGCTCGTGACGACGACAACTCCACGGGTCGGAAGTCCGTCTCTTTCGAGCAGTCGATGTGTGTACTCCAGATTCTGACGCGTGGTGGTGGACCGATCCTCGAGCAGCACTCTGTCTTCCGCGACGCCCTGTTCGACGAGGTAGGTGGCCATCGCCTGCGCTTCGGAGAGGATCTCGCCGCCTTGTCCTCCCGAGGGGACGTGCAAGGGATCGTCACCGTGGTTACCGACTCGGAGGGCGCGGTCGAGGCGGCTGCGGAGCAGCGGCGTCGGGAGGTGACCACTCAGTGAGCAACCCAGGGTGACGATGGTGTGCACGTTCTCCAAGCGGGGAAGACGCGAGTTGAGGAGCGCGTACGCGGTGTACCCGGTCAGCAGGGAGCCCACGTAGATGTAGATCGACAGGATCGACACGATGACGGCAGAGATGTCGGCGTCCGGGCTGCGGACGACCTGAAGGACGGCCAACGCGTACAGGACGAACGAAGCCAGCCCGAAAGCGAGGGGGAGGGCATTCGCGAGGCGAATGCCCTCCCGGCGCATGACGACCACGCCGTTGATCACGGCGGCCGATGCCACCGCCAGCAGCGCGATCGGTACCAGGATGTACAGAACTCCGCTCGTCATGAGCGTCCCTGCCGGTTCGTCGTATTGATAGACGAGGTTGGACGTCGAGACCCACAACAGCACCACGCCGGCGACGATGAGCATTCCCGTCGATACCCGGCGTGGTTCACGCCGCACGCGCCATACGGCGAGAGCGAGGACCGTGATGGATGCGATCACCATGACAATCGTGTAATCGACGTTCATCCGGCCCCTTCGTCGGTACGGCTCGTTCGGATGCGACTCTATCGACCGTTCGTCGCCGTTCCCTGCCGTAATCGCGGGACGGCCGCCAGCGCGATATCGACCAGGACGAAGGCGAGCAGGCTGACACCGAGCAGCGGCACGAACCAGCCGACACCGACTGTGATCGCCGCCGCCGAAATCAACGTGGCGGGACCGACTCGGCGCCACGCTCCACGAGCCGGCGGCTTACCCATCGCGCGTGGTCGGCGCTTCGGGCGGCGCTGCCACCGCAGCACATACCCGCGGACGATGACGGACAGGAGTGCCACCGCCAGCACGACGAGCGCGGCCTGACTCGCGAGGCCGAAGAGAATTCCCATGTGCAGCGCGATGCCCCACGATGCCAACTTGGCCGCGAGCGGCAAATCCGTGAACCGCGAGATGTCGGTGACCGTGCCGTCACTGCCGTCGATGGCGATCGAATCGGGGGTGAACTGCCATGGTTGCCGGGTCTGCTCGACCTCGAATGCCGTGTCGGTGTCAGCGGGAATTGCCACCTCCACCTCGCCGCTCACGTCGTGAGTGCGGGCGACCTCGAGAACCGAGTCGATGTTCTCGACCGCGCTCCGATGTGTCGCGTGGTCGACAGGGTGGTCGTCGGCACCGGCGTGGGAGTCGTGACCGCCACTGGACGCGGCCCCTGTGGGGGACAGTGCGGTATCGACGGCCGGGGTGGTCCAGCTCAGGGCGGAGCGAAGATTCGTGACGTTCTCACCCGCGTACTTCGACCACGTCAGTCCGGTGGCGGAGAGGAACACCAAACCTGCGGCAATCCAGATCCCGGCGACGCCGTGCCAGCTCAGTGTGCGAGGGCGGCCCGTCGCTTTGCGGTCGAGCGTCCACATCCTGGCGCTCTCGCGGTTGCGGCGACGAGTGGCCCGGTACCGCTCGATCCACAGGTAGATGCCGCCGAGCGCGATGACCCACAGCCAGGATGCCGCGAGTTCGCTGTAGATCCGGCCCGGCTCACCCAGATGCAGGTGCCGGTGCAGCTGCGAGATCCAGGTGCGGATGGGTAGCGCGCCACCGCTGCCGTACATGACGAGTTCGCCACGTGACTGGGTCGTCACAGGATCGACGAACACGGCAAGTCGTTCGGACTCGCCCAGCGCGGGGTCGGTGAACAACACCTTGGTGGTGTCCCCGGCCTCGGCGGCCGGACGGACCGCGGCGACCGTCAGGTCAGGGCGGACCCTCTGCGCTGCTTCGATCTGCTCGGGGACAGGCATGGCTGGACCGGTGCTGTCGACGTGGAGGTAATCGCGATAGACGATCTGCTCGATGGTCGGGGCTACCGCGTAGAGACCACCACTGATGGTGGCGAGGACGAGGAACGGAGCGACCAGGATCCCAGCATAGAAGTGCATCCGCATCACGAGCGGGCGGAGGCTGTAACGGGACTTGGGTGGTGTCGAGCGCGACTCGATCTTGTCGCGCTCGAGTTCGGGTACGGACATACACGTGAACTCGATTCGATTCCAGCCGAGAACGTGTGCACGGAGCAGCGACAAGCCTCGGGGATGAACGCCACGGCACGGCGGACGTGCGGGGCGCAAGGGAAAGCCGCGGGTCCGGTGTGCTGTGACATCGGACGGCGCGGATGAAGTGAGATTCAGGCGAGAGAGGGTGGTCCGCGGGTGCCCGCCGATGCTGCCGCGAGCAGGGACCGTGACACGTTCGACCGATGTACCGGCGTCGCCGACCACAGGTCGGCGCCGGCGGGGTAGGGCTCGATCGCGGTGCGGACTATCCGCACGAGCGCCGCAAGTACACGAGCGGCGGCAGTTTCGACTGCGAGAACGAGGAGCGCCGTCACGACGAGCGCGACGGCGTGCGCGGACAACATCGGGCCGGAGGGAACTGCGCTGTGTGCGTGGTCGGAGACCAGGGTCAGGGTCGTGTGACCGACCACCTGCCCCGCCGCGAGTGTCCCGAACATGAAGGGAAGGCGGTCGACGGGCAAACGAACGGCTCCCACGGAAGCTCCGAGTGCGGCACACGCAAGCAGCAGGAGAACGATCGCGCGGTCGCTCGGTGCGTCGGCCCCACCGATTCCGTGGGCCGCGATGCTCACGCCTCCCGACAGTGAACCCACAGCTGCGCCGCGCAATCGCGCGACGAGATCCGGTCGTGAGTTCACCAGCAGACAGTACCGTGGGTTCTCGTGGGGCTCGTTACGGAGTCAGCTGCCGAAACTGGAGATCAATGTGGTGATCCAGAACCACAGATCGTCTGTCATCGTTCGATCCCAACTCTCGGGATCGCTGGAGGAAGCACCGAGCAGACGCAGTGGTGTGGTGCCCCCGGCAGGATTCGAACCTGCGACCAATGGATTAGAAGGCCATTGCTCTATCCCCTGAGCTACGGAGGCGCGGTGCGAATATTACCGTGCACGGCTCAGCCGACGGCAACGGCCACGACGAGCATCCCGGCGAGCACGAGTTCGACCACGAAATAGAACCACACGGGGTAGAAGCCGGTTCGGTCACCGACGAGTGCCGAGACGATGCGACCGAATGCCATGCCGGCAAGTGCGGCGGCGACGGCGATACAGACGCCGGTTCCGATGTCGCCGACGTCGAATGCCGCGAGCACCAATGCGACTGCGACAGCTACGCCGAAACCGCCGTACACCGCACGGACCTCGGTGCGGGATGTCGCCGAGTCGGCGGCGATCGAGAACGGTGCTGTGAGTCGGTCGGGCATGGTGAGGCCGTACAGGCCCATGCAGAGAAAGAACAGGGCTACGAGCAGGATCAGCACTGCTGTCACATCGAGTCTCCGGGTCGGGATGTGGAGTTACTCTCTCCTGTAGCAGGCTACGTGTCGAGCCGAAGGGTCCGTGTCTTCTACAGCGTGTCGTAGGTCCTACTCTTGAAGCATGGCCACATCCTCCCTCGCGTCCACGGATCCGCAGCCCACGGCATCGTCGCGGCCTGCGTCGACGGCGCTGTTCGTCGTTGCGGGACTGGTGGCGGCTGTCGTCGCCGCGATCGTCGTGGGTCTGTCGGCAGCGCAGGCGCTGGTGTTGCTGGGTATCCCGGACCCCGGGCCGGTGACGACCTACGGACTGCCTGCCGTGCGCGCGGCGGCCGAGATCGCTGCGGTCATCGCGATCGGATCGTTGCTGCTGGCGGCGTTCTTCGTGCCACCGCAGAAGTCCGGAGTGCTCGATGTGGACGGTTACCGGGCCGTTCGCACGGCGTCGTACGCTGCGATCGTGTGGGCGGCGTGCTCCCTCGTCCTCGTACCCCTCACTCTGTCGGACACGTCCGGGCAACCGTTCACCGAAGCTGTGAAGCCCGAGAACATCTTCAACTCGATCGGTCAGGTCGAGATGGCCGGTGCGTGGCGGTGGACCGCAATCATCGCGGTTGTGCTGGCGGTTCTCGCCCGGTTCGCGCTTCGCTGGTGGTGGACGCCGATATTGCTTGGAGTGGGCATCATCGGTCTGATGCCGCTCGCCCTTACAGGACACTCATCCTCGGGTGGCGCCCACGACATGGCCACCAACAGCCTCATTCTGCATCTCGTTGCCGCGTCCCTGTGGGCAGGCGGCCTGTTCGCGCTGCTGGCACACGCGCGTCGTCGAGGCGCATTCACCGACGTGGCCGCGAGGCGGTTCTCGGCAGTAGCAACCGTGTGCTTCGCGGTGATGGCCGTCAGCGGTATCGTCAACGCACTCGTCCGCCTGCCTCTCGGCGACCTGTTCACCACGACCTACGGGCGACTGGTGGTTGCCAAGACGGTTGCCCTGGTTCTGCTCGGGCTGCTGGGCTGGCTGCAGCGACGCCGTTCGCTGCCGGATCTGGCGGCCGATCCCACGAGCCGGGGCGCACTGGTCCGGTTCGCGGGCGCAGAGGGAATGGTCTTCGCGGCGACGATCGGGCTTGCCGTCGGACTGGGACGTACTCCACCGCCACCACCGAGTTCGGTTCCGTCGGTGCCGGAGGTGGAGCTCGGATACAACCTTCCCGACCCACCGTCGTTCGGTGCGTTCGTCACCGACTGGCGCTTCGATCTGATCTTCGGCACCGCCGCGGTCATGCTCGCCGGTCTGTACTCGCTGGGACTGAGGAAACTGCGTCACCGCGGCGACGCATGGCCCGTTGGCCGCACCATCGCCTGGATGGCCGGATGTGCCGTCCTCCTGATCACGACGTCCTCGGGTGTCGGCAAATACTCACCGGCCGTGTTCAGCGTGCACATGGGCGCGCACATGGCGATGTCGATGCTGGTGCCGGTTCTGCTGGTGCTCGGTGCGCCGATCACGCTCGCGCTCCGATCGCTCGACCCCGCAGGCAAAGACGGTGTGCCGGGAGTCCGGGAGTGGCTGTTGATCGCACTGCACAGCCCACTGTCGAAGTTCCTGACCCATCCCATCGTGGCGGCGGTGTTGTTCGTCGGAGGCTTCTACGCGCTCTACATGGGCGGAATCTTCGATGCCGTCGTGGACACTCACGCCGCGCATCTGATGATGAATCTGCACTTCCTGGTCACCGGCTACCTCTTCTACTGGGTGGCCATCGGAGTCGATCCGTCGCCTCGGCCGTTGCAGCCGGTCACAAAGCTGGCAATGGTGTTCGGGTCGCTGCCGTTCCACGCATTCTTCGGAATCGCACTGATGAGCATGGGCGCCGTCATGGGGGAGTGGTACTTCCGATCGCTCGGTCTCGGCTGGAATCAAGACTTGATCGGCGACCAACAGTTGGGCGGAAGCATCGCCTGGGCAACCGGCGAGATTCCGCTGGTCCTGGTGATGCTGGCGCTGCTCGTTCAGTGGTCACGCAGCGACGACCGTACGGCCAGGCGCGTGGACCGTGCGGCGGACCGGGACGACGACGCCGAACTCGCCGCACACAACGCGATGTTCGCCGAACTCGCACGGAGGGACCGCGAACGTGGCGAGTGAGCTCGATCCGCATGCAACGAGGATGCCTTCTCCGTAGGTTGATGGACACACGTCCATGTTTCGTCTCGGAGGTTTCGATGCGGCTCGTACCCACGGCAATGCTCGTTGCGCTTGCGTTGGCGGTGACGCCCGTTGTCGCGCAGGCAGATCCGAAGGACGGGGGTCTCGGTGCGGTACCTAGGACCGAGGAACTGCCGGCCGAGTTCTCGCTTCCTGCTGCAGACAGGGCCTACCGGATCACCTACGACACGTTGGGTATCGACGATCGCCCGGCGGTGAGCACCGGTGCGGTGTTCGTGCCGGCCGGCGAGGCGCCGGAAGGTGGATGGCCCGTTCTGTCGTGGGCGCACGGCACTGTGGGGATCGGTGACGACTGCGCACCGTCCACGAACCCCCGCTCGGTACGAGACGTGGCATATCTGGATCACTGGCTCTCGCAGGGCTATGCGGTGGTCGCCACCGATTACGTGGGCCTGGGAACGCCCGGGGTGCACCCGTATCTCGACAGCAAGGTCGCGGCCCACAACGTCGTCGACATGGTGCGTGCCGGTCGTGCCGCAGTCCCTGCCTTGTCGAACAAATGGATGGCGATCGGGCAGTCGCAGGGTGGACACGCCACCGTGAATGCGACACACGAGGCGATGTCGTATGCGCCCGAGCTGGACTTCCGTGGCGGCGTCGCGACGGGGGCGCCGTCCAATCTCGAGCACCTGTATCCGTATGGCGATCCCGCGTTTCCCGAACTCGGACTCGACGGCCTGACCACGTTCAGTACCTACATCCTCGCGGGCATGCGCGCAGCGCAGCCCCACCTCGACGTGAACAGCTACCTCACACCGCTCGGCGCCGAACTCGTCGATTCTGCGGAGTCGCTCTGCTACGACGACCAAGCGGCGCGAGTCGAAGGGGTCGCCACAGGAGCACTGCTGTCACGTTCGTTGAACACCCCGGAATTCCGTTCGGCGATCACCGACTACCTGGCGGTTCCCACAACCGGTTACGACCGCCCGATGTTCATCGGTCAGGGGCTCACCGACACCGTGGTACCTGCGCCGCTGTCGTTCGCGCTGGTGCCGCAGCTGCTCGCAGGAGGCGCATCCGTCGACTACCGGACGTATCCGACGGATCACAACGGCACGATGGCTGCCTCCCTGCCCGATTCCACGCCGTTCGTGGCCGCAGCCATGCGGTAGTGCGGGCGCCGATCGTGCACCGAGTAGGATGAGACACCGACGATGCGCGGTGGTCACCACCGTCGGTGTCGAGGCCCTGGCGGGGAGTTTCGCTCTCGTTGGGGCCGTTTTGATGTACCGACTAGCATCGAACGAGAATCGTCCGAGTGGCCTGCGGGGGAATGCTGACGTCCCCTGTCGGCCGCACGCCGTAAACCCCAGGTAGGAGACTCGAACGCGTGGCTGAGTTCATTTACACGATGAAGAAGGTGCGCAAAGCGCACGGTGACAAGGTCATCCTCGACGACGTAACGATGAGCTTCTACCCCGGCGCGAAGATCGGTGTGGTCGGGCCGAACGGTGCGGGTAAGTCGAGCATCCTGAAGATCATGGCCGGGTTGGACCAGCCCGGAAACGGTGAGGCATTTCTCGCCCCCGGGGCGTCCGTCGGCATCCTCATGCAGGAGCCGCACCTCGACGAGACCAAGACGGTTCGCGAGAACGTCGAAGAGGGCCTCGGCGACACGATGGTTCAGCTCAAGCGCTACAACGAGATCGCCGAGCTGATGGCCACCGACTACTCGGACGAACTCATGGAGGAGATGGGCGAGCTTCAGGAGAAGCTCGACCACGCGGACGCCTGGGAGATCGATTCGCAGCTCGAGCAGGCGATGGATGCGTTGCGTTGCCCGCCGCCCGAGGAGATGGTCACCCACCTGTCCGGTGGTGAGAAGCGCCGAGTCGCGCTGTGCAAGCTGCTCTTGAGCAAGCCCGATCTGCTTCTGCTCGACGAGCCCACCAACCACCTCGACGCCGAATCGGTGCTGTGGCTCGAGCAGCACCTGGCCGCCTACCCGGGCGCCATCCTCGCGGTCACCCACGACCGGTACTTCCTCGACCACGTCGCGGAATGGATCTGCGAAGTCGACCGCGGACGTCTCTACCCGTACGAGGGCAACTACTCCACCTACCTGGAGCAGAAGGCCGCCCGTCTCGAGGTGCAGGGCAAGAAGGACCAGAAGCTGCAGAAGCGGCTCAAGGAAGAACTCGCCTGGGTCCGTTCGGGTGCCAAGGCACGTCAGGCCAAGAACAAGGCCCGTCTCGATCGCTACGACGAGATGGCTGCCGAGGCCGAGAAGAATCGCAAGCTCGACTTCGAGGAGATCCAGATCCCGGCACCGCCGCGTCTCGGTGACGTGGTGGTCGAGGTGTCGCACCTCGACAAGGGCTTCGACGGTCGACTCCTCATCAAGGACCTGTCCTTCACGCTTCCTCGCAACGGCATCGTCGGCGTCATCGGCCCGAACGGTGTCGGTAAGACCACGCTGTTCAAGACGATCGTCGGGCTCGAGGAGCCGGATGCCGGTGAGGTCAAGGTCGGCCAGACGGTGAAGCTGAGCTACGTCGACCAGAACCGTGCCGGAATCGACCCCGAGAAGTCGGTGTGGGAGGTCGTCTCCGACGGACTCGACTACATCCACGTCGGTCAGACCGAAATGCCCTCGCGTGCCTACATCAGCTCGTTCGGATTCAAGGGGGCAGACCAGCAGAAGCCGTCCGGTGTCCTCTCCGGTGGTGAGCGCAACCGCCTCAACCTGGCGATGACCCTCAAGCAGGGCGGCAACCTGATCCTGCTCGACGAGCCGACCAACGACCTCGACGTCGAGACCCTCGGTTCTCTCGAGAACGCCCTCGAGCAGTTCCCTGGTTGCGCCGTCGTGATCTCGCACGACCGCTGGTTCCTGGACCGCACCTGTACCCACATCCTCGCGTGGGAAGGCGGATTCGGTGACAACGAGGCGGCCTGGTACTGGTACGAAGGCAACTTCGAAGGTTACGAGGCGAACAAGATCGAGCGCCTCGGGCCCGACGCAGCCCGCCCCCATCGCGTCACGCACCGCAAGCTGACCAGGGACTGAGCCAGTGCCTGATCAAGTGTTCTCCTGCGAAGTTCAGGTTCGCTGGGGAGATTCGGATCGTCTCGGACACATCAACAACGTCCGCTACGTCGAGTACATGCAGGAAGCACGCATCCTGTTCTTCGCCCACGAGATGGAGATCGAGGGGGAGCGGCCGCACGCGATGGTGGTGCGTAAGATGGACGTCGAGTTCCTGCGTCCGGCCACCGATTCGTCAGGACCGCTGACCGTCGAGATGTCCGTGCTGCACTTGGGCAATTCGTCGTACACGATGCGTCACGTCATCAAGGACCGTGGTGGCGAGGCCGTCGCCACCGGTGACGCAGTACTCGTCGCCTTCGATCCGCGTACCGAGAAGTCTAGGCTGCTCTCGGATGCGGAGCGCTCGATGCTGCAACGGAATCTGGTTCCGGCAGCAACTACCTGAACCGCCCGTCGAAGTTCACCCTGAGTTCGGATCACCGCGGCTACTCTCGAGGAGAGTTGTCCGCGGTGATCTGTATCTCGAGGGAAGTGGGCCACGATGACAGGAACGGCGTCCGACGTCGGTGAGTGGGTGAGCGATCTCCCTGCCGAACTGCGTTCGAGGGTGCCGGCCCTGGCGGCCGCCTATTATCGGCACGTCGACGAGGACGACGGCACCAGCATCGTCAACGGGTCGGCGGATGCGATCCTCGGAGCGCACCTGCAATTGGCCCTTCATCGCGTGCTGGGAACTCCCGCGATCGCCGTGCACGGCGCCGGCGTCGATTGTGGGCCGTCACTGCAGATCGTCGTCGACGACATGCCGTTGCTCGTCGAATCGGTGACTGCACTTCTGACCCGACGTGGCCTTGCGATCACCGAGTTCGTGCACCCCATTCTCACCGTCGAACGAGATGCCGACGGAACCCTGACGGATGTGGTTACGGGTGGTCACGAATCGGGTGTCGTGTCGGAGTCGTGGATTCACGTCCAACTCGATCGTCGAACGGAGGATTCGGCCCTCGAGGGGTTGGCAGACGGGGTGGCGAAGGTTCTGCGAGATGTCCGCCAAGTGGTGAGCGACACCGAGGCCATGCGCACACTCGAGTTCGACGTCGCCAGGGAACTGGAGCAGGCCGCAGCACGACGGTCCTCGCGCAGCGAGGAGTTGACGGACTGCGCTGCGTTGCTCCGATGGCTGGCGGACGGTCACTATGCGGTACTCGGATATCGGCGATACGAACTCGGCGAGCCTGATCCCTCTGGGAAACGCACCCAGGAAGTAGTGCGCGGCAGCGATCTCGGAATGCTCCGCACCGATCTGCACACCGGTCAGCGGTTGGGCCTGCCTCCGACTGCGGATATCGCGGATCGACCGCTCCTGCTGCTCACCCAGGGTTCTTTTCCAGCAACGGTCCATCGGTTCGCGTACCCGTATTTCGTGGGTGTGAGCATCCTCGGCGAAGACGGAGACATCATCGGTGAACACCGTTTCCTCGGAGTCTTCACCGTTACGGCGTTGCACGACAACGTGCTGGACATCCCTGTCATCGAAAGACGCGTTCGCACCGTTATCGAACGCGCCGGATACGACATCGGCTCCTATTCGGGGCAAGCGATGCTGGAGCTGATCCAGTCATTTCCTCGAACGGAGTTGTTCTCGAACGACGCCGACACTTTGCTCGACATCGCCAAGGCCGTTCACAGCATCGGCTTGCGTCGCCAGGTTCGGCTCTTCGTGAGAGAAGATCAGTTCGCGCGATTCGTATCCTGCCTGGTCTACCTGCCCCGCGATCGTTACAACACCCGCTCGCGTCTCGAGATGCAAAAGATCTTGCTTCGCGAGTTCGGTGGGGGCACATTGGAATACACCGCTCGTGTGACAGAGTCCGACCTCGCACTGCTGCACGTGACCATCCGGAAACCGGCGGACTCGATGCACGTTCGGGCCGATGTGTCCGACTCGAACAGGCTACGAGTGCAGGGCTTGCTCGCGGAAGCCGGACGGACGTGGGACGACCGGCTGGGCGATCTCGTGTCGGCGATTCCCGACGCGGAGCCTGCTCTGCTCCAGAGGTATGCCGACGCACTCCCGGACGGTTACAAGGAGGACTTCGACGCGAAGCGCGGTCTATCCGACATCGCCCGTATCGAGACGTTGACGGAAGGGTCGATCGATCTCCAGCTGTATCGCCAGCCGAGCTCGCCCGAGGGGCGGTGGCGGTTCACGTTGTACGTCGGGGGCGAAAGTATCTCGCTGAGCGAAGTGCTGCCCGTGCTGCAGAGTCTCGGGGTGGAGGTCCTCGACGAGCGTCCGTACTCCGTGCGCCGACCTGACGACATCGTCTGCTGGATATACGATTTCGGACTGTCCGTCCCGGTGGACCTTCGATTGTCGGCGATCGAAGGCGATCTCGATGCGGAGCTGAAACACGGCGAGGACCGAGAAGCCACCGCCGACCACGCCCGCCTGCAGACCAGATTCACCGAGACGTTCGAAGCCGTATGGCAGGGAAGAGCCGAGGCTGATCGATTCAACGAATTGGTCCTCAGAGCGGGACTGAGCTGGCGTCAGGGCATGATCCTCAGGGCATATGCGAAGTACCTGCGGCAGGCGGGATTTCCGTACAGTCAGTTCCACATCGAGGGAGTTGCGCTTGCCAATCCCCGGACCACCTGTGCGCTGGTCGCGCTCTTCGAAGCACTCTTCGATCCCGATCTCCAGTCCGAATCGTCCGGGCGAGTGACCGAGTTGACCCGAAGTCTGCACGACGCCATCGACCAGGTGGTGAGCCTGGATGCGGACCGAATTTTGCGCGGGCTCTTCGGCTTGATCGAGGCGACTCTACGCACCAACTACTTTGTGACCGGACCGGAGGGCGAAGCGCGCGAATGCCTTTCGCTCAAACTCGACCCGGGTCGCATTCACGAACTCCCCAAGCCGAGACCACGGTTCGAGATCTTCGTGTACTCACCCGACGTGGAGGGTGTGCACCTGAGATTCGGTGCGGTGGCTCGCGGCGGTCTGCGCTGGTCGGACCGGAGGGAGGACTTCCGTACCGAGATTCTGGGGCTCGTGAAGGCGCAGGCCGTGAAGAATGCGGTGATCGTCCCGGTCGGTGCGAAGGGCGGGTTCGTGGTGAAGTCGCCACCTGCCGTGACCGGAGATGCGGTAGTGGATCGGCAGGCGACCCTCGATGCCGGAAAGGCCTGCTATCGAACCTTCATTTCGGGCCTGCTGGATGTCACCGACAACGTCGACAATGCGACCGGCGAGATCCTGCCACCCACGATGGTGGTGCGACGTGACGACGACGATCGCTACTTGGTAGTGGCCGCGGACAAAGGCACGGCGAGTTTCTCCGACCTCGCCAACTCGGTGGCTGCCGACTACAACTTCTGGTTGGGAGATGCGTTCGCGTCGGGCGGCTCCGCAGGGTACGACCACAAGGAAATGGGCATCACAGCCAGGGGCGCGTGGGAAAGCGTGAAACGCCACTTCCGGGAACTCGGGATCGACACCCAGACAGAAGAGTTCACCGTTGTCGGAATCGGCGACATGAGCGGCGACGTGTTCGGCAACGGCATGCTGCTGAGCAGGCATATCCGTCTGGTCGCTGCGTTCGACCACCGGCACATATTCCTCGACCCGGACCCCGATCCGGCGTCGTCGTTCGCAGAACGTTCCCGCCTCTTCGGGTTGCCGCGGTCGTCGTGGGTGGACTACGACACCGGGATGATCAGTGCGGGCGGAGGAGTGTGGGAGCGCACCCGAAAGTCCGTTCCGCTCAGCGCCGCTGCCCGCGAGGCCCTCGGTCTCGGTGAGTCGGTCACCGAACTGTCTCCCCCCGAACTCGTGCAGGCGATCCTGCGTGCACCGGTGGACCTGCTGTGGAACGGCGGGATCGGCACCTACGTCAAAGCGAGCACCGAGACCAATGCCGCGGTGGGAGACAAGGGAAACGACACCGTGCGCGTCGACGGCGCCGATGTACGGGCGCGGGTCGTCGGTGAAGGCGGCAATCTGGGAGTGACCTCCCTCGGCCGAATCGAGTACAGCCAGTGCGGGGGTCGCATCAACACCGACGCGATCGACAACTCGGCCGGGGTGGACTGCTCCGATCACGAAGTGAACATCAAGATCCTGCTGGATTCACTCGTCGGGAGCGGCCGGTTGGCAAGCGCGGATCGCAATCCGCTCTTGGCGTCGATGACGGACGAAGTCGCCGATCTGGTGTTGGCGGACAACATCGCTCAGAACAACCTGCTGGGTGTGTCGCGGCTGAGCGCACCCCAGATGGCGAGCGTGCATCGTCGCCAGATCGACGAACTCGTTGCACTGCGCGGGGTGGACCGGGACCTCGAGGCGCTGCCGACCGACGAGGAGATCGTGCGGCGACGTCAGATGGACCAGGGGCTGACGTCTCCCGAACTGGCGACCCTGACGGCCCATGTGAAGCTCGCACTCGGGGACGACTTGCTGGCCACCGATCTCCCCGACAGTGAAACGTTCGCACCGCGACTGCCTCGTTACTTTCCGTCCCGGTTGCGCAAGGATTTCCGTTCCGCCATCAAGTCGCACCCGCTGCGCCGTCAGATCGTCGCGACCATGTTGGCCAACGAGACGATCGACAACGGTGGGATCACGTTTGCGTACCGGCTGGCGGAGGACGCCGGTGCGAGCAGCACGGACTCGATTCGGGCTTACGCGGCCGTCACCGAGATATTCGGGCTACCTGCGCTGTGGGCGCGGATCCGCGATGCCGACTTGGACACCACGAACGAGGACCAGCTGATACTGGAAACCTGTCGAGTGCTGGATCGAGCCTCGCGCTGGCTGCTGCAGAATCGTCCACAGCCGATCGCGGTGGGCGCCGAGATCGCACGCTATTCGTCGGACCTGCGGCACCTCGGGCCGAAGGTGAGCGGCCTGCTGCAAGGGCACCAACGTGACGATCTGAGGGATCGGTCCCGTGAGGCCAGGGCGCTCGGGGTACCCGAAGACCTGGTGGCCGAGGTGTACTGCCTGCTCGACCAGTTCTGCCTGTTGGACGTCAGCGACATTGCCGACATCGCCGAGCGCGACATCGACGAAGTCGCCGAACTCTACTTCGCGATGGACGCGCACATCGGAGTGGACTGGCTGCTCACGGCCGTGTCCGGGCTGGCCCGTGGTGACCGTTGGCATTCGCTGGCGCGGCTGGCATTGCGGGACGACCTCTACGGTTCCCTCCGGCAGCTCACCATGGAAGTTCTGGAGGGTGGTGAACCGCACGAGACGCCTCAGGAGAAGATCGAGGACTGGGAATCGACCAACGCGTCGAGACTCGCCAGGGCGAGGTCCGCTCTCACCGAGATTTTCGAATCTGGAACGCTGGACCTCGCGACGCTGTCGGTGGCAGCGCGTCAGGTACGCAGCATGGTACGCAGCATGGTGCGCGGTCTGGGCACCCGATCGGAGGTAGGACGTTGAGCGAAAATGCGGGCGAGAATGTGGGTTTCCACACCGAGGTCGAGGTGCGCTGGTCGGATATGGACGCGTTCCAACACATCAATCATGCTCGGATGGTCACTCTCCTCGAGGAAGCTCGTATCCCGTGGTTGTTCGAGGACCACCGCCCGACCATGACTCTTCGGGATGGTGCGGTCATCGCGGATCTCCATGTCCGTTACCGCGGACAGCTTCGCCACAGTGACACGCCGTTGGACGTGCTCATGTGGATCGCCAAGGTTCGCGCCGTGGACTTCACGATCTCCTACGAGGTCCGCCCCAAGGGTGCCGACGTCTCCACGCCGCCGTCCATCGTCGCCTCGACGCAGATTGCCGCCTTCGACATCGAGACGCAGCGCCTCCGTCGGCTCACCGAGCCGGAGCGGACGTACCTGGAGAGCTGGCAACGTGTATGAGCGGATTCTGTCGGTAGCCGACGCAGGGGAGCGCGGTAACCTCGCGAACTTTCTCGCCCGCATCGTGCAACTCGACGACTCTGCTGTGGTGCGGATGCGCGGCCGTGGTGACGGCCGCCTGGACGTCTGGGCTGCAACGGGATTCGACGTTCTCGCCGTCCGGTCACTCGCGGGTTCCATCAGCCCGGACGACACGGCAGCGGGGGCCGACCAGCTTCTGCACGTCGTGCGGAACGCGGACGGGTCGGACATGGACCCGGGGTTCTCGATGGACTCGGCATGGCGCGGGGCGCTGCCTCCGATCGGCGGCTTCGACCACGTGGACGACGTACCTGCCCGGGTCCTCCTCGATTTGGCGCAGCGCGGCGCCACCCTCGCCGAAGAACACGGCAGCAGTCATGGCCCGCCCGCGTCACTTCTCGATCAGGACGTGCTCTCGGTATCGGGAAACGGGTACGAGGTCGGTATTCCGATGCGGGTGGTCTTCGCGCTCGGCGCCATGGGGTTCGTACCCGGGTTCGGTGCCACGTCCGACTCCGTCGACCCGAACGAGACCGTCCGCGTGCGTGCCACCGCCACCTGGCTTCGCCTGGACGCGCGTTTCGGATCGTTGTACCGCAGGCGTGGTGGGGGATTGCCCCTCAGTGTGGTCTAGCTGCGGGCGCCATCAGATGAGCCACGCCGCAGCGTGCGGCGGTAGCTTGCCACCCACGAGTGGTGCGCTCGAGAGCAACACCTCTCCTGGCGGCATGACGATCGGGACTTCGGACGCATTGAGGACACACACGAGACCACCCGGCCGACGAAACGCGAAGCACCCGGCGGGGCTGCCGTACCAGTCGACCTCGTCGCCTGCGAATTCCGGTCGCTGAGAGCGGAGTTCGAGTGCGGTGCGGTACAGAGACAGTGTCGAATCCATATTTTCGAGTTGCGACTCGACGGTCAGGGAAGCCCACTCGGCGGGGATCGGTAGCCAGGTGTCGCGGCCGGAGGTGAACCCGAACGGCGGCTCGGAACCTTCCCACGGAATCGGGACGCGACAACCGTCGCGGCCACGCTCGGTGTGGCCGGATCGCTCCCAAACCGGGTCCTGCAGAACGGAGTCCGGAAGGACTGCGTTCGGCAGACCGATCTCGGACCCGTTGTAGACGAAACACGCACCGGGAAGGGCGAGTTCCACGAGAATCATTGCGCGGGCGCGAGATTCTCCTGTCGCACCGCCGCCGTATCTGGTCACTTCGCGTTCGACATCGTGATTCGACAACGTCCAGGTCGGCGTCCCGCCCACGGCAGCGACGGCCTCGAGGGAATTCTCGATGGCCGCCCGGACCGTCTCCGCGGAGAACTCGGCCTCGGCGAGCCGGAAGTTGAAACCGAGATGCAGTTCGTCCGGGCGAACGTACTCGCCGAATCGTGCATTGTCCTCGACCCAGATCTCGCCGACGGTCACGGCGTCCGGGTACTCGTTCATCACCTTGCGAATCCCACGGTGGATCTCGTGCACCTCGGGATTGTCGAAACGAGGATCGAGGTCGTTGTTCACGAGCAGTCTGTTGTCGCCCCAGTCGTGGTCGGGAAGGCCCTCGGGCTTCGCCATGCCGTGTGCCACGTCGATTCGGAAGCCGTCCACGCCACGTTCGAGCCAGAATCGGAGCGTTTTCTCCAGGTCGGCGAAAATCTCCGGGTTGTCCCAGTTCAGATCCGGTTGTTCCGGCGCGAAGATGTGGAGATACCACTGGCCGGGCGTGCCGTCGCGTTCGGTCACTCGTGTCCACGCCGGCCCGCCGAAGATGCTCGGCCAGTTGTTCGGCGGAATCGAGCCGTCACCCTTGCCGTCCCGGAAGATGTAGCGGGCTCGTTCGGGGCTTCCCGGTGCGGAATCCATGGCGGCACGAAACCATTCGTGCTCGACACTCGTGTGGTTGGGCACCAGGTCCATGGTGATCCTGATGCCACGATCGTGTGCGGCCTCGATCAGGGAATCCATCGTCTCGAGATTGCCGAAGATCGGATCGATGTCCCGTGGATCCGACACGTCGTAACCGTGGTCGGCCATCGGTGACTTCATCACCGGGCTCAGCCACAGAGCGTCGATTCCGAGGAGTTCGAGGTAGCCGAGTTTGTCCTGCACACCGCGCAGATCACCGATCCCGTCGGCGTCGCCGTCGGCGAACGAGCGCGGATAGATCTGGTAGAAGACCGCGTTTTTCCACCAGGTGTGAGACCCGGTGGCCTCGGCGGGTGGATCAGCAGGAGTGCTCACAGACGACATCGTGCCAAACCTCGGGGCGCATCACGACTCGGAATGCGGCAGTCGAACGTCAGAACGGTGAATTGACCATCGACGCGGCCGCCATGTCCATGTAGTCGACGAGCGCCTTGCGGTGCGCATCGTCCAACGTCTCGGAGTCGATCGACGCGATGGCCGTGTGCATGCACCGCAGCCAGGCGTCGCGTTCGATCGGGCCGATCTTGAACGGCTGGTGTCGCATCCGGAGCCGCGGATGCCCGCGTTCGTCGGAGTACGTGTGTGGTCCGCCCCAGTACTGCTCGAGGAACATTCGCATCCGTCGCTCGGCGGGTCCGAGATCCTCTTCGGGGTAGAGGGGGCGAACGATCTCGTCCTTCGCCACCTCTTCGTAGAAGCGGGCGGTGAGCGCACGGAACGTGGCGGCTCCGCCCACCGCGTCGTAGAAGGTCTGTTGCACGTCAGTCATGGCACAGCCCATTGTGCCCGAAGTCGTGCGCGATCCTCGACCGCGGGCGCGGACGGCCGATCTACGCGTCACCGGTTGTTCACCGGATGTCCTGGCGTTTCCATCCAGAATGGGCGTGCGCGGACCTCCGATCCGTGGTCCACTAGGTGGCAGTCTTCCGGAGGTGGCATGAAACACGGACACAGCGCGCGCAAGCACCGACAACTCGTGCCCACCGACGGCCGGAGCGACCGGCAGTCGGGGGCTTATGCGTTACAGGTGATATCCGAGGGTGACGCGCTGGCAGCGCGCCCTTCCGAACAAACTGTGCCTTCGTGGCTGGGACGCCGCGTGTTGCTTCTGAATGCAACCTACGAGCCCCTCACCGCACTCCCCGCCCGCCGAGCTGTGGTGCTCATGACCTGCGGAAAGGCCGACACGGTTCACGAAGACCCCCATGCCCCGGTCGTGCACTCGGCCGAGTGGTCCGTGCAGGTGCCGTCCGTGATCCGACTTCGCAACTACGTGCGCGTTCCCTACCGGGCGCGAATTCCGATGACGCGCGCGGCGCTGATGCACCGTGACCGCTCCCGGTGTGCATATTGCGGAGCCAAGGCGGAGACGATCGATCACGTAGTCCCACGTAGTCGGGGTGGCGGACATTCCTGGGAGAACTGCGTCGCGTGCTGTGCGCCGTGCAACCACCGCAAGGCAGACAAACTTCTCGCGGAACTCGGGTGGACGCTGAGAACCGCCCTCACGCCCCCTTCCGGACAACATTGGCGGCTGCTCGCAACCACCAAGGAACTGCACCCGTCGTGGATGCAGTATCTGGGCGAGGGCGCGGCCTGACCGAATTCGGCCCTGACGCTTCCTCGTCAGGGGTTCTGGGCTACCTTTGGACCGTGAGCATTCTCGAGACTGTGCTGATCTACGTAGGTGCGCCGCTGGGCATCACCGCGTTCTTCGCGGGTATGTCGTTCGTCGGCAAGAAGAACCCGGGACCCGTTCCGCCTGCCTTCCATCTGGGCGAGAAGTGGACCCACGAGCCCGTGCTGTGGAGTGCCGTCGACGAGGTGACCGTTCCTGCAGGTCATCACGTCGGGCATCACGCCATCACTGCGGGTTCCCAGAATCTGATTGGAGGGTCCGCTCATGGCAAGTGGTGACGTCGTAGCCAAGCCGATGTCGGCAGAAGATCTGCCTGTGGGTCACGTCGTGACCACCAGTGGTCGGGTGTCCGGAGTTCACCGAGTCGGTGAGCCCTTCGTCGACGACCTGCCGTTCACGACCGAAGAGCTGGTTGCGCTCGACGACGCTCTCACCGATGCGACTCGCCGCACCAAGGTGCGCTTCAACGTCTATGTCGGTGACCTGGGTGAGAACACCGCGGCCGGAGCAGATGCGTTGTTCCCGAACACACCGGAACCCGAGCGGTCGGTGCTCCTGGCCGTGTCGCCCAACCAGCGGATCATCGAGGTCCGCAGCGGCCGGGCGGTATCCGATCGTGTGACCGACCGGGTGAACCAGCTGGGCGCCTCGGCAGCCGTGTCGTCGTTCTCGGAAGGCCAGCTCATCGACGGTCTCGTCAGTGCCGTCAAGGTCATGAGCGCCGCGATCTCCGCTCCCTGACCGCCCGCCGACCGCACAGGAAGGTGCGTCTCCGATTCGTCGGAGACGCACCTTCTGTCGTATGGCCCGGTGCGCGTCACCGTGGGCTGTCGGTGGGTGATGCGAACATATGTTCGTGTCGGAATCGGATCGCACGCGACTCGCTGCAAGACCGGCGGCGTCGATTCTGCATGCCGATCTCGACGCGTTCTACGCCTCGGTGGAGCAACGTGACGATCCGCGGCTCCGTGGTGTTCCCGTCATCGTCGGGGGCGGCGTCGTGCTCGCTGCCAGTTACGAGGCGAAGGCATTCGGGGTTCGTACGGCGTCGGGGGTTTCGGTAGCCAGGCGACTCTGCCCGGATGCCATCGTCGTGCCCCCGCGAATGCGGGCGTACACGGAGGCGAGCCGCGCTGTTTTCGACGTATTCGGTGGCACGACGCCGATCGTCGAAGCGTTGTCGATCGACGAGGCGTTTCTCGACGTGTCCGGGCTCGGCAGGATCGCCGGTACTCCGGTGGAGATCGCTGCGGCACTACGCCGCGACGTGTACCGAGAAGTCGGTTTGCCCATCACGGTCGGCGTGGCCCGCACGAAGTTCCTCGCGAAGGTCGCCAGCGCCGTCGGCAAGCCGGACGGGTTGCTGCACGTACCACCGGACCGTGAACTCGAGTTTCTACATCCGCTGCCGGTGGAGCGACTGTGGGGTGTCGGCCGTGTCACCTCCACCAAACTGCGGGGAGCCGGTATCCATACGGTCGGACAGCTCGCGCAAGAGTCGGAGGATCGGCTCACGCATCTTCTCGGCACTTCGTATGCGCATCACCTGCATGCGCTCGCGTGGGCTCGTGACCCACGACGAGTCGACACAGGGAGGCGACGGAAGTCGGTGGGTGCACAGTGCGCGCTGGGTAGCAGTACGCGATCTGCGGAAGATATTGCGGCAGTTCTGATGTCTCTCGTGGACCGTGTTGCGGGTCGACTGCGACGTGCAGACAGGGCGGGGCGTACGGTCGTGTTGCGGCTGCGATTGGGGGACTACACACGCATCACCCGATCACACACTCTTCGAATGCCGACAGCGCAAACCGACGCCATCCTCGCGGCGGCGCGCTCGCTTCTCGACGAGGCGATGTCGACGATCACGCAGCGCGGAATCACCCTGGTCGGAATTGCCGTTCAGAATCTCCAGCCCGTGGCACCGATGCAATTGGAGCTACCGTTCGATGCCGATACCGCCTCGCCCCTCGACGGAGCGCGTGACCTGGTACGTGAACGATTCGGTACTTCGGCTCTCACGCGTGCGACGCTCCTCGGACGGAGCAGTGGCATCGAGGTGCCGCTGCTGCCCGACTAGGCAGCCCCGGCAAAGAACCCCGACAAGGAGAACGGGCCGGCGCGCTCGGCGCCGGCCGCGTTCCACATCGGCGTGGCTACGTCATTTCGCGTCGAATTCGCGGGCTGCCAGTGCCCGAACGACCCCGGCGCGTCCTTCGCTCACGAGGCGTCGCAGGGCCGGAGGCAGATCCGACTCGAGGAAGCGGTCCGCCGCCTCGATCGACTCGCGACCGACCGACCACGACGGGTAGAGGCCGATCACGACTGTCTGCGCGACTTCACTCGACCGCCGCTCCCACACACCGGGTACGTCGGCGAAGTAGCGTGCGACGTACGGCTCGAGAAGATCGTCCTGCCCGACCCCCACGAATCCGCCGGCGATGGCCCTGGCGGTGATGTTGGGTACCGAATCGTCGTTCACGACCTTCGACCACGCAGCCTCCTTCACCGCGGCCTGCGGGCGTGACGCAGCGGCCGCAGCCGCGTGGCGCGCACCTGCCGCGGTGCGATCGCGGTCGGCCTCCGCGTCGATGAACGGCGTTGCTTCGCCCTCCGCGTCGATCTCTCCCGCAGCGGCCAGAGCGCCGACGATTCGCCAGCGAAGGTCCGTGTCCACGGTGAGACCGTCCAGTCCCACGGTGGCAGGATCGGCGTCGAGAAGCTCCCGGAGAACTTCGGTGTGCCACGGCGAAAGCTGTGCGCCGGTGAGCGAATTGACGAACGCGAGCTGGTGATCGGATCCCGCCTCGGCTTCCCGCGCCAGCTCGAGCAGACGGTTGGCGAAGTCCGGCCAGCCGCGTTCTATTGCCCAGCCGGGTTCGGCGTAGTGAGCCAATGCGGTTTGCGCCTGCATCAGCACACGCTGGACGACGCCGACCTCGGACTCGGCGCCGATTCCGCGCTGGACGAGCGCAACGAAGTCGCGGGCCCTGAGTTCTGCCTGGCGCGTCATCTCCCACGCCGCCGACCACACCAGGGTGCGGGGGAGCGGCTCGGCAATGTCACCCACGCGGTCGATGGCGGTGGCCAACGAATCGGAGTCGAGCCGCACCGAGCAGTAGGTGAGATCGTCGTCGTTGACCAGCACCAGCTTGCCCCTCGGCACGCCGACGAGTTCGGGAACTTCGGTGCGCTCCGCGGCTTCCAGGTCGAGCTCGACCCGGTGCGTTCGAACGAGCTTGCCGCCTTCGTCGTCGTACACACCGACCGCGATGCGGTGCACCCTGCGTTCGCCCGCACCCGGTTCGGCACCTTCCTGGACGACCGAGAATGCCGTGAACTGTCCGTCCGCATCCACGTCGAAGTCCGGTCGCAGGGTGTTCAGCCCTGTCGTCTTGAGCCACTGTGCGCCCCAATCGGACAGGTCGCGACCGGACGACTTCTCGAGTGCACCGAGAAGGTCGTCGAAAGTGGCGTTGTCGAAAGCGTGTTCGCGGAAGTACTCGCGTAGTCCGGCCAGGAAGGGCTCGAGGCCGACGTAGGCGACGAGCTGCTTGAGGACACTCGCACCCTTGGCGTAGGTGATTCCGTCGAAGTTGACCTCGACGGCTGCGAGGTCGGGAATATCGGCCGCGATGGGGTGCGTGGACGGCAACTGGTCCTGTCGGTATGCCCAGGACTTCTCGACGTTGGCGAAGGACGTCCAGGCATTGGTGTATTCGGTCGCCTCCGTCTGGCACAGCACAGATGCGAAGGTCGCGAACGATTCGTTGAGCCACAGGTCGTCCCACCAACGCATCGTCACGAGGTCGCCGAACCACATGTGTGCCATCTCGTGAAGGACGGTCTCGGCCCGGCGCTCGTACGAGTACCTGGTGACCTTGGACCGGAACACGTAGTCCTCGAGGAAGGTGACTGCGCCCGCATTCTCCATTGCGCCGGCATTGAACTCGGGCACGAAGAGCTGGTCGTACTTCCCGAACGCGTACGGGACGCCGAACTTCTCGTGGTAGAAGCCGAAGCCCTGCTTCGTTTCGGTGAACAGCCGTTCGGCGTCCATGTGCTCGGCGAGCGAAGCGCGGCAGAAGATTCCGAGCGGGATGTCGCCGTGCTCGTCCGAGTACGTGTCGTTCCACTCGGCGTACGGGCCGGCGACGAGGGCGACCAGGTAGGTGCTCAACAGCGGCGTGGTCTCGAAGACGTGGGTGCCGGATTCGGAGGTGCGGGTTGCTCCGTTGGAGACGACCGTCCACTCGGTGGGCGCCGTGACCCGGATGTCGAAGGTGGCCTTGAGGTCCGGCTGGTCGAAGCACGTGAACATGCGCTTGGCGTCGGCCGTCTCGAACTGCGAGTACAGGTACACGGAGTCGTCCGAGGGGTCGACGAATCGGTGCAGTCCCTCACCTGTGTGCGAGTAGGCGCAGTCTGCTTCGACGATCAGCTCGTTCTCTGCGGCGAGGCCCGAAAGGGTGATTCCGGTGGCCTCGTCGTACTCGGAGACGTCGACAGCTGCTCCGTTGAGAGTCGCGGCGACGATGCGGTCGGCGATGAGGTCGACGAATGTCGAGGCACCTTCGTCGGCCTGGAACGTCACGGTGGTCTTGGACCTGAAAGTGGCTGTTCCCGGCTGACCGTTGCCGTCGGTGAGGTCGAGCTCGATCAGGTAGTTCTGTACGTCGAGCAGCTCGGCGCGAGTCGCGGCCTGTTCACGGGTCAGATTCGGGGGTGCCACAAAGATCTCCTCGGTGATGGACGGTCGTGCTCGTTCGATGTTGCCATCACATCACGATCGACTGCGGAGAGCTAAGGCAACAGGTCCGACAGTCCCATCGAGGGGTCGCCGAGCTGGGCGGGATCGACGGGCGACGCCGACGACACCAGAGCCTTGATCTGATCGGTGACGTCCCAGATGTTGACGTTCATGCCCGCCAGAACACGGTTCTCCGAGTCGATCCAGAACGCGACGAACTCGCGGCTGTCGGTGTCACCGCGGACGACGACGCGGTCGTAACCCGCACTGGGCACGTACCCCGTGTACTCCATTCCGAGGTCGAACTGATCAGTGAAGAAGTACGGCAGATCGGAGTACTCGGCAGTCCGTCCGAGCATGGTGGCTGCAGCGGTCCTGGGTTGCTTCAGGGCGTTTGCCCAGTGCTCCACCCGTACTCGTTCCCCGAGGTGCGGATGCGCCTGAGCCGCGATGTCACCGACTGCCACGATGTCCGGGTCCGAAGTCGAGAGAGCCGCGTTCACGAGTACGCCGCCGTCTACGTCGAGACCGGCGTTGCGGGCCAACTTCACGTTGGGCGTCGCCCCGACAGCCACGAGAACCGTTTCAGCAGCGATGGTCGTTCCTCCCGCGAGCCGGACACCCGACGCGTGTCCGTCGTCGACGGTGATCTCGTCGACCGTGGCTCCGAGATGCAGAGTCACACCGTGCTCGCGATGGAGATCCGCGAAGACCCTGCCCATTTCGGGGCCGAGTGCGCCGAGGAGGGGGCATTCGGCGGATTCGACGATCGTGACTTCGACTCCGCGTTCGCGAGCGGCGGCCGCGACCTCGAGGCCGATCCACCCTGCGCCGACGATCACCAGCCCGGATCCCGGTTCGAGGATTTTCAGGATGGCATCGGACTCGTCGATCGTGCGCAGGTAGCGCACACCCGCCGCGTCGGCGCCGGGAATCGGTGGACGACTCGACCGCGAACCCGTGGCGAGTGCGAGCTTGTCGTACCGAACCGTCGATCCGTCCGGCAGAGACACGGTGTGTGCGTCCCGATCGATCGACGTCACTTCGGTGCCGAGCCGAAGATCGACGTGGTGGTCGCGATACCAGTCCCCGTTCCGGACGGTGAAATCGGCAAGTTGCTTCTTGCCGGCGAGGTGTTCCTTGGACAGTGGCGGTCGCTCGTACGGGAGGTGATCTTCCTGGGAGAGCAGCACGATGGAACCCGGATAGTCGAGCTCACGCAGAGCTATCGCAGTCGATGCACCAGCGAGGCCGCCGCCGACGACGACGAAGGTCGAATTGTCGGACACGTGAACCATCTCCTCGAGGGAATCGGGTGTCGGTCGTGAGTCCCTTCTCCGACCCTACGTCCGCGCAGCGGCAGACAACCGCGGTCCGGGAACTTTTGGCGGATGATCGGTGTTGCGCACAAGAGTGACCGAAACGACAACTCGACGAGGAGCGTCTGGATGACTACAGGTAGTTCACATGGCGGAGTCGGCTCGAAGGATCTGGCGGAGTTCTGGTTCGATCCGCTGTGCCCCTGGTGCTGGATCACGTCGCGGTGGATCCTCGAGGCCGAGAAGGTTCGCGACATCGACGTCGA
Organism: Rhodococcus sp. NPDC058521; assembly: GCF_042719695.1. Taxonomy (NCBI): domain Bacteria; kingdom Bacillati; phylum Actinomycetota; class Actinomycetes; order Mycobacteriales; family Nocardiaceae; genus Rhodococcus; species Rhodococcus sp. NPDC058521. Next base: position 96,616 of record NZ_JBHXNL010000006.1, read on the forward strand.
GTTCCACGTGATGAGTCTCGCGGTTCTCAACGAGGGCCGTGACATTCCGGAGGACTACCAGGAGATGATGAAGAAGGCTTGGGGCCCTGTTCGGGTCCTGATCGCTGCTGCGCAGAAGCACGGTGACGACATTCTGCCTCCGCTCTACACGGCCATGGGCACCCGAATTCACAACGAGGGCAACAAGGATTTCGCCGACGTCATCGCGTCGTCGCTCGCCGAGGTCGGTCTCGGAGCCGAACTGGCCGAGGCCGCCGATTCGGACGCATACGACGCTGCCCTGCGTGAGAGTCATGCTGCGGGAATGGATGCGGTGGGTCCAGATGTCGGTACTCCCACCATCCACGTGAACGGAGTGGCCTTCTTCGGGCCCGTGCTCTCACGGATTCCGCGTGGTGAAGACGCAGGCCGGGTGTGGGACGGGGCGGTCGCACTCGCCGGCTACCCGCACTTCTTCGAACTCAAGCGAACACGGACCGAGGATCCCGAGTTCGACTAGAGGGCCCGGTTTCGCGGTTATCGGCCGGGCCAGGTCGGACCGATCGAAGGCGTCGGGGCAGGCGCTTGCGGCTCCCGGTAGAGCTGGCCCGGTTTGACGAACAGCGACCCGTGGCGGGTCCGGTTGCGCAGCGCCGCGGCCCGCCAGGTGAGCACGGGGTGTCCCGACATCAGGTTCACCAACCACGGGAAGAAACCACGTTCGGTGGTGGCACGGTCGGCGAGCTCGTCGAAACCGACGACGCTGACCAGATACTTTCCGGCGCCGAGAACGCCCATCGCACCACGAGCACCCTGGGAGCGCACGCAGTAACCGTGGTTGTCCGCCGTGTACTCCATCGATCGGTACAGCGCGGGCCCGACGACGGGGAAATAGTTGGCGGCGAGCTGGCCGAGCTGGCGCCAGTACGACGCGTGACCGGCGGCGATGTGGCCGACCTCGTGGCCGATGATGAACGACAGTGCCTCCGGTTCGCGGGCCTGTCCGCCGATCTCGAACATGTCGCTGTAGACCACGACGAAGCGCCGAAATCCGTGGCCCGACGCGAATGCGTTGATCTGGCCGTTGCCGAGGACCACGTACGCATCGGGTGGCGTGCGCATCCCGAACCTGGCTGCAGCCTCGGCCACCATCCAATATCCGTCGGGAAACTGCGTGGGTGACATCTTGACACCGTTGACCTGCTGCGACCCGTACAACTGCCCGCGGCCGATGGCGAGGGCGATGGGTGCGAGCAGAACGATCAACAACCAGGTCGATACGACGCCGAGGGCAAGCGCGAGGATCGCAACGGTGTAGACGATCGCGGTGAGTAGCACCGTCACGACCAGGAGGGGAATCTCCCAGGGATGCCGAATGGGGTCGTCCCCGGGAAAAAGACCGGTGCGGCCCGAACTCCGGACAGGCCCTGTCGGCCCCGACGCCCACTGCGGATGCTGCGGTGCGGGTGAGTGCGGCGTCGCCGGAAGCGGAAATCCGGGAGGGGGAGTGCCGTGGAAATTCGGCCCGGCCGGGTTGTCGGGATTCATGCGCACCAGGTTAGGGCGCGCCGGGGAGAGGTAACCAATCGAAGGTCGCGCCGCGTCTGACAGAATCACCGACCATGCGCGTATACCTTGGTGCCGACCATGCCGGATTCGAACGTAAGAACGAGATCATCGAACACCTGACCGCGGCGGGGCACGAAGCCGTCGACTGCGGTGCCCACGTTTACGACGCCGTGGACGACTACCCCGCCTTCTGCATCGAGGCCGCACGCCGAGTCGTCGCCGACGAAGGCAGCTTGGGAATCGTGTTGGGTGGCAGCGGAAACGGCGAGCAGATCGCAGCCAACAAGGTTCCAGGCGCCCGTTGTGCTCTCGCCTGGAGCGTCGAGACAGCGCAGCTTGCCCGCCAGCACAACAACGCGCAGCTCATCGGAATCGGTGGGCGCATGCATTCGCTCGAGGAAACTCTCGCCATCGTCGATGCGTTCCTGGCGACGGCGTGGTCGGACGAGGAGCGTCACCAGCGCCGAATCGACATTCTTGCCGAGTACGAGAAGACCGGCGTCGCTCCTGCGGTCCCGCAGGGCTGAGGTCCATCCGTGCCTGAAGGGCACACTCTTCACCGACTGGCGCGTCTGCATCGTCGAGAATTCGCAGGCGCGCCGGTCCGTGTTCTGAGTCCCCAAGGACGGTTCGCGGAGGGCGCGGCCCTCGTGGACGGTCTCGCTATGCACCGCGCGGACGCATGGGGCAAGCACTTGTTCCATCACTACGAGGCCGACCGCACGGTGCACGTTCATCTCGGTCTGTACGGGGCATTCACCGATTCGTCGGTACCGATGGACGATCCGGTCGGCCAGGTGCGGATGCGAATGATCGGTACGAGTTTCGGTACCGATCTTCGCGGTCCCACCGCCTGCGAAGTCCTCGACCCCGAGGAAGTGGATGCGGTCCTTCGCCGGCTGGGACCGGACCCGCTACGCAAGGATGCCGATCCCGCCCGCGCCTGGAATCGGATCTCCCGTTCGAAGGTTTCCATCGGCGCACTGCTGATGGACCAGTCGGTGCTGGCCGGGGTGGGCAACGTCTACCGGGCCGAGGTCCTCTTCCGGCACGAAATCCACCCGGATCGACCGGGTAACCAGATGTCCCGGCCCGAATGGGATGCGTTGTGGGACGACCTCGTCGCTCTCATGGCGGTGGGAGTCCGGCGAGGCAGGATGCACGTCGTCCGGCCGGAACATGACCTCGGTGCGCCGTCGTATGCCAAGGACCGGCCGCGCACGTACGTGTACCGCAGGGCCGGTGAGCCTTGCCGGGTGTGTGGTACCCCTATCCTGCATTCGGTGATGAAGGGCCGAAATCTGTTCTGGTGCCCCACCTGTCAACCCTCCTGAGGTCAGAAGTCGAAGCCGCCGAAGTCCCCGCCACCGAGGTCGAAGTCGCCACCACCGGTGTCGCCCATGTCGCCGGTATCGCCCATGTCGCCCGCGTCTGCGCTGTCGCCGAGTTCCTGCGATGCGTCACCCGCACCGCTTTCGAACTCGTTCGCGGAATAGCCGACTCCCGACATTCCGGAGAACATCGCCGAGAACAAGAACATCGAACCGACACCCCATGCGCCGGCCACGAGGGCGGGACGCCACCAGGGCTCGGAGTACCAACCTGCCGGTACGGGCCGACCTGCGACGCGTCCGCCCGGGTAGTAGTTCGGTGTGCGCGAAGACGGGTTGGGGGACGCGGCCACCTGCCGCCCTTCGAACTCGACCTCACGATCCTCGGTGACCGTCCCCGCGGCTTTCTGCCCGTCGAGGGTCGGCACCTCGGGGCCCGGGTCCATGTCCATCGCGATGCGAGCGGCACGGATGTAGTAGAGGCCCTCGAGTGCGGTCTGCTTCGCGAGCCTGGCCTGTGCCGGGGTGGTTGCCTGATCTATCTGCGAACCTGCGGCGGTGTATCGCTCGGAGGCGTCCGCGAGCGCCTGCTTCGACGGAGTATCGGAGCCGACGAGGTTGAACACCTGTCCACCGAGTCGCTCGATCGACTGGCGGGCGTCTGCTTTGGCGTCCTCGAGTTGGGTGGCGGAGGAGCGTTTCTGGGTCTTGGCGACGACGAACACGACGGCGGCAAGGACGACGATGACGAGCAGGAATTCCATGAGGGCCTCACGACCGGAAGTTTCGGACGACCACTGACTGGGGTGGTGAATCGGACATTTCCCACAGTACCGACGTGATGGGGAGTTACGCCGCGAGCGAACATCGACATGGTCACAGTCGCAAGACGGACCGAGCGCACGAAAAAGGAGCGTTCCCGTAGGGGAACGCTCCTTCGTGGAGGGGATGACGGGAATCGAACCCGCGTAATCAGTTTGGAAGACTGAGGCTCTACCATTGAGCTACATCCCCGTGCACGTCGAAACTCGCTGCTAGCAGTGAACTCCGGCTGCGATGGAGACTGTACCCAACCTCGCTTTGGAATTCATAATCGGGGGGCCGTAGGATCGGTCCCCGGGTCCTCGCGAGGTTGGCGAGAACCTTCTCGGACCGGGGTGTAGCGCAGCTTGGTAGCGCATCCGCTTTGGGAGCGGAGGGTCGCAGGTTCAAATCCTGTCACCCCGACCAGAACCACCAGACAGGCAAATCTGTCGAAATCGAACGTGCAAGACCAGACGAAGGAGCTATTTCCGTGAAGAGCACCGTCGAGCAGCTGAGCCCGACGCGAGTCCGTATCAACGTTGAGGTGCCCTTCGAGGAGCTCAAGCCTGATTTCGACAAGGCCTACAAGGCCCTCGCGCAGCAGATTCGTCTCCCCGGCTTCCGTCCCGGCAAGGCCCCGGCCAAGCTTCTCGAAGCGCGTGTCGGTCGCGGTGCAGTGCTCGAGCAGGTCGTCAACGACGCGCTTCCGGGCCGCTACTCCGAGGCTGTGACGAGCTCTTCGGTGAAGGCCATCGGCCAGCCCGAGATCGAGATCACCAAGCTCGAAGACGGTGACGTCCTCGAGTTCGCCGCCGAGGTCGACGTCCGCCCCGAGATCACCCTGCCCGACTACTCGACGATCGCAGTCGAGGTCGATCCGGTCGAGATCACCGACGAGGCCGTCCAGGAGCAGCTGTTGTCGCTGCGCCAGCGCTTCGGAACCCTCACCGGCGTCGATCGCGGTGTTCAGGACGGTGACTTCCTGTCGATCGATCTGACCGCAACCGTCGGCGGAAAGGACGTTCCCGAGGCAACGGCGACCGGCCTGTCGCACGAGGTCGGTTCCGGCCAGCTCATCGAGGGCCTCGACGAGGCCGTCATCGGTGTGAAGGCAGGGGAGTCGAAGGACTTCCCGTCCACCCTCGTGGCCGGCGAGTTCGCGGGCAAGGAAGCGGTTGTCACCGTCACCGTGGGCTCCGTGAAGGAACGTGAGCTCCCGGAGGCGGACGACGAGTTCGCTCAGCTGGCGAGTGAGTTCGACACGCTCGAGGAGCTCGAAGCCGACCTGCGAGAGCGCGTCGGTCGCGTCCGCAAGGTCGAGCAGGCCGGCCAGATCCGCGACAAGGTTCTCGAACAGCTCATCGAGACGGTCGAGGTCCCGCTGCCCGATGCTGTCGTCAAGGCAGAGGTCGACGCGGCACAGCACGACGCCGTGCACGGTTTCGACCACGACGAGGAAGCATTCGAGTCGGCGCTCGAGGAGCAGGGCACCACTCGCGCGGAGTTCGACAAGGACGCTCAGGAAGGCGCCGAGCGGTCGGTCAAGACCCAGCTGCTGCTCGACGCGATCGCCGATGCCGGTGACGTGACCGTCGGTCAGGACGAGCTCACCGAGCGCATTCTCTTCCAGGCGCAGCGTTACGGCATGGCGCCCGAGCAGTTCATCCAGCAGATCCAGCAGGCGGGACAGCTCGGGGCAGTGTTCGCGGATGTTCGTCGCGGCAAGGCGCTCGCGTCGGTCGTGGAGCAGGCGAAGGTCACGGACACCACGGGTGCCGCAGTCGACACGTCGGAGCTCTTCGGCGGCAACGAGTCCGAGGACGACGACACGGCGGCCGATTCCGCCGAGAGTGAAGACAAGTAAAAAGGCAGGTGGCGGGCATTTTGGGTCGCTGTCGTCAGTGAATAGTTTTCCGCTTTGAGCGAAGTGGGGCGGCACCGGGACTTCGGTGCCGCCCCACTTCGTTAGTGTCAGTGTCAGCAATCGACGATTTTTCGAGAAGGCAGGTACCGTGACTTCCAATCACCTGGAGACTTTGCAGAGTCCCGCCATGACCTCCGCTACCGCTGGATTGAACCTCAGCGATTCGGTCTACGAACGCCTGCTACGCGAGCGCATCATCTTCCTCGGTACTCAGGTCGACGACGACATCGCGAACAAGCTGTGCGCGCAGATCCTGTTGCTGTCGGCGGAGGACCCCACTCGGGACATCTCGCTCTACATCAACTCGCCCGGCGGTTCGGTGACCGCGGGCATGGCGATCTACGACACGATGCAGTTCGCCGAGTGCGACGTCGCGACGTTCGGTATGGGCCTGGCCGCTTCGATGGGGCAGTTCCTGCTGTCGGCCGGCGCGAAGGGCAAGCGTTACGCGCTACCGCATGCGCGGATCATGATGCACCAGCCGTCGGCAGGCATCGGCGGTACGGCCAGCGACATCGCCATCATGGCCGAGCAGTTCAAACACACCAAGCGTGAAATGGCCGAACTCATCGCCGAGCACACGGGCCAGTCCATCGAGCAGATCACCGAGGATTCGGACCGTGACCGTTGGTTCACGGCCACCGAGGCACTCGAGTACGGCTTCGTCGACCACGTCGTCTCCCGCGCGCGCCAGACCGGCGGATCCGGTAACTGACCGATCCCGCCGTCGCACGCCCCACAATTCTTTGGAGAACCGATGACCAACATGTTCGATCCCCGTAAGCTCGGCGGCCAGGCTCCGGCCGGTCCGCAGAGCCGCTACATCCTGCCGTCGTTCATCGAGCACTCGAGCTACGGCGTCAAAGAGTCCAACCCTTACAACAAGCTGTTCGAAGAGCGCATCATCTTCCTCGGCGTACAGGTCGACGACGCGTCCGCCAACGACGTGATGGCGCAGCTGCTCGTTCTGGAGTCGCTCGACCCCGACCGTGACATCACGATGTACATCAACTCGCCCGGTGGTTCGTTCACCTCGCTCATGGCGATCTACGACACCATGCAGTACGTGCGGGCCGACATCACCACGGTGTGCCTCGGTCAGGCAGCTTCGGCAGCCGCGGTGCTGCTCGCTGCCGGAACTCCCGGTAAGCGCATGGCACTTCCCAACGCTCGTGTGCTCATCCATCAGCCGGCCACCGAGGGTATTCAGGGTCAGGTGTCGGACCTCGAGATCCAGGCAGGTGAGATCGAGCGCATGCGTCGCCAGATGGAGCTGACGCTGGCACGTCACACCGGCAAGGATGCCGATGTGATCCGCAAGGACACCGATCGCGACAAGATTCTGACGGCCGAGGAGGCCAAGGAGTACGGCATCATCGACGACGTGCTCGAGTACCGCAAGCTCAGCGCGCAGAAGTAGGTCTTTCGACGTCGATCCACCCGGCTCGCGCGACACGCCAGTATCCGGCGGTTGCCGCGAGCCGGGGACGGAATCCACGAGTCTGAACTCCCCGAAAACGCATCGGCGTGAGGCGGGTCGTTTCGCGGGAGACGGATTCGGAATATAGGTCGACGAATCACCGGTAAGCAGTCGACCTTGTTCCCGATCTGCGGGTACGGTCACATAACGGGCTTTCGTCCAGATCCACTTCGGGCGAGGGTTGCACGGAAACGAAGGAAGTAGGGACCTGACGAGATGGCACGCATCGGAGACGGCGGGGACCTGCTCAAGTGCTCTTTTTGTGGCAAGAGTCAGAAGCAGGTTAAGAAGCTCATTGCGGGACCTGGGGTGTACATCTGCGACGAGTGCATCGACCTGTGCAACGAGATCATCGAAGAGGAACTGGCCGAAACGAGCGAGGTGAAGCTCGACGAGCTCCCCAAGCCGGCCGAGATCCGAGACTTCCTCGAGAACTACGTGATCGGTCAGGATTCTGCGAAGCGGTCGTTGGCGGTCGCCGTCTACAACCACTACAAGCGCATTCAGGCCGGCGACAAGAACCGTGATGCCCACGGTGAGTCCGTCGAACTGGCGAAGTCCAACATTCTCATGTTGGGGCCCACCGGTTGTGGCAAGACCTACCTTGCCCAGACGTTGGCCAAGATGCTCAACGTGCCGTTCGCCATTGCGGACGCCACGGCGCTCACCGAAGCCGGGTACGTGGGCGAGGATGTCGAGAACATTCTCCTCAAACTCATCCAGGCTGCCGACTACGACGTGAAGCGTGCCGAGACCGGCATCATCTACATCGACGAGGTCGACAAGATCGCACGCAAGAGCGAGAACCCGTCGATCACCCGGGACGTGTCCGGTGAGGGCGTACAGCAGGCACTCCTGAAGATTCTCGAGGGAACGCAGGCGAGCGTTCCTCCGCAGGGTGGGCGTAAGCACCCGCATCAGGAGTTCATTCAGATCGACACCACCAACGTGCTGTTCATCGTCGCGGGTGCGTTCGCGGGGCTCGAGAAGATCGTGTCGGACCGCATCGGCAAGCGAGGGATCGGTTTCGGTGCCGAGGTCCGGTCCAAGGCGGAGATCGACACTCAGGATCATTTCGCCGAGGTCATGCCCGAGGACCTCATCAAGTTCGGTCTGATCCCCGAGTTCATCGGCCGACTCCCGATCGTTGCCTCGGTGACGAATCTGGACAAGGAGTCGCTGGTTCAGATTCTGTCGGAGCCGAAGAATGCACTGGTGAAGCAGTACACGCGATTGTTCGACATGGACAACGTGGAGCTCGAGTTCACTACGGACGGCCTCGAGGCCATCGCCGATCAGGCAATTCTCCGCGGCACCGGCGCTCGTGGTCTTCGCGCCATCATGGAGGAAGTGCTCCTGCCGGTGATGTACGACATTCCGAGTCGCGATGACGTCGAGCGGGTCGTGGTCAGTGCCGAGACCGTCAACGACAACGTGCTTCCGACCATCGTTCCGCGTAAGCGGGAGCGGGAGCGCCGCGACAAGAGCGCGTAGGCAATTGTGACGAGGACGGACGTTCGTGTGGGTTCGCCGCACGAACGTCTTTCTCGTATCGGGGCTGCCCCGAGCTATTCGAGTTGGTTCGCACACCGGGAGGACAGCGCGTTATGACGGCAGACGGACCGATCTTCGTCTTGAACGGCCCCAATCTGAACCTTCTCGGTCAGCGGCAGCCGGAGGTGTACGGCAGCGCGACGCTCGACGACGTCGTGGAGTTGTGCCGGACCACTGCGGCGAAGGCAGGACGTGATATCGATGCTCGGCAGTCCAATCACGAGGGTGAACTGATCGACTGGGTTCACGAGGCTCGTCTGTCCGCGTCTGCCGTGATCATCAATCCGGGCGGATTCACTCATACGTCCGTTGCGCTTCGCGACGCGTTGGTGACGCTCGAGGTCCCCCTGGTCGAGGTGCACATCAGCAACGTTCACGCGCGTGAGGAGTTCCGGCGCCACTCCTACGTTTCCGGTATCGCGTCCGGCGTCATCGCGGGTCTCGGTATTCAGGGGTATCGAGCTGCGATCGATTTCGTCTGCGCTCAGGATTGACCGGAGTCGATTTTCATTCGTTCGGCGTGGGTGTAGACGTTCATCGAGTCGCCTCGTAGGAATCCGACCAGCGTCAGATCGCACTCGTTCGCGAGGTCCACGGCAAGCGACGACGGCGCGGACACGGTGGCCAGGACCCGCACGCCTGCCATGGCGGCCTTCTGGACGATTTCGAACGATGCCCTGCTGGTGACCAAGAGTACTTTGTCCGAGAGTGGTGGAAGTCCTTCTCGGACAGCCCAACCCAGCACTTTGTCGACGGCGTTGTGCCGCCCGACGTCCTCGCGTAGTGCGAGGAGTGCGCCGTCGGCTGTGAACAGGGCGGCCGCATGTAGTCCGCCGGTGGAATCGAACGCGCGCTGGCCGCGGCGCAGTGTCACCGGCATCTCGGCCAGCGTGGTCGTGCAGACGGACAGGTCGGTTGCGGGTGGTGGGAACGGCAGCTTCTGACGAATTTCGTCGGCGGACGTCTTGCCGCACACTCCGCATGCCGAGTTGACGAAGGTTCGTCGACTCCGTGCCTCGGGCAGGTGGCTGCCATCGGGAAGGTGGACGTCGACGACGTTGTAGGTGTTCGTTCCGTTCTCGTCGACGCCGTCGCAGTAGCGGACCTCGGTGATGTCCGAGCGGTCGCGGATGATCCCTTCGGTGTACAAAGATCCGTGGACCAGGTCGATGTCGGCGCCCGGTGTGCGCATGGTGACCGACAGCGGACGACCGCCCACCCGCATCTCGAACGGCTCTTCCACCGCCAACGAGTCGGGGCGGGCCGACGATCCGGTTGCGGTGACGCGCACGATCGGTCGTCTGGCGGTTATTCGGCCCATCACGCACTCCTTTCGAGACGTACGATCACTGCTTTCGACACAGGGGTGTTCGACTTGTGGGCAACGTGATCGAGAGCCACGAGCGGGTTGGTCTCCGGATAGTAGGCAGCCGCATTCCCGCGTGGTGTGTCGTATCGAACGATGCGGAATTCCGTCACTCGCCGTTCCTGCGTCGTGCCGTCCGAGGTGGTCCATTCGGACACCACGTCGACGAGATCGCCGTCGCGGAAGCCGAGTTCGCGGATGTCGTAGTCGTTGACGAGGACGACGCGGCGGCCGCCGGAGATCCCGCGGTAGCGGTCGTCGAGTCCGTAGATGGTGGTGTTGTACTGGTCGTGGCTGCGGATCGTCTGCAGGATCAGCCGCCCGGGTGGGGTGGGAATCCATTCCAGATCATGCACGCCGAACGCGGCCTTGCCGGTAGGCGTGTCGAACTCGCGTGCGTCTCGAGGTGGATGTGGCAGCGCGAACCCGTCGGGTTCGCGTACTCGGCGGTTGTAGTCCGTACATCCGGGAACCACTCGCGCGATGGAGTCACGAATCCGGTCGTAGTCGCCTTCGAACGGGCGCCAGGGCACCGGGTGGTTCTCACCGAGCAACACTCGTGCGAGCTGGCAGACGATCGCAACCTCGCTGCGAAGGTGCTCGCTCACGGGATGCAGGCGGCCACGTGACAGATGGACCATCGACATCGAGTCCTCGACCGAGACCACCTGTTTGCCGCTCGCTTGCACGTCGAGGTCGGTTCTCCCGAGGGTCGGGAGGATCAGTGCGGTGCGGCCGTGGACCACGTGACTTCGGTTCGGTTTCGTCGAGATCTGCACCGTGAGTTCGCAACTCCGCAGGGCATCCTCGGTGAGGTCGGTGTCGGGTGTTGCCTGGGCGAAGTTTCCTCCCATGGCCACGAACACCTTGGCGCGTCCGTCCCTCATCGCCCGGATGGCGTCCACGGTGTCGAGCCCGTGACGGCGTGGTGTGGCGATGGAGAACTCGCGGTCGAGTGCGTCGTGAAAGCTGTCGGGCATCTGTTCCCAGATCCCCATCGTGCGATCACCCTGCACGTTCGAATGCCCTCGTACGGGGCACACACCGGCCCCCGGTTTCCCCATCATTCCGCGCATCAACAAGATGTTCGTCGCTTCGTGGATCGTTGCGACAGCGTGGGTGTGCTGGGTGAGGCCCATCGCCCAGCAGATGACCGTGCGCTCTGACCGCGCCAGGGCACGCGCGGTGTCGAGGAGCTGATCGAGCGTGATGCCGGTGGCCTCGAGAACGATATCCAGGTCGACGTCGCCGACGTGCTTCGCATAGTCCTCGAAGCCGGTGCAGAACTTCTCGACGAACGGTCGGTCGACGACCGTGCCCGGCTCCGACTTCTCCATGTCGAGGAGAAGCCGCCCGAGTCCTTGGAACAGCGCGAGGTCTCCACCGAGGCGGATCTGCAGGTAGTCGTCGGCGATCTCGACTCCGTGACCGACGACGCCGTTCACCTTCTGGGGATCCTTGAATCGCAGGAGGCCCGCTTCGCGGAGGGGGTTGATCGCGATGATGCGCGCTCCGCGCTCCTTGGCCTTCTCCAGTGTCGACAGCATCCTCGGGTGATTCGTACCGGGGTTCTGGCCGGCGATGAGAATGAGATCCGCATCCTGCAGATCGGGAACGGTGACCGACCCCTTCCCGATGCCTATGGCGTCGGTCAGTGCGGCTCCCGAGGATTCGTGGCACATGTTCGAGCAGTCCGGAAGGTTGTTGGTTCCGAAGCTGCGGACCAGAAGTTGATACAGGAACGCGGCTTCGTTGCTTGTGCGGCCGGACGTGTAGAACACGGCCTCGTCGGGGTTGTCCAACGCGTTCAGGTGCTCGGCGACCAGTTCGTAGGCGGCGTCCCATTCGATGGGTTCGTAGTGGGTGGCGTCCGGTCGCAACACCATGGGACGAGTGATTCGGCCCTGTTGTCCGAGCCAGTAACCGGTGTGTTCGGCCAGCTCGCGCACCGAATGGTCGGCGAAGAACTGCGGGTCCGCTGTGCGGAGCGTCGCTTCCTCGGCGACGGCCTTCGCTCCGTTCTCGCAGAACTCTGCGGGCTTACGGTGTCCGGGCGTCTCGGGCCACGCGCAGCCCGGGCAGTCGAATCCGTGGCGTTGATTGAGCCGGACGAGAGCGCGTGACGTCCGCACGGCGCCCATCTGCTCGAGTCCGCGTTGCAACGAGACGAGCACAGCGGGCACGCCGGCCGCATAATCCTTCGGCTGCCCGACAACCAGTTCGGATTCGTCGATGTCCGCGCGAGGCCCATGGTGTTTCATGTCTCCATAGTGCATCTCCGGTCGAAGATGCGCCCCCATCTCGGAGGTTTGTCGATTAATGTCTGCGTGGACGTACCGGATCCCAGAGAGGCTCGTCGAATGGTGGGCGTGGCAAAGAAGTACATCTCGCGCGGGCAGCACCCGCTGACGCAGCACTCGTTGAGTCGAAGAGGGTTCCTCGTCGGTTCGGGCGGTGCGATCCTCGCGTTCGCTGCGGCGTGCAGCAGTGATTCCGACTCGGGTGGCAGCAGCGAAACCGGGGTGACCGTCGAGCACAAGTACGGATCGACCGAGGTGCCGGCGGACCCACAGCGGATCGTGAGCGTCGGCTACAACGACCAGGACACCGTCCTGGCTCTCGGGGGCACGCTCGTGGGCACGTTCGACTGGTACGGCGATTACCCGAACGGTCTGTGGCCGTGGGCGCAGGAAGCGGCAGGGGACCAGAAGCCCGAAATTGTCGCTGCCGCATCCGGGGGCATCGATTTCGAGAAGGTTGCCGGCGCGGCGCCCGACCTGATCGTCGCCACGTATTCCGGCCTCACCCAGGCCGACTACGACAAACTGAGTGCAATCGCCCCCACCGTTGCTCAGCCCGCGCAGTTCGCGGACTACGGGGTTCCTTGGCAGCACCAGACGGCGATTCTCGGCGAGGCGCTGGGTAAGAGCGGTGAGGCGACGGAACTGGCGGCATCGGTCGACGCCGACTTCGAGAACGCGAGGGTCGCAAATCCCACCTTCGAAGGCAAGACGGTACTGGTCGGCGCGCTGAAGGGACCTGGCCAGTTCGGTGTCTACGGTGCCGAGGACCCCAAGGTGCGCTTCTTCACCGAACTCGGATTCGCCAATCCGCCCGTGCTCGATCAGATCACCGGCAACTTTGCCGAGATCAGTACCGAACAACTCTCGCTGGCGGAGGTCGACCTGCTCGTCTGGTACGCAGGCGGCGGATTCGGTGACAAACTTCGTGCCGAGCTCGACAAGACCCCGCTCTACCAGGAACTCCAGGTGGTCAAGGACGGTCGCGCCATCATCCTGGAAGACGAAGCGGCAGAGGCGATGACGTGGAGTACCGTCCTCAGCCTGCCGTATGCTCTGAACGAGATCCCGTCCCGAGTCGCACCGCTTGTGCAGTAGGAGTGCAGCGCCGAACCTGTGAAGGTAGGTTCGGCGCATGGGAATCCGTGTACGCCCCGCCGACCGGTCCGATGTCCAGGAATTGTCCCGCGTGCTCGCCGACGCGTTCGAGGACGATCCGGCACTCTCGTGGGTGTTGCCCGATCCGAAAGATCGCGCGAAGCGCCTCGCCCGCATGTTCTCAGCTGTGACCCGACACCACCACCTGTCCCAGGGCGGCGTGGAGGTCGCGACCGACGAGACCGGCGTGATCGGCGGTGCGACCTTGTGGGATCCGCCCGGGATGTGGCGACAGTCGACGTGGTCGACTCTTGGGATGATGCCTTCGATCGTGTGGGCGTTCGGTGGCAGGACCCGGTTCGGTGGCGAATTCGACCGGGCCCTCGATCGTGCTCATCCGCAAGAACCGCACTGGTACCTTTCGACCATCGGAACCGGGTCGGCGGCGCGAGGTGGGGGATACGGCACCGCCCTGATGTCCTCGAGGCTCGATCGATGCGATGCCGAGGGGTCGGCCGCCTATCTCGAGTCGAGCAAGGCGGCGAACATCCCGTACTACGAACGATTCGGCTTCGCAGTCACGGGCGAGATTCCGATGCCCAGAGGTGGACCGGTCTTGTACGCGATGTGGCGCCACCCTCGCTGAACGCGCGGCAATGGCTCGGATGGACGCCAAGGCGTCCTCGACGTGATACCAACGAACAGTGAATCCGATTCCCGAACTACACGCCGGTACGCCTTTCGACGACCTCGACGATTACCTCGCACTCGGACGGATCAGTGGACTGGTGCTGTCACCGGACGGCGAGCGCCTCGTGGTCGCCCAGGCAGTCCTCGATACCGACTCGGGCAAGGACACCGACTCGGGCAAGGACGCCGACTCGACCAAGTACGTCACTGCTCTGTGGGACATCGACCTGTCGGGCGAACGTGACGCGCGGAGGCTGACGTGGGGTAGCGCCGGAGAATCGGGTGCAACGTTCACAGCTGCAGGCGACCTTCTGTTCCTGTCGGCGAGAAAGCGTGCCGCCGAGGAGGATTCACCGACCGCCCTGTGGTGCCTGCCTGCCGAGGGTGGGGAGGCACGTTCGGTACTGAGTCCAGGTGGGGGAGTGGCCGGAGTGGTCGCTGCGAGACAGTCCGATCGGGCGTTCGTGACTGTCCCGACGATGGGCGGAGCGCAGGGGCCCGAGGGCGACGAACGGATACGCGCCGAACGTAAGGACAAGAAGGTCTCGGCAGTTCTGCACTCCGGCTATCCGGTGCGGCACTGGGACCACGACCTCGGGCCGGAAGCGCCGCACCTCGTGGCCCTCGAACTCGGCGGCGACGAGGTCCGTCCGAACGACCTCACCCCGGATTCCGGGGTGGCGCTTCGAGACACGTCGTTCTCGGCGGCGCCGGACGGTTCGTTCCTCGTTACGTCCTGGACGAAACCGGGGCCGCTGGGCTCGCTCCGTCAGGTTCTGGTTCGCATCGATGCGGGAAGTGGAGAACGCACCGTCCTGATGGAAGACCCCGGAGCGGACTTGACGGCGCCGGTCTTGTCACCGGACGGAACGGCGATGGTGTATTTCCGTGAGAGCGACTCGTCGCCGGACTCCGCCCCTCGCGTGACCGCGCACCGGATGGATGTCGATTCCGGCCGGGAGACCCCCATTGCGGACGGCTGGGACAGGTGGCCGACATCTGCCGCGTGGCTTCCGGACGGTTCGGGGCTGGTGCTCACGGCGGACGACGCCGGTCGTGGCCCGTTGTTCGTGGTACGGGGAGACGGGATTCCCACGCAGCTGACCGAGGACGACGCCGCGTACACGGACGTCCAGATATCGCCCGACGGTCGGATCTACGCATTGCGCACGTCCTACGAGCGTCCGCCGCACCCTGTTCGGATCGACACCGCCACGGGAGCGGTGACGGAGCTTCGGTCGCCGGCGTCGGCCCCGGAACTTCCGGGTTCTCTCACCGAGGTCACCGCGACGGCCCCGGACGGCACCCCGCTCCGAGCGTGGCTGGCGCTTCCGACCGGTGCGGCGCAGCACGCCCCGGTTCCGCTGGTGCTGTGGATACACGGTGGTCCGCTGGGGTCGTGGAACGCGTGGTCATGGCGTTGGTGCCCATGGCTGCTGGTTGCGAAGGGTTACGCGGTGTTGCTGCCCGATCCGGCGTTGTCCACGGGATACGGGCAGGATTTTGTCCAGCGTGGCTGGGGGCGTTGGGGACGGGAACCGTTCACCGATCTGATGGCGGTGACGGACGCGGCGGTCGCGCGTCCGGAGATCGACGAGAATCGCACCGCCGCGATGGGCGGCTCCTTCGGTGGCTACATGGCGAATTGGGTTGCCGGTCATACGAATCGATTCAAGGCGATAGTGACCCACGCGAGTTTGTGGGCGCTCGATCAGTTCGGCCCGACGACGGATGCTGCCTGGTATTGGCAACGTGAGATGACGCCGGAGATGGCCGTCGAGAATTCGCCGCATCTGTTCGTGGCCGACATCGTCACTCCCATGCTCGTCATTCACGGGGACCGGGACTACCGGGTTCCGATCGGTGAGGGGCTGCGGCTCTGGTACGAGTTGTTGTCGGAGTCCGGCCTGCCTGCCGACCAGGACGGCACGACCGTCCACCGTTTTCTCTACTTCCCGGACGAGCACCACTGGGTCCTTGCTCCGCAGCACGCCAAGATCTGGTATCAGGTGGTGGAAGCGTTTCTTTCGGAACACGTACTCGGTGAAGCCGCGTCGATGCCGACCGCACTGGGGTGAAGGGGTGCGCGTTCGCGCCGAAGGGTCCAGACTGTGATGTAGGTCACTGACGGATTTCAGGGAGGGCGGCCATGCCCGCAGGCGAACAGCTGGTGCCACCGAGTGCCGTGGACGTGGACCTTTCCGGTCTGACCTGGGGTGCGGACAGGTCGATGTCCGATCTCGAGACGGGCATGTGGCGGATGGAGGCGGCTCGTCCTCAGCTGAGAACGCCGATCGTGGCGGTGGACGTCCTCGATCGACCGCCCGATTGGGAGCGCCTCGTCGCAGCCCACGAGTGGGCATCGCACATCGTTCCGCGAATTCGGATGAGAGTGGTCGACGCGGTTCCGTGGTTCGCGAACCCCGTGTGGTCCGTCGACCCGGAGTTCGACCTCGATTTTCACCTTCGACGCGTGCGATTGCCGGAACCTGCGACGTTCGATCACGCCTTGCGGATGTGCCGGCACCTGGCAACCGAACCGTTCGACCGGGCTCGTCCGCCCTGGAACGCGATGCTCATCGAGGGGCTCGACAACGGAAAAGCCGTCTACGTGGCCAAGACACACCACAGCATGACGGACGGACTGGGCGGCATCGCCCTGATGACACTGTTGCACAGTCGCCGGGCGGAGCCGACCCCGGAAAAGCCGGACCGTCCGCCACCGGAGGGGGAGACCACCTCTGGATGGTCGGTCTGGTCTTCGCAAATGGAGAAGGACCTGGCGGCCGTACCCGGGCGTATCGGTGGGATCGCTCGCGGAGCTCTTCGGACGGCGATGTCCGCGGCCGCCGCGCCGTCGACCTTCCTCGGTGACGCGTGGGACTATGCCAACTCGGTTCTCCGGGTTGCCGCCCCGCCACCCGGAAACGGTTCGGAACTGATGGCTGCACGCGGTCTCGGCCGGTGGTTCGGTGCGCTCGAAGTCGGTCTCGGCGAACTCAAAGCGGCTGCCCGGACCGTCGACGGTTCGGTGAACGACGCGTACACGGCTGCGTTGCTCGGCGGCATCGGTAGATACCACGAGAAGTTCGGGCGTCCGGTCGTGTCCATCCCCGTCGGAATGCCGATCAGCCTCCGTTCGGCTTCGGACAACATGGGCGGCAATCATTTTGCGGCCGCACGGTTCTCCGGCCCCGTCGGTACCCACGACCCGGCAGAGCGAATGAAGAAGGTCAGAGCCATCGTGATGGGTCTGCGTGACGAGCCTGCAATCGGTGTTCTCGATGCGATCGGTCCATTGTTGGTCCGCGTGCCCACCCGGCTCCTCGCGAGTTGGTACCTGTCGCAATCGACAGCGATCGACCTTCAGGCCAGCAATGTGGCCGGTGTTCCGGTGCCGGTCTACCTCGCGGGCGCGCGAATCGAGCGAATGTTTCCGTTCGGGCCGGTTCCGGGGTGTGCGGTTATGTCCACACTGGTTTCGCATGCCGGCGTGTGCTGCATCGGCGTCAACCTCGACACCGCAGCGGTGACCGAACCCGCGTTGTTCATGCGGTGCCTTCAAGAGGGTTTCGACGAGGTCGTCGAGCTGGGACGAAAGGGTGACCGATGACGCTTCACGCGGCGAGAATCACCGAAGGTTCGGAAGATGCGCAACGCAGACGGGTGTATCTGACGGAGGCGATGTCGGACGCCGAAGTCGACGTGATGAGTCGTTGGCTCGGCAACTTCGGCGACGGTGACGGGGACGCACCGAGGGTCGTTCCGGTCACCGACGTCGCGCTCGCCGAGTTGGTGCGGGGCGGCGGAGATCCGTTGTTGACGCCGGTTCGGGTGGTGTGGCTGCCCGAAACAGCGGACGGTTCCGGCGATCACCGGATAAGGAATACGCTGTCGCGGCGCGATCCTCTGCACCCGAGTCGTACCGCGCAACGTCGGCTGCTCGGAGCTGTTCCAGAGCGTTGTCGCGTCCTCGAAGGCGAGGCGGCATCGCTGAGCGATCTCGAACACCGTCTCGAGGAGCACGGAGGCGGGTCCCTGCCGCAGTTCATCAGGCGGCAGGCCGCGTTGGCACTCGAACGTGCCGAACGATCGTTGCTCGGCACCCAGTACAAGGTCTCGAGATTCGTGGTCGAGGACATCGTCGAAAGTCGCCGATTCCGGGACGGAACCCATGATCTGGCCGCCGATCTGGACGAGTCGCCGGTGAAGATCGAGTCGCGTGCGCGCGATGCCCTCATCGAGATGGTCGCGGCGCAGAGTCGGCGGGCGATTGCGATCTGGGATCAACTGGGGCGCTACTTCTCCCGGGCGTACCGCCTCGACGTGAACACGGCCGGATTCGACGAGTTGCGACGCCTCAACGAGCGCCACTCGCTGGTGTTCCTGCCGAGCCATCGGTCGTACCTTGACCCCTTGGTGCTGCGTCCGGCGCTGGTCGCCAACGATCTGCCGCTCAACCACGTGATGGGTGGGCTCAACGTGAGCTTCTGGCCGATCGGTCCGATCGGGAAGCGAAGCGGGACAGTCTTCATCCGCCGCAAGATCGAGGGCGACGAGGTCTACAAGTGGTCGATACGCGAGTACATGCACTACCTGATCGGAAGGCGCTTCAACCTCGAGTGGTACATCGAGGGTGGGCGGAGCCGGACCGGGAAGCTCCGGCCACCGCGTTACGGTCTGCTCACGTATCTCGCGCGTGCCCTGCGTGAAAGTGAGGGCGTCGACGTGTACCTCGTGCCGGTGTCGATCACCTACGACCAGCTGTACGAAGTGTCGGCGATGGCCGCCGAGGCGCACGGCGAGGCCAAGAGCAAGGAGGGGCTCAAATGGCTGCTCGGCTATGTCCGGGCACAGGGTGAACGTCACGGCGTGGCCCATGTCGCCGTCGGTCGGCCGATGTCGTTGGCCGCGTACCTCGGCCAAGAGACCGACACCAAGCTCGCGGTTCAGAAGACGGCCTTCGAGTTGTGCCACCGGATCAACGAAGTAACTCCGGTCACCGCATCCTCGCTGGTCATGTTGGCTTTTCTCGGCATCGAGGATCGGGCCCTCACGGTGGGAGAGTTGCAGGCCATCCTCGGGCCGATGGTCGCGTACATCACCGCGCGGCGGTTGCCCACTGCCGGTGACGTGGACCTGACGAACCCGCAGGTGATACGTACCGCGGTGCAGACACACCTCGATTCGGGTGTCCTGAAGAGTTTCGGGTCCGGCGACGAGCGGGTGTTCTATCTGGGCCGGAATCAGCACCTGGTTGCTGCGTTCTTCCGGAACACCACGATTCACTTTCTGGTCGTGCGGGCGATCGCCGAGATGGTGCTGGCCGCCGCGACCGAGAACCGATTCGTCGATCCGTTGGCGCAGGGATGGGCGGAGGCGCTGCGACTGCGGGACTTGTTGAAGTTCGAGTTCTTCTTCGGGGAGAAGGAAGAGTTCCGCGCGGATCTTCGGGCCGAGCTCACGGTGCTGGACCCCGAGTGGGACCGGAATCTCGGCGCCGAAGGTCATGCAGAATCCTTGCTGTCCGCAGTCGTTCCGTACCTGGCGCACCGCGTGCTCCAGCCGTTCCTCGAGGCCTACCTCGTCGTGGCCGATCAACTGACGAAATGTCCACTGGACGTCGAGTTCGACGAGGAGCGGTTCATGGCGGATTGTCTGGAACGGGCGGAAGAGTATCGCCTGCGTCAACAGATCTCGAGTACCGAGTCGATCTCGAGTGAGTTGTTCGCGACAGCTCTGCGACTCGCCCGGAACCGGGGTGCCGTCGACCGTTCACCGGAAGATGCCGGTGACGTGTCACTCGGGGAACGGCGCCACGAACTTGCGCGCGAGATTCGGATCACGGTCGATCGTGTTCGCCGGATTCGCACGCTGGCCAATGCGAAACTCGAGCGAATCGAGGTCAACCGGTGACGACCACGGCCTCGGGCCTGCATGCGGCGATCGCCGCGGCGCCACCCGGACCGGGCACGGTGGCGGCCTTCGACCTCGACGGCACTCTCATCGACGGGTACTCGGCCAGTGTGGTGTATCGAGACCGGTTGCGGCGCTTCGATCTCGGGGCCGCCGAGCTGATGCGCACCACCGGCGCTGCGATGGACACGCGACTTCGGGGTGCCGATGTGGGAAAGCTGATGGGAATCGCGGTGCGCTCCCTGTCCGGGCGGCTCGACGACGATCTGCTCGAGTGGGGGGAGAGACTGTTCCGGCAGGAGATCGCGGGCATGATCTATCCCGAAGTACGTGGACTGCTCGCCGCACACAGGAGGGCAGGTCATCGTGTGGTCATGGCGACCTCCGCCACCCCGTACCAAGCGCTTTCGGTGGCGCGGGACCTCGACATCGACGACGTGCTCTGCACCCGACCGGAGGTTGTCGACGGGATGCTCACCGGACGTCTGTCCGGCCCACCTCTGTGGGGACCGGCGAAGGCCGACGCAGTGAGCAGCTATCTGAGCGAGCACGACGCCGTCGCTCGGCGCGCCTTCGCGTACTCGAACGGATTCGAGGACGTCCCGATGTTGGAGTCGGTCGGGCATCCGGTCGCGCTGAATCCGGATCGACGCCTGACCCAGCGCGCGAAAACACGAGGGTGGTCCGTGGTCCGGCTGCGTGAGCCGCGGCGTGGTGCAACGGTGGGGTCGACGATCAGGACGGGCATCGCGATCGGTGCACTGACGACCACCGTTGCCGGGGCCGCAGCAGTGGGCCTGCTGACCGGCGATCGTCAGCGTGCAGCAAATCTCGTCGGCACGGTCGGTCCGGATCTGGCTCTCGCGATCTGCGGAATCGACGTGCGGGTGTCCGGACGGCAGAACGCGTGGCGGCAGCGGCCTGCGGTGTACATGTTCAATCACCAGAGTTCCCTGGATCTACTCGTGGTCGGAAGCGTCGTCCAACGGGATGTGACGGGGGTGGCGAAGGTTGAAGCGTCGCGCGATCCTCGCTTCTTTCCGGTCGGTGCACTCCTGGACGTGGCCTACATCGACCGCTCCGACGGCGCTCGGGCGCGGGCCGCGCTCGAACCTGCGCTGAAGAAGCTGAGATCAGGCATATCCCTCGCGATCGCCCCGGAGGGCACCCGGACCCCGACGCCGAAGATCGCGCCCTTCAAGAAGGGCGGCTTCCACCTGGCGATGCAGGCGGGCGTTCCGATCGTGCCGATCGTGGTGCACAACGCCGGCGAGTTGATGTGGCGTAATTCGCTGGTCGCACACCCCGGTACCGTGCACGTCTCGGTGCTCGAGCCCGTCTCCACGGAGGGATGGGTGGCCGCGGACCTCGATGCCAGGGTTGCGGATCTACGCGCACGGTTCCAGGCGGTCGTTCACGACGGGCACCGATGACCGTCACTCCCGGCAGTACGGTGCTTCGGGCGTTCATTAGACTCGACGGGTGACCAGTGCAGCATCAGTGAACCCGAAGACCCCCGCTGACGACCTTCCGAAGAGCTGGGACCCCAGCACGGTGGAGGCGGACCTCTACCAGGGTTGGGTGGATGCCGGCTATTTCCGTGCCGATCCCACCAGCGACAAGCCCGGGTACTCGATCGTGCTGCCGCCGCCGAACGTCACCGGCAGCCTGCACATGGGCCACGCGCTGGATCACACCCTGATGGATGCCCTGTCGCGCCGCAAGCGCATGCAGGGTTACGAAGTGCTGTGGCTGCCCGGTATGGATCATGCGGGTATCGCGACCCAGACGGTGGTGGAGAAGCAACTCGCCACGGACGGCCAGACGAAGGAAGATCTCGGACGCGAGGGTTTTGTCGAGAGAGTCTGGCAGTGGAAAGCCGAATCCGGCGGCACGATTCAGGGGCAGATGCGTCGCATCGGCGACGGTGTCGACTGGAGTCGTGATCGGTTCACCATGGACGCGGGGTTGTCCCGAGCAGTTCAGACGATCTTCAAGCGCCTCTACGACGAGGGACTGATCTACCGCGCCGAGCGTCTCGTCAACTGGTCGCCGGTGTTGCAGACGGCGATCTCCGACATCGAGGTGAAGTTCGAGGACGTCGAGGGCGAGTTGGTGTCCCTCCGTTACGGTTCGCTGAACGACGACGAACCGCACGTGATCGTCGCGACGACGCGTGTCGAGACGATGCTCGGTGACACCGCGGTCGCGGTGCACCCCGAGGACGAGCGTTACGCGCACCTGCTCGGGACGACACTCGAGCATCCATTCACCGGACGGCAGATCCCCATCATCGCCGACGAATACGTCGATCCCGAGTTCGGGACCGGCGCCGTGAAGATCACCCCGGCGCACGACCCGAACGACTTCGAGATGGGCGTTCGGCACAACCTGCCGATGCCCACGATCATGGACAAGACCGGCAAGATTGCCGACACCGGAACACAATTCGACGGGATGGACCGCTTCGAAGCTCGTGTGAAGGTCCGCGAAGCCCTTGCCGAACAGGGTCGTGTCGTCGCGGAGAAGCGACCGTATCTGCACAGCGTGGGACACTCCGAACGCAGCGGCGAATCGATCGAGCCGCGACTGTCGCTGCAGTGGTGGGTGAAGGTCGAGTCGTTGGCGAAGGCGGCAGGTGACGCGGTGCGTGGCGGCGAGACCGTCATCCACCCGACCAGCCAAGAACCTCGCTGGTTCGACTGGGTCGACGACATGCACGACTGGTGCATCTCACGTCAGCTGTGGTGGGGACACCGCATCCCGATCTGGTACGGACCGAACGGCGAGGTCGAGTGCTTCGGGCCCGACGAGTCGGTACCCGAGGGCTGGGAGCAGGACCCGGACGTGCTCGACACGTGGTTCTCGTCCGGTCTGTGGCCGTTCTCGACGATGGGTTGGCCGGACACGACCGAAGAACTCGAGAAGTTCTATCCCACAAGTGTTCTCGTCACCGGTTACGACATTCTGTTCTTCTGGGTCGCGCGGATGATGATGTTCGGTACCTTCGCGGCTTCGGACTCCTCGGTTCCCGGGCCGGTCCCGTTCCGTGACGTGTTCCTGCACGGCCTGGTGCGTGACCAGTACGGAAAGAAGATGTCGAAGTCTCGGGGCAACGGCATCGATCCTCTCGACTGGGTCGACCGTTTCGGAGCCGATGCACTGCGCTTCACGCTGGCTCGTGGGGCCAACCCCGGCAGCGACCTGTCGGTGGGCGAGGATCATGCGCAGTCCTCGCGGAACTTCGCCAACAAGTTGTTCAACGCGACCAAGTTCGCATTGATGAACGGCGCTGCGCCGGCCGAGCTTCCGGGCCGCGAGGACCTCACCGACGCCGACCGCTGGATTCTCGACCGGCTCGAGCAGGTGCGCGCCGACGTGGATGGGGCCTTCGATCGTTACGAGTTCAGCAAGGCATGCGAAGCGCTGTACCACTTCGCGTGGGACGAGGTGTGCGACTGGTACCTGGAGATCGCCAAGGTGCAGTTCGCGCAGGGTGAGACGGTTGCCGACACCACGAAGTCGGTGCTCGGCAACGTCCTGGACGCGTTGTTGCGCATGTTGCATCCCACCATCCCGTTCGTCACAGAGACGTTGTGGAAGGTGTTGACGGGCAAGGAGTCCGTTGTCGTTGCGGAATGGCCGACGGCCAGCGGCGTGCCTGCGGATGCTCGGGCAGCGCAGCGTGTCGACGACATGGCGCGCCTCGTCACCGAGGTGCGCCGATTCCGCAGTGACCAGGGGCTCAAGCCCTCGCAGAAGGTGACTGCGGTCGTCCACGGGATCGAGGGTGCCGACCTCGTCGAGCAGATGCCCGCCATCACTTCTCTCGCACGCCTGAAGGATTCGGAGGGTGACTTCACCGCGACGGCATCGGTTGAGGTCCGGCTGTCGAAGGGCACCGTGACCGTGGAACTCGACACGTCGGGCTCCGTCGATCTCGGCGCCGAGAAGGCGCGCCTGGAGAAGGATCTGGCGGCCGCGCAGAAGGAACTGGCGGGAACCGACGCGAAACTGTCCAACGAGTCCTTCCTCGCGAAGGCTCCGGATGCGGTCGTCGAAAAGATCCGTGGTCGCCGACAGGTGGCGAGCGAGGAGATCGAGCGAATCACTGCCCGGCTCGGTGAATTGGGGAACGTGTGAGCACTCCTGAGCCCGTACCCGACGCACCCGCGACGCCGGTGGATCTCGCCGAGCTCGCGCTCGTCGAGGCCGAACTCGACAAGCGTTGGCCCGAGACGAAGATGGAGCCGTCTCTCACCCGCATCTCGGCGCTGATGGACATCATCGGGTCACCGCAGAACAACTATCCCTCGATCCACATCACCGGGACCAACGGCAAGACGTCGGTGGCGAGGATGGTCGACGCACTTCTGCGAAGCCTGCACCGACGCACGGGCCGGACCACCAGCCCGCACCTGCAGTTGGCGACCGAACGAATCAGTATCGACGGAAAGCCCGTGTCGCCTCGTACGTACGTCGACACGTATCGGGAGATCGAGCCGTACGTCCAGATGGTCGATCAGCAGTCCACCGAGGCCGGGGGACCGCCGATGAGCAAGTTCGAGGTGCTCACGGCGATGGGTTACGCAGCCTTCGCGGAGGCGCCCATCGACGTCGCCGTGGTGGAGGTCGGACTGGGAGGCCGATGGGACGCCACGAACGTCATCGATGCCCAGGTCGCCGTCGTCACTCCGATCGGTCTCGACCACGCCGAGTACCTCGGTGACGATCTGGCCGGAATCGCGGCGGAGAAGGCCGGGATCATCAAGAAGCCGCGGGAGGACCCCCTCGCACCCATCGAGGCGGTGGCGATCCTCGCGGAGCAGACTCCGGAAGTCATGGACGTCTTGCTGCGCAGGGCCGTCGAGACCGAGGCCGCCGTGGCGCGTGAAGGCGCGGAATTCAAGGTTCTGGCTCGTCAGGTCGCCGTGGGTGGCCAGCAACTCGAACTTCAGGGACTCGGCGGGGTGTACACGGACGTGTTCCTTCCCCTTCACGGCGAGCACCAGGCACGCAACGCGTCTGTCGCGCTCGCGGCCGTCGAGGCGTTCTTCGGTTCGGGTCCGGACCGGCAACTCGAGGCGGACGCGGTCCGTGAGGCCTTCGCGACGGTGACCAACCCCGGCAGACTCGAGCGGGTGCGGAACGCGCCCACCGTGTTTCTCGATGCAGCGCACAATCCGCACGGTGCTCGGGCATTGGCGTCCGCGCTGACCGCGGAGTTCGACTTCCGCAAGCTCGTGGGTGTCGTAAGCATGATGGGCGACAAGGACGTGGACGGAATCCTCGCCGCTCTGGAGCCCGTGTTCGACGAACTCGTCGTCACCCACAACGGCTCGCCTCGCGCGATGGACCTCGAGGATCTGGCGAACCGCGCCGTCGCACGCTTCGGTGACGAGCGTGTGGTTGTCGCCGACAATCTGGCCGATGCACTCGAGACGGCCATTCGTCTGGCCGAAGAAGTCGGCGACCCGGGAGAAGCAGTGTCCGGCGCCGGGGTCGTCGTGACGGGATCGGTGGTCACCGCGGGTGCTGCCCGCACACTTTTCGGAAAGGATCCGGCGTGAGTGAGCCGCAGAAACCCGGTGACGATTCAGCCGCAAACGGCGGAGAGTTCGCACCACCGACGAAGGACCCGTGGAAAGGATTCCGAGGCGTCTGTGCCGGAACTCTCGTCCTCGAGGTGATCGTCGTTCTGTTGGCTCTGCCGGTGGCGGCCACCGTCGGCGGCGGCCTGTCTTGGTTGTCGATCACCTACATAGTGGTGCTTGCACTGGCAATGCTCGCCGGTGCAGGCCTGCAGGGACGACCGTGGGCCATGAAATACAACCTGGCACTCCAGGTCGCCATGATCGCGGGATTCCTGGTGCATCCGTCGCTCGGCGTGCTCGGGCTCATCTTCGCCGGCGTGTGGGGTTACCTCATCTACCTGCGCAGAGACATCACTCGGCGGTCGGAGCAGGGCCTGCTTCCTGGGCAACGCGACTGACCATCTAGGCTCACTGCCGTGACTGAGCGCACCCTTGTACTGATCAAGCCCGACGCTGTTTCGCGTGGTTACGTCGGAGAGATTCTCTCCCGCATCGAGCGGAAGGGTCTCACGATCGCAGCCCTCGAGCTGAAGACCGCATCTCAGGACGTGGCGGCGAGCCACTACGCGGAACATGCAGAACGCCCCTTCTACCCGAGCCTCCTCGACTTCATCACGTCCGGACCTCTCGTGGCGGCTGTCCTGGAAGGGCCGCGCGCGATCGCCGCGTTCCGTCAGCTGGCGGGCGGCACCGATCCCGTGGAGAAGGCCGCCACCGGCAGCATTCGTGGAGATTTCGGTCTCGAGACACAGCAGAACCTCGTGCACGGCTCCGATTCGGTCGAGTCCGCCGAACGCGAGATCGCTCTCTGGTTCCCCAATTTCGCCTAGGCCTGAGCGGTAATACCTGCCTGACCTGCCGGTTCACGTCTGTGGCGATCCGAAAGTCCTTCGGTCCCGTTCGCCCCGAGTTCGGTGCGAGTGGGACCGAAGTTTTCGACATCGGTGACATTCGGTGCGCCGTTGTCATGGACCCCTCCGTCGATGTGGGATACTGAAGACGGTCGAAGCGCAATTCGAGCTGGACGTGCATTCGGCCGGATGGCACCTCGCCGCGATGCCCTTCATCGCTGCATACCGTCAACGGGAAGTACCCGGGCGGCACGCACGCTGGATGATCAGGCGCTCGCAGGGGAGGGTGAACGCCACCCGCAAGGCACCTCGTGGAATGCAGTGCTAACGGACACTGCCGGTCACGTGGAGCGAGACCAGACAATCTCGCGCTCACAACCCGGGCGTGAGTACACACACTGCGCCCTCGCGTGGCCGCGTGACACTCGAAACGAGTGGACGCGCCCGGGGGCTGAGGAGACTACGTGGCCGAACTAGAGCCGCCCATCAATTCGGTTGCTGCCGGAAGCGAGACCCCCGATCTTCCCGCGAAGATTCGCGTGCATGCGCTTGCGAAGTTGCTGGGTGTGACGAGCAAGCAGGTCATCGCGGAGGCTGCGAAACTCGGTACCGAGCTTCGCAGTGCCCAGTCGAGCGTCCTCAAGGACGCAGCAGAACAGATTCGCGCGGCGGTCCAGGCCCCGGCGGCGCCGGATCTGGCAGTACAGGAAGAAACGGCGCGGGAGCCCGTGGTTACGGAACCCGTCGCCGAGGCGGCCGCGGCTCTCGGTGCGCCGGCAAGCGACGTCGAGGTGAACGCGGAGCCGTCGCTGTTCACGCCCCCCGCACCGGCAGAAGAAGTGCAGCCTTCCGGATCCGACTCCGAGGACGCCGGTTCGGCCGAGCCCGTTGCCCAGGTGCCGCTATTCCTGCAGCCCGATCTCGAAGCGGCTCCGCGCCGTCGTCGCAGCCGCCGTGATGCGGCGGCGCCCGACCTTTCGTCCGCAGACAGTGGCAGCGGGCAGGCGAAGTCGTCCACGGACGACGTGAAGTCCGAAGACGACAGCACTGCGGACAGTGCCGACCGCACCGACGGCGATCGCGCCGAGAGCGACGACGATCAGCCACGGCGACGTCGTCGCGGCCGCCGCGGTCGCGGTCGTGGTCGTGGTGAGCAGACCGAGGACGCAGGGAACGAGTCGGAATCCGATTCGGACAAGTCCAAGAGTTCGGATTCCGCCTCGAAGAACGCCGGCAAGGACGGAAAGCCCGCCGATTCCGAAGGCGACACGGCCGAGACCAAGGACGCCGATTCGGAGAAGGGTGCCGAGAGCGAGC
The DNA here is from genome assembly GCF_042719695.1 of Rhodococcus sp. NPDC058521. Lineage (NCBI taxonomy): Bacteria > Bacillati > Actinomycetota > Actinomycetes > Mycobacteriales > Nocardiaceae > Rhodococcus > Rhodococcus sp. NPDC058521. The sequence continues at coordinate 124,389 of NZ_JBHXNL010000006.1, forward strand.
AGTCGGACGGCGAATCCGGCGACGGCGAATCCGGCGAGGGCAACAGCCGCCGTCGGCGCAGGAGGCGTCGCCGTAAGTCCGGTGGCGACTCGTCCACCGATTCGGGTTCGGAAGACGATCCGCCGAACACCGTGGTCCACGAACGTGAGCCGCGGAACAAAAACCGCTCGAAGGACGAGGTTCAGGGCATCACGGGTTCCACCCGGCTCGAGGCGAAGCGCCAGCGTCGCCGCGACGGCCGCGACGCGGGTCGCCGTCGGCCACCGATCCTCTCGGAATCGGAATTCCTCGCCCGACGCGAATCCGTCGACCGTGTGATGGTCGTTCGGGACCGGATGGGGTCGGGGCAACCGCACGCCACCACCCAGGTCGCGGTCCTCGAGGACTCGGTCCTCGTCGAGCACTTCGTGACCACGTCTTCGTCGGCCTCGATGGTCGGCAATGTCTACCTGGGCAGGGTGCAGAACGTTCTTCCCAGCATGGAAGCCGCGTTCATCGATATCGGCCGTGGTCGCAACGGCGTGCTGTACGCGGGTGAGGTCAACTGGGAAGCCGCCGGTCTCGGCGGTAACTCGCGCAAGATCGAGCAGGCCCTCAAGCCCGGTGACCAGGTTCTCGTGCAGGTCAGTAAAGATCCTGTGGGTCACAAGGGCGCGCGATTGACCACCCAGATCAGTCTTGCCGGCCGATTCCTGGTCTACGTTCCCGGCGGCACCTCCACGGGTATCAGTCGTAAGTTGCCCGACACCGAGCGCAAGAGGCTCAAGGACATCCTCCGGGACATCGTGCCCGCCGATGCGGGAGTCATCATTCGCACGGCATCGGAAGGTGTGAGCGAAGAGGAACTCGCACGCGACGTTGCGCGCCTGCAGAAGCAGTGGTCCGATATCGAGGAGAAGGCCGCGAAGGCCGAGTCCGGTAAATCGGGCAACCCCCAGTCCCTCTACGAGGAGCCCGACCTTCTGGTCAAGGTTATTCGCGACCTCTTCAACGAGGACTTCTCGAAGCTGGTCATCGAGGGCGAGAAGGCCTGGTCCACCGTGCACGCCTACATCGAGTCGGTGGCATCGGATCTGCTTCCGCGCCTCGAGCAGTACACGTCGGACAGTGGTATAGGTGACGTCTTCGCGGCGTACCGGATCGACGAGCAACTGGCGAAAGCCCTGGACCGCAAGGTGTGGTTGCCCTCGGGTGGCACCCTGGTGATCGACCGCACCGAGGCCATGACCGTCGTCGACGTCAACACCGGCAAGTTCACCGGTGCGGGCGGCAATCTCGAAGAGACCGTCACCCGCAACAACCTCGAGGCCGCGGAAGAGGTCGTGCGGCAGATGCGGTTGCGCGACATCGGCGGAATGATCGTCGTCGACTTCATCGACATGGTTCTCGAAGCGAACCGCGACCTGGTGCTTCGGCGTCTCACCGAGGCCCTCGGCCGCGACCGAACCCGCCACCAGGTTTCCGAGGTCACCTCGCTCGGCCTTGTGCAGATGACGCGCAAGAAGCTCGGTACGGGCCTGGTGGAGGCGTTCTCCACCAACTGCGAGCACTGCCACGGGCGTGGAATCGTCGTCCACGCCGACCCGGTGGAGGTGAAAGCCCAGGAGGATTCCGGATCGCGCTCGGGCTCGGGTGGGTCGCGCAAGCGCCGTGGACGAGACAAGAACTCGAATCAGGCAGACAGCAACGGTCAGTCGACGAGCACCGAGACATCGGCGCAGGCGTCGACTGCAGATGCCACGGTCAAGCGAGCACACCCGGTCGCGCTGGCAATGGCCCATCACCTTCACGACGAGGCGAAGCCAGACGAGACCGACGCCGTTGCCGCGTCGGAGAGTGTCGACGAAGTAGCGCTCGTTCCGGCCCCCGTCGCTTCGGTCGAGGCGCCTGCGCAAGAGGTCGAGGCGCCTGCGCAAGAGGTCGAGGCGCCTGCGCAAGAGGTCGAGGCGCCTGCGCAAGAGGTCGAGGCCGAGGCCGACACTTCGTCGGCGCCCGCGCCGGAGCCGGTCGCCGAATCGGTGAACTCGGACACCGCCGCGGCACCCACGGAGGAATCGGGACCGGAACAGGTTCCGTCGGAGAAGCCGCGTCGGAGAAGCCGGCGTGCGTCACGTGCGGCGGCTGCACCGACGGGGGACCGCGCATCGGAAGGCACGGTTGTCGTGATCCCGGCATCCGAGTCGGCCCCGGAACCGGAGCCTGACGTGCAGGTCCCGGCCCAAGCGGAGGCGGCGGTGTCGACGGCGGTGGCCGGGCCGCCCGCTCGTCCACGCCGACGGCGCGCGGCTGCACGCCCCGCCGGACCGCCGGTGGACAACGAAAGCTGAGGTGTCGGCAACCGGCCGAATTTGTTTCGACCGGTTGCCGTCCTGTAACCTTGACCAGTCGCTCCCCGGCGATACTGCTCCGCTGTGCCTCGAGTGCACGTGGACGGCAGCCGGAGGAGCAAGTACACCAGACCAGTCGTGCCGCATCGAACGCTTCGAGGCAGCGGCGCGAGCAAGTTCGAAGAAGCAAGGGGTAGCCCTCCGATGGCAACGTACGCGATCGTCAAGACCGGCGGAAAGCAGTACAAGGTCGCTGTTGGTGACCTCGTCAAGGTCGAGAAGATCGAGGGTGAGCCCGGCACTGCTGTCTCGCTTGCTCCGGTTCTCGTCGTCGACGGTTCCGAGCTGACCACCGACGCCGCCAAGCTGGCCAAGGTCTCGGTCACCGGCGAGGTTGTCGAGCACACCAAGGGCCCGAAGATCCGCATTCACAAGTTCAAGAACAAGACCGGCTACCACAAGCGTCAGGGCCACAGGCAGAAGCTGACGGTCCTCAAGGTCACCGGTATCAAGTAACTAGAGCTTTCTTCAGCTGATTTCACCCGAGGAGGGTCAACATGGCACATAAGAAGGGTGCATCCAGCTCCCGTAACGGTCGCGATTCGAATGCCCAGCGCCTCGGCGTGAAGCGCTTCGGTGGACAGGCCGTCGGCGCGGGAGAGATCCTGGTCCGTCAGCGTGGAACCCATTTCCACCCGGGTGTGAACGTCGGCCGTGGCGGCGACGACACCCTCTTCGCCCTCGCTGCCGGTGCCGTCGAGTTCGGCACCAAGCGCGGACGCAAGACCGTGAACATCGTTCCGGCTGTGGCAGAGGTCTAGTCCTGCCGCGAGTGCGTACCGTCCGGGCCGAATAGGTCGGACGTTCCAAGCTCCCAATAGGGGCGGACCTGGGTCGAAGTACCCGGTCCGCCCCTATTGTTCGTTATAGAGAAGTTCAGACAAGATCGATTGGCTGAGGAAGGATCCGACAGTCATGTCCCGATTCATTGACCGCGTCGTGCTGCACGTCAGCGCAGGAAAAGGCGGCAATGGTTGCGCCTCCGTTCACCGGGAGAAGTTCAAGCCGCTCGGTGGGCCAGACGGCGGAAACGGGGGGCGCGGCGGCGACGTGATTCTCGAAGTCGACGGCAATGTGCACACCCTCCTCGACTTCCATTTCCATCCCAATGCGAAGGCCACCAACGGCAAGCAGGGGATGGGTAGCAACCGTGACGGCGGTCAGGGCGAGGATCTCGTTCTGAAAGTTCCGGACGGTACGGTCGTGCTCGACAAATCCGGCAATCTGATCGCCGATCTGGTCGGCGTCGGTACTCGTTTCGAGGCTGCGCAAGGTGGGCGCGGAGGCCTCGGAAACGCTGCTCTCTCGTCGAAGGCGCGTAAGGCGCCGGGCTTCGCGCTGTTGGGTGAAGAAGGTGTCGAACGGGATCTGGTTCTCGAGCTCAAGTCGGTTGCCGACGTGGGGCTCGTGGGCTTCCCTTCGGCGGGCAAGTCCTCCCTGGTGTCGGTGCTGTCCGCAGCCAAGCCCAAGATCGCCGACTACCCGTTCACGACACTGGTCCCCAACCTCGGAGTGGTCTCCAGTGGGGACACCACCTTCACGGTGGCCGACGTCCCCGGCCTGATTCCCGGTGCCAGTGACGGGCGTGGGCTCGGACTCGACTTCCTGCGGCACCTCGAACGCTGTGCCGTACTCGCCCACGTCGTCGACTGCGCGACCCTCGAGCCCGGTCGTGATCCCATCTCCGACATCGACGCCCTCGAATCGGAACTCGCAGCGTACAAACCGGCTCTGTCCGGGGATTCGAGCCTCGGCGATCTGGCGGATCGCCCGCGCATCGTCATCCTGAACAAGACGGACGTTCCGGAAGCGGCCGAACTGGCCGAGATGGTGACCCCCGATCTCGAGGCTCGCGGCTGGCCGGTGTTCACCATATCCGCAGTGAGTCGAGACGGGTTGCGGCCGTTGACCTTCGCGTTGGCATCCATGGTGAAGGACTACCGCGAGGCCCACCCGAAGGCAGCTCCCAAGCGCCAGGTCATCCGTCCGGTTGCGCGCGACGAGTCGAGCTTCGAGGTCTTCGCGGATCCGGAGGTCCCGGGCGGATTCGTCGTGCGCGGAAGTCGTCCGGAGCGCTGGATCGCGCAGACCCAGTTCTCGAACGACGAGGCCGTCGGCTACCTCGCGGACCGATTGGCGCGCCTCGGTGTGGAAGATGCGCTGGTCAAGCATGGCGCGGAACCCGGATGCTCGGTGACGATCGGTGACGTGAGCTTCGAATGGGAGCCCCAGACGCCGGCCGGTGTCGACCTCACTCGTACGGGTCGAGGCACGGATGCGCGCCTCGACCAGGTCGACCGTATCGGTGCTGCCGAGCGCAAGCACGCACACCGGATTCGTCGTGGCCTCGAGGGCCTCGACCCCTACGAAGGATGAGTGCCGCTCGAGACGCGGTGTCGTCGGCACACAGCATCGTCGTCAAGATCGGTTCTTCGGCCCTGACGAGCCTGGTCGGTGGCCTAGATGTGGGCAGGCTCGATCGTCTGGCCGACGCGATCGAAGCGCGTATGCGTGCGGGCTCCGACGTGGTGGTCGTGTCCTCGGGGGCCGTCGGCGCCGGGCTCGCCCCGCTCGGCCTGAGCAAGCGCCCTCGGGACCTCGCAACCAAACAGGCTGCCGCGAGTGTCGGGCAATTGGCACTGGCCCACGCGTGGGGCACGTCGTTCGCACGGTACGACCGCACGGTAGGTCAGGTGCTGCTGACGGCGGACGACATCGCCCGTCGCGCGCAGCACCGCAATGCGCAGCGCACCCTCGATCGACTGCGCGCGCTGCACGCGGTCGCCGTCGTGAACGAGAACGACACCGTCGCGACCACCGAGCTGCGGTTCGGGGACAACGATCGACTGGCAGCACTCGTCGCGCACCTCGTGGGCGCCGAAGCGCTCGTCCTACTGTCGGACGTGGACGGTCTGTACGACGGGGATCCGCGCAAGGGCGGCGCGACCATGATTCGAGAGGTCGTGAGCCCCGAGGACCTCGACGGTGTCGTTGCCGGTTCCGGGGGAGCATTGGGTACCGGAGGGATGGCGTCCAAACTGTCCGCAGCCCGTCTGGCGGCGGACGCCGGCGTTCCCGTTCTCCTCGCGGCCGCCTCGGAGGCGAGCGTTGCGCTGAGTGATGCGAGTGTCGGTACCGCGTTCAATGCCCGTCCGACGAGATTGTCCGCCCGCCGATTCTGGGTGCGCCATGCGGCCGACGAGAGCGGCGCGGTGCATCTCGACGAGGGCGCGGTCCGCGCGGTGGTCGAGGGCCGACGATCATTGCTGCCCGCGGGTATCACCGCAGTGACGGGAACGTTCTATTGCGGTGATGTCGTCGGACTCGTGGGTCCGCACGATCGGGTGGTCGCCAGGGGAGTGGTGTCCTACGACTCGCACGAGATCGGACAGATGCAGGGGCGGTCGACTCGCGAACTGCCTGTCGAGATGCAGCGTCCGGTGGTTCACGCGGACGATCTGGTACCGATCTGATCGAGGGCGGCTGCCACCTCCACCAGTACCTCGGACGTCCCCGCGTCCAGTGTGAGCGTGGCGAGGTCGTCTCCGCGGGTCGCTCCGCGATTCACGAAGGCGATCGGCATGCCGTGCTTGGCGGCATGCCGGACGAAGCGCAGTCCTGACATCACTGTCAGCGAAGTGCCGACGACGAGCAGGGAATCGGCTTCGTCGACCATTGCGTATGCAGCTTCGACCCGCCATTTCGGTACCGACTCCCCGAAGTAGACGATGTCGGGTTTGAGGGTGCCGCCGCAGATCTCGCAGTCGACCATGACGAAGTGTTCGGTCTCGGAGATCACGGCGTCTGCATCGGGCGCTATTTCGACACCCGTTGCGGCCGTGACGGATCGGGCGAAGTCCGGATTCTTCCGTTCGAGTCGATCGGCAAGTGTCACTCGGGAGATCGCGTTGTCACACGACAGGCAGCGAACCTGCGCGTAGCAACCGTGGAGATCGAGCACCCGACGACTTCCCGCCTTGGTGTGTAGGAGATCGACATTCTGGGTGATCACCCCGTTCACCAGACCGTTTCGCTCGAGTGACGCCAACGCCCGGTGTCCGAGGTTGGGACGCGTCGAGTCCATGTGCCGCCACCCGAGATGATTGCGGGCCCAGTAGTGCCTTCTGAAGGCAGGGTCCCCGACGAACTGCTGATAGGTCATCGGGGTGCGTGGTGGTGAGTCCGGTCCGCGATAGTCGGGAATGCCCGAGTCGGTGGAGATCCCTGCGCCCGTCAGGACGCACGACGTACGCCCCCGCATCAGGTCGACCAGTGCTTCTGTGGACACGCCGGACTCCGTCAGTAACCGATCACCGGATCGATTCGCGCCGCGAGTGGTTCGCCGGCGACGAAACGGGCCACGTTGAGTGTGACGTGCTCCGCGTAAGCGGGCGGGCGCACGGCGGGCGGGTTCGAATCGTGTGGAGTGACGATCACGTTGGGCAGGGTCCACAACGGGTGCCCGTCGGGAAGTGGTTCGGGATCGGTGACGTCGAGCCCTGCGCCGCCGATCTTTTCGTCACGCAATGCCTCGACGAGGGCCTCGGTGTCGATGAGGGTTCCACGAGCCACGTTGACCACCCATGCGCTCGGCTTCATGAGTGCGAGTTCGTCTCTACTCACGAGGTGGTAGGTCGCGGTGGTCGCCGGCGCAGCGATCACGAAGTGGTCGGCACGTGGCCAGACCTCGGACAGCCTGCTGGTGGGGAAGGTGGCTATGGCGCCGGGTACCGGACTTCCCGATCGATTGACGGCGATCGTCTGTGCGCCCAGCGCGGCGAGCATCGGAACGAGGGCGCGCCCGATTCCACCGGCACCCACGATGGCAACCGTGGTGCCACGCAGGGTGCCCACGCGATGGAAAAGCTCCTGCTGGCTCCACGTCCGTGCCGCGAGGTGCGCGGGAAGCGCCCGAACACCGGCAAGGAGAAGAGTGAGCGCGTGCTCGGCAACAGTCGCCGAGAACGCCCCTGCGGCAGACGTCCACGTGCGGCCGGGATCGGCAGTCACGACACCGGCATCGAACCAATCCTCGATGCCCGCAGCCGGAAGCTGTACCCACGTGATGCCCTCCGGCAAGGTACGCGGAAACTCCTCCACGCCACCAGCCCACACGAGGGCGTCTGCAGATTCGAGAGGTGCCACAACGGCCCCGCCCCGGACCACTGCTTCGGTGAGAAGCGGGTCCGGGGCGGGGCCGAGTGCAATCTTGGTCGTGGCAGACATGCCCCGACGTTACGCGGGTTCCTCGATGAGCGGGTACACACCGTTCTCGTCGTGGACCTCACGTCCGGTGACCGGGGGATTGAACACGCACAGCATGCGCATCTCGGTGTCCGGCTCGACGCGGTGACGCTCGTGACCGTTGAGCAGGTACATCGATCCGGGACCGAGGTCGTACGTCTTGTCGTTGTCGAGGTCGACCAGCTTCCCGGTGCCCTCGACGAGCCACACAGCCTCGATGTGATTGGCGTAGTGGAACTCGTTGACTGTTCCGGCCTTGATCACGGTCTCGTGGAACGAGAACCCGACCTTGTCGCCGCCCAGGACGATGCGCTTGCTGCGCCAGTTGCCGTTCTCGGCGGCGACGTCGCGATCGGTATCGGTGATCTCGTCGGTGGTACGAACAATCATGAGTTGGTCCTTTCTAGCTGCAAACCTTGATGGTGGCCTCGGACAGGATCGACAGCCCCTTGTCCAACTCGTCCTCGGTGATGGTGAGCGGCGGGAGGAGCTTGACGACCTCGTCGGACGGGCCGGAGGTCTCCGCGAGCAGACCCTCGTCGAACGCGATCTTGCAGACCTTGCCTGCGTCGTCGGCGTTCTCGAACACCAGGCCTTGCACGAGGCCGCGTCCGCGGGTCGACACGTTGTCCGGGAATTTTTCGGCAAGTGCGGTGAACGCCTTGCTGATGCGCTCGCCCTTGATCGGTGTCTCCTTGGCCAGCTTGTCGTCCGACCAGTAGTGGTCGAGGGCCGTTGCAGCCGTCACGAAGGACGGGTTGTTGCCACGGAACGTGCCGTTGTGCTCGCCGGGGCCCCACACGTCGAGTTCACGCTTGAAGAGCGTGAGCGCCATGGGCAGGCCGTAGCCGCCGATCGACTTCGACAACGTGACGATGTCCGGCTTGATGCCGGCGATTTCGAACGAGAAGAACGGGCCGGTACGTCCGCAACCCATCTGCACGTCGTCGACGATCAGGAGGATGTCGCGCTCGGCGCACAGGTCGGCCAGTGCGCGCAGCCACTCGGGACGGGCGACATTGACGCCACCCTCACCCTGAACGGTCTCCACGATCACGGCGGCGGGGCGGTTCAGGCCACTGCCCGAGTCGTCGAGCACACGGGAGAACCAGTGGAAGTCTTCGGTGACACCGTCGAAGTAGTTGTCGAACGGCATCGGCGTGGCATGCACGAGCGGGATACCGGCGCCGGCACGTTTCATCGAGTTGCCGGTCACGGACAGGGCGCCGAGCGTCATGCCGTGGAAGGCGTTGGTGAAGTTGATGATCGACGAACGGCCGGTCACCTTACGTGCGAGCTTCAGAGCGGCCTCGACGGCGTTGGTGCCGGTGGGGCCGGGGAACTGAACCTTGTAGTCGAGGTCGCGCGGCTTCAGGATGTTGCGATCGATCGACTCGAGCAGATTGCGCTTGGCCGGCGTGTACATGTCCAGGCCGTGCGTGATTCCGTCCGAGGCGATGTAGTCGAGCAGCGCCTTCTTCAGAATCGGGTTGTTGTGCCCGTAGTTGAGGGCGCCGGCACCTGCGAAGAAGTCGAGGTACTCGCGACCGCTCTCGTCCTTGATCCACGAACCCGAGGCCGTGGTGAAAACGGCGGGCCAACCGCGGCTGTAGCTGCGAACCTCGGATTCGAGATTCTCGAAAATACTGTTATCAACTGCATTCATGGTCGTGCAATCCTCCGGGGCGTGCTAATCGCCGATTGTGTACAATTCTTCGGCTTCGTGGCCATCGGGAAAATTCTCGGGCTGGAACAGGTCCGACCGAGTGATGGTCGTGTTTCGGCGTCGGGCCAGTGCTGTGAACAGTGCGATCGATGCCTCGTTGTCGGGGCTGATCGTGGTCTCGAGGTGTGTCACCCCGTCGGGGGCGAGTCGGTCGAGCAGCTCAGTGAGCATGCGGCCTGCCAGGCCTTTGCCGCGCTGGTCGGCGTCGACGGCAACCTGCCAGACCATCAGGGTGTGGGGAGCGTCGGGGCGGGTGAAGCCCGTGACGAACCCTACGACCCGATTGTCGACAACCGTGACAACCGATGTGCGGCTGAAATCTCGGCACCACAACAGGTAGGCGTAACTCGAATTGAGATCGAGTACTTCCGTATTCCTGGCGATCTCCCAGAGCCGGACTCCGTCTGCGATCTGTGGGCTGCGAAACAACACCGCGTCCGGCGCGGTGGTCGGGTTAGCACTCTTTTGATCAGGCGTCATTGGAAATACAAACGTAACAACGATCGGTGTCGATTTCATCTGCCCTTCGAAATTGGACACCTCAGACTCGGGAGCCACGCAGGTGAGACGGGGGTTGTGAGGTGCATCACATTATGGCCTGGTTGGAGCAGTTTTACCGCGGGGCCGAGGGCTCACCGAGGGCTGGCCAGAGCGAACGGGAGTACGGCGTCCGCTCCCGCTTGTCGTAGCGTTCTGGCGGCCATCGTCAGCGTCCACCCGGTATCGGTCACCGCATCGACGAGGAGGATCGGTCCACTCGTCTGTTCGAGTCCTTCAGGCGGTTCCCAGGCGCCCACCAGACCGCCCACTCGATAGGCCGAGTTCGCAGCGGACACGGGTGGGTGTTCGGGAGCGAGTCGCAGGACGCCCAAATTCTCGAGCCGCCCGACTCCGGCCAATTCGGCCCCGAGGGAGGCAGACAGTTGTGGATGGCTGGGCGACTCCACGGCTATCACCGCAGTCGGTCGCTCGGCCCAGTCCCACGCAGCCAGGACACCGATGCAGGCACGCACGACGTCTTCCGGTACCGGACCGTCACTGCCGTCGAGCAAGGACCTCAACTTCTGGCCCCAGCCGAGATCGGACAGCCGTCCCAGAATCCGACCGGCCTCGGGACCGTCGGTGATTCTCCCGGTCAACTCGACCCCGAGTTTGCGCAATCCGGTCGGCCACTGCTTGCGGGGCGGCAGGTCCACTCCGGGGCGCTCGAGACGTGACTTGGTCTTCTCGAGCGCCTCTGTGTCGACCGCGGTGTCGTGGACGGTGCCGGTGCAGTTGTCGCATCGTCCGCACCCCGGGCTCCCGGCCGACAGTTCCGGGTCGTCCAATTGAGCGCGTAGGAAGTTCATACGACAGGTGGCGATGTTCTGATACTCGATCATTGCCCGCTGTTCGGCCGCACGCGCATTGTCCAACCGCTCGTAGCGGTCCGCGTCGTAACTCCACTCCTGTCCCGTCGAGATCCAGCCGCCCTTGACCCGACGAACGGCGCCGTCGACATCGAGGACCTTCAGCACCATCTCGAGTCGGGTACGTCCGAGTTCGACGAGCGGTTCCAGTGCGGGGGTCGACTGCGGGCGAGTGTCGTCCAGGACCTCGATGACGCGACGAACGACGGGCTCCCGGGGAAACGCGACGGACGCGAAGTAGCTCCAGATCTGCCGGTCTTCGGCGCCGGGCAGCAAAATCACTTCGGCGCGCTCGGTTGCGCGCCCGGCACGTCCCACCTGCTGGTAGTAGGAGATGGGTGAGGACGGTGCGCCCAGATGCACCACGAAGCCGAGGTCCGGTTTGTCGAAGCCCATGCCCAGCGCCGAGGTGGCGACGAGGGCTTTGACCTTGTTGTCGAGAAGGTCGCGTTCGAGCACCTCACGCTCGGTCGCGTCGGATTGTCCTGTGTATGCGGCGACGGAGTATCCACGATCGCCGAGGAGGGCAGCGAGATCGCGGGCGGCGGAAACCGTGAGCGCATAGATGATTCCGGACCCGGGGAGGTCGCCGAGTCGGTCGCAGAGCCAGGCGGCCCGTGTGGTGACCTCCGGAATGTGCACGACCGAGAGTCGGAGTGACTCCCGCTCGAGTCCGCCACGGAGAACCAGGGTCTCGTCTCCACCCACACCGAGCTGGGTGGAGACGTCCTCGACGACACGGTCGTTGGCCGTTGCCGTGGTCGCAAGGACCGGAATGTCGCTGCCAAGGTCCGCGACCAACGTCCTGATTCGCCGGTAATCGGGACGAAAGTCGTGACCCCAGTCGGACACGCAGTGGGCCTCGTCCACCACCACGAGGCCGGCGTCGGCGGCCAGGGAGGGCAGTACCGCATCCCTGAAGTCCGGATTGTTCAGTCGTTCCGGACTGACCAGAAGGACATCGAGCTCGCGTGCGTTCACCCGCCGATGAATATCGTCCCACTCGGTGACGTTGCCCGAGTTGATGGTCGCGGCGCGGACTCCCGCGCGCTCGGCGGCGCTCACCTGGTTCCGCATGAGGGCGAGGAGAGGCGACACGATGACGGTCGGGCCGTGTCCGGTCGCACGCAGCAACTTTGCGGCAATGAAGTAGACAGCGGACTTTCCCCAGCCCGTGCGCTGAACCACCAGGGCCCGCCTGCGCTCGACGACAAGGGCCTCGATGGCACGCCACTGATCGTCGCGTAGCCGTGCGTCCGGGCCGGCCAGCTCACGAAGGATCCGTTCGGCCTCGTCACGAAGGTCGGGTGCGGCAACTGTCGTCATGGGCCCATGGTGCACGACGTCGCCGACACCGTCTCGCGGCGCGGTCGCCGGGCCACGTCAGTTCAGTGCGCTGCGGATCTCGGATTCGTATGGTGCGGACGATCCTGCGCCGGGTTTCGTGGTGGCGAGAGCGCCCGCAGTGCACGCGAATTCGAGAGCCGGCCGTGGGCCCTCGGACCACCGAACAGTGAGCGCACCGGTGAATGCGTCACCTGCACCCGTCGTGTCGACTGCGGCGACCGACGGCGATGGGACACGAAGGACGGCGCCGTCGGGGCCTCGGTGAACTGCGCCGTCACGCCCCCGGGTCGTCACCACATGGGGCACTCGGTCGATCGAGGACCGCAGGGCATACGCCTCGTTCTCGTTGACCACGAGTACGTCGACACAATCGAGCAGCGCGTCGGGGAGTTCCCGGACAGGGGAGGGGTTGAGTACGACAACGGTGTCGGCAGTGCGTGCGTGCTGTGCTGCCGCCGTGACGACGGCGATGGGAATTTCGAGCTGGCACACCAGTATGTCGGCTGTAGCGATCGCGGAACGGTCGGCATCGCTCAGTTCGGACAGCGTGGAGTTGGCGCCGGCCACCACGATGATGTTGTTCTGCCCGTCTTCGGCGACGGCGATCGCCGCCACGCCGCTCGGACCGTCGACTTCCCGCAACCCACTGATTCCGACCTCCGCATCGATCAGGGACGTACGCAGTTCGGACGCGAACGCGTCCGAACCGACGGAACCGACGAAGTCGACCGTGGCGCCTGCGTGCGCCGCCGCCACGGCCTGATTGGCGCCCTTGCCGCCGGGTCTGGTGGCGAAGGAATCGCCGAGAACGGTTTCTCCCGGAATGGGGAGACGAGTCGTCGTGGTCGTCAGATCCATGTTGATGCTGCCGACCACGACGACTCGTGGGGACTTCGACAAAGGACCGGGTGCCTCGGGCATGTGCCGAGGCTAACCCGATCTGCGGTCACTCGACCAGCGTGCTTTCTCCCCGCGAGTCTCGCGCCTTCATCGCCCTCTTCGCCTCCTGAATTCGGGTGCGACGGATGACGCGGCGCGCCTCCTCCTCGGTCGCCACCGACGGTGGGGAGCCCTCGAGCGGACGGCGTGCCGTCTCGGGTATGAGAAGAACGGTGATGGTGCCGATGACGGCCGCGACCATCATGTAACCGGGAGCGACCAGGTCGCTGTCGGTGGCGTCACCGAGGGCAGTGAGAACCAACGGGGTGGTACCACCGAAGATCGATACGGCCAGGTTGTACCCGATTGCGAGCCCGCCGTACCGAATTCCGGTCGGGAACAGAGCGGGAAGCACGGACGGGAAGACGCCCACGAACATCAGGAGCAGTCCACCGAGCACGGCCAGTCCGACGAAGATCGTGATGTAGTGGCCCACCCCGATGAGCAGGTACGCGGGCAAGGACAGCAGGAAGAACCCGATGAAGCCGGTCAACAGCAGTGGCTTGCGCCCGACCTTGTCGGAGTACTTTCCGACGAACGTGATAGCCACCATCATCAAGACCATCACGATGATCATGAGGACCAGGCCGTGCGACTCGTCGTAGCCGAGCGTGTTGGTGAGATAGGTCGGCATGTAGCTGAGCAGGCCGTAGTGCGCGATGTTGTACGTCGCGACCAACATGACGCACAGCAGCAGTGGGCGCCAATTCTCGAGGATCGTCTCCCGCAGCTTCTTTCCGGTCGACTCCGCGGCCATCGAGTCCTTTTCGGCCTTCTCCATCTGCTTGAAGGCGGGAGTCTCCTCGAGCTTCAGTCGCAGGTACAGACCGATCAGGCCGAGCGGGCCCGCGATCAGGAACGGAATTCGCCACGCCCAGTCGACGAGGGTCTCCTCGTCGGTCACCGTGGTGATGATGGTGACCAGCGCGGCAGCGGCCGCGTAGCCGGCGAGTGTCCCGAACTCGAGGAAACTCGCGAAGAATCCGCGCCGCTTGTCGGGTGCGTACTCGGCGACGAACGTACTGGCACCGCCGTACTCTCCGCCGGTCGAGAAGCCCTGTACGAGTCGGAGCACGACCAGCAGGATCGGGGCCGCGATACCGATGGATCCGTAGCTCGGGATGAGGCCGATCAGGAAGGTGCTGCCCGCCATCATGACGATGGTGGTCGCGAGGACCTTCTTACGTCCTATGCGGTCACCGAGGGGTCCGAAGAACAGGCCACCGAGCGGGCGCACGAGGAAGGCGGCGGCAAAGATCGCGAACGTGGACAACAGCTGGGCAGTGCCGTTCGCGTCAGGGAAGAAGACCTTGCCGATCGTGGTCGCAAGGTAGGCGTAGACACCGAAGTCGAACCACTCCATCGCATTGCCGAGCATCGTGGCTTTGACGGCGCGTTTGACGGCGGACTCGTCGGTGAGAGTGACGTCTGTGGATTCCGCTATATCTTCTGCGGTGATCTGTTGATCTGGTGCATTCATAGATTGTGCGCTCCCCAGCGCAGTCATCGTCCGAAACGGGGCACGTACCTGATGCACGCATCTTTTCGTTTCCCATTTCGCGATGTGGCCGCGTGCGTCGCGACCGTCGGTCAAGTCCGTTACGTTAGCAAAGGAAGAGGTCGAACATGTGCAAGCGTGGGTGACGACGGAGGTGCCGCTGCCGGTGGGCGAGAGCGTCGATAGGCTGTGACCATGACTTCGGTGTCCGTACCCAGCAATGCATCTTCTGTCGATACCGCCGGTGACGACACGCGGGAAGCGGTACACGCCGCGGCCCGGAGTGCTCGGGTGGCAGCCCGCTCACTCGCCCTCCTCACCACAGCCGAGAAGAATGCCGTCCTGGCTGCCGCGGCGGATGCGGTTCTTGCCGCCCAGGAGAACATCCTCGAGGCGAACGCCGCGGACATCGACGTTGCCCGTGCTGTCGGAACCGAGGAGTCGCTGCTCGACCGGCTGCGCTTGACGCCCGAGCGTGTCGCCGGGATCGCGTCGGGACTGCGACAGGTCGCAGATCTGCCGGACCCGATCGGTGAAGTGCTGCGTGGTTCGACGCTTCCCAACGGACTCGAGCTGCGGCAGCAGCGGGTGCCGATCGGTGTCGTCGGCATGGTCTACGAGGCCCGTCCCAACGTCACGGTCGATGCTTTCGGGCTGGCCTTGAAGTCCGGCAACGCGGCTTTGCTGCGTGGCTCCTCGTCGGCTGCGTCCTCGAACACTGCGCTCGTTGGCGCCCTCCACGGCGCGTTGGCAGCCCAGGGGGTGCCGGAAGACTCGGTGCAATTGTTGCCCAGTCACGATCGTTCGAGTGTCACTCATTTGATTCAGGCCCGCGGTCTCGTCGACGTGGTCATCCCGCGTGGTGGCGCCGGTCTGATCGATGCCGTTGTCCGGGATGCGAAAGTGCCGACGATCGAGACCGGGGTCGGCAACTGCCATGTCTATGTCCACGCAGCTGCGGACGCAGAGGTTGCGGAGCGCATCGTGATCAATGCCAAGACTCGTCGGCCCAGTGTGTGCAACACGGT
The DNA here is from genome assembly GCF_042719695.1 of Rhodococcus sp. NPDC058521. Taxonomy (NCBI): domain Bacteria; kingdom Bacillati; phylum Actinomycetota; class Actinomycetes; order Mycobacteriales; family Nocardiaceae; genus Rhodococcus; species Rhodococcus sp. NPDC058521. Next base: position 139,967 of record NZ_JBHXNL010000006.1, read on the forward strand.
CGAGACCGTACTGGTGGACGCCGCGATCGCCGACACCTTCGTCCCGAAGTTGCTCCAGGCGCTGCAGTCGCACAGTGTGACCGTGCACGGAGATCTGCCGGGGATGGTTCCCGCCACCGAATCGGACTGGTCGGAGGAGTACTTGACCCTCGACATCGCGTTGCGAGTCGTGGACGATCTGAATGCAGCGGTCGAACACATCGATCGGTACGGCACCGGCCACACCGAGGCCGTCGTCACCACCGACCTGGCCGCGGCGCGTGAGTTCACCGCGCGAGTCGATGCGGCTGCCGTCATGGTGAACGCGTCGACCGCGTTCACCGATGGTGAACAGTTCGGCTTCGGTGCGGAGATCGGGATCTCGACGCAGAAGTTGCATGCGCGTGGACCGATGGGGCTGACCGAGCTCACATCCACCAAGTGGATCGTGTGGGGAGACGGCCACACCCGGCCTTCCTGATCGAGGGCCGCGCAGAAGATTTCGAGGAGCAAGAGTGGATCGAGCACTTCCGACGACGCGACCCCTGTTCGCAAACGTCGACGACGTCGTGACGAAACTGGCGACAACCGGATACATCGCCGACAAGGCGACGGCGACTGCGGTGTTCCTCGCGGATCGGCTGGGAAAGCCGCTGCTCGTGGAAGGACCCGCCGGCGTCGGCAAGACCGAACTCGCGCGGGCAGTCGCCCAGACTGCGAGCGCCGAACTCGTCCGTTTGCAGTGTTACGAGGGCGTCGACGAGGCCAGGGCTCTGTACGAGTGGAATCACGCCAAGCAGATCCTCCGTATCCAGGCCGGTGGGAGCGACGGAGTGGACTGGGATGCCACCAAGGTCGACGTGTTCTCGGAAGAGTTTCTTCTGCCACGTCCGCTGCTCACCGCTATCCGTCGAGATGGTCCGACGGTGCTCCTCGTGGACGAGACCGACAAGGCCGACGTCGAGATCGAAGGCCTTCTGCTGGAGGTGCTCAGCGATTTCGCGGTCACGATTCCCGAACTCGGCACCATCACCGCCGGTCGCAAACCGTTCGTCGTTCTGACGTCCAATGCGACCCGTGAACTGTCGGAGGCACTCAAGCGGCGCTGCCTGTTCCTGCACCTCGACTTTCCGGACGAGGCCCTCGAACTCGAGATTCTGGCCAGCCGGGTCCCCGAACTGCCCGAACGAATCGCCGAACAATTGGTTCGCACGATCAGGGTCTTGCGCGGGATGCAGCTGAAGAAGACGCCTTCGGTGGCCGAGACGATCGACTGGGGGCGCACGTTGTTGGCTCTCGGTCTGGACACTTTCGCGGACGACACTCTGGACAGCGACACGGTGCGCGACACGCTCGGCGTCATCCTGAAGCATCGTTCCGACCAGCAGCGGGCCGCCGCCGAGCTTCGGCTGAACTGAGGACGGCGCACGTGGGAGCTACTGGACGATCGCCCCGTTTCCGGGCGCACGGACCCGCCGCACCCAACGGGTTGAGCGGTCATCTGGTGGGGTTCATCGAGGCGCTGAGGGCTCGCGGCATCGGCGTCGGACCTGCGGAGACCGTGGACGCCGGCAAAGTCATCGCCGTCCTCGACCTGCTCGATCGGGAGGCGTTGCGCGAAGGGTTGGCGTGTGCCGTTCTTCGGCGTCCGACGCACCGCTCGACCTTCGATGCTCTGTTCGACCTGTGGTATCCGCGCGCAATCGGCCTCCGATCCAGCGGCAAGATCGACACGTCGTTGCCGCGCACCGACGACGGTGAGGTCGACATGGAGGCATTGCGCGAGTTGGTCGCGGAACTCCTGACCGACGGTTCCCCGGAGGCGGTCGAGCTGACCGAACTACTCACCACGCAGATGGTCGAAGAGCTCGGGCAGTACCAGTCGACCAAAGGCCCATCGTTCTCCGCCTACCAGGCATTGAAGGATCTCTCACCCGACACGCTGTTGAAGAAGATCCTCGACGGACTCATGGGCGGCGCGCAGGACGGGGGGCCGGCCCCACACGTCGACGAGCACCGCGCCGAAATCGCACGGCGCACCGCGGCTGCCCGGATCACCGATTTCCGAAGGATGGTCGAGTCCGAGACGCGGCGTCGTTCTGCCGAACAGCTGGGTAAGGAGCGCGTCGCGATTCACGGCGTTCCGCGACTGGCCGAGGAAGTCGACTTTCTTCGCGCGTCCGACTCCGAACTCACCGCCCTGCGTCGAAACGTCACCCCACTCGCGAGGCTGCTGGCGAGTCGTCTGGCGGTGCGTCGGAGCCGCAGTCGTGCCGGTGTGATCGATCTGCGCCGTACCCTGCGAAAGTCGATGTCCACCGGAGGTGTGCCCATCGACCTGGTGCAGCGCAAGCCGAAGACTGCGCGTCCCGAACTGGTGGTGCTGTGCGACGTGTCCGGGTCGGTCGCCGGGTTCAGTCATTTCACCCTGTTGCTCGTCCACGCCCTGCGGGAGCAGTTCGCCCGGGTACGAGTATTCGCCTTCGTCGACACGACCGACGAGGTGACCAGGTTCTTCGAAGCCGGCGCCGATCTGGGCGTGGCGATGTCGAGGATGATTCGTGAAGCAGATCTGGTGAGCTACGACGGGCACTCCGATTACGGTAATGCGTTCGGCGTGTTCGCCGAGAGATTCGGCCACAGTCTCACCAGCCGGAGTTCGCTGCTCGTCCTCGGGGACGGCAGGAACAACTACCGCGATCCCAACAGTGCGGCGCTGGCTCGTCTCGCGTCCGTCGCGAGGCACACACACTGGCTCAACCCGGAGCCGGTCGGGCAGTGGGGTACCGGTGATTCGGCCACCGACGCCTATCGGGAGATCGTCAGCATGCACGAATGCCGGTCCGCACAGCAGTTGGCGGCGGTGGTCGCCGGATTGCTGCCGGTGTGAACACGTAAGCTCGACACTCGTGGAACAAGGAACGAACGTCACTCGTCTGCGCCGGCTCGGTGTCATGGGCGGCACGTTCGACCCGATCCACCATGGCCACCTGGTGGCGGCCAGTGAAGTTGCCGACCGTTTCGGCCTCGACGAGGTCGTGTTCGTGCCCACCGGCAGGCCCTGGCAGAAGGAAGGCAAAGAGGTCAGCCCGGCCGAGGACCGATATCTGATGACCGTGATCGCCACGGCCTCCAATCCGAGATTCTCGGTGAGCAGGGTGGACGTGGATCGCGAAAAGGTGACCTACACGGTGGACACCCTGCGTGATCTACGGGCAAAACACCCCGATGCCGAGCTCTACTTCATCACGGGGGCCGACGCCCTCGCGAGCATCCTTTCTTGGCAGGACTGGGAGGAACTCTTCTCGCTAGCCAAGTTCGTGGGCGTCTCGCGGCCCGGATTCGACCTGCACACCGAACATCTTTCCGGCCTTCTGGACGACCACCCGAAGGACGCGGTCACCCTCATCGAGGTACCGGCGCTCGCGATCTCGTCGACCGAATGTCGTCTCCGAGCCTCGCAGGATCGACCCGTCTGGTACCTGGTCCCGGACGGAGTGGTCCAGTACATCTCGAAACGAAATCTGTACCGGCCGGAGAACGCGACGAGATCGGACGGGGCCGCCACGATGTCGGAACCCGCCCCCGATACGGCCACGACACCGGCAACCGCCAACACAGATCCCGACGCCACCGCCAATCCCGACGTCACCCCGCATCGATCATGAGTCGTATCTCGGCAGAACTGGAGAAAATCGAGTGAGTGCATCCACCGAAGCCATCGAGGTGGCCCGCATCGCCGCCATCGCGGCCGACGAGAAGCTGGCGTCGGACGTAGTCGTGCTCGACGTGTCCGAGCAACTGGTGATCACGGACTGCTTCGTCATCGCCTCCGCACCCAACGAGCGTCAGGTGAACGCCGTTGTCGAGAACATCGAGGATCGTCTGCGTGAGGCTGGGCACAAGCCCGTACGACGCGAAGGAACCCGCGAAGGCCGTTGGGCACTTCTGGATTTCGTGGATGTGGTCATCCACGTCCAGCACGACGACGAGCGCAATTTCTACGCACTCGAGCGTTTGTGGAGGGACTGCCCGCACGTCGAGGTCGAGGGCATCGGCGAAAATCGCCCCGCATCGTCGGCGGACGAAGGCGAACCCGGGCAGTGACCGGGGCCGGTGTGCGTCGACTGATCCTGTTGCGGCACGGTCAGACCGAATACAACGCGGGCAACAGGATGCAGGGCCAACTCGACACCGAGCTGTCGGATCTCGGCCGTGCACAGGCGCGAACCGCGGGCGATGCGATGAGTGCACTGTCGCCGGTTGCGATCGTGTCGTCGGATCTGCGTCGCGCACTGGACACCGCGACCGAGGTGGGCGATAGTGCGGGCGTATCCGTACAGGTCGACGAGCGACTCCGGGAAACGTGTCTCGGCGAGTGGCAGGGAATGACGCACCTCGAGGTCGACTCCGAGTTCCCCGGCGCACGGGCACGGTGGCGAGCCGATGCGACGTGGGCGCCGCCGGGCGGCGAGAGTCGGGTCGACGTTGCCGAGCGTAGTAGGCCGGTCGTGGAGGAATTGCTCGAGAAGCACGACGGGTGGGACGCCGCACCGGTTCTCCTCGTCGCGCACGGAGGCCTCGTCGCGGCGTTGACCGCAACGCTCCTCGATCTCCCCGTGAACCGGTGGCCGGTTCTCGGTGGCCTTGGGAACACCAGTTGGGTTCAGCTCAGTGCGCACGGCTCCGATCGGCCGGAGTGGCGACTCGACGTGTGGAACGCTTCAGCGAGTGTGGCCGATGACGTCCTCTGATCCGGAGCCGGGCGCAGTGGAGCGCAAGCCGGTCCTTCTCGTTCTCGGTGACTCGCTGGCGTACTACGGGCCCGAAGGTGGCCTACCCTCCGACGATCCGCGGATCTGGCCGAATCTCGTTGCGCAGCAGATGGGCTGGGACGTGGAACTTGTTGCGCGGATCGGGTGGACGAGTCGGGACGCGTGGTGGGCACTGACCCAGGACCCCAGGGTGTGGTCGGCCGTACCTCGGGCCGCCGCGGTCGTGTTCGCCGTCGGCGGCATGGATTCGTTGCCGTCGCCGCTGCCTACGGCGCTGCGCGAGCAGTTGCGCTACATTCGCCCGCCGGCCGTGCGACGAATCGTTCGTGCGGGCTACCAATGGTTGCAGCCGCGTTTGGCACCCCTCGGTTGGCCGGTTGCTCTTCCGCCTCGACTCAGTGTCGAGTACCTCGAAAGCGCGAGGGCGGCGCTGGCGTACATGCGCCCGGACCTGGCCGTTGTCGGAACACTTCCGTCGGTTCATCGCAGCGAAGCATATGGGCGGATTCATTCCGGCCGCGCTGCAGCAGCGGCCGCCATCACCGAGTGGGCGGCGAGAACCGAGGTGCCGGTGGTGGATCTCGCGCAGGCGGTTCGGGCGAACATCGAGTCCGAAGACGCGAATCCCGATGGCATCCACTGGGGCTGGGACGCTCACGTCGAGGTTGCCGATGCGATGGTCCGGACCCTCCGTCGGATAGAAGAGCACGAAACCGACGGGGACACCGTCGTCACGAGCGGGGGTCGATAGCAGTGTCGGTGGTCGTCGTCACCGACTCCTCGGCGTGCATGCCTTCGGGTCTGGTCGAGCAGTACGGGATCGAGGTGGTGCCGCTTCACGTTCTCGTCGGTGAACACGATTACCGCGACGGGATCGACGACATCGACCTGGATTCCGGGCCGGTGACGACCTCCGGTGCACCCCCAGAGGCATTGAGAGCTGCGTACGGCGCGGCCCTGGACCGTAGCGACGGGGACGGTGTTCTCGCGGTGCATATTTCGCGTCAGCTCTCCGGAACCTGGGATGCCGCCAGGGTCGCCGCCGAAGAGTTCGGCGGGAAGGTGCGGCTCGTGGATTCGCAGTCGGCGGGTATGGGAGTCGGGTTCCCGGTGCTCGCAGCAGCTCGTGCTGCTGTGGAGGGTGCGGGACTCGGCTCGGTGTACCGGCACGCGGTGGAAGCGGCGACACACACGAGCAGCTTCTTCGTGGTCGACCGCTTGGATCACCTCCGACGAGGGGGGCGTATCGGCGCCGCCGCAGCGCTTCTCGGAACCGCGTTGGCCATGAAACCGGTTCTGCACATACTCGACGGAAGGCTCGCTCTCAAGGAGAAGACCCGAACGTCGACCAAGGCACTGGCCCGACTCACCGAGATCGCGGTGTCGCAGGTCGAGCAGGAGCCGGTGTCGGTGGCCGTGCATCATCTGCATGCGCAGATTCGAGCGGAAGATCTGGTCCGGCGGCTCAGGGAGCGGATTCCGAAGATCGAGGAAATCTTCGTAACCGAGTTCAGTGCCGTCCTCGGGGCGCACGTGGGCCCCGGTGCAGTGGGAATCGCACTCGCCTCGCACCCGGCCGATACAGCCCGGTAGCCCCTGATCGTCCACAGGTCCCCGGTGATCCACAGGCCGGCTCTCCCGTCGGTCGGTGGCGCCGAAACGGCGACCGTGTTCTCGTAGGGTCGCCGGCATGGGGGAGAGCGAAGTACGCCGAAAGCGCGACGACGACAACTACGTCGAGGTATTCGACACCGCGGACTGGCCGCGCCTGGACCGTTCCCTCGACGGTCGTCCGGCATGGATTCCGCAACGGTGGCGGGGGACGCGATTCGACCCGGGCGTTCACGGCGGCGCGGCGTTGGTCGTGGTGGGTGTCCTCGCGCTGGTCGTCGTGTTCTTCACCGTCTTCCGGGATCGTCCGGTGGCGCAGGCAGTACCGCCGTTGCCCGTCGTGGAGAAGTCGGCGCCCTCGACCGACACGGTGCCCACCGGCGAGGTTTCCCCGCTCGAAACAGGTGGGCCACCGGCCGAGTTGGTCGTCAGTGTGGTCGGTCTCGTACACGCGCCCGGTCTCGTGAAGCTCCCGGACGGGTCGCGGATCGCCGATGCGCTGACGGCTGCGGGAGGAGTCCGCGAAGGTGGAGATACTTTGGCGCTCAATTTGGCTCAACGATTGGCCGATGGTGATCAGGTCGTGGTCGGTGTCGATGGTGGGGAACTTCCCGCGACCGCGGGGCCGGCTGGTGGACTTGCTGGTTCGGGTGGACGCGCCGGTTCGGGTGGGGGAGCCGATGCCGCGGCGGGCTCGGTCGTCGATCTCAATACGGCGGACCAGTCCGCGTTGGATTCGCTGCCGGGTGTCGGCCCGGTGACCGCGGCGGCAATTCTCGAGTGGCGAACCGCCAACGGAAAGTTCACCTCGGTCGATCAGCTCGGCGAAGTGGACGGGATCGGCCCGGTTCGGCTCGAGAAGTTGCGTGACCTGGTTTCCGTGTGAATCCCCTCGATGCCCGCCTCGTTCCCTATGCCTGCGTGTGCTGGAGCGCAACGCTTCTCGGTATCCTCGCGGGCTCTCGGGTGGCATTCGTGAGTGCGGGCGTAGTTTCAGTTCTGTGGGTATCGGTCACGTGGTTGCGACGCCGGTCCGGACCGGTACGTGGTGTCTCGGTCGCTCTGTTGCTCGGAGTTCTGGCGCTCGTGGGTATCGGGTTGCAGGTGCGTGGGGTGGAGACGCATCCGCTCACATCGTCTGCGGCCGACAGAGACAAGGTGACCCTGGTGGGTGCACCTGTCGAGGACCCGGTGGCGCTCGGATCTGCCGGATCGGCCACTCGGGGCCAGGTGCGCTTTCGGATGGAGCTGGAAGAGGTGCGCACTGCCGATGGCGTGGTTCGAGTCGGTGGGGTGGTGAACGTGTTTGCGTCGGCGAAGGGGTGGGCCCACCTGCTACCCGGGCAACGCACGACGTTCGCGGGCAAGCTCGACACACCACGCAACCACGACCTCACCGTCGCGGTGGTGCGCGCCGAAGGTGCTCCGCTGCAGGTCGATTCGCCGTCCTGGTATCAGCGTTGGGCAGGCACCGTGCGTGATCGATTCGTCATGGCGGCGGAGCGGTCGCTGCCACCGGATCAAGCGGGTCTGTTGCCCGGACTGGTCGTGGGAGACACCACGGCGCTGGACCAGAGTGTCGTGGACGCGTTCAAGGCGGCCGGGCTGACGCATTTGACGGCCGTGTCGGGTGCGAACGTGTCGATCGTGCTGGGTGCAGTCCTCCTGGTGTCGCGCGGTGTCGGGGTGGGGCCCCGTGTGACCGCGGTTCTGGCATTGTCGGCATTGGTTGCGTTCGTCGTCGTCGTGCGGCCTTCGCCGAGTGTTCTGCGTGCGGCGGCGATGGGGTCGGTCACGATTCTTGCCATGGTCACCGGGCGGGGACGGCAGGCGCTACCTGCGTTGTCGGGGTCCATCGTCGTGCTCCTGTTGCTGTTTCCGAGGCTGGCGGTGGATTTCGGATTCGTGCTGTCCGTCGTGGCAACCGCGGCGCTCATCGTGATCGCACCGATCTGGTCCGAGCGGTTGGGGGCCCGCGGCTGGCCACAGGGCATGGCAGAGGTGGTTGCCGTGTCCGGTGCGGCATTCTTGGTGACCACGCCGGTGATCGCCGCGATGGCCGGCACCGTGAGTTCCGTGTCGATCGTCGCCAACATCCTTGCCGCCCCGGTGGTGGCCGTGATCACGATCGTCGGGGGTGTCACCGCACTCGTCTCGGTGGTGTCGATTCCGTTGGCCGAGTGGGGAGCCCGGTCCGTGACGCTGCCGCTGTGGTGGCTTCTGACGGTGGCTGAGAGGTCGGCTCGCATCCCCGGTGCGGTATTGCAGGTGCCCGACGGTCTGGCGGGTGCGTGTCTGGCGCTCGCGGTGATGTCGACGGTTTTCGGAGGGTGGGCGTTGTGGCCTGCCCTGGTTCGGTGGTGTCGGCGGGACGTGGCACGATCGTCTCGTGCCGAACACCGCCCCCGTCGACCAGCTCCACCTCGTCCTCGGTGACGAAGAATTTCTGATCGAGCGCGCGGTCTCCGCGATCGTCGCCGACGTGCGCGCCTCCGCTGTGGCGACCGCAGGAGCCGACGTACCGGTCACTCGCCTGCGTACGGGAGATGCCACCTCCACCGAATTGGCCGAGCTGCTCAGTCCGTCTCTGTTCGCAGAAGACCGGATCGTGGTCCTCGAGGCCGCGGCGGAGGCAGGTAAGGACGCCGTGGCACTGGTGCAGGACGCAGCTGTCGATCCGCCGGCCGGTGTCGTGATGATCGTCCTGCATTCCGGCGGCGGACGCGCGAAGGCGCTTGCCGGCGCACTCGAGAAGTCGGGCGCAGTCGTACACCCGTGCGTCAAACTCAAGCAGAGCGAGTTGGTCGGTTTCGTTCGCGCGGAGTTTCGCAACCTCGAGGTCAGAGTAGGGCAGGACGTCGTGCAGGCAGTCCTAGACAGTGTGGGCTCGAATCTGCGAGAGCTGGCCGCAGCATGTTCCCAGTTGGTTGCGGACACCGGCGGTCGGGTGGATGTCGCCGCGGTTCGCCGCTACTACTCGGGTAAGGCTGAAGTCACGGGATTCGAAGTCGCCGAGAAGGCAGTCGCAGGTAACAGTGCGGGCGCACTCGAGTCGCTGCGGTGGGCAATGCTGCGAGGGGTGCCACACGTGCTGCTGGCAGACGCGCTCGCCGACGCGGTCCATTCGATCGCTCGGGTGGCTCCGGTCGCCCGAGCCGATCCCTTCCGAATCGCGTCCGAACTGGGTATGCCGCCGTGGAAGATCAAGAAGACCCAGGCCATCGTCGGCGGCTGGACTCCCGCGACCGTAGGGGAAGCGCTGCGGATCGTCGCCGATCTCAATGCCGACGTGAAGGGCGCTGCAGCCGACCCGGACTATGCGATCGAATCTGCGGTTCGGAGAGTTTCTCTACTGCACCGCTGAAACGGCTGCACCACAGAACGGCTGCAACACCGAACGGCTGCACCACAGAACGGCAGTGGCCGCCGATCCGTGAAGGATCGGCGGCCACTGCCGTTGAAGCGAATGTCAGAGCTTGCCGGCTGCCTTTGCCAGAGCCGACTTCTTGTTCGCAGCCTGGTTGGCGTGGATGACGCCCTTGCTTGCTGCCTTGTCGAGCTTGCGGCTGGTCGAGACGAGGAGCTCGTTGGCCTTGTCCTTGTCACCGGCCGCCGCGGCCTCGCGGAACGAGCGGATCGCCGTGCGCAGCGAGGACTTCACCGACTGGTTACGCAGTCGAGCTGCCTCGTTGGTACGGATCCGCTTCACCTGGGACTTGATGTTGGCCACGCGTAAAATCCTGTCGTCTTAAGCTGGTTTTTTGTCTTGAAATCTGTGGGTGCGCACGTGCACCGACAGACGAGGTTACCAGTGTTCGCTCGCGGATCTCAAACCGGTGTCCATTCGCGATGCCCGATTTCGGTGTGTGCCTCGCCCACTTTGCGTAATGTTTCTCCGCGAGGTTTGCGAAAGTGCAGGATACACAGCCGTTCCCTTCCCGGAAGGTGGGTGTCATGTCTCCAACCGCGCAGGAGTTCGCCGAGGTCCAGGAAATCTCCGATCTCAAGAAGTACATGGCCGAGGCGATCGGCACTTTCGTGCTGGTCCTGTCGGCAGTGGGCACCGCAGTGTTCGCCGGCCAGAAGGTCGGGAACCTGGGCATAGCCCTGGCGTTCGGTCTCACCCTGTGTTTTCTGGTCTATGCCATCGGCCCCATCTCGGGCTGTCACGTCAATCCCGCCGTGACCATCGGCCATTTCGCTCTCGGTCGGCTGTCGGCGGCCAAAGCCGGAATCTACATGGTCATGCAGATCGTGGGTGGCCTACTTGCGGGAATCACGGTCTACGCAGTGGCGCAGAGCCTCCCGGCCTACGACCGGGCCTCGGACGGGTTGGCCGCGAACGGGTGGGGTGAGCACAGCCCGTCGGCGGTGCAGGGCCCGATGGGCGGAATCATCGAAAGCGGTTACGGAATCGGTGCCGCGATGATCATCGAGGTGCTGCTCACCGGTCTTCTCGTTTTCGTCATCCTCGCGTCGACCGACCAGATTTCGGACCTACCCCTGGCCGGTGTGTCGATCGGATTCACGTTGGTGGTTGTTCACCTGGTGGCCATCCCGATCGACAACACCTCGGTCAATCCGGCACGTAGTATCGCGGTCGCTCCGTATCAGGACGGCGCACTTGCGCAGCTATGGCTCTTCATAGTCTTTCCCCTGATCGGAGGTGCGCTGGGCGCGTTCGTCTATAGGGCGTTGTTCGGCAGGTTCGACCGTCTACAGAGTTGAGGAAAATGGGCATCCAGGTCACCCCGCGGGCAGCCGACGCCCACACCATCGAGGCAGTCTTCTCGGTCGACGGCAAGGACTTCACCGTCCGGACGACGGCCACCGCGTCGTTGGACACCTCGGGAACACCGTGGCTGCCGCCTGGCGTCGTCGTCGCCGGGACCACGGGGAAGCGACTGGAACTGGATCGCCCCGTCGATCCGGTGGCGTTGTCGGGCGGTGCGAAGGCGGGCGAGCTGCTGCGATCCTGGTACCCGCAGATGTCGCAGGCGGACGTGCACGCCGAGGAGTCCGCTGCCGAGGTGCCCGACGACCGAGGAGTCGGCTGTTTCTTCAGTGGTGGTCTCGATGCCTTCTACACGGCGCTGAAGAACCGGGAGGAGATCACCCACCTGATTCTCGTTCACGGGTTCGACATCGACCCGCGTCGGCAGCGTCCGTACGACCGAATCTCGAGCAACGCCAAGAAGGTTGCTGCCGAGCTGGGCGTGGAACTGATCGAAGTGCGCACGAACCTGCAGTTTCTCCACGTCAAGTACGGGCACAACTGGGCGAGCGCTGCACACGGCGCCGCATTGGCGCACGTGGGCCTACTGCTGTCGCAGCATCTGCGGAAGGTGATCATCGCGTCGTCGTTCGAAGAAGGTCGCCGCGACCCGCACGGCAGTCATCCCGATCTGGACCCGTTGTGGTCGAGCGGCGGGGTCGAACTCGTGCAGGATGGACTGGAGTCCAACCGGGTCGCCAAGGCCGCCGCGGTGAAGGACAACGACCTGGTGGCGCGGTATCTACGGGTCTGCAATCTCAACACCGACGACGAATACAACTGCGGCAAATGCGAGAAGTGCATCCGCACGATGGTGAACCTGTATGTCGTCGGCGGACTGGAACGGAGCGAATCGCTACCGCTCAGTATTCCGATCGAACGAATGAAAACGATGCACGTCCGGCCGGGCGGCTTTCGTTTCGTTCAGGAGAATCTCGACGAAATGCGTGCACGCGGGGTGGACGACCCTGAGTTGGAAGCAGCGTTGGTCGGGATTCTCGTGCGTTCCCCGCGTCGGCAGCAGTTCCTGAAGTACCGGTGGCTCCTCCTCGAGATCGCGCCGAAGCTGCCCGGTGCGTTGTTTCGAATCTTCGAGCATTGGGTGAAGAGTCGATAGGGCATGATCGAGCGTCGATGACCGTGGGCACACGGTCGCGAGGTGTCGAACAGGCTTGAAGTAGGGGAACACGTGATGAGGAACAGGCTTTTCGGGGCGGCGGCAGCTCTGTGTTTCGCGGTCACGGCCGCATGGTCCTCGGGTGCCGGGGTTGCGATGGCCGACGAACCGACCGGTCCGAGCTATGTGGCACTCGGTGATTCGCGCGCGTCGGGCCCGTTCGTCAACGCTTCCTCGCATCGCGATCTATGTCTGCGGTCCGCGGATCTCAACTACCCTGCCCAGCTCGCACAGTTGGTCGGTGCGTCGAAGTTCACGGATGTGACGTGCTCGGCAGCGAAACCGGAGCACATCACCGACAAGGCCCAGTTCGTCGGAACCAGGTTCGCCCCGCCGCAGATCGAGACGCTGGCACCGGACACCGACCTCGTGACGCTGAGTATCGGCGGCGGTGGATCGAATCATCTACCCGTGTCGGTGCGCTGCGTGATCCCGGCACCCGGCCTCGATTCGGGGTGCCGCAACAATCCTGTCGCCGAACGTCTGGCGGTGGAGGGTATCGACAAGATGCGCCCCCTCGTGGACGCCACGGTGGCCGCGATCGTGGCCAAGGCCCCGGATGCGGAGGTGTACATCATCGGACACGGAGGTTCGGTGGGAATGCGGAGCTGCTGGCCGAACCTTCCGCACTCACCCGAGGACGTCGTGTGGTTGCACGACTACTTCGAGAGGTTCAACCAGATCTACGTCGATGCCGCGAACAAGTACGGGGTTCACTACATCGACATTGCGAAGGCGACGGTCGAGGGTGGCCACGATGCATGTGCGCCCACCGGGGAGCGGTGGTTCGAGGGAATCGTGCCGCAGTCACCCGCCGAACCGGCACATCCCAATGCTCTTGCGATGACGGCGATCGCCGAGCTCGTGGCAGCGGACGTCGCTTCTCGCTGAGGCAGTCGTGACGATCAGGTCCAGCTGAAGTCGGCGCGTAGCCTCTGCGCCACGACGTCGAAAGTCTTCTGCTCCATGATGGCGCCTTCACGCCGTATTCCGTCCTCGGGGACGTCGAGGACCCGGTCGAGGCGCAACCAACTCGGGCGCCCTTCCGAGTCCCAGCTCCCGGAACCGATTGCGAGCCAACCGGGTTGCCCGTCTCGCTTCTCCTGCGAGGACATCATGAGGCCCAGGAGAGTTCTGCCGTCGCGGCCCACCACGAGTACCGGTCGGTCCTTACCCTTGGACGGGTCGTCCTCGTAGGAGACCCACGTCCACACGATCTCGCCGGGATCGGCTTGTCCGTCCAACGCCGGCGAGTACTCGATGCGGCGAGCGCGGTGCGCCGTCGGTGCGGACGTCGACGCGACCGGGCGACCCGGGGTGGCCGCGGGGTTGTCCGTTCGAGAACCGGTGAGGGTGCGGCCTGCGCGGTCGAGAGCGCCCGATCTCTGTAGTTGTCGCAACAGCTGTGGGCCCTGGGAAACCGCGAGTCGGCCCAACTTCTTTCCGAGAGTGCTCCACGTGCTTGCCATGGTGCTCGAGCTTAGTCGGCACGCGGCGTGGCCTTCGGATGCGGCATGATCTGAGGCGAGACGGCCACGGCAGGGCGGGCCGGCGACGTGGGGAGTGAGCACGACGATGTCGAAGAGGGTGGTTGCAGGCTTGTTGGGGGTGGTGCTGTGCTTGGTGGCCTCGGGCGCGGCGTCTGGAGTTGCCGCTGCGGCACCGGCGGACGAAGACGGTCCGAAGTACGTGGCACTCGGTGATTCCAGGGCGGCAGGTCCGTTCATCGACACGGCTTCGCACAAGGATTTCTGCATGCGTTCGGATCAGAACTACGCCTCCAAACTGGCACGGCAGATCGGGGCCTCCCGGTTCGAGGACGCGTCGTGCATCGCGGCGAAGGTCGAGAACGTCATCGACACCCCACAACGAATCGGGACGACGACGGCGGCTCCGCAACTGGACTCGCTCGATCCGGACACCGATCTCGTGACCATCAGTATCGGCGGGGTGGGTTCGAACCACGTGGTGATCACCCGAGAAAGCTGCGCCACCCCGCTGCCGAACCTCGATCGTGAATGCCGAAACAACCCGGAAGTCGAGCAGAAGGCCGTCGACGGTATAGCGAAGGTCGCTCCCGAGATCGACAGGGTGATCGGTGCCATCGCCGCAAAGGCACCGGACGCGGAGATCGTGATCGTCGGTCACGGTGGCGCGGTGGGCAATCGTGGTTGCTGGCCGTCGCTGCCGTATTCCGACGAGGACGCGAAGTGGCTCGTGTCGTACTTCGACCGTTTCAATCAGGTGTACGTCGACGCTGCCGCCAAGTACGGAGCGCACTACATCGACATCGGGCGGGCGACAGTCGAAGGTGGGCACGATCCTTGCGCCGCACCCGAGGACAAGTGGTTCGAGGGTCTGGTCCCGACGGACTCGGCGCAACCGGGACATTTCAACGAGCGCGGAATGCAGGCCGTGGCGGACATGATCGAAGGCGAATTGGGATTCTGATTCGTCGACCCGTTACGGGCGCGTGACACCCAGCTGTCTGTGGGGGTTCACCTTGGATATCCTGACTGGTGACAGTTGACCCGAATCCGGGTCGGTGCCGGTCCAGGTAAGGGGTTCCCCATCAGCAGCTTCGCAGACAAGACGTTCACGGATCCTGCGCAGATCCGGAACTTCTGCATCATCGCCCACATCGACCACGGCAAGTCGACGTTGGCCGACCGCATGCTCCAGCTCACCGGGGTGGTGGAGGAACGGCAGATGCGCGCGCAGTATCTGGATCGCATGGACATCGAGCGCGAGCGCGGAATCACCATCAAGGCGCAGAACGTTCGCTTGCCGTGGACCGTGAACGACGAAGAGTTCGTCATGCACCTGATCGACACGCCGGGGCACGTCGACTTCACCTACGAGGTCTCTCGCGCGCTCGAGGCATGTGAAGGCGCGGTTCTCCTCGTCGACGCCGCACAGGGGATCGAGGCGCAGACGCTCGCCAACCTGTATCTGGCGATGGAGAAGGACCTCACGATCATCCCGGTGCTCAACAAGATCGATCTCCCCGCCGCCGACCCGGACCGCTACGCGGAAGAGATCGCGCACATCACGGGTTGTGAGCCAGGTGACGTGCTGCGGGTGTCGGGCAAGACCGGCGTCGGGGTGTCGGAACTGCTCGACGAGGTGGTGAAGCAGGTGCCCGCCCCCGTCGGCAACGCGGACGGTCCGGCGCGAGCCATGATTTTCGATTCCGTGTACGACGCCTACCGCGGTGTCGTCACCTACGTGCGTGTCGTCGACGGTCGTATCTCGCCGCGCGAGAAGATCACGATGATGTCCACCGGCGCCACCCACGACCTGATCGAGGTCGGCATCATCTCGCCGGAGCCGAAGGCCAGCGCCGGACTCGGTGTCGGTGAGGTCGGATATCTGATCACGGGTGTGAAGGACGTCCGTCAATCCCGAGTCGGTGACACGGTGACCGCAGCTCGTGGTGGCGCGGAAGAGCCGCTCGTCGGCTACCGGGATCCGAAACCGATGGTGTACTCGGGTCTCTATCCGCTCGACGGCTCCGACTATCCGGTACTGCGTGATGCCCTGGACAAGCTTCGCCTGAACGATGCCGCACTCGCCTACGAGCCGGAGACATCCGTCGCTCTCGGGTTCGGCTTCCGCTGCGGCTTCCTCGGCCTTCTGCACATGGAGATCACGCGCGACCGGCTCGAGCGCGAATTCGGCCTGGACCTCATATCGACCTCACCCAACGTGGTGTACCGCGTGGTGATGGAGGACGGCGTCGAACACACCGTGACCAACCCTTCGTACTGGCCGGAGGGCAAGGTGCGCGAGGTGTACGAGCCGATGGTCAAGTGCACGGTGATCGCCCCCAGCGAGTTCATCGGCGCGATCATGGAGCTGTGTCAGAGCCGACGTGGCGACCTCGGGGGGATGGACTACCTGTCGGAAAGCCGCGTCGAGCTTCGCTACACGATTCCGATGGGCGAGATCATGTTCGACTTCTTCGATGCGTTGAAGTCTCGCACCAAGGGGTATGCGAGCCTCGACTACGAGGAAGCCGGAGAACAGCAGGCCGACCTCGTCAAGGTCGACATTCTGTTGCAGGGCGAGGCGGTCGATGCGTTCTCGTCGATCGTGCACCGGACGGCCGCCGGCACCTACGGCGGCAAGATGACATCGAAGCTGAGGGAGCTGATCCCGCGTCAGCAGTTCGAGGTTCCGATCCAGGCCGCGATCGGTTCGAAGATCATCTCGCGCGAGAACATTCGAGCGATCCGGAAGGACGTTCTCGCCAAGTGCTACGGCGGTGACATCAGTCGTAAGCGAAAGCTGCTGGAGAAGCAGAAGGAGGGCAAGAAGCGGATGAAGACGATCGGACGGGTCGAGGTTCCGCAGGAGGCCTTCGTGGCGGCGCTCTCCTCCGACGACGCGCCGGAGAAGTCCAAGAAGTAGGTGCTCACGCGCACGCCGGCCGACACGAAACCCCGAAGAGAGGGAACATCATGGCGATCGACACCTGGCTGACCCGAACCCTGGGAATCGAGTTTCCGATCGTCGGTGCTCCCATGGGCGGCAGGGCCGGTGGCCGCCTGACGGGTGAGGTGTCGAAGGCCGGGGGAATCGGACTCCTCGGTGCGGCCCGGTACGCGACACCCGAGTGGGTGGCCACGGAGGTCGCGACGGCACGGGGGATCGGCGGTGACACCTTTGGTATCGGGTTGATGACCTGGGCCTTGGACGACGACGATTCGTTATTGAGTGCAACTCTCGAACAGCGCCCCAGAGTGGTGTCGTTGTCGTTCGGTGACCCCGCACCGTACGTCTCGCGGGTCCACGACAGCGGCGCTCTCGTGATGTCGCAGATCAATACGCTCGAGGACCTCCGAGTCGTCGAGGCTGCGGGTGTCGATGTCGTGGTCGCACAGGGTGGGGAAGCGGGCGGCCACACCGGTCGCATCGCGACGTTGCCGCTCCTGCAGGAAGTTCTCGAGGCTACGACTCTTCCGGTCCTCGCAGCAGGTGGTATCGCGACCGGCCGCGGCCTTGCTGCTGTTCTGGCCGCCGGTGCGGAGGGCGCGCTTGTCGGCACCGCCCTTCTCGCCAGTCCGGAGACGGCGGGACCCGACTATGCGCGCGATCGCGTGGTGGCAGCGGGTAGCGCCGACACCGTCTACACCTCGGTCTTCGATCAGGCGCGCAGTCAGGCGTGGCCGGCCCGGTGGGGTGGTCGCGCACTGACGAACGATTTCACGTCTATGTGGCACGGAAGGGATGCCACAGAGTCGGAACTTGCGCAGGCCTATGATCCGGCCGACCCGAATCTCGGTGTCGTCTATGCCGGTGAAGCCGCCGGCGTCGTCCGCTCTTCCCGGCCTGCAGGCGACGTTATCCGCGAGATCGGGGAACGGGCCGACGGGTTGCTCGGCCGGTTTCGATAGGCTGGCCTGATGGAAAGAACCGCCGGGTGGTGGGACGGCTTCGAACTGTGGGTCGCCGGTCTGCCGTTCGTACCGCAGGTGGCACTCGTACTGTTGGTCGCGGTGCCGTTGTGCCGTGGAATCGCCTGGCTACTGGATCGCGGCCTTGCTGCGGTATTCGTACTGCTGCGTCGGGACGCGTCGAAAACGGAGGATCGCTAGATGCCGCGCTCACGAGTCACACTGGCGCTGATCGGTCTCTTGATCCTCGTCGTGGTTGCTTGGCTACTGACGCTCTGATCTAGATTCGGACACTTGGTACAGCTCTGCTAAAGTCACCGACGTGTCCAACACCACCGCTCACCAGGTCCGCCACGAATTGGCGTTGATCGCGGTCGGCATGTTGGCCGTCGCAGACATCGCCTGTTGATGCCTCCTCTCGTGGTGAGCTGAACACCTCGCTTCGGTTTCGACCGATCGAAGGTAGCCACTCCCGATCCCTCCGGGTTCATTCGCGTGTTCTCCGCTGAACCCGTCGACGGTCGCCTCCTCACCACGCACTCGTTCGGCCTCCCTTCATCAGTTGCGACGGCTGCACCCGCGGCCCCTCCGAAAGGCATCCTGAAATGAGACGACGTTCTCGTCTGTTGATCACCGCATTGTCAGCAGTGAGCGCGGTGACGCTGAGTGCCTGCAGTGGCGGCTCCAGTGACACGGTGGGTGCTGATTCCGAAGGAGGTGGCGACGGTAGCGGCGGAAGCATCAGCCTCTTCGCATACGCCGTTCCCAAGGTCGGATTCGACAAGCTGATTCCTGCATTCCAGGAAACGGAGGCGGGGGAGAACGTACAGTTCCAGCAGTCCTACAGCGCTTCCGGTGATCAGTCGAGGAAGGTGAAGGACGGCGCGGCAGCAGATTTCGTCAACTTCTCCGTCGAGCCGGACATCACCCGGCTCGTCGACGCCGGACTGGTCGCCGAAGATTGGAACGAGGACGCCTACGGCGGCGTGCCCTTCGGTTCCGTCGTGACCATGGTGGTCCGTGATGGCAACCCGAAGGGAATCCAGGACTGGGACGATCTCCTGAAGCCGGGCGTGGAGGTCGTCACTCCCAACCCCTTCAGTTCCGGATCGGCGAAGTGGAATCTGCTGGCGCCCTACGCCGCCAAGAGTGATGGCGGCAAGAACGAACAGGCCGGCCTCGACTACGTGAAGCAGTTGGTCGACGACCATGTTCGGATCCAGCCGAAGTCCGGCCGTGAAGCCACCGAATCCTTCCTGCAGGGGTCCGGCGACGTTCTGCTCAGCTACGAGAACGAGGCTCTGTTCATCGAAGAGAACGGCGACCCCGTCGAACATGTCACTCCTGCAAAGACGTTCAAGATCGAGAACCCGGTAGCTGTTCTGCAGAACAGCTCGCACCTGGAGGCCGCGACCGCGTTCAAGGACTTCCTCTACACGACCGAAGGCCAGCGGCTGTGGGGCGAGGCCGGATTCCGCCCGGTCGACCCCGAGGTGGCGAAGCAGTTCGCGGACAAGTTTCCCGAACCCGAGAAGCTCTACACGATCGCCGATCTCGGTGGCTGGTCCGCTGTGGACGGTTCACTGTTCCAGAAGGACGTCGGATCCATCGCTGTGATCTACGACGGCGCGACCGAGTGACGAAGTCGTGACGGTTCGAGAAGCTGACGGCGTCGCGAAGGCCGACTCCCGTCCGAAGCGCAAGAAGCTGGCGCGGGTCACCGGAACGGTGGGGCCGGTCGGGATCGGGATTGCGACGTTATGGCTGAGTGTCATCGTGCTTCTGCCGTTGGCCGCGCTCACCGTGGCCTCGTTCGAGGAAGGGGTCGGCGGGTTCGTCGACGCGGTGACCTCACCTGTTGCTCTTGCATCGCTGCGAATTACGGTTCTGGTTTCTGCCGTCGTCGCGGTGATCAATGTCTTCATGGGAACATTGATCGCCTGGGTTCTGGTGCGTGACGAGTTTCCCGGTAAGAGGATCGTCAACGCCCTGATCGATCTGCCGTTCGCTCTGCCCACGATCGTGGCGAGCATCGTGCTGCTGTCGTTGTACGGACCGGACAGCCCGATCGACATCCAGCTCAACGCAACTCAGCCCGGGCTCGTCGTCGCGCTCGCCTTCGTGACACTGCCCTTCGTGGTTCGGTCGGTTCAGCCGGTCCTCATCGAACTGGACCGAGATGTGGAGGAGGCGGCGGCCTCGCTGGGTGCGGACAACCTGACGATCTTCCGTCTCGTCGTCCTCCCGACACTGGCTCCCGCGATCCTCGGTGGGGCCGGTCTGGCCTTTGCCAGAGCCATCGGAGAGTACGGGTCCGTCGTGCTCATCGGCGGCAACATTCCGCGCGAGACCCAAGTGGCTTCGCAGTACATCCAGCAACAGATCGAGATCGACCGTCCTGTGAATGCCGCCGCTGTCTCGGTGGCATTGCTGGCGATCGCGTTCGTCACCCTGTGCGTGCTGCGAGTCCTTGCAAGCCGGAACACCAGACGACAGGAACAGGCCTCGTGAAGACGTCGAAGTCGACGCGGCTGGCACTTCGGACAGTCGCACTGCTGTATCTGTTCGGGCTGCTGCTGGTGCCGATTCTGGTCATCCTGTTTCGCACCTTCGAGAACGGTATCGGGGCGTTCGTCGAATCGATCAGTACGCCTGCCGCCATCTCCGCCCTGAATCTCTCACTGATCATCGTGGCGATCGTGGTGCCGAGCAACGTCGTGTTCGGAGTAGTCACCGCCTTGGCGTTGGTCCGCGGCCGGTTTCCGGGCCGCGGCATGATCCAGGCAGTCGTCGACCTACCCTTCGCGGTCTCGCCGATCGTGGTGGGAGTTTCGCTCATCCTGTTATGGGGTGTGAACGGCTGGTTCGGTGGGCTCGAATCGCTCGGATTTCAGGTCATCTTCGGGTTGCCGGGGATGGTCATCGCAACGATCTTCGTGACGTTGCCGTTCGTCGTACGTGAGGTCGAACCCGTCCTGCACGAGATCGGTGACGAACAGGAACAGGCGGCTGCGACGCTCGGCGCCTCGAAGTGGCAGACGTTCTGGCTGGTGACTCTGCCGGCCATTCGATGGGGTCTCACCTACGGGGTGGTGCTCACGGTCGCGCGATCCCTCGGCGAATTCGGCGCCGTGATCATGGTGTCGTCGGGGTTCCCGGGTGTCTCGCAGACTCTCACGCTGCTCGTCCACGCCCGCTACATAGACGACCACAACACGTTCGGGGCATATTGTGCGGCAACGTTGCTCATGGGAATTGCCCTGATCACCCTGCTGTTGATGACCTTGCTCGACCGGAAGAGGAGCACGACATGATCACCGTCACCGGAGCGAGCAAGAACTACGGAGACTTCGCGGCGCTCGACGACGTGACCATCGACATTCCGGCAGGAAGCCTCACGGCACTCCTCGGACCGAGCGGTTCCGGCAAGTCGACCCTGTTGCGTGCGATCGCCGGCCTGGAGAATCTCGACACCGGCGTGGTCACCATCGGTGGCAACGACGTCACCGGTGTGGCACCGCAGAAGCGTGACATCGGCTTCGTGTTCCAGCACTATGCCGCGTTCAAGCACATGACGGTGCGCGACAACGTTGCGTTCGGGCTGAAGATCCGCAAGCGGCCGAAGCCGGAGATCGCGAAGCGGGTCGACGAACTTCTGGAGATCGTCGGCCTCGACGGCTTCCAGCATCGTTACCCCGCCCAGTTGTCGGGTGGCCAGCGACAGCGGATGGCCCTTGCGCGGGCGCTGGCAGTGGATCCGCAGGTGCTGTTGCTGGACGAGCCGTTCGGCGCACTCGATGCCAAGGTGCGGACCGACCTACGGACATGGCTGCGTCGCCTTCACGACGAAGTTCACGTCACCACGGTGCTCGTCACCCACGATCAGGAGGAAGCACTCGATGTTGCCGACCGAATCGCGGTCATGAACCGCGGTCGGATCGAGCAGGTCGGGGTGCCCGAGGATCTCTACGACCGGCCTTCCAACGATTTCGTCATGTCGTTCCTCGGTTCGGTCGCGAAGCTGAACGGACAGTTGGTCCGGCCGCACGATATCCGTCTCGGCCGCGACAGCGGACTCGCGTCGGCGCAGGCGTCGGGAACCGCAGAGTCCTTGGGGATCACGCGGGCCACCGTTCAGCGCGTCGTGCATCTCGGATTCGAGGTACGGGTCGATCTGAAGAACGAGGCCACCGGTGAACTGTTCTCCGCTCAGGTGACCCGAGGCGACAGTGAGGCACTGCAACTGAAGGAAGGCGAGACGGTCTACGCACGGGCGACCAGGACGCCTCAACTCCCCGAGACAGCGGTGCCCGCGCAGACGTAACACGATCGGAGACGAAGCGGATCGCGTTCAGCCCTCGCGGCAGATCAGGATGGGGCACCAGGCGCGGTGTATGAGTGCCTGGCTCGTCGACCCGACCACGGACGCCATGAACGGATTGCGGCCGTGGCTGCCCACCACCACCATGCGGGCTTCTGCGGAATGCTCGAGCAGGACCTTCATGGGCCCGCCGCGCTGAACACTGCGTGTCACCGACACGTCGGGGTACTTCTCGCACCACCCTGCGAGTGCCTCGGCGAGAACGACGTTCTCGTGTTCCTCGTGGGGAGCCCAGTCGGTGAATCGCCTGGCCTCGGAGTACCCGCCGAGCGAAGAGTGTTCGGACCACGTGTGAACCGCAACGAGCGGAGCGTCGAAGAACGAAGCGAACTCGAATGCGTGTGAGACGGCCAGGTTGCTGAGGTCGCTCCCGTCGACTCCGACCACTATCGGTCGCTCGTCGGTGCCGGCGGGTATCACCGGGCCACGCCACACCACGACCGGGCATTTCGCATGGTTCGCTACCCGTACGACGTTCGAGCCGACGAACACCGACTGCATTTCGGTGGTCTCTGCCGGACCGAGTACGAGCATGCGTGCTGTGCGCGACAGGTCGACCAGTGCTTTCGCCGGAGGACCGGGACGGATGCGACGCTCGATGACGAGGTCGGACTGCCCGTCCCGAACGGCGTGCTCGGCGGCATCGAGGAGGGCATGACTGTCCGGGTACGTATCCCTGGTGGGGACCTCGCCGTCACCGAGGGCTTCGAGATCCTTGTGCCCGCGGACGACATGGGTGAGATAGACGGGCTCGCCGAAACGGGCGGCGGCGGAAACAGCCCAGCGTGCCGCATCCACGGCGTTGTCGGATCCGTCGATGCCCGCCACGATTCCGTGTCGAATCGGTGCTGTGGTCATGATCATCTCCTAGCCTTGCTTCCAGTCTGGGCCAGATTGGAAGGTCCGCGCTAGTGGAGACGAAGACGAGCTAGGCCGACAGGGTGATATTCGGCGCGACGAGGGGTGCCGATCCGGCAAAGCGCTCCAACACCAGGTCGACCAGAGCGTGGTGGGGGCCGATCGGGGCAGCGAAGACGGTGTCGGGAGCGACCACTTCGGCGGCGTGGCCGAGGCGGTCCGTGAGCAGACCGGGTGCGAGGAACCACGGGGCTACGACGACGCGCTCGGCGCCCGTCGCACGTAACCGCTCGATCGCGCCGCCGACACCGGGTTCGGCCGCCGTGGCGAAACAGGTTTCGACCATCCAGTCGGTTTCGACGGCAAACGATTCGCCGAGGCTTCGGGTGAGTGCGTTGGCGTGTTCGTCGGACGAACCCACCGCGGCGAAAGCTACACCGAGGGTGCTGTCGGATGTGGAAAATCCTGACTGGACGACCCGGTCACGTACGGCCCCGAGCAGACGCACGTCACCGCCCAGAACATCCGACTGGACCACGGTCAGTTCCGGATGCCGCACCCGGACGCGGTCGAGGATGGCCGGCAGGTCCACGCGCGCATGGAATGCACTGCCCAGGAGGAGAGGCACTACGACTGCGCTCTCGTGACCTTCCACCGCGATTGCGTCGAGAACCTGTTCGACAGAAGGTGCATTGAGATCGAGAAAGCACAACCGCACGTCCAGATCGGGACGGCGGTCACGAATCGCCGCGACGGCAGCCGCCACCATCCGCGCACTGCGGGGGTCGCGGCTACCGTGAGCGACGGCGACGAGTGGTGTCATACGGATACTGCGTCCGCTCAGACGGAGGCGGTTTCGCCGAGTTCGACCGCAGCGATCGCGTCTCCCACGAGGCCCGCCGCGAGGGTGTTGCCACCGGCGGGGTCGATGAGCAGGAAGCTGCCGGTGTGGCGGTTGACGTTGTAATCGTCCGCAACGATCGGCTCGGCCACACGCACCGAGATCTTGCCGATCTCGTTGAGCTCCAACGACTCCGGACTCTGCGTGGACGTCAGGGTTTGCTCGTCGAAGCGTTCGACCAGTCCACCGATGATGGCCTGTGTGGTGCGGGTTCCGTGCTTGAGGAGCAGACGTGCGCCCGGCTGCAGAGGCTTCTCAGCCAGCCAGCACACGGTGGCGTCGAACTCACCGATCGGTTCCGGCGCATCGACGACGGAGGTGATGGTGTCGCCGCGCGAGACATCGACGTCGTCGGCGAGTACCAGGGTCACGCTCCGGCCCGCGTGGGCGGAGTCGAGTTCGCCGTCCGCGGTGTCGATCCGGGAGACGGTGGTGCGCACGCCCGAGGGCATCACGACTACCTCGTCGCCGGGGGAGACCTCGCCTGCCGCGACCTGACCGGCGTAGCCGCGGTAATCCGGGAACTCGGCGGTGCGAGGCCGGATCACGTACTGCACGGGGAAGCGCAGTCCGACTCGATGCGGTTCGGCGTCGACGGGAACGGATTCGAGGTGCTCGATGAGCGTCGGGCCGTCGTAGTACGGGGTGTTCGTGGAACGCACCGCCACGTTGTCGCCGTGCAGCGCGGACACCGGGATCTCGAGAACGTCCTCGGCGTCCCAGCCCAGCGAACGAGTCAGCGAGTTGAACTCGGCCGAGATGTCGCGGAACACCGTTTCCGGATCCTCGACCAGGTCGATCTTGTTCACTGCGAGAACGAGCTTCGGCACACCGAGCAGTGCCAACACCGCGGCGTGCTTGCGTGTCTGGGAGATGACGCCCTTGCGTGCGTCGACGAGAAGGATCACCAACTGCGCGGTCGACGCTCCCGACACCGTGTTGCGGGTGTACTGCACGTGACCCGGTGTGTCGGCCAGGACGAAAGTCCTGTTCGGCGTCGCGAAGTACCGGTACGCGACGTCGATGGTGATGCCCTGCTCCCGCTCGGCGCGGAGGCCGTCGACGAGGAGGGAGAGATCAGGGGTGTCGAGTCCTCGATCCACGGACGCCCGTGTCACGGCGTCGATCTGGTCGGCCAGCACCGACTTCGTATCATAGAGAAGCCGGCCGACGAGCGTCGACTTTCCGTCGTCGACACTTCCGGCGGTGGCCAGGCGGAGCAGCTGAGTGCCCTCGGGGATCTGTGCGTTCGTTCGGCTCATGATCAGAAGTAGCCCTCTCGCTTGCGGTCTTCCATGGCTGCTTCGGAAACTCGGTCGTCGCCGCGAGTGGCACCGCGTTCGGTGAGGCGCGACGCGGCAACCTCGGCGAGGATCGCCGCGTTGTCGCCAGCATCGGACAGCACAGCGCCCGTGGTCGAGCCGTCGCCGACCGTGCGATAACGCACGGACAGGTTCTGCAGCTCCTCGCCCTCGGCCGGACCACCCCACACCCCGGGGGTCATCCACATGCCGTCCCGCTGGTACACGGCGCGCTGGTGGGCGTAATAGATGCTTGCCAGCTCCACGTCCTCGCGGGCGATGTAGCGCCAGATGTCGAGTTCGGTGAAGTTGCTGAGCGGGAAGACCCGCACCTGCTCACCGGGGGAGTGCTTGCCGTTGTACAGATTCCACAGCTCTGGGCGCTGCTTCTTGGGATCCCATTGGCCGAATGCGTTGCGCAGCGAGAAGATCCGCTCCTTCGCCCGGGCCCGCTCCTCGTCGCGTCGCGCGCCGCCGAATACTGCATCGAACCGGTTCTCGGAGATCGCGTCGAGTAGCGGCACGGTCTGGAGTGGGTTGCGGATTCCGTCCGGACGCTCCGTGAGTCGACCGTCCGCGATGTAGTCCTCGACCTTGGCGACGTGCAGTCGCAGGTTGTACTTCTCGACGACGTGATCGCGGAAGTCGAGTACTTCCTGGAGGTTGTGTCCGGTGTCGACGTGTAACAGCGCGAAAGGCAGCGGGGCAGGCCAGAAAGCCTTGATCGCAAGGTGCAGCAGAACAGTGGAGTCCTTGCCGCCGGAGAACAGGATGACGGGACGCTCGAACTCGCCGGCGACCTCACGGAAGATGTGGATCGCCTCGGATTCGAGGGCGTCGAGTGTGTCGAACTGGCCGCCGTCCAATCGCGGACGGTCGGCGAGTTCGGTGAGGGTGCTGTCGATTGTCATGAGGCGTGCAACCCGCATTCTGTCTTGGCCCGACCGGCCCAGCGACCGCTGCGTGGATCGCTGCCGGGGGCAGGCTTGCTGGTGCACGGTGCGCACCCAATGGACGGATAACCTTCGTCGACGAGGGGATTGACGAGAATGGAATGCTCGTCGATGTAGGTCTGCATGTCCTCGTCCGACCACGCAGCTACCGGATTGATCTTTACCAGCCCGAATGCGTCGTCGAACGAGATCAGCGGAGCGTTGGCGCGCGTGGGCGCCTCTACCCGGCGAATGCCGGTGACCCATGCCTGGTAGCCGCTCAGGGTCTTTTTCAACGGCGCGACCTTTCGGAGCGCGCAGCATCGGTTGGGGTCACGCGCGAAGAGGTCCTTGCCCTCGGCCGCATCCTGTTCCGCGACACTGCTCTCGGCGCGGGCGTTGATGATGTTCACGCCGTACACCTGCTCGACCGCGTCCCTGGTGCCGAGGGTCTCGGCGAAGTGGTAGCCGGTGTCGAGGAAGAGCACGTCGACACCCGGACGAACCTGGGCGGCGAGGTGGACGAGCACGCCGTCCTGCATGTTGGACGCCACGATGTAACCGCTGCGGTCGTCAGCGGTTCCGGCGGCTCGGGAGCCGAAGTTCTCCTCGGTCCATCGCAGCAACTCCTGTGCCGAAGCATCTGCCATTTCTTCTGCGCCGCGTTCGGCGAGTGCGCGCAACTCGTCCTGAGTTGCGACCGCGAGGCCCGTCATCGCAAATCCTCCTCGTCTGCGCGGACGACCCACTGCGCGAAACGTTCGCCGTCGTCCTTGTTCTTGATGAAATTGCGCACGAGGCGCTCCACGTAGTCGGTGACCTCGTCGCCGAGAACCTTGTGCTGCCGCAATTTGCGACCGAACGCATTGTCGAATCCGAGGCTGCCGCCCAGGTGGACCTGGAAGCCCTCGACATGGTTGCCGTCGCCGTCGTCGACGAGCATTCCCTTGAATCCGATGTCCGCGACCTGCGTGCGAGCGCAGGAGTTCGGGCAGCCGTTGATGTTGATGGTGATCGGAACGTCGAGCTGCGAGTTGAGTTCCTCGAGGCGCGTCTCGAGCTCGGGAACCAATGCCTGAGACCGACTTCGTGTTTCGGTGAAGGACAGCTTGCAGTACTCGAGGCCGGTGCACGCAATGAGGTTGCGGCGCCAGCGAGACGGCCGCGATGTGAGACCGACTGCCTCGAGGTCCGTGTCCAGTCCGGCGATCTTGTCCTCGGGGACGTCGACCACCACGAGCTTTTGGTAGGGCGTCAATCGCACGGAGTTGCTGCCGGCCTTGTCCATCGCGTCGGCAAGGGTGTCGAGGACAGTGCCGGATACACGACCGGATACCGCAGAGAATCCGACGGCATTGAGCCCGTTCTTCAGTGTCGTGACACCGACATGATCGATCGGGTGAGTCGGCGCGACGGGAGCCGGGCCATCTATCAGGGGACGCTTCAAGTACTCGGTCTCGAGGACTTCGCGGAACTTCTCGATGCCCCAGTCCTTGATGAGGAACTTCAGACGCGCCTTCGAACGCAGCCGCCGGTAGCCGTAGTCGCGGAAGATTGCGACGACGCCTTCCCACACGTCAGGGACGTCCTCGAGGGGAATCCAGGCACCCGTTCGCTTCGCGAGCATCGGGTTGGTCGAAAGACCACCACCTACCCACAGGTCGAATCCCGGTCCGTGTTCGGGATGATTCACCCCGACGAACGACACGTCGTTGATCTCGTGCACCACGTCCTGGAGGCCGGAGATCGCCGTCTTGAACTTGCGGGGAAGATTCGAGTATTCGGGGTTGCCGATGTAGCGACGCTTGATTTCCGCGAGCGCGGGGCGAGCGTCGATCACTTCGTCGGTGGACAGGCCGGCAAGCGGGGATCCGAGCATGCCGCGAGGGCAGTCGCCGCACGCTTCGGTTGTCTGCAAGCCGACGGCTTCGAGGCGGCGCCAGATCTCGGGGATGCTCTCGATCTCGACCCAGTGCAACTGAATGTTCTGGCGGTCCGAGATGTCGGCGGTGTCGCGCGCGAACTCCTTCGAGATGCCCGCGATGGTCCGGACCTGTTCGGTGTTCAGCTCGCCGCCGTCCGTGCGGATTCGCATCATGAAGTACGAGGCTTCGAGCAGGTCGGCGTTGTCGTCGCCGGTCCAGGTGCCGTCGTATCCCTGCTCGCGCTGGGTGTACAGGCCCATCCAACGAAAACGGCCGCGCAGATCGCCTTTGTCGATGCTGTCGAATCCGGACTTGGAGTAGATGTCGAGGATTCGGCGACGAACGTTGAGTGGGTTGTCGTCCTTCTTGGACTGCTCGTTGGGGTTGAGTGGCTCTCGGTACCCGAGCGCCCACTGGCCTTCGGCGCGGCGCTTGACGGGTTTGGCGCTCCGCGTCCGGGCAGAAGACGTGGCAGCGGGGGCGTCGGTGGTCGACGTCATGGAGTACTCCTGGATCTCACGATGCACCGGTCCGGGGCCGAGGAGGAAGGGCTGGTTCTCGCTCGGATCATCCAAGTCCGGCCGGATGTCGGGAAGAGCGTGACGGGCGGAAAGGGGTGAGCTGCGCCGATCTACTGCGCGTCGATGCGTCGACACGCACAGCTGCAGACACGCTTGAGGTCGACGTGACGTCGTGCCACGAGACGTACTCCAGGACCAGTCATGGGCTCTATTGTGCCACGTCAGGTCGGTTACTCGAAGAGCGGGACGTATTTCCACCTTTTTTGGGGGAAATGTCACATGTGAGGGCCTGGACGGGCGTGCATCGACGGAGTCGGAGGCTGGGAGACTGGTTGGTGTGAACGTAGCCAGCACCACCCACTCGCTCGAGTTTCGTCCACCCGAATGGGCGGTCGAAGACATCGGCACTCGACCGTTCGGAATCTACGTGCACGTCCCTTTCTGTGCCACGCGGTGCGGCTACTGCGATTTCAACACCTACACGGCCGGTGAACTGGGCACATCCGCTTCGCCGGAGTCGTGGATGGAGGGTTTGCGCCGGGAGCTTGCGTCTGCGGCCGGGATTACCGGCGCGCCCGTCGTGGACACCGTGTTCGTCGGCGGCGGGACGCCGTCACTTCTCGGCGGCGACGGTCTGGCGGAGGTGCTTGCTGCGGTGCGCTCGTCCTTTCCGCTCACTGGTACGACCGAGGTCACGACCGAAGCGAATCCGGAATCGACGGCGCCCGGGTTCTTCGATCAGCTTCTCGCTGGAGGCTTCACTCGCGTATCCCTCGGAATGCAATCCGCGGCGCAGCACGTCCTGCGGGTTCTCGATCGGACCCACACGCCGGGTCGCGCCGTGGCCGCGGCTCGGGAAGCGCGAGCTGCCGGCTTCGATCACGTCAACCTCGACCTCATCTACGGAACGCCCGGCGAACGCGACGAAGATCTCGCCGCATCCCTCGACGCCGTGTCGGAGGCAGATGTGGATCACGTGTCCGCGTACGCGCTGATCGTGGAGGATGGCACCGCGCTGGCGCGAAAGGTCAGGCGTGGGGAGCTGCCGTCGCCCGACGACGATGTCCTGGCCTCTCGCTACGAAATGATCGACGAGCGACTCGGCCGCGAGGGTCTGACCTGGTACGAAGTGTCCAACTGGGCTCGAGGCGTCGACGCGGTGTGCCGACACAACCTCGGGTACTGGGACGGCGGCGACTGGTGGGGGTTCGGGCCCGGTGCCCACAGTCATCTCGGTGGAGTCCGTTGGTGGAACGTCAAGCATCCTGCACGTTATGCGGACGAACTTGCCACCGGACGTTTGCCGGTCGGTGGGAGCGAGGAACTGACTGCCGCGGACATTCATGTGGAACGGGTGATGCTCACCGCGCGCTTACGGACCGGGATTCCCGTAGCGGACCTGAACCGCAGCGAGGTCGCTGCCGCTGACCAGTTGATGCGGGACGGCCTGCTCACGCGTGGCGTGGACAGTTTCGTGCTGACCGATCGTGGGCGCCTGCTCGCCGACGCCGTGGTCAGGACCCTTCTGGCCTGACGCTCATCAACCCGTGACGACGCCCGGCATCTCGTCGTAGTCGAACACCCGTGCGTGCAGCACGATGCGGTTTCGAAGAGCGGAGCGAACGGCCCGATGGAGCCCGTCCTCGAGATACAGAACCCCCCGCCACTGCACCGCATGCGGAAAGAGGTCGCCATAGAACGTGGAGTCCTCGGAGAGGAGTCGGTCCAGTTCGAGCACCTTCGTGGTCGTCACGATCTCGTCGAGACGTACCTGGCGCGGCGGGATCTTGGACCAATCGCGCAGCGAGAGCCCGTGTTCGGGGTACGGCTTGCCGTCGATAACACCCTTGAAGATCATCGAACACCTTTGAAACTCGTCGAAATCCGAAACCGCATGTACCTGTCGTGGCTCGGTCGCATCGGGTGCGAGGAGCGGTCACCACAGTAAGGCCTCACCGGGATGTGTGCCGCCAGGCGATTAGACTGGGCGGAGGCGACACGGACGCCCATGGTGTCGTGTGTGGATTCGGATCGAAGGGACGGAGGTGGTCAGCGTGTCGAGTACGGACGATCGTCGGTTCGAGGTGCTGCGCGCCATCGTCGCGGACTACGTCTCCACCCAGGAGCCGGTCGGCTCGAAAGTGCTCGTGGAGCGGCACAACCTCGGTGTCTCGAGTGCGACGGTGCGCAACGACATGGCGGCCCTCGAGAGCGAGGGGTACATCGCGCAACCTCACACCAGTTCGGGGCGAGTTCCCACCGACAAGGGGTACCGGCTGTTCGTGGACCGGATCGCGGACGTGAAGCCGCTGTCGCCGGCGGAACGGCGCGCGATCCTCGAGTTCCTCGAGAACGGCGTGGACCTGGACGACGTCCTTCGACGCGGGGTGCGGCTGCTGGCGCAACTCACCCGCCAGGTCGCCGTGGTGCAGTACCCGACGTTGTCGGCGTCTTCGGTGCGTCACCTGGAGGTCGTCGCACTGACGCCCGCTCGTCTGCTGCTGGTGCTGATCACCGATTCGGGGCGTGTCGACCAGCGCATCGTCGAACTGGGTGACGTGATCGACGACGTGGACCTGGTGCGGTTGCGCACACTCCTGGGTGGAGCACTCGAAGGTAAACGTCTCGCTGCCGCGTCGATAGCGGTGTCCGAACTGGCCGAGGAGACACCCGACGACCTGCGTGATGCTGTCATCAGGTCCGCTACGGTGCTCGTGGAAACCCTCGTGGAGCACCCCGAAGACCGACTCGTTCTGGGTGGCACCTCGAACCTGACCCGCAACGCCGCAGATTTCCCGGGGATCAGTGGTTTCCCGGGATCGCTTCGCTCGGTCCTCGAGGCACTCGAGGAACAGGTCGTCGTTCTCAAGCTCCTGGCAGCCACCCAACAGGCAGGAACGGTCACGGTGCAGATCGGCGAGGAGACCAAGGTCGAGCAGATGCGCGGTACGTCCGTGATCTCGACGGGTTACGGCGCTGCGGGCACGGTGCTGGGCGGCATGGGTGTGCTCGGGCCCACTCGAATGGACTATCCGGGAACAATCGCGTCGGTGGCAGCCGTTGCGAAGTACATCGGCGAGGTACTGGCCGAGCGGTGAATCCTGCCCGGCCGAAGGCCGAGTGGACACCGGACGAATCTTGACTGAACGAAGTAGTAGAGAAGGACGAGAGACTCAACGTGGCACGGGATTACTACGCAACGCTCGGCGTCGATCAGAAGGCGACCGATCAAGAGCTCAAGCGCGCGTACCGCAAGCTTGCGCGGGAACTACATCCCGACGTGAACCCCGACGAGGCGGCTCAGGCACGATTCCGGGAGATTTCCACCGCCTACGAGGTGCTGTCGGACCCAGAGAAGCGACGCATCGTCGACCTGGGCGGTGATCCATTGTCCTCCGGTGGTGGTGGCGCGGGTGCCGGCTTCGGTGGCGGATTCGGCGGCGGCCTCGGTGACGTGTTCGAGGCCTTCTTCGGCGGTGGCGGCGGAGCCGGACGTGGTCCCCGTGGTCGCGTGCAGCCGGGCGCCGACTCATTGCTGCGAACCAAACTCACTCTCGAGGAGTGCGCGACCGGTGTGAGCAAGCACGTCACGGTCGAGACGGCGATTCTGTGTGACAGCTGTACCGGTTCGGGAACGAACGGTGATTCCAAGCCGGTCCGCTGCGAAACGTGTAACGGCGCAGGCGAGGTCCAGTCCGTTCAGCGGTCGTTCCTCGGTCAGGTCATGACGTCGCGGCCGTGCCCGACGTGCCGCGGCGCAGGCGAAACGATCCCGGATCCCTGCCACAAGTGTGCCGGCGACGGACGTGTCCGTGCTCGCCGTGAGATCACGGTGAAGGTTCCGGCAGGTGTGGCCGGCGGTATGCGGATTCGCCTCGCCGCTCAGGGTGAGGTCGGTCCCGGTGGTGGTCCCGCCGGCGATCTCTACGTCGAAGTGATCGAGCAGCAGCACGAGGTGTTCGTGCGAGACGGTGAAGACCTTCATTTCACGGTCCGAGTTCCGATGGTGGACGCCGCACTCGGTACCAAGATCACCTTCGACTCCATCATCGACGGGCCCAAGGAGATCGAGGTCGAGGCTGGTACTCAGCCGGAGTCGGTGACCGTGCTGCGCGGATTCGGTATGCCCAAGCTGCGATCCGGAGTCCGCGGTGACGTCCACGCGCATCTCGAGGTGATCGTGCCGTCCAAGCTCGACGGCAAGGAGGCCAGGCTCCTCCGCGAGCTGAAGGGATTGCGGTCGCGAGACGAGGCGGAGGTCGTCACCACGTCGTCTCAGCACACGGGCGGTTTGTTCTCGCGACTCCGCGAAGCCTTCAGCGGACGCTAGCGACGTGGCTGCCACGGTCTTCTACCTCGATCCGCTTCCCGAACCTGGGCAGACGGCCGTTCTCGACGGTCCCGAGGGTCACCATGCTGCCACTGTCCGTCGAATCGGCGTCGGCGAACGTCTGGTGTTGTCGGACGGTCGCGGCGCGATCGCGGATTGCGAGGTGATGGCCGCTGCCAAGGATCGATTGGAATTGTCGATCGTTTCGCGGCGGGCCGTGTCCGCACCGAGTCCTTCGGTGACCTTGGTCCAAGCACTTCCCAAGGCCGAAAGGTCCGAACTCGCAGTGGAACTCGCCACGGAAGCGGGTATCGACGCGATCGTGCCCTGGCAGTCCGCTCGTTGTGTGGCTCGTTGGGAGGGGCCCAAGGTCGCCAAGGCACTCACCCGTTGGCGCAATGTGGCGAAGGCTGCCGCGAAGCAGTCCCGGCGGGCACGTGTGCCCGAAGTGGCCGACCTGCACAAGACCGCGGATGTGGTGTCGCTCGTACGGGAGCTGGTCGCCCGGGGCGGAAAGGTGGCCGTATTGCACGAGTCTGCTACCGCGGCGATCTCCGCACTGCCACTTCGGGGGCTCTCCGAGTTGGTGCTCGTCGTCGGGCCGGAGGGCGGATTGTCGGACGAGGAAGTGTCTGCACTCGTCGAGGCCGGCGCCGCACCGGTGTTGTTGGGACCACAGGTCCTGCGCACGTCCACGGCCGCTGCCGTTGCGCTTGGCGCGATCGGAGTGCTGACCGACAGATGGGGGTCGGAACCCCTCCGTTAGCGTGATGTCCGTGCCACGAACACGCATCGAGTACGGCAGCGAACCACAGCAGTTCGGTCACCTGTATGTGCCGGACGCGCCTGTGCTGGACCCCGTGCCCGTCGTCATGCAGATTCACGGTGGTTTCTGGAGCGGCGACTATCACCTCAACCTGGGGACTACGTTCGCGTTGGATCTCGCGCGGCGGGGTGTGGCGGTGTGGAACATCGAGTACCGGCGGCTGGGCGCCGGCGGTGCCTGGCCCGAGATATCCGCAGACGTGATGGCGGCGTGGGACGCTATACCCGGCCCGGTCGCGGCAGGTGTGCCGGCCGGGCTCGACCTCGATCGTGCTCGCGTGGTCGGGCACTCCGCCGGTGGTCAGCTCGCGGTATGGCTTGCGGGTCAGGACCTTTCGTTCCGGCCGGAGCGTGCGGTGTCGCAAGCGGGCGCGCTCGACATGGCGACCGCCGGGGAAAGAGGCCGGCGGATCCGCTACATAGAAGAGCTCTTCGGGGTTCCGTTCGACGAGGACCCGGAGTTGTACCGTTCGGCTTCGCCTCGCCATCGGGTGCCGATCTCGGTCCCGGTGACGTGCATACACGGGATGGAGGACGGTCAGGTTCCTGCCGTTGTCAGCGGTAGATACCGCGACGCGGCCGTTGCCGCAGGAGACGAAGTGGACCTTCAGCTGGTCGAGGGCGAAGACCACTTCGCCTTCCTGAAATCCGATACCGAATGCTGGCGGCTCTCACGCGAGGCTGTGCTCGACGGACTCTCGTCCTGAACCCGAATCTTCCACTTCGGAGGACCTGCGACCGGGAAGTACGAAGGCGACGACGATGGCGCCGACCGCGAGCATCGCCCCGCCGACGGCGCCCGCCTGAGTGATGGCACCTGCGAAAGCGTCACCGGCCGCGGCCAACATGGGTTCTGCCTGCGACTGTGCGAAGGGGTTCTTCGCCAGTTCCTCGGCAACAAGGGAGGCACCGCCCACGGAGTCTCCGGCGATCTCGAGCGCCTGGTGGGCCTGTTCGGCTTGCGCACCGCCGAGTTGCCCGAGGGGCAGAGAGTCGAGGAAACCGGCGATGCCGTCCTTGTAATTCGTTGCGAGAACCGAGCCGAGAAGTGCGATCCCGAGAGAACCACCGAACTCGATCGCAGTGTCGTTGAGTCCGCCCGCTGCGCCGAGATCGTGTTCGGGGAAGCTGCCCATGATCGCGTCGGTGGCGGGGGAGACGGCCAACCCGATCCCCGCCCCGATGAGGATCAGGGATACGAGAAATGTGCCGTAGCCGGTACTTCCGTCCACCTGCAGCAGTGGCAGCGTGCCTACCGCTGCCACGCCCATACCGGATGCGATCGCAACGCGCGTACCGGCACGAGCCGCGATCCGGCTGCTCAGTGCGGACCCGACCGAGACGGCCACCGCCAACGGAAGCAGCTTCGTGCCGGTCTCGAGCGGACCGTATCCGAGCACGAACTGAAATTCCTGCGCGATCGTGTAGATGACACCGAATGCGGTGAGGAACAGCAGGAGAACCGCCAGCGACGCGCCGCCCACGGTGCGGTCACCGAGTTTGCGGACGTCGAGGAGCGGTCGGGGGTGCTCGAGTTCCCAGGCCAGGAAGAGGAGCCCGCCGACGATCGATCCCAGTCCCGCGACAATCGTGGACGACCCGATTCCGAAGTGGAACCCATCGATGATCGCGTAGACGAGCCCGCCGATCGTTGCGACCGACAGCAGGCCCCCCATCCAGTCGATGGGGCCCTGCCGCTCCGACTTCGACGGGGGCACGAGGGCAAAGGCGGCGACGATGGCGGCAACAGCGATCGGCACGTTGATCAGGAACGTCGAATTCCAGGACCCGGACTCGAGCAACCAGCCGGCCAGCAGCGGGCCGAAGGCGATGGCGAGGCCCGAGGTTGCAGCCCAGACCGCGATCGCGCGGCCGCGTTCGGAACGCGGGAACGTGGCGACCAGAAGGGACAGGGTCGCGGGCATGATGATCGCGGCGCCGACACCCATCACGATTCTCGCACCAACGACGAATTGAGTGGTGTCGGCGAGGCTGCCCAGCACGGCTCCCGCACCGAACACGACGAGGCCGGTCACGAGTGCGCCACGACGGCTGTATTTGTCGCCGATCACGCCGAACAACAACATCATCGCTGCGTAGGGGACCGTGTATCCGTCGATCACCCACTGCAGGTCGGCGCTCGAAAGTCCGAGTTCGCGGGTCATGCTCGGCGCCGCCACGATCAGTGCGGTGTTTGCCATCACCACGATCAGAAGGCTCAGGCACAGCACGCCGAGGGCTGCCCATCGCCGCGGATAGGGACTGTTCATTCGCGACACGGGTTGCTTCGCCAACACGGACATCGCGTCCTCCTCGCGTGAGAGAGCTGATTGCACATCCATGTGCAATTTAGTTAGTTACACGATGGTGTGCAACTATTGTGGTCGTGGATCACAGCGAGGCCCTGCGGTGCAAGCTGTGACGAGGAGGTGCGGGTTGGATGGGTAACGTGGGCAGCGGTCGGCCGCAACGGAGGCACGCGCGTGCGAATCGGGTGGCGATAGTCGAGGCGGCGATCGCCGCGCTCGCTGCCGATCCGGACGCCAGCATGGCAGATGTGGCGAAAGCGGCCGGTGTAGTCCGGCGGACCGTGTACGCGCATTTCCCGAGCCGTGCGGACCTGATGGAAGGGATTGCGCAAGAGGCGTTCTCGGAACTCATGGCGGCGGCAGACCAGATGCAGGTCGACGAGGCTGACCCTGCGAGCACCATGGCGGAGTTCACGTTGCGAATCTGGCCTGTCGGCGACCGGTTTCGCCTGCTGTTGTCGAGTGCGCGCAACGAGATCGGAGACAATCGCATTCACGCCCTACTCGAACCCATGCGGCGCCTCATATCCGGAATCGTCGCGCACGGTCAGGACCTCGGGGTCTTCTCGGACTATCTGCCCGCAACCTTGTTGGTGAGCACCGGTGAAGCGCTGATCATGGGACATCTCGAGCAGGCAAATCGTGGTGTCGTGAACGACAGGGGCGAGACGTGTGCGATCACAGGTCTGGTGCTTCTCGGGCTGACCCCTGAGCGTGCCGGGGAAGTGACCGCGCAGGCCGCATCTCGGCTGTCCGTGAACATAGCGGGCGCGGTTCGCAGCGAGCGTTAGACTTTGGTCAACGGTCGCAGTGTGGTGCTGCGACGAAGATCCCCGAAAGAAGGTCACATTCCTCACGTGAGTGAAGCAGGAGAGTATCGCGAGACGCCGCCGTCGGAGCGCATCGTGACGTCGACCATGGATCTCGCCCCCGAGGCGGTGATGCCACTCCTCGGATCTTCGGACGAGAATCTGCGTGCCCTCGAGCGGGCCCTGGACGCGGACGTGCACGTTCGAGGCAACACGGTGACGCTGAGTGGGAAACCCGCAGACGTTGCATTGGCCGAGCGGGCACTCGCGGAACTCGCGTCGATCGTCACGCGCGGCAACCAGCTCACACCCGATGCGGTTCGTCGTACGGTGGGAATGCTGACGCAGGGCGTCGGCGAATCGCCGGCGGAGGTGCTATCGCTCGACATTCTGTCCCGGCGCGGCAAGACGATCCGCCCCAAGACGCTCAATCAGAAGCGGTACGTCGATGCCATCGACGCGAACACCATAGTTTTCGGAGTGGGACCCGCGGGAACGGGCAAAACCTACCTGGCCATGGCTAAGGCAGTTCAGGCGCTGCAGACGAAGCAGGTTACCCGCATCATTCTCACGCGACCCGCCGTGGAGGCAGGCGAGCGTCTCGGGTTCCTGCCCGGAACGCTGCACGAGAAGATCGATCCGTACCTGCGTCCGTTGCACGACGCGCTCCACGACATGATGGACCCGGAAGCGATTCCGAAGCTCATGCAGTCCGGGGTGATCGAGGTTGCGCCCCTCGCATACATGCGTGGTCGTACGCTCAACGACGCCTTCATCATTCTCGACGAAGCGCAGAACACCACCGCGGAGCAGATGAAGATGTTCCTGACGCGGTTGGGTTTCGGTTCGAAGGTTGTCGTCACCGGCGATGTCACGCAGGTGGACCTTCCCGGTGGCGCCCGTTCGGGGTTGCGCGCGGCAACCGAGATCCTCGGTGGCATCGACGACATTCACTTCGCGGAACTGAACAGCAGCGACGTCGTTCGTCACCGGCTGGTATCGGACATCGTCGACGCCTATGCCCGGTTCGAGGAGAGTCGCGACGATGGCCCGCTGGGTAATCGTGCGCAGCGAAGGTCGGCGCATGCGCGTTCGCCTCGGCGGTAGGGTGAGCGCGGAAGACCGGGAGGAACTGCATACATGAGCATCGAAGTCTCGAACGAATCGGGCGTGGACGTCTCCGAAGGAGAGTTGATCAGCGTCGCCCGTTTCGTGATCGCGCGGATGGACGTTCATCCGGCCGCCGAGTTGTCGATGGTGCTGGTGGACTCCGCGACGATGGCGGATCTGCACATGCGCTGGATGGATCTCCCGGGCCCGACCGACGTGATGTCGTTCCCGATGGACGAGCTCGAGCCGGGCGGTAGGCCCGACGCGCCCGAGCCCGGTCCCTCGATGCTCGGTGACATCGTCCTGTGCCCTTCGTTCGCCGCCGATCAAGCGGACAAGGCAGGCCACCCTCTCGCGCACGAACTGGCACTGCTCACCGTCCACGGTGTTCTGCACCTTCTCGGCTACGACCATGCCGAGCCGGAGGAGGAGAAGGAGATGTTCGGCCTGCAGAACCGGCTGCTCGAGGATTGGTACGACGATCTCCGTCGCGCCGAGCGTGATGCGGCACTCGCAGCCCGCGATCAGAAGTTGCTGGGTACGACCGGCTTCTTCGACGGCACGGAGCCCCGTTAGATGTCGACGTCGGAGGCACGCCGGTGAGCGACGCGATTCCGCTGATCGTTCTCGCTGTTGTTCTGGTTCCTCTCGGTGGCGTGTTCGCGGGTGTGGACTCGGCCCTGAACACGATCTCGTCCGCTCGTGTGGAAGAGATGGCGAAGGACGGGCGGGCCGGCGCTGCTCGGGTGGTGCGGATCCTCGAGGACCGTCCGCGGTACGTGAACCTGATGGTGCTGTTGCGCATTCTGTGCGAGATCACCGCAACGGTCGTACTGGCCGGAGGGCTCAGCGATCTCATTTCGCCCATGTGGGCACTCTTGGCGACGGCTGTCGTGATGGTGCTCGTCGACTACGTCGTCATCGGTGTCGGTCCGAGAACCCTGGGGCGCCAACATGCGTATTCGATAGCGTTCGCCGCCTCGTTGCCCCTGCATGTCATCGGGGTGCTGCTCGGACCGGTGAGTCGCCTTCTGATCCTCGTCGGAAACGCGATCACCCCCGGTCGTGGTTTCCGCAACGGACCGTTCGCGTCCGAGATCGAGCTTCGCGAACTCGTCGATCTGGCACAGGAACGCGGTGTGGTCGCGGACGGCGAGCGCAAGATGATCCAGTCGGTGTTCGAACTGGGCGACACGTCGGCGCGAGAGGTCATGGTGCCGCGCACCGAGATGGTGTGGATCGAATCGGACAAGAGTGCCGGGCAGGCGACGTCGCTCGCGGTGCGCAGCGGACATTCCCGTATTCCGGTGGTCGGTGAGAATGTCGACGACGTACTCGGTGTCGTGTATCTCAAGGACCTCGTGCAGCAGACGTATCACTCGCGCGACGGTGGACGCAGCGTGCAAGTCGATGCCGTCATGCGTCCTGCGGTGTTCGTTCCCGATTCCAAGCCGCTCGACAGCTTGCTCGCCGAGATGCAGCGCGATCGCAATCACATGGCGGTGCTCGTGGACGAGTACGGCGGAATTGCCGGTCTCGTGACCATCGAGGACGTCCTCGAGGAGATCGTCGGCGAGATCGCCGACGAGTACGACGAGGGGGAGACGCCGCCCGTCGAAGACCTGGGTGGTGGCGAGTATCGGGTCTCCGCACGACTGCCGGTAGAGGATCTCGGCGAGTTGTACGACGTCGAGATGACCAATGACGAGGTCGAGACGGTGGGCGGTTTGCTGGGGCACGTCCTCGGCAGGGTTCCACTGCCAGGTTCTGCGGTGACCGTCGACGGACTCGTTCTCGTCGGTGAGGGTGC
This sequence comes from Rhodococcus sp. NPDC058521, assembly GCF_042719695.1. Classification (NCBI taxonomy): domain Bacteria; kingdom Bacillati; phylum Actinomycetota; class Actinomycetes; order Mycobacteriales; family Nocardiaceae; genus Rhodococcus; species Rhodococcus sp. NPDC058521. The sequence continues at coordinate 179,694 of NZ_JBHXNL010000006.1, forward strand.
GAGTGATGTCCGCGGCCGCGTCCGAATACACACCGTGCTGGTCCGCCGAGAAGCGGAACCCGAGCCGGATGACGGCGAAGGTGGATCGTATCCGGTTGGCGCGGAAGACGACGGAGGCCGATGAGTAGCGACGCGCGACCGGCCCCCGCAAGCCGATGGATCCGTGATCGAGGAGTGACATGAGTGAGACCGAGTTCCGTTCCGGGTTCGTCTGTTTCGTGGGTAGGCCGAACACCGGCAAGTCGACCCTGACGAATGCCCTCGTCGGAAGCAAGATTGCGATCACCTCGTCGCGGCCGCAGACGACGAGGCACACGATCCGCGGGATCGTCCACCGTGACCACGCGCAGTTGATTCTCGTGGACACCCCCGGTCTGCATCGACCGCGCACCCTGCTCGGACAGCGGCTCAACGACCTCGTTCAGGACACGTACTCCGAGGTCGACGTGATCTGCCTGTGCATTCCTGCGGACGAGGCGATCGGACCCGGCGACAGGTGGATCGTTTCGCAGGTCAAGCAGATCGCGCCGAAGACCCGCATCGTCGGCATCGTCACCAAGATCGACAAGGTCGGGCGAGATGCGGTCGGGAAGCAACTGCTTGCCGTGTCGACCCTGCTGGGCCCGGATGCGGAGATCGTCCCGGTGTCCGCTGCGTCGGGTGAGCAGGTCGAACTGTTGGTGGACGTCCTCGCACAGCAGATGGAGCCCGGCCCGGCGTTCTACCCGGACGGTGAACTGACCGACGAGCCGGAGGAAGTCCTCATGGCCGAACTGATTCGTGAGGCGGCACTCGAAGGACTCGGCGACGAACTGCCACACTCCCTGGCAGTCGTTATCGAGGAAGTCATCCCGCGTGAAGGGCGGACCGAGAAGCAGGGTGAGCTTCTCGACGTGCATGCGCTTCTCTATGTCGAAAGGCAGAGTCAGAAGGGCATCGTGATCGGCAAGGGCGGCGCACGCCTTCGTGACGTGGGTACCAAGGCCCGCGGTCAGATCGAGAAGATTCTGGGCACCAAGATTTTCCTCGAACTACACGTGAAGGTCGCCAAGGACTGGCAGCGTGATCCGAAGCAATTGGGCCGCTTGGGGTTCTGAAAGAGTTGGACCGCGGTACCCGGATCGAGCTCGAACCGAACGTGGTGAGTTGAACGACGTTCTGGATGCCTGCCGTGTGGGCACGCTCGCAACCGTCGTCGACGGTCTGCCGTGGGCGGTGGCGATGCTCTACGCCCGTGACGGCAATCGAGTCCTGCTGGACGGCTCGACGGGTGCCGGCGTTGCGGCAGGTTGGAGAGGGTGCTCCCGCCGCATTGTGTGTGTGACCTCGCTCGATGGCATCGTGGTGGCGGACACCCTGTCGACTCGTCTGCGAACTACCGGTCCGCCGTGGTGCGCGGCAATCTGGTCACGCTCGGCGACGAGGAATCGCGTGATGCTCTGGACCTGTTCTCCGATGCGATGATCCCGGGGCGCAGCAGGGAGGTTCGGGGACCCCGGAACAAGGAAGTTGCGGCGACGCTCGCGCTTGCGCTGCCGATCATCGAAGGCCAGTGGACCGTCAAGGTGCGTGACGCTCCGCCCGGTCGACCCGAGGAACCAGGTGACGCCTGGGCAGGGGTGGTTCCATTGCGAACGGTCGCGGGCGATCCGGCCGCTGCGCCGTGGGTGTCCGGGGATGATGCGGTACCGGAGTCGGTCGCCAGGCTCGTCGCCGAACGTTCCTGGCCGGCTACGAGTTCACCTTCGAATCCAGGGCTGCGGCGATCGCGCCGCGCAGCAGGAGAAGAAGGGCGGCGGCGATGTCCTGGTCGGCGCTCCCGGTGGCGAGCCGGCGAAGTTGCATCCCCGCGATGACGGCGACGACCGTCTGCACCACCGACTCCGCATCGGGGACCCCGAGCGTTGTGAGAATAGTTAGTGTCAGTTGGTCGTAGGCCGCGAAGCAGTCCGCCGCAGAATCGCGAAGTGCATGGTCGCGGCCAGCCTCGATGAACAGCTCGAACGGTGCGATCCTTTCGGCCGAGAAGGCGAGGTCCTTTACGATCCTCTCGGTGAGCTCGGCAGCATCCTCGAACGTCAGACCCTTGTCGCGGTATTGCTCGGTTACCTCGGTGAGCCGTCGGGTCTCTTCCTCGACGAATCCGGTCAACGCAGATCGGAGCAAATCGGACTGACTCGGGAAATGATAGGTGATCGAGCCGAGGGATACCTGCGCGCGTGCGGCGATGGCACGGTTGGTGAGCGCAGGTATTCCGTCCGTGCCGACGATGTGCAGGGCTGCGGCGAGAATCTTCTCTCGTGCCCCCGTCGAGACGCTCACGGACGACCTCCCGTAATAGTTACCACCACCGTTCCGGCGTGGATCGTTCCCAGTGCAGAACCGACTCGAGCTGAGCTGCCACCGACACCAGCATGGGCTCGGAGTTGTCGTGTCCCATCAGCTGCACGCCGATGGGCAACCCGGATTCGGTGAACCCTGCGGGGACGTTGACGCTCGGCCACCCGAGGACGTTCCATGGCCAAGCGTAAGGGCACACGGCCGTGATCACCTTGTCGGTCTGCCACGAGGTGGCTTCGTCGATGGCGTTCACGCGCGGCGCTGGGGTAGCGGTCGAGGGTGCGAGGACGATGTCGTACCGGTCGAAGATCGCGCCGATTCGCCGGCGCATGCGCGGTTCGGCGGCTCGGGCAGCCCGCAATGGGAGTCCTCTCATGATGCGCCCGTTGCGCGCGTTGCGTCTCGTCCGCGGATCGGCGAGGTGCGGTTCGGGGTACGTGGCCAGCCAGTCGTCGAGGCCGGACATCGACCGCGGAAGGAAATTGAGCCCGAACAGGATTCCGTAATCCGGGTCGTCGACGACGACCTCGTGACCCAGTCCGCGCAGTGTCTGAGCCATCGACCAGACGGCGGCGCGGATTTCGGGATCGAGCTTCGTCGGGGTGGCCGTGAAGGGAATGCGCAGTGACAGGGCGATGCGCAGTGTGCCGGGGTCGCGACCGACTGCGTCACCGACGGTCACGGGTTCGGGCGTGTGAATGTCGCTCTCGTGGTTCCCGGCCGCGACATCGAAGAGTAGCGCCGCATCGGCGACCGTTCGCGCGAGCGGCCCGTTGACGGTGAGTCCGTAGAAAGCTTCGGCGTGCGGCCAGGTCGAGATCCGACCCCGCTGAGGTTTGATGCCGACGAGATTGGTCCACGAGGCAGGAATGCGGACGGACCCCGCACCGTCGGAGCCGATGGTGGCGGCGATGAGGCCGCCTGCGACTGCCGCAGCAGCACCGCCGGACGATCCGCCCGGTGTGTGCTCTCGGTTCCACGGATTGCGGGTGTAGCCGAACTCACCACCGGTGAGCGGCCACTGTCCGAGTTCGGGGGTGTTCGTCTTGCCGACGATGATCGCGCCGGCGGCGCGGAGTCGACGCACGAGTTCGGAGTCGGTGGCCTTGGGCGGAAAGTTGCCGGGGGCGCCGAACGCGGTCGGTTCTCCCGCAACGTCCACGTCGTCCTTGACGGCCATGGGGACCCCGAGGAGGGGGAGCCGTTCACCCGCAGCCAGTCGTCGGTCGGCCTCTGCGGCTTCCGCGAGCGCCTTCTCGCGTCGCACGATCTTGAACGCGTTGAGCGTCGGTTGGCTCGCGTCGATTCGGTCCAGGGTGGCGAGAGTGGCCTCGGTGGCCGTGGTTCGTGAGGCTGCCAGATCGGCCACCTGATCCACGAGGGTGGGCGCGTGAGCCTCGCCGCCGGTGGTTACTTCGAAGTCCTGTTCGCCCGTGTGCTCCGCGCTCATGCCCGCCCTTTCGGCTGTTGTTCGTTCGAACGAACAGTAGCAAAGCGGGTGTGTTGGGTGCCACTGATGTCCCCATTGGTCGAATTGGCCGTCGATGCGTGTCGCGGATCGTGAAAGGCGGTTCGAGGAGGTCGGAGCGGGATCGCTGGTGGATTGCCGACCGATTTCGATAACGAACGGATAACGCCGAGGTGTCGAACCGGGTAGCGTGGTCCGGGATTTTTTCGGACGACCGGCGGAAGCAGGGTATGGACACACACGACATTCGACTCCTCGTGGGCAGCCTTCTCTGGATTCTCGCGGTCGGGTACCTCGTGTCGGAGGCCTTCACGGCCGAGGCGTGGTCGACGCCCTACAGCTACGTCCACAACTCGATCAGCGACCTCGGCGTCACCGACTGTGTGCAGGTGTGCTCACCGTTGCACTGGTACATGAACATCTCGTTCGTCGTCATGGGGCTGCTGATGACTGCGGGGGCGATTCTGCTGCGAAGGCACATACCACGCGGAAGGCGGCGTCGCTGGGCGGTCGGCCTGGCGATCGTGATCGGCGTGAGTACCGCCGCAACCGGATTCTTCCCGGCGAACGCCAACCCGATCGGGCACTTCGTCGCGGTGCTGCCAGGGTTTGTGGGAAGGCACATCCTGCTGATCCTGGTCGCCTGGGTGTTGTGGCGCCGGATGCGCTGGACTGCCGTGTGGACAACGGTGTGTGCCCTGATCGGACTCGTGGGAGGCGTTCTGCTGGCCTTCCCGGATGCCTACTTCGGGCTGACCGAGCGGCTCGTGCTGTACCCGCTGCCCATCTGGATGGTGGTCGTCGGTGTGGCGATCTTCGTGTCGGTGTTACGGCGGTCGGCGTTGTTCGGCTTCGGACGCACTGCGCTGCCCGACGTTGCCGTGGTTCCTCGAGGTCGGGGGTTGACGTTGCACGACATCACGAACCTGGCCTGTCCCGTGTGTGCGCCTGCTCGGTGATCTGCGTGCTTACGGGGCGATGTCGGTTCGCCGTGAGAGACTTGACCGGTGAGGTTGTACAGGGACAACGCGGTGGTGCTGCGCCAGCACAAGCTGGGCGAAGCCGATCGCATCGTCACACTTCTCACCCGTCGGCACGGACTGGTCAGGGCGGTGGCGAAAGGTGTGCGCCGCACGCGTTCGAAGTTCGGTGCGCGGCTCGAGCCGTTCGCGCACATCGACGTCCAGCTGTACCCAGGCCGCAACCTGGACATCGTGACCCAGGTTCAGACCGTGGACGCGTTCGCGGTGGACATCGTCGACGACTACGGCTGCTACACCACGGCCTGCGCGATTCTCGAGACCGCGGAGCGTCTCGCCGGTGAAGAGCGAGCGCCTGCGCAACAACTCCACAGCCTCACGGTGGGCGCGCTCCGGGCAGTCGCGCTCAAGCAACGTGCTCCCGAGCTCGTGCTGGATGCTTTCTTGTTGCGGGCAATGGGATTCGCCGGTTGGGCGCCTGCTCTCGAGGAGTGCGCGCGATGTGCGGTGCCGGGTCCGCATCGCGCTTTTCACGTGGCAGCAGGTGGGGCCGTGTGCGTGCATTGCAGACCGCCAGGAGCCGCGACGCCCTCGCCCGGCGTACTCGATCACATGGACGCGCTGGTGCGAGGGGAGTGGGCAGGCGCAGAGGTGACGCCACCGGCACTTCGGTCGCAGGCCAGCGGGCTCGTGGCCGCGCACCTCCAATGGCATCTCGAACGGCAACTTCGCACGTTGCCGCTCATCGAAAGGTCCCGCCCTCATGCGCCGGTAGGTGAGTCCGGCTCGGTCAGGCAGGATGGGGAGCGTGATTCGACGACGCGAACCGCGAGCACGGCATGATTCCGAAGCCGGTCGGGCTGTACGTCCACCGGACCCGCACCCGTCCGGGTCCACACCACCGAAGTTGCAGACCGAGCTGATCCCGCGCCACGTCGCGCTCGTGATGGACGGCAACGGCAGGTGGGCCCAGGAGCGCGGCCTGGCGCGTACCGCAGGACACGAACGCGGTGAAGCCGTCCTCATGGACACCGTGTGTGGCTGCATCGAGATGGGCGTCGAGTGGTTGTCCGCGTATGCGTTTTCGACCGAGAACTGGAAGCGCAGCCCCGAGGAAGTGCGCTTTCTCATGGGGTTCAATCGGGACGTGATTCGGCGTCGACGTGACGAGATGCACGAAATGGGGGTCCGAGTTCGTTGGGCGGGTCGCCGTCCGAAACTGTGGCGAAGTGTCATCAAGGAACTCGAGATCGCCGAGGAGATGACAAAGCACAACACCGTCATGAATCTGACGATGTGCGTGAATTACGGCGGGCGGGCCGAGATCGCGGACGCTGCTCGTGAGATCGGACGCAGGGTTGCGGCCGGCACGCTCGATCCGGACAAGATCACCGAGGCCACCATCGGCCGCTACCTGGACGAGCCGGACATGCCGGACGTCGATCTGTTTCTCCGCCCTTCGGGAGAACAGCGCACGTCCAACTTTCTGCTGTGGCAGTCGGCGTATGCCGAAATGGTCTACCAGGAGAAGCTCTTTCCCGATTTCGACCGGCGCGATCTGTGGGCGGCTTGTGTCGAGTTCGCGTCACGAGATCGGCGGTTCGGGGGAGTGAAGTGACGTCGGAAGAGTTGCAGGAGAGGGCCTCCCGGGCACTGGCCAATTTCGTGGCCGTCGATGCTGCCGGTGACGGATCACTGGGATTCGAGTTCGCGGGGGCACTGTGTTCGCTCAGTGCCATGACCCTCTCCGATGGTCTCGACGTGCTGTCGTTGACGTGCGTGCTTGCATGGGATCGGCCGATCAGTGCGGCTCTTCACAAGAAGGTGGCGGAGCGCAACCAGTCGGTGCAGTTCGGGTCGGTGGCCTTGTTCGCGCACGGCCGCTTCGGCGACGTGATCCTGCGGTACACCTTCCCAGCTGCAGGTTTGAGTGAAGAGGCGCTGACCACGATGCTGCTGCTGGTTCTGTCCGGTGCCGATACCGCGAGGCAGGGGCTGTTGCCCTAGCTTCCGGAAGGGCGCGGAAGTAGTGGCTTTTGTCTGCTTTCGGTCTATTGTGCTTCCAGTTCCCGGGTAATCGACTCGGGACATAACGGGGAGTACTGCTTTGAAGAAGTTCGGGAAGCTTTCCACGACAGCTGTTCTGGCGGTTGCAGCGCTGGGGGTCACAGCGGGAACGGCGCATGCCGAACCTGCCGTTCTGGATTCGCCCGCCCTCGTGCAGGGTGTGGATCAGGGCGTCGGCTACGAAACCGGCATCGACGAGGACGGCGATTCGCTCACGACCGTTCTCGATGCGGGCACCTTCCGTCTCGACAAGGGTGCAGACGTGATCGAGGTCGTGGACGCGGAGGGGGCTGTCGTCGGTTCCGTTCCGCTGAGCTACCGCGTGAACGACCAGGAGTTCTCGATCGAGTCGCTCATCGGCGACAACGGCCGGAGCCTCACGCTCACCCCGGAGACCGATCCGGCGAAGGCGACCACGGTCGCATCCGTGGCGCTAACGGACATCAACTCCGCAGCGCGCTTCAGTGACGAACTGAACCGGGCTTCGTTCGGCGGCGGCGTCGGTGCAGCGGTGGGCGCCGGCATCGGCCTCGTCGTCGGGTGTGTCGTCGGAGTCTTCGTGGGTTGCATCCCGGGTGTTCTGATCGGAGCGGCCGTCGGCGGCGTCGCAGGCCTGGTCAACACCGGTGGGCAGCCGCTGATCGACGCGGGCTACCAGTACTTCACCGGCCAGCCCTGACAGCAAGTTCGCAACACAGCGAAGAGCCCGCACGTTCGATGACATGCGGGCTCCTCGTTGTGGCGGACGTTATTTGGTTGCGCACTCCCGGCACACACCGAAGATTTCGACTGTGTGGCTGATGTCGCTGAACCCGTTCGAATCGGCGACCGATTGCGACCACTGTTCGACGGTGGGACCTTCGACCTCGACGGTGAATCCGCAGTCCCGGCACACCAGGTGGTGGTGATGCCCGGACGAACACCGTCGATACACGGATTCGCCTGTGTCGGTGCGCAAAACGTCCACCGTGCCCGTGTCGGCAAGAGCCTGCAGCGTTCGATACACCGTCGTGAGGCCGATGCCTTCTCCGCGCTTGCGCAGCTCGTCGTGGAGTTCCTGGGCCGAGCGGAACTCCTCGATGTCGTCGAGCAGTGCCGAAATGGCGCTTCGTTGCTTGGTGGAGCGCACCCCTACCTCAGCCGGTGCACGTCGCGTCTGCTGGGGCAACAGTTCTATCCTTCCTCGGCATGGGCGACGGCATCGACGACGATGTGCGCCAGGTGATCGTCGACCAGACGGTAGAGAACTTCGCGGCCGTTCCGTTCGCCGCGGACGACGCCGGCCGCTTTCAGTACGCGCAGGTGCTGGCTGATCAATGGTTGGGTGACCCCAAGTGCGCCGACGAGTTCGTGAACGCATCGTTCGGAATCGTGCAGTTGGAGCACGATGGCGATGCGCACCGGGGCGGCGAGGGCGCGAAGCAGGTCTCCGGCCGCGGTGAGCGTTTCCTTCGGGGGAACGGGCGCCGCGGGAGTGGTGTCGAACGGATCGTGGGCATGCGCCTGCGCCGCTCCGACATGCCCGGACTCGGCCACATGCACGGACTCGGCCTCGTGGAGCTCACCGGTTTCGGTCACTCTCACAGTGAACCCCCTTACGTTGTGCGGTACCCAGGTCGGTGCTCCGACCCTACGGCACGTTATTGCAAACCGATTCCATTTTGATATGCACGTTTGCGCATGTCAACCGGGTGGATGAGAACGACAACTCCGAGCAGATAGGCTGGTCTCCGAAAAACGCACGTGATCATGCATCTATTACCCAGATGGAGAGCAGCCGAGTGGCACCCAAGTCCAAAGTCGAAACCGTCGTCAACCTCGCCAAGCGGCGTGGCCTGGTCTTCCCGTGCGGTGAGATCTACGGCGGTACCAAGTCCGCATGGGACTACGGTCCGCTCGGCGTAGAGCTGAAGGACAACATCAAGAAGCAGTGGTGGCGCAACATGATCACCAGCCGAGAGGATGTCGTCGGTCTCGATTCGTCGGTGATTCTTCCGCGCCAGGTATGGGAGGCTTCGGGTCACGTCGAGACCTTCTCCGATCCGCTCGTCGAGTCGCTGATCACGCACAAGCGGTACCGGGCCGATCACTTGGTCGAAGCCTACGAACACAAGCATGGACACCCGCCGGAGAACGGCCTTGCGGATATCCGTGACCCCGAAACGGGGGAACCCGGCCAGTGGACCGAACCTCGCGCATTCTCCGGTTTGCTCAAAACGTTCCTCGGTCCCGTGGACAACGAGGAAGGCTTGCACTACCTCCGGCCGGAAACGGCCCAGGGCATCTTCGTCAACTTCGCCAACGTGTTGACCACCTCTCGCAAGAAGCCCCCGTTCGGAATCGGCCAGATCGGCAAGAGCTTCCGCAACGAGATCACGCCGGGCAACTTCATCTTCCGCACCCGCGAGTTCGAGCAGATGGAGATGGAGTTCTTCGTCAAGCCGGGTGACGACGAGGAGTGGCACCAGTACTGGATCGATTACCGAATGGATTGGTACACCGGTCTCGGAATCGATCGCGACAATCTGCGCCTGTTCGAGCACCCGCAGGACAAGCTTTCGCACTACTCGAAGCGGACGGTGGACATCGAGTACCGCTTCCACTTCCAGGGTAGTGAGTGGGGTGAGCTGGAAGGCGTCGCGAACCGCACCGACTTCGACCTGTCCACGCATTCGAAGCACTCGGGAACAGAACTCAACTACTACGACCAGACGACGGGCGAAAGGTACACGCCGTACGTCATCGAGCCCGCAGCGGGCCTCACCCGCTCGCTGATGGCGTTCCTGGTCGACGCGTACACCGAGGACGAGGCACCCAACTCCAAGGGCGGCGTCGACAAGCGAACCGTCCTGCGGCTCGATCGGCGTCTCGCTCCCGTGAAGGCCGCGGTCCTGCCGCTCTCGCGCAACGCGGATCTCACTCCGAAGGCGAAGGACCTGGCCGCGACCTTGCGTCAGAACTGGAACGTCGAGTTCGACGACGCCGGTGCGATCGGTCGCCGCTACCGCCGCCAGGACGAGATCGGAACGCCGTTCTGCATCACCGTGGATTTCGACACCCTCGACGACCACGCTGTGACGGTGCGTGAGCGCGACTCGATGGCACAGGAGCGCGTTGCTCTCGACCAGGTGGAGGGCTACCTCGCGCAGCGCTTGATCGGCTCCTGACCGACAACTGAACAGCAGCGGGCGGACACCGAACACGGTGTCCGCCCGCTGCTGTGTCAGGCCAGTATGTCCGTTGCTCGGTGTGGCTGTTCGACGCCCTCGACGAGAAATACCGAACCGTCCGAGTTGTCCGTCCGAGGCGGGATGATCTCCCGATACTCGGGTGAGTCGTACCATCCGACCGCCTTCGCCGCGCTCGGGAACTCGATGACGATCAAGTCGCCGGTCCATGCCCCTTCCCGGACGTCGGGGGTTGCGCCGTGGACGATGAATCTGCCGCCGAACGGCGCCAACGTTCCGTCGATTCGTTCGAGGTACTCCACTATGCCGTCGCCGAGGTCGACGGTGCGCAGATGTGCGATCGCGTAGGTCGGCACGCTCATGCCGGCACCTGATCGAGGAACCCGAGCACCGACGTCAGTCGGCCCTCCGAATCGCATTCGGCCACATCGAATCCGACGACGACCGGAGCCTCGCCAGACTTGCCGAGGTGCCAGCTGAAACGGGCCAGATCGTGATGGGCGTCCACCGAGCCCGCCAAACTGAACTCGAAACCCGCGAACTGTGACTGTGCGCCCGCGATCATGCTCGCGATTGCTTCCGGTCCCCGTGCCACTCCGAGCGGATCGATGTAGCGGGCATTCGGCGACCAGTAGCGGTCGATGAGTTCGCGCCGCTTGTGCTCGTCCGTTTCGTTCCAGGTCTCGATGTAGCGGCCGGCAAGTTCGTCGAAGTGGGTCATGGTTCGTCCTTTCGATGTCACCCTCGCTCCGGTCGGCGATGCGGTGTGGGAACCACAGTGCGCCGCGAACTGCGTCCGGTCGATTACTCCGAAGGTAATCGTGGCGGTGACCTCGCCTCGCTACGTTGGTGACATGACATCGACCGAGACTGCGGAGCCCGTGGGAGTCCTTCTGCGACGGTGGCGGGAGATGCGGCGCCTCACCCAATTGGGGCTTTCCTCGAAATCGGGGGTGTCGGCCAGACATCTCAGCTTCGTCGAGAACGGCCGATCCACACCCACGAGGTCGATGATTCTCCGACTGTCCGAATGTATGGAAGTTCCTCTGCGTCAGCAGAACACGCTTCTGTTGGCGGCGGGCTTCGCACCCGCCTTCTCTCGTCATGCGTTGTCGGATACGCCGATGTCCGCGGTCAGTGATGCGATCGACCGCATACTGTCCGCGCACGAGCCGTTCCCCGCGGTGGTCGTCGACCGTGACTGGGAGCTGGTCGCGGGAAACGATGCGATCGGCGTGCTGATCGAGGGTGCGGCGGAGCACTTGCTGGAACCGCCCGTCAACGTCCTGCGGTTGAGCCTGCACCCGGAGGGCATGGCGCCGCGGATCGTGAATCTGGGGGAGTGGCGAGCACATCTGCTCGAAAGGTTGTGGCGCGAAGTGGAGATCACAGGTGACGTGTCCCTTACGGACCTGCACCGTGAGTTGTCCGCCTACCCGGGTGGCGGGACGGGACGCATCGAACACGAGTCGTCACTGGTGGTCCCGTTGACGTACCGGGTAGACGACACCGAGATATCCATGTTCAGCACCACCACGGTGTTCGGAACGCCTCGGGACGTGACGTTGTCCGAGATCGCGATCGAGGCGTTCTATCCCGCGGACGAGGCCACTGCGGCGTTCTTCCGACGAAGAGCGGGTCGACGCTGATCAGAAGCGGCCGCCACCACCGGTACGGCCCGAGCTGCTCGGCCCGCCGAAGGATCCCGGGCCGCCCCCGAAACCGCCACCACCGAAACCACCACCGAAGCTGCCTCGACGGCCGCCGCGCATACCGCCGCGAATCATGCTGTCGATGAGAATGCCGCCGAGCACTGCACCCGCGGTTCCGCTGCCGCCGCCCCGTCGCGGGCTCTGAGTGGATTCCCACCTCTGGACATCGTTACGGGCGGCGCTGAGTGCTCGGGTTGCCAGGTTCGTTGCCGCGCGAGCGTGCTGGAACGCCTTGTCCGGTTCGCTCTTCGAGAGTTGGCGAGCAGCGTCCAGGTGCCGCTGCGCCTCGGTCAGTCGCGTGCGTGCGTCCGCACCGACGGCACCACGCCGTGTCGAGATGAAGTCCGAGGCCGCAGTCACCTGAGACTGGGCTGCGGTGATCTCGCGGTCGAGACGTTGAATCGCCTTGTCCGCCTCTTCCTTCGTCTGCTGGGCCTGTTCGAGTGCGGCATCGAGTTCCGCGTCGGCCTCGACGATTGCCGAAAAGGCACCCAACGGGTCGGATGTCTTGGTCGTGTGCGCGGTGGCGAGTGCGGATTCTGCTCCCGCCTTCGCCTTCGCGAGTCGGTCACCACGCTGCTTGGAGAACTGTCCCGACGCATCGATTCCGCGTTGTAGGTCGGCGACCGCCTCCGGCAGCGTCGCTATGGCGTGGTGAATATTCTCGGCCGCGTGGTCGACGCCGTCGAGGAGTGATTGAGCCTGGGCGATCGCCGACTCCCCGGAGCGAATCGAAGTGACGACGGGGCCCTGCTTGCCTGCCGGCAACGACACGGTGTCGCGACCGCGGTCGATTGATTCCTCGGCGAACTTCAGTCGCTCACCGGCCATCGTCACGTTGTCGGTGATCGACGCGATCGACTCGGCAGGAAACTCTTCACGCAGGCGGGCCAGGGTTTTCTCCGATTCCGGAACGCGAACGGACACCGCGACGACCTTCCGGGTGAGTTCGTCCAGCCGGTCACCGGCATCGATGAGGAGGTTTCGTAGACCGTCGAATTCGCGGACGCGATCGTCGAGTTCGCGATCGGCGCGACCACACGACGTGATGATCTCGATGAGCATCTCGCGCTGTTGGGCAGGGGTCTCCGGAATCTCGTCGTCCAGACGCTGCCGGATCTCGAACGCGGACGTCAGTGCCGAGCGGGCGCCGGCGAACGCCTTCACGAACGGTTCGACGGCCCGTTCGCCGAATTCACCACGGGCCAGCTCGAGTTCCTCCTGGCTGGTCCGGACGGCGTTGTCGGTCTCGACGAGAACTTCCTTGGCACGTTCGTCGAGGGTGGGCAGATCGAGAGCTGCCAGAGCTGGGGTGTCGTTCGGGTCGATGTTCTTCGCCGCCCGGGCACCAGCCTTGGTTCTGTCCGTTCGCCGCTTACGGGAGTACAGCGCGAGGCCACCAGCCCCGGCCGCGACAACACCGCCGCCGACGAGCAAGGTCGTCGTGGACATTCCACCGCTGGAGCTCATCGCGTCGTCGAGGCCGCCGGCCGTGCTGATCGCTGCGTCGGCCCAGTCTTCCTCGCGTAGTGCGGGTTCGACGGCATCCACCCGGATGGACTCGGCCTCCGACGAGCTGACGTCCTTCAGGGCCGACGAGGTGCTGAGATAGTAGGCCCGATCCACCGTGGCGACCGACAGGAGCACGTCGCGGTCACCCAGACTCGACATCTCTGCTGTCTGCGTTGCCCACGCTTCCTCGGAGAGGTCGCCGAAATCGGTCACGTAGGCCACCCACAGGCGAACCTTGTGGTCGGCATACAGCTGGTCGATCGCATTCTGTACGTCGTCGAGCTGATCGGAATCCAAAGCGCCGACCGTGTCCGTGATCTGCCCGGGTAGCCGCGACGGAGCGTCCGCGCCGGCGACGGCGGGGGTTGCGGCGAAGGACAGGAATGCCAGGAGGAAGGCTGCGGCAGCTCCCGCGATCAGTCGGTGGACAGCCTGCGGTGCGGATGACATGGCATCGAATCTAACCGTTGTGGCGAGTCGAGACGGTGGCACCCGGCGCAGAACTGGCAGAATCGTGGGGTGAATTCAGAGTTCGACCGCGGCACCGTCACGTACAGCTCGACGCGCAGCGGCTTCTTCGACGGTGTGCTCCGGTGGATGCGCCGTCTCGTCGTGGGAACGCTTCTCGTGGGGGTGGTGCTCGTGGCCGGGACCGCCCTTCGGGTGTGGCAGGTCGCGAGGGTCGACGACAAGTCGGCGGCGGACGCGATCGTGGTGCTCGGTGCGGCGCAGTACTCCGGCACGCCTTCGTCGGTGTTCGAAGCTCGTCTGGAGCAGGCCTACAAGCTGTACGAGCAGGGCGTCGCTCCGCGTGTCGTAACCGTGGGTGGGAAGCAGGAGGGCGACGAGTACACCGAGGCCGCCTCGGGTAAGAACTATCTGACCGAACGGGGTGTGCCTGCGGACAGCATCACGGCCGTCGAGGTCGGTTCGGACACTCTCCGTAGCGTCGAAGCCGTGAGCGAGGAGATGTCGTCTCGAGGCTTGAACACCGCGGTACTGGTCAGTGACCCGTGGCATTCGCTCCGCACGCGGACGATGGCACGGGACGCCGGACTCGACGCCTGGACGGCGCCCACCCGGCAGGGGCCCGCGGTGTTCACACGCGAGTCACAACTACACGGAATCGCCCGCGAGACCGGTGCTTTGATCTGGTATCAGCTCACGCACTTCTCCGCGGACTTCCCCTACACGGCGGGCCAGTGATCAACGGATGACGACTCCTCCATCGGTGCGCGGTGAGTACGGCGAGCACGACGTCGAGCGTCGCGTCTCGGAGTCGGCGAAGCGTGCGGCACTGCCGGGCGCCGACCGGGATGCGGCCCATCGCCGAAGCGATTTCGCGCGTGATCGCGCACGTGTTCAGCACTCGGCGGCCCTGCGCCGACTTGCCGACAAGACACAGGTGGTCGGTCCGCGGGACGGGGACACACCACGCACCAGGCTCACCCACTCGATCGAGGTGGCGCAGATCGGTCGCGGCATCGCCGACGGTCTCGGCTGCGATCCGGACCTGGTCGATCTGGCCGGCCTTGCCCACGACATCGGGCATCCGCCCTATGGACACAACGGGGAGAAGGCCCTCGACGAGGTGGCGCATTCCTGCGGTGGATTCGAGGGGAACGCCCAGAACCTGCGGATTCTCACGAGTCTCGAACCGAAGGTGCTGGACTCCTCGGGAAACAGCGCCGGGCTCAATCTGACTCGGGCTGCGCTCGACGCGGCGATCAAGTACCCCTGGGTTCGTCCCCGGCCCGGCGCCAAGTTCGGTGCCTACGACGACGATGCGGACGTGTTGGCGTGGGTCAGATCGGGTGCGCCGGAGGGGCGCCGCTGTCTCGAGGCCCAGGTGATGGACTGGGCGGACGACGTTGCGTATTCGGTCCACGACGTGGAAGACGGCGTCATTGCAGGCCGCATCGACCTGCGGTCACTGGCAGATCCGGTCGAGCAGCGCGCACTGGCGACGCTGGGCGCATCGGAATTCTCGGGGCTGGTCGTCGACGATCTGGTGGAGGCTGCCCGGCGTCTGTCGGAGCTCCCCGTGGTGTCCGAGGTCGGCCGATACGACGGAACTCTCGGCAGTTCGGTGGCTCTGAAGAATCTGACCAGTGAACTCGTGGGGCGATTCGCCACGGCCGCGATAGCGGGCACCCAGGAGGTGGGTGGAGCGACGGCGCTGACCCGATACGACGCCGACCTGGTCATACCGCCGGTTGTCGGTGCCGAGGTCGCGTTGCTCAAGACCGTTGCTCTGCATTACGTGATGTCGGACAAGGGACACAAGGCGCGACAGGATCGTCAACGCGACCGCGTGCATCGGGTGGCCGAATGGTTGCTCACCA
Source organism: Rhodococcus sp. NPDC058521 (assembly GCF_042719695.1). Lineage (NCBI taxonomy): Bacteria > Bacillati > Actinomycetota > Actinomycetes > Mycobacteriales > Nocardiaceae > Rhodococcus > Rhodococcus sp. NPDC058521. The sequence continues at coordinate 195,306 of NZ_JBHXNL010000006.1, forward strand.
CAGCGCCCGCCGGGCTCGACCCATTGTTGCTGCCGGCGTGGGAGCGGGCCGCGGACGATTCGGCACGGGTACGCGTGATCGTCGATCAGATCGCGTCGTACACCGAGAGCAGGCTCGAGCGGGTGGACAAATCGAGCCTGGGGGCGCAAGCCAGCTGGGGCTGATCGGCTCGACAGGCTTCTCCAGCGAACCCATCCGCCGTCACGGCGGCTCCGAATGCACTGGGGCGAAGGTCACATGACGCCCCGCATTCAGCGAGAGGGACCAGATGAGGTCAGCGCTTCGCAGAACCACCACCGCAGTCTCGGTAATGCTCACCGTAGCCCTCGGCTCGGTTTTCTCGACTCCGGCTGCCCAAGCGGCGCCCGCTCTATCCGCCGGCCGATCCCGATCCCTTCTACGCTGCGGATCCTGATCTCGGAACGCACGCTGACGGCGACGTGCTGGACAGTCTGCAGGGTGCGGCACCCGGATTTCCCGGTGCTGCCGCTCCTGGCCGATTCGCTATCGGTCGACCAATTCCGCGGGCGACCCGATCGCTGCGATGACCACCGTGCGCGTGCCGGCCGGCACTGCCCCGGACGCGCCGTTGGTCTCGTACCAACCGTTCGTGAACGCGCTGGGTCTGCAGTGTGCGCCGTCGCACCAGTTGTTCGAACTGCCGGGAGCCGATCACGGCACCGCGATGGCGGGCGCGGCGGGAGCCTCCGGGTACCTCGGCGATCGCTTCGCAGGCGTGCCTGCTCCGTCCAACTGCTAGGGCCTAGACTGTCGGCGTGGCTGGCAGAATCCCCGATCGCGACATAGCGGCGATTCGCGACCGCACTCGAATCGAGGACATCGTGGGGGAGTACGTCTCCCTCAAGCGAGCCGGCGCCGATTCCATGAAGGGCCTGTGTCCCTTCCACGACGAGAAGTCGCCGTCCTTCCATGTTCGCCCGAATCACGGCACGTACCACTGCTTCGGATGTGGCGAGGGCGGCGACGTCTATTCGTTCCTGCAGAAGATCGACCACATCACCTTCGTGGAATCGGTGGAGCAGCTCGCGGACAGGGCCAACTACACGATCTCCTACGAGGGTGGCGGCACCTCGGTGCAGCGGGATCGGGGTACCCGCGCACGGCTGGTGGCGGCGAACGCGGCCGCCCAGGAGTTCTATGCGGCCCGTCTCAACGAGCCGGACGCGCAGGCAGCCCGTGACTACCTCACCGAACGCAATTTCGACGAGAACGCCGCACGTACCTTCGGATGCGGCTACGCGCCGGCCGGCTGGGACAACCTCACGAAGCATCTGCTGTCCAAGGGGTTCGAGTTGAAGGAACTCGAGGCCGCCGGCCTGTCCAGAGAAGGTCGGCGTGGGCACATCGACCGCTTTCACCGTCGACTGCTGTGGCCGATCCGCAACTTGTCCGGCGACGTGATCGGATTCGGCGCGCGCAAACTGTTCGACGACGACACCATGCCCGGCAAGTACGTCAATACGCCGGAAACCATGCTGTACAAGAAGTCTCAGGTGCTGTTCGGTCTGGATCTCGCCAAACGCGAGATCGCGAAAGGGCACCAGGCAGTGGTGGTCGAGGGGTACACCGATGTGATGGCGATGCATCTCGCCGGTGTGAAGACGGCGGTGGCAGCGTGTGGTACTGCCTTCGGCGACGACCACCTGTCGATGCTGCGCCGACTCCTCATGGACGACAGCTACTTTCGCGGGGAGATCATCTACACGTTCGACGGCGACGCGGCCGGTCAGGCTGCCGCGATGAAGGCCTTCGAGGGCGACCAGAAGATGGCCGGTCAGACGTTCGTCGCCATTGCGCCCGCAGGCATGGACCCGTGCGAGCTCCGACAGGAGTCCGGCGACGGGGCGGTCCGGGATCTCGTGGCGCGACGTACCCCGATGTTCGAGTTCGTCGTGAAGTCGATGCTGTCCGACCACGATCTCGAAACGGCGGAGGGGCGTGTAGAGGCCCTGCGCCGAGCCGTACCGGTTGTGGCGCAGATCAAGGAACCCACACTCCGCGACAGCTATGCCGTACAGCTCTGCGGCTGGGTCGGTTGGGACGATATTCCGGCCGTTCGTCGTCGCGTCCGTGAGGAGGCGCAGCGGCGGGCCAAGGGCGGTGCCGCGCCGTCGACTCGTCGCACAATTCGGGAGGAACCAGCACCGCAGGACGCGGCGCGCACAGGGATTCCTCGGCCACGTCCGAACGATCCCACGTTGTGGCCCCAACGAGAGGCGATCAAGGGTGCGCTGCAGTACCCGGCCATCGCCGGCACCGTGTTCGATTCACTGCCGACCGAAACTTTCACTCACCCCGCGTACTCAGCGATCCGCCAGGCCATGGCCGCGGCCGGAGGAGCCAGCGCAGGACTCGGCGGCGCCGAATGGCTGGACGTTGTGGGCCGGAGCCTCGACGACCCGGTCGCCACGTCGCTCCTGTCGGAACTTGCGGTCGAGTCGTTGCCCGCGGAGGAAGACACGGTTCCCCGATACATCTCGGGTGTGCTCGCACGGCTGCAGGAAGTATGGGTGGGGGAGCAGGTTGCGGAACTCAAATCGCGGCTGCAACGGGTATCCCCGGCTGCCGCCTCCGAAGAGTTCCACTCCCTCCTCGGCGACCTGGTCGCCCTAGAACAGTATCGCCGTAGCCTTCTCGATCAGGCGATCGGCGACTCGAGCGGCGACGGTCTAGCAGGCTGACACAGGCCCTGCTTCCGGCCGACCGCTACTTTTTCTTCAGCTGATCCTGCGGTACGAGAATGGTGGTGTCCTCGCTGATCGGCCGCATCGGCTCGAGCTTCGGCTTGGTGTCGAGTGAATCGGACAGGCGCTGACGGGAGACCTGCAGCACCTTCTTGGTGGCCGGACTCGTCGCCACGGCCTTCGTTGCCTTACTGATCTGTTCGTATCGTGCACGTCCCGCGCGCGTACCCAGGACGTATCCTGCCGCGATACCGATCAACAACCGCATCATTCCCGCTTCCTCCCGGTGCACATCGATCTCCACCATCCTGCCTGACGCATCGTTCGGCAGGCGATTTGGTACTGGGGTGGGGCAATAGGCTAAAGTCTTCCAGGCAACGCCGGAGACGGCGAGGCACCGAAGGATAATCCCCTGTAGCTCAATTGGCAGAGCTTCCGACTGTTAATCGGACGGTTGCTGGTTCGAGTCCAGCCGGGGGAGCACGCAGGAAGCCCGTCGACTCTCGTTGGCGGGCTTCTGTCGTTTCGGGTGGGCGATCCCGCCTACGAGCGCGCCGCGAAGTGGCGGTAACATTCCACGCGCTGTGAGGATTTCCCTCGCGATGGGGCGGTAGCTCAGTCGGTTAGAGCCGTGGACTCATAATCCATTGGTCGCGGGTTCGAGCCCCGCCCGCCCCACCGTCTTACGTGTGCCCGTCCGGCTCGGACGAGACGTCACGAGTGGTAGGTAGCGAGGAGTCGGTCGAGCGCGGAGTGCGCCTGTACTCGAGCCACATCGGTGTTCTCTTGCTGGGCGATCCAAAGGGCGGCTTCGTTCATCGCTCCCGAGAGTTGCGCGGTGGTCGCGTCGAGAAGATCGTCCGGCACCCCCACGTTTCGCAGGGCGTCGCGCAGGTGTGCTGCGGAATTCTCGGCGTCGAGCCGTCGCCACTCCTGCCAGCCGACCACCGATGGGGCGTCGATGAGCAGGATACGGGCGGCGGTGCCGGAGGTGATCGCATCGAGGAATGCGTGGGATCCGGCGCGGAGTTGATCGCTCGGGAGTGGGCCGGCCTCTTTCGCGGCCGCGACGACGGCGGCGGCGACCTGAGACTGCAGCCTGTCCACCACTGCGCCGAACAGTCCCGCCTTGCTCCTGTAGTGATGGTAGACCGCTCCCCGCGTAACCCCCACCGCCGTGGCGACATCGTCAAGCGAGACGTCCACGAAGCCCTGCGATGCGAAAAGATCGGTCGCCGACCCCAGAACTGACTGGGCTGTTTGGGCCGCGTGGGCGGCGGAGGCACGGGGCATCGAGTCTTCCTTTACGTACGCAACGTATGTATCCTGATTTCGTTAGATACTCAGTGTACGTAAAGGAGTGGTTCCATGTCTGTTATGGGCTTCTATCCGGTGCTCATGTCTCGGGATGTCGCGGCCGCGGCGTCGTTCTACCGTGAGGTGGTCGGCTTCGAGGCGACCTTCGAGTCTGACTGGTACGTCAGCCTGCGGCTGGACGCATTCGAGTTGGCGATCCTGGCTCACGACCACACGACGATTCCGGCTGGGTACGGCGCCCCTCCGCGCGGGGTCATAGTGAATCTTGAAGTCGACGACGTCGATGCGGTCCATCGCCGCGTGACCGGTCATGCGGATATCGAGGTCGTCCTGCCTATTCGCGACGAGGACTTCGGGCAACGCCATTTCATCGTCGCGGCTCCCGACGGCGTCCTTCTCGACGTGATCCAACCTGTACCGCCCAGCGACGAGTACGCGGATGCCTATGCTCAGACGTGAGCCGTGGTCCCCGCGTTTTCGGTGAATGATGGGTGCTGGCGACGGCTACCGGCTGTGTGGCGAGCCAGTGGACTGGACCCGCCCGCTCGGCCGGATCGCGACGCCATCCACTAACGGTCGCTCGCGAGGGTCCCGAAGATCACGGTGTCGGTCCACTCACCCTTGCTCCACCAGTCCTGTCGCAGATGCGCTTCGTGTCGCATCCCGACGTTCTTCGCGAGACGCGCGGAAGCTGTGTTGCGACCGTCCATCTGTGCCGCGACGCGGTGAATCCGATAGTGGTCGAAGGCGAGGTTCAGCACCGCGCGAACGGCTTCGGCGCCATAGCCACGGCCGCCGAACGTCGGGTCGAGTACCCATCCGATTTCGGCAACCCCATGTTCGCGATCCGTGAACCACAGCATGACGTTGCCGATCGCTCGACCCTCGAGGTCGACAACGAGTGCCAGCGTTCCGCCAGGGCCGTTCAGGCAGGTTTGCTCACTGCGTTCGGCGACCTTCTGCTCGGCAACGTGTTCCGTCCATGGTTCCTCGAGCAGAAACCTGGCGACCTCCGGCCGTGAGTAGACGGCGTGGAATTCGGCGCGATCGCTGGAGACGTACGGACGAAGGACGAGGCGGTCCGTGGTGACGGGAAGGAAGGCTGTCACACCGCGTCCACGAGCTTGCCGTTCTTGGACAAGTCCGGGTCGGTGCAGGCCGACAGGTCGAAGCAGCACGGCCGACGCTTTCCCGAACGCAGTTTCGAGATGCCGACCTCGACGCGGCGTGCTCGGGTGTCGGGGTTCTTGGTGGATCGGATCCACCGGATCCATTCCCACCGCGCCATCGGTGTGATGCTGTCCCAGGTGTCGGCAATGTCAGAGGCCTCGGCGAGTGCGTCCCGAAAGTCTTGCGGCACGTCGGGCTCCGGCCAATTCTTGGTCGGTCGGACCTCGAGCGTCACGGGATCGCCGTCATCGAGGGCCAGGGTTCGGAGTAGCTCCTCGTCGATCGCAAGCCAGTGTCCCTTCATGCCGTCGGGTTCGACAACGGTCTCGAAGGGCCTGCCGTTCAGCTCAGCCTCGACCGCAACCTGGCCGCGCGAGGGGAGTTCTGCACTCGCCCGGTCCGGGAACCTCAGGATCGTCGCGTCGCCGATCGTCTGGACATGTCCGTCGAACTCGATCCGCGTCGATGTCGTGTCAGCCATGTTTCCAGCGTAAGTGTGAGTGTCGGCACGTGCTTGTTCAATAGTGACCGGTTCGTCGACTCCGTAGCGTGGGTACGACCTACGAACGGAGGATTCACGATGGTCACCTCGCCTTACCTGGCCGATCTCACCACCGAGGAGAAGGCATCCCTCACGAGTGGCAAGAACTTCTGGGAGACGGAAGCTGTCCAGCGGGTCGGCATGAGCTCGATCCTTCTCACCGACGGGCCCCACGGTGTGCGAAAGCAGAACGAGGGTGGCGACAATCTGGGCATCGGTGACAGTGCGCCGGCGACGTGTTTCCCACCGGCAGTGGCACTCGGGTCTTCGTGGGACACCGAACTGCTCGAACGAGTCGGCGCTGCTCTTGCCTCGGAAGCCAAGGCGCAGCAGGTCGGAGTGCTGCTGGGGCCTGGCATGAACATCAAGCGGTCGCCGCTGTGTGGACGCAACTTCGAGTACTTCTCCGAGGATCCGATTCTGGCCGGCCGGCTCGCTGCAGCACTCGTCGATGGACTGCAGGCCAACGGAGTGGGCGCGTCGCTCAAACACTTCGCCGTGAACAATCAGGAGACCGAACGACTCCGCGTGAGCGCCGAAGTCGACGAGCGCACGTTGCGGGAGATCTATCTCCGCGGCTTCGAGCACGTGGTGCGCACTGCGGCCCCCTGGACGGTCATGTGTTCCTACAACCGCATCAACGGCACGTATGCCTCGCAGAATCGGTGGCTTCTGACGGACGTACTGCGTGGTGAATGGGGGTTCGACGGACTGGTCGTCTCGGACTGGGGCGCTGTGGCGGAGAGAGTTCCGTCTCTGTCCGCTGGGCTGGACCTCCAGATGCCTTCGACGAGTGGCGTTTCCGACGCCGAGGTCACTGCCGCAGTCGAATCCGGCGACATCGAGATGTCCGTTCTCGATGCCGCCGCCCAGCGAGTGATCACCCTCGTGAACCGGGTACGAGAGAACAGCCGCGAAGAGGGATCGTTCGATTCGGCCGAGCATCACGCGCTTGCTCGCGAGGTCGCTGGCCGGAGCATCGTGTTGTTGAGTAACGACGGGATTCTTCCCCTCGACCCGAACCGAAACGGCAGCCTCGCCGTGATCGGTGAATTCGCGAGAACGCCGCGCTATCAAGGCGCGGGCAGCTCGCAGATAAACCCCACCCGACTCGACAATGCCCTCGACGAGATCCGTGAAATCGCCAGTGGCTGGACAGTGGCCTTCACGCAGGGATTCCCCCTCGGGGAGCCCACAACGAACGCTACCGATCTTGCGACCGAAGCCGTGGATACGGCGAGAAGTGCAGACGTCGCGGTGGTGTTCCTCGGCCTGCCCGAAGACGCAGAGTCGGAAGGCTTCGATCGCGAGCACATCGACCTGCCGGCCGAACAGACGGAACTTCTGCGTGCGGTGCTCGACGTGAATTCCCGAGTGGTGGTTGTTCTGTCGAACGGCAGCGTCGTCCGTGTCGGTGACTGGGCCGAGGGCGTTTCTGCGATCGTCGAGGGGTGGCTGCTCGGGCAGGCAGGCGGAGGCGCAATTGCCGACGTGCTGTTCGGGCGGGTCGACCCGTCCGGCCGCCTGACCGAAACGATTCCGCTTCGACTCGAGGACACCCCTGCCTACCTGAACTTCCCGGGGGAGGCGGGCCACGTCCGTTACGGCGAGGGACTCTTCGTCGGATATCGGCACTACGACGCCCGGAAGATTCCGGTGAGTTTCCCGTTCGGGCACGGACTGTCCTACACCACCTTCGAGTACTCCGACATCAGCGCTCGCCCGTCCGACAAGGGAGTCGTCGTGTCCGTAACGCTCCGCAACACCGGGAATCGAGACGGGCGTGACGTGGTCCAGGTTTATGTGGGAGTTCCGCACTCGTCCGTGATGCGTCCGGTTCGAGAGTTGAAGGCGTTCGCCAACGAGTTCGTCCGGAAAGGTGAAGCGAAGGCGGTGACGATCGACATCGCACGAGAGGACCTCTCGTACTTCGACGAATCCCTCTCGCAGTGGGTACTCGAGTCGGGTGACTATCACGTGTACGTGGGTGCGTCCTCGCGCGATCTTCGCGGAGAAACGACCGTGACGATCGACGGCAACGAGCCGATGCAGATCCTGTCCGAGGAGTCGACGATCGAAGAGTGGACAACACACCCGGTGGGCGGCGACCTTCTGCGTGAGGCGATGGACAAGGCCGGGCCGACCATGTTCGACGACCCGGGTCTGCTGAAGATGATGGGTTCGATGCCGCTGAACCGAGTCGCGTCGTTCCCTGGCGCGCCGGTCGACTCCAAGCAGGTGCGCGAGCTGGTGCGAAGGGCTGGGGAGATGCGCGAGTAGAGGTCACGCGCCGGAACGTCCCGACTTAGGCGTCGTGTAGAACGCGCTTCAATTGCCATGTTTTGTGTCTATCGTCACATTCACGGGTGTGCACATGTGACGAAGGGCAGGTCGATGAAAACCAAGGGCGCGATTCTCTGGGGGCTCGACGAGCCGTGGTCGGTCGAGGACATCGAGATCGGTGACCCGCGCACGGGTGAGGTGCAGATCCGGATGGAGGCCGCCGGAATGTGCCACTCCGATCATCACCTCGTCACGGGCGCCACGCCGATGCCGTCCTTCCCCGTGATGGGCGGGCACGAGGGGTCCGGCGTGATCACGGCGGTGGGGCCCGAGGTCCACGACCTCGAGGTCGGAGATCACGTGGTCCTCTCGTTCATCCCCGCCTGCGGAAGGTGTCCCGCGTGCTCGGCCGGCCATCAGAATCTGTGCGACCTCGGGATGGGGCTCCTGAGTGGTCTCGCCATCAGTGACGGCACCTATCGGATCCAGGCCCGCGGCCAGGACGTCATCCCGATGTGTCTGCTGGGAACGTTCTCGCCGTACATGACGGTTCACGAAAGTTCCGTCGTGAAGATCGACGAGGACATCCCGTTCGCGGTTGCCGCGCTGGTGGGTTGCGGCGTGCCGACCGGGTGGGGCTCCGCGACGCGAATTGCCGAGGTGCGTCCGGGGGAGTCGGTGGTGATCATGGGTGTTGGTGGTGTCGGTATGAGCGCGTTGCAGGGTGCTGTCGCCTCGGGCGCACGCCAGATCTTCGCGATCGACCCGGTGCCCTGGAAGCGGGAGCAGGCGCTGAAATTCGGTGCGACTCATGCGTTCGAGAGTGCGGCAGCGGCAATCGAGCCGATCATCGCTCTCACGGAGGGGCGAATGGCGCAGAAGTCGATCATCACCGTCGGAGAGATGCGAGGCGAGTACATCGAGGAAGCGCTCATCCTGACCAGCAAGGCCGGGCGCTGCGTAGTGACCGCGATGGGTCACATGGCGGACATGGACGTCAAACTCAACATGTTCCTGTTCTCCATGCTGCAGAAGGATCTGCAAGGAAACATCTTCGGCGGCGGCAACGCACGGACCGACGTGCCAAACCTGTTGGCCATGTACAAGTCCGGACAACTCAACCTGGACGACATGATCACGCGCACCTACAGCCTGGAAGAGGTCAACGACGGCTATCGCGGCATGCTCGACGGGAAGAACATTCGCGGGGTGATCCGCTACACCGAGGCCGACCGCTGACGCCTCTCGTAGGCTGTTCGGCGTGGACAGTCTCGAAAACTCTCTCGGCCTGATCGCGCAGTGGCCGGTGGACAATGCGGCTGCTGCCGTCGTCGACCGGACCGGCACCATCGGAAGCCGAGGTGACGTAGACAGTGTATTTCCGCTGGCCTCGGTGACCAAGCTCCTGGTTGCCTATGCGGTTCTGATCGCCACCGAGGAAGGTGCCGTCGAACTCGATCAGCCGGCGGGCCCTGAAGGGTCGACCGTGCGCCATCTTCTGGCACACGCCTCTGGACTCGCATTCGACGAGAACACGGTATCGGCACCCCCGGAAACGAAACGGATCTACTCGAGTGCCGGCTACGAGGTGCTGGCACAGCTCGTAGCCGAGGAATCCGGAATCGAGTTCGCGAGCTATCTGCGGGAAGCGGTGTTCGAACCGCTCGGGATGAACACAGCCGAACTGTCCGGCCCGGCCGGACACGGGGCCCGGGCGTCCGTCGCCGACCTCGCTAGATTCTCTGCCGAGCTCCTGGCCCCGACACTGGTCGCTCAGCAGACGTTCGATGCTGCGACGTCGGTCCAGTTCCCGGGTCTCGATGGTTTGTTGCCCGGCTACGGCTGGCAGCGGCCCAACGATTGGGGACTCGGATTCGAGCTCCGGGATTCGAAGAATCCGCACTGGACCGGGGAGGCGAACTCGCCGGGCACCTTCGGCCACTTCGGTCAGTCGGGCACCTTTCTCTGGGTGGACCCCGCACTCCGGACTGCCTGCGTCGTGCTCACGGATCGTGACTTCGGGGATTGGGCGAAGCCGGTGTGGCCCGAGTTGAGCGACGCCGTGATCCGGGATTGCCGAGCAGGAAGCCAGATATCCTGACATAAATTTCTCGCCAACCACTGGCGCAACACGGTTAACACGAGGCACACTGGTAAATCGAGTGCTCTGGAGCATGTCGACCGAGGTCGTTGGGGAAGACGTCCCTCGTCGAATTGCAGGAGGCTCAAAGTGCGCGCATTGAATCAGTTCGCGGACGTGACGACCGGAGTGGTCTACATCCACTCGTCGCCGGCCGCGCTGTGTCCACACATCGAGTGGGCCCTGACGGCCACCCTGGACAGTCGTGCGGACCTGAAGTGGGCGGCGCAGCCCGCGTCGAGCGGCGTCTTGCAGGCGACGAGCAACTGGGTCGGCCCGGTGGGAACCGGCGCACGCCTGGTCAACGCCCTCCGCGCGTGGCCGATGCTGCGCTTCGAGGTCACCGAGGATGCCAGTGAAGGCGTGGACGGGGAGCGGTACAGTCACGTTCCCGGACTCGGCCTGTGGCACGGTTCGACGAGTGCCAACGGTGATGTGGTCGTGGGGGAGATGCGCCTTCGGGCGATCATGTCCGTCGGCGGCAACGTGGCCGCGGAACTCGACCGTGCGCTCGGATCCGAATGGGATGCCGCGCTCGAGCCGTTCCGCAATGGTGGTGAAGGCGCCGAGGTGACCTGGCTGCCCAGACAGGTGGGCTGAAACAAGCTGGCCGGACGTCGCGATCAGCGGATCATGACACCTTGGTGAGCTGTAGGTGGAGCAACGGATACGGACGCCCTGCCTCGTCTGTTTCGCTGCGACCGACAACCTCGAATCCATGGTGAGCGTAGAACTCCGCAGCCGAGACGTTCTGCTCGTTGACATCGACGCCCGCAACTGCGTGTTCTCTGATTGCATGGGAAAGAAGTGCCGTGCCGATGCCACTGCCGCGTTGGGCTGCGTCGACGAACAGCATCTCCAGCCTTCCGTCGAGTACTCCGGAGAAGCCAACTTGTCGACCGTCTCGCTCTGCGACCGAGAGCAGAACTGCAGGAAAGTAATCGGACTGTAGTTTCGCCTCGATCTCGCCTCGATCCACGTCTGCGAGGAAGTCGTGCGTTGCGTCCACGGCGCTACGCCAGATTGCAGCGAGTGCTGGATACTCGGCGGCGCCGATCGATGGACGAATGTTCGTGGGAGCCACCGTGGGGTCATTCCGAGGGGACATGGGCACATGTTCCCACTACCTTCGATCACCCGCTGCGCCGGCATCACACTGCCTTCGTCGTGCGGACCGCGCAGGCGGATCCGCTGTCGGACATTCTCGGCACTCTGACCGAGTGTGCGCGCAACGTCGCGGGAGAAACGCGCCCGCTGAGTATGCCCTCGGGGGGCTCGTGAACTGTGGGCGTGGCACGCCCACAGTGAGAATCCTGCGACTTCCGGTGCACGGAACAGTTGCTGTCCGAGAACCTGCCCGCGGGGCAGGGACTGCACGTTGCGATCGGCACGTCCGGCCACGGCGTTGCAGGGTTCGCGCGTAGCCACCGTGAAGCACTCGCCGTGCGTCGCATCGGCACAGGTGCCTCGAAACCGGCTCGGTCACGCTGTACGACTCGGTGCAGGTCGCATGTCTCATGACGGACGATCGGGACACCCTTCGTGCACTCGTTCGTCGAGAACTGGACGGCCTGGCGGCGACCGGTGCGGTACCGGCCCGGCTGCGAGAAACGCTACGCACCTACTAGGTCAGGGTCTCGACGAGCGTCGGCTGCCGGTCGAACTCGCGCTCGTCGGCATCGACACCCACGGCGAGGAGTTACTCGATCAGGAGGGCACGACGTAGCCCGAGTCAGCTCGCCGTCACAACGGAATGTTCTTGTGGTCGCCGCGTGCCGGACGTGCGGCCGCCAGTGCTGCTGCCACGACGCTTCGGGTCTTCGCGGGGTCGATCTCGTCGTCTACGACGCCGATCTCCACGGCACGTGCGACGCCGCCGGCGATGGCCTCGTGTTCTATGGCGAGGCGGTCGTGAAGAGCTTCACGCTCTTCTTCCGGTGCTGCGGCCAGTGCCCGCTTGTGCAGAATGCCGACTGCGGCCTTCGCGCCCATGACGGCGACCTCGGCGCCCGGCCAGGCGTACACCGCTGTTGCACCCAATGCGCGGGAGTTCATTGCGATGTAGGCGCCGCCGTAGATCTTGCGAGTCACGACCGTGACGCGCGGAACGGTGGCCTCGGCGAAGGCGTGCAGCAGTTTGGCGCCACGACGAACCACGCCCTCCCATTCCATGCTGACCCCGGGCAGGTATCCGGGCACATCGACGAGGACGACCAGCGGAATTCCGAACGCATTGCACAGGCGGACGAATCGTGCAGACTTCTCGGCGCTCTCGGAGTTGAGGCAACCGCCGAGTCGAAGTGGGTTGTTGGCAATGACACCGACGGTGCGCCCACCGAGGCGCCCGAAACCGGTGACGATGCTGCGGGCGTAATTGCCCTGAAGTTCCTCGAAGCTGGACTCGCCTTCGACGTTGTCGAGGAGTTCGTGAACGATCGGGCGTACGTCGTAGGCGCGCTTCGCCGACTCGGGCATCAACGCGCGGAGATCGGTGTCGCCGTGCTCGGCCGCGGAATGATCGAACTCGCCTTGCTCGGCGATCATCGAGACGAGTCGCCGTGCGCGGTGCAAGGCGTCGTCCTCGTCGCGGGCTGCGATGTGCGCGACACCGGACTTCTTGGTGTGAGTGTCGGGTCCGCCGAGCGAGACCATGTCGACCTGCTCACCGGTGACGCTGCGGACCACGTCGGGGCCTGTCACGAAGACACGCCCTTCGGGAGCCATGATCACGATGTCGGTGAGGGCCGGCCCGTAGGCGGCGCCACCTGCGGCGAAGCCGAGTACGACGGAAATCTGGGGGATGCGACCGGACGCTCGTACCATCGCCTCGAAGACGAGTCCCACCGCGTGAAGGGCTTCGACGCCTTCCGCGAGACGGGCGCCACCGGAGTGCCACAGGCCGATGATCGGGACATCTTCCTCGATGGCCGTGTCGATCGCCTTGACGATGTGCTTGCAGCCCTCGACGCCCATTGCGCCGCCCATGACGGTGGCGTCGGAGCAGTACGCGACGCTGCGAACGCCGTCGATGGTGCCGACCGCGGCGAGTACGCCGGACTTGTCGGCCTCGTGAAGTGTGGTGACGGTGCCGGTGTCGAAAAGACGCTCCAGGCGGGCCAGGGGGTCGCGGGGGTCGGTCGACGGATCAGATTTCGTCGACGGTGCCAGAATTGTCATCGCGTCCTCCTGTAGCGGGCCCTCACTGGGGCTGTCGATGGGTGGAGATTCCGCGTTACGCGTCGTGCGGAATCTCCACCCGCGATCTAGCTGTTTCGAGCCGAGCTCTTATGCCCGGCCGAAGGCGAGCGCGACATTGTGCCCACCGAACCCGAACGAGTTGTTGAGCGCGAAATCGATCTGGCCGGTACGGGCTTCGCCCTTGACGACATCGAGGTCGATTTCTGGATCCTGATTTTCGAGATTGAGCGTGGGCGGAATGATTCCGTCCCGCACACTCAGGACCGTGAGCACCGATTCGAGCGCGCCGACCGCGCCGATCGAGTGCCCCAACGCGGACTTCGGTGCGTACACCGCGGCGTGATTACCGACAGCAGAATTGATGGCGTTGGCCTCTGCAGTGTCGCCGATCGGAGTTGCCGTGGCGTGCGCGTTGATGTGCTGAATGTCTTGCTTCGTCAGGCCTGCTGTCTGGATGGCCCGTGTCATCGCCCGTGCTGCACCGGAGCCCGAAGGGTCCGGCGCGACGATGTGGAAGCCGTCCGACGTGATACCCGCGCCCAGAAGACGAGCGTGGATGGTCGCGCCGCGAGCCTTGGCGTGCTCCTCGGTCTCGAGGACCATGAGCGCGCCTGCCTCACCGAAGACGAAGCCGTCGCGATCCTTGTCGAACGGACGCGACGCAGCCTTCGGGTTCTCGTTGTTGGTGCTCAGCGCACGCATCATCGCGAAGCTTGCGATCGGCACGGCGTCGAGGTAGCCCTCGACACCACCGGCCACGATGATGTCCGCGTCGCCCATCACGAGCATTCTGTAGGCGTGAGCGATGGCCTCGGAACCGGAGGAGCATGCCGAGACCGGAGTGATAACTCCTGCCCGGGCACCCAGTTCGAGCCCGACCGTTGCGGACGGGCCGTTCGGCATGACCATCTGGACGGAGAACGGGGACACCTTGCGGTAGCCGCCGGTCTTCATCTTGTCCACTGCCTCGACGAGAGCCTCACCGCCGCCGAGCCCGGTGCCGATGACGACACCGAGACGATCCTTGTCGACCTCCGGCGATCCCGCCTCGCCCCAGACCTTGCGGCCGAGAACGAGGGCGAGGCGCTCGACGAAGCTCATACGCCGGAGTTCGACGCGGGAGAGCGACTCGTCGGGGGACACCTTGAGGTGGCCACCGATCTTCACCGGGAGATCGTTCTCTTCGATGAAGGCGTCGTGAAGGACGTCGATGCCGCTCTCGCCGGCCAGCAAGCCCTTCCACGTGCCATCCACATCACCGGCGACCGACGTCGAAGCTGCAAGGCTCGTGACGACGATGTTGGGGAAATTCCCGTTGCGGGTTGCGGAAGTCACGGTAAGGCTCACTCCTCGTCGTTCTTGGATGCTTCGAGCTTCGCCTTCACAGCTTCTGCCTCGGCGCCACCCTCGGCCTCGAGCTTCTGGATGTAGCCGACTGCGTCACCGACGGTGCGGAGGCTCGCGAGATCCTCGTCGGGGATCTTGACGCCGTACTTGTCCTCGGTCTGGACAGCGATCTCAACCATGGACAGGGAGTCGATGTCGAGGTCGTCGACGAAGGACTTCTCGACGGTCACCTCGGAGGGTTCGATGCCGGTGACCTCCTCGATGATCTGTCCGAGTTCGGCAACGATTTCTTCCTGGGTGAGTGCCACGGGTGGCTCCCTTCTGGTTCGGTGTAGATGGTCAATTTCCAGTTGTGCAGGCCCGAACCGGGTGGTTCGGACTCGCGGCCCTGCGCGCACCCGCAGGTGCGCGCAGCAAACTAACCGACTTTGCTCAGCTCGGCCAGTGCGGGAATGTCCCCGGGGGTCTTGAGTGCCTGCGTCGGCGTGCCACGCATTTCACGCTTGGCGATGCCGACGAGTGTTCCGGCCGGGGGGAGTTCCGCGATCGCGGAAACCTGGGCGTCACGCAATGTCGCGGTGCACAGGTCCCAACGCACAGGTTTGGTGACCTGCGCGGCCAGCTTAGTCAGAGCATCGGCGCCGGATGCGACCGCCGCGCCGTCCGCGTTGGACAACAGGGTTCGCGTGGGCTCCGAGGGGGTGATCTTCGCGGCGGCGGCGGTGACAGCTTCCTGCGCCGGCGCCATGAAGCGAGTATGGAATGCGCCGGCGACCGGCAGTGCGCGGACGCGCGCCTTCTCCGGCGGGTTCGCAGCGAGTTCTTCGAGCGTAGTGAGAAGACCTGCAGCGACGATCTGACCTGCAGCATTGCGGTTGGCGGGCTCGAGTCCGAGCTCCTCGAGGCGGCCGAGCACGGCCGCTTCGTCTCCGCCCAGCACGGCAGACATACCGGTTGGCTCGACCGCACAGGCCTTCGCCATTTCCGCTCCGCGGATCGCGGCCAGCGCGACGGCGTCGTCTGCGGTGAGCACACCGGCAACGACGGCAGCTGCGAGTTCACCGACGGAGTGTCCGGCAGCGATCGTGTCGTCGGGGAGCAAGCCCTGGCGCTCGATCTCTTCGTAGGCGAGCAGAGCCGCTGCCACGACGAGTGGCTGGGTCACCGCGGTGTCGGTGATCTCCTCTGCGGTTGCGGTGGTGCCGAGACGAACGAGGTCGAGGCCGGCAGCCTTCGACCAGAGTTCGAGTCGATCCTGTGTACCGGGAAGCTCCAGCCAAGGGCTGAGCATCCCGGGCGTCTGAGAGCCCTGACCCGGGGCGAGCAACGAAATCACCATTCAAGAGAACACCGTCACACCCGGGATGCGAGATGTCGTAGGCCATGAACTCTGCCGACCAGATTTGTAGGGTTTCCACAAATTCCCACGTGGGAATCACGCATCGTCGGTAAGCCTCTGGGCGTTACAAGACGACTTCTCCATATGTGAATGGTGTGACAGCTGTTAAACGAGGGGTCGGTTCGTGATGAGATTGAGTCAAACGACCGACAGTGGCCGCGACCCGGAGAACGTACGCATCACGGGGATTCGTAGGTTCCCGACCGGTAACTTCTGCGATTCGCTTGAGTCGATACCGCACAGTATTTGGATGAACAAACAGCTGCCGAGCACATGTCTCGACCGCGCCGCCGCAGTCCAGGTATGCGTCGAGAGTGTCCGTGAGGACCGAACCCGTCGCTGACAGCGGCGCGACCAGGGAATCGTTGAGGGCCGCCACGGCCGCCGAATCGCCCAGAAGTGCACGTTCGGGTAGCAACTCGGCTGCGAAGACCGGTCGAGGAGCTCCCCGCCAACCGGACACCGCCTGCAGACCCGACAGGGCCTCGACGGCGCTGAAATGAGCCGCACCCAGAGTGGGGGTCGTAGGGCCGATGACAACCGGCTCGTCTGCGAACTTGGTGAGCAGATCGATCATGAAAGGTGAGCGACCCGCAGGCTCGTGGAGCTCGCCACTGACCACCATCACCAAGCGCGACCCCTGCACCACGGCCAACGCGGCGCGCTGATGCTTCTCGGCGATCGTGTGCATGGTCCCAACCACCGACACGCGCTCGTCCGGAGGGGGAGTGCCGACGATGACGGTTGCCGGGGCAGTCGCATCCCAGTTGAGCGTCGCCGCCCTCGAGAGCATGTCGGAGCCGGTGTCCCCACGAACCACCGCATCGACGACCAACGCCTCGAGGCGCGTGTCCCACGCACCACGGGACTCGGCCGCGCTCGCGTACACCGATGCCGCCGCGAACCCGAGCTCGCGGCCGTACCGCAATACTGCCTCGGTGAGTGCCACGAGCTGTTCGTCGTTGCGGGCGAGAGCCGGCAGCCACTGTTCGAAGAACTCCATGGCCACTCGGACCATGTCCACCGTCTGACTCAGAGTGAGGCGCCGAGCGAGATCCTGGGGGATGACCTGGAAGGCGTCCAAGCTGAAGCGAATGTCGTTCTCGGGGTCCTTGAGCCATTCGAGGAAGTTCACGACGGCCGTCTGCACCAGCAACTGCACATTGGCGCGTTGGGAGGCGTCAAGGTCGTCGAAGAAGGGCAGCTGATCCTGCATCGTCGTGACGGCCTCGGTGGACAGTCGTCCCGAGAACTGCTTGACCCGGCGGAGCAGCGCGTCGGGCAAGGGATCGCGCGTCTGCTTTCGGCGGGACACCAACGGACTCTGCTCGGCCATGCTCACGAACCTACGCCCACCGTCGTGCGCTCATGAAGCAACACGGCGGTGGGCGTGATCGTCGGTTCGAGCTGCAGCTCAGGCGCTGCCGGGGTCCGTGTAGGACACGGCGGCGGCGTGGACGTCGTCGATGCGATAGCGACGGGCGGCCTCCACTGCCTTGGAAGAGTCGACGGACCCCTCCTTCGCCAGGGCAACGAGGGTGGCGACCACGATCGACTCGGCGTCGACGTTGAACACCCGTCGCGCGGCGGGCCGGGTGTCGGAGAACCCGAATCCGTCCGTTCCCAGCGTGGTGTAGTCGCCGGGAACCCACTGCCGAATCTGGTCCGCTACGGCACGCATCCAGTCCGATGCTGCGATGACCGGGCCTTCGGCTGCGGACAGTGCCGTTGTCACGTAGGGCACCGGCGTCTCCTGACCGGCGGACAGGAGTGCCTTCTTCTCGCACTCGACGCCATCGCGGCGGAGTTCTCCCCACGAGGTGACGGACCAGACGTCGGCCTGCACACCCCAGTCGTCGGCCAGAAGCTTTTGTGCGCGCAGTCCCTCGGGCATGGCGACACCGGACACCAGAATCTGCGCCTTCGGCCCTGACCCGGAGGATTCCTTGTACCGATAGATGCCCTCGAGGAGCCCCTCGATGTCGAGATTCTCAGGCTCGGCCGGCTGCACGTACGGCTCGTTGTACAGGGTGATGTAGTAGAAGATGTTCTCTCCGCCGAACCCTTCGACACCCTCCGTGCCGCCGTACATGCGGCGCAGTCCGTCCTTGATGATGTGCGCGATCTCGTAGGAGAAGGCAGGGTCGTAGGCAACGGCGGCCGGGTTGGTGGAGGCGAGCAGCAACGAATGCCCGTCGGCGTGCTGCAGTCCCTCGCCTGTCAGCGTGGTCCGGCCGGCGGTCGCACCGAGAACGAATCCTCGCGCCATCTGATCGGCCGCAGCCCACAAGCCGTCGCCCGTGCGCTGGAAACCGAACATCGAATAGAAGATGTACAGCGGAATCATCGGCTCGCCGTGCGTCGCATACGACGACCCGACCGCCGTGAACGACGCCGTGGAACCGGCCTCGTTGATGCCCTCGTGCAGGATCTGCCCGACTTCGCTCTCCTTGTAGGCGAGCATCAGATCGGCGTCCACGGCGGTGTAGAGCTGGCCGTTGCGGTTGTAGATCTTCAGCGAGGGGAACCACGAGTCCATACCGAAGGTCCGTGCCTCGTCCGGGATGATCGGCACGATTCGCTTGCCGATCTCCTTGTCGCGAAGAAGTTCCTTCAGAACTCGCACCAAGGCCATCGTGGTGGCGACCTGTTGCTTCCCGGAACCCTTCCGCACGACGTCGTAGGTCTTGTCCGGTGGCAGCGGCAACGGGGATGCCTTCGTGTTGCGCGACGGGAGAAACCCGCCGAGTGCGCGCCGACGTTCGAGCATGTACCGAATCTCCGGGGCATCGGGCCCCGGGTGGTAGTACGGCGGCATCTTCGGGTTCTTCTCCAACTCTTCGTCGGAGATCGGAATGCGCTGCTGATCGCGGAAGTACTTGAGGTCTTCGAGGGTCAGCTTCTTCATCTGGTGGGTCGCATTGCGGCCCTCGAAGTGCTTGCCGAGCGTGTATCCCTTGATCGTCTTGGCGAGGATGACCGTCGGCTGACCCTTGTGTGCCATTGCGGCCGCATACGCGGCATGGATCTTGCGGTAGTCGTGGCCGCCGCGTTTGAGGTTCCAGATGTCCGCGTCGGAAAGGTCCTTCACGAGGCTCTTCGTGCGGGGATCGCGACCGAAGAAGTGGTCGCGGACGAACGCTCCGTCGTTGGCCTTGTAGGTCTGGTAATCACCGTCGGGGGTGACGTTCATCAGGTTGACGAGGGCGCCGTCGCGGTCGGCGTGCAGAAGTGCATCCCACTCGCGGCCCCACACGACCTTGATGACGTTCCAGCCGGCACCCCGGAAGAAGGATTCGAGTTCCTGAATGATCTTCCCGTTACCGCGAACCGGGCCGTCGAGACGCTGGAGGTTGCAGTTGACGACGAACGTCAGGTTGTCGAGGCCTTCGGTCGCGGCGACGTGCGCGAGGCCGCGCGACTCGGGTTCGTCCATCTCGCCGTCGCCGAGGAACGCCCACACGTGCTGATCGGACGTGTCCTTGATGCCGCGATCGTGGAGATAGTGGTTGAACCGCGCCTGATAGATCGCGTTCATGGGGCCGAGGCCCATCGAGACGGTGGGGAACTCCCAGAAATCGGGTAGCAGCCGAGGATGGGGGTAGGACGGCAGTCCGCCGCCTTCGTCGGCATGACTGTGTTCCTGCCGGAATCCGTCGAGTTGTTCCGCCGGAATGCGACCCTCCAGGAAGGCGCGCGCGTAGATGCCGGGCGATGCGTGACCCTGGATGAAGATCTGGTCGCCACCGCCGGGATGGTCCTTGCCGCGGAAGAAGTGATTGAAACCCACTTCGTACAACGCAGCGGACGACGCGTAGGTGGAGATGTGGCCGCCCACCCCGACACCGGGGCGCTGAGCGCGAGTCACCATGATGGCGGCGTTCCAGCGGATGAACGCTCGGTAGCGGCGCTCGACCTCTTCGTCGCCGGGGAACCACGGCTCGTTCTCCGTCGGAATGGTG
Source organism: Rhodococcus sp. NPDC058521 (assembly GCF_042719695.1). Lineage (NCBI taxonomy): Bacteria > Bacillati > Actinomycetota > Actinomycetes > Mycobacteriales > Nocardiaceae > Rhodococcus > Rhodococcus sp. NPDC058521. The sequence continues at coordinate 215,368 of NZ_JBHXNL010000006.1, forward strand.
TTGACGTAATCCGTGGACGTCAATGCCGGCAGTGCCACGTGTTTCTCGCCCGCGCGCTCGAGCATGCGCAGCATCAGATAGCGGGCCCGGGTGGGCCCTGAACGGTCGAGTAGACCGTCGAACGACTCGAGCCACTCGTGGGTCTCGTCCGGGTCGATGTCCGGCAGGTACGACGCAACACCCTCTCGGATCACGCGGACACGGTCACCGTGTGGCGCGGGGGTGCCGTCACGACCGGAGGTCTCGTTCTTCGCTCCACCGGGTGTGGCGGGGTTCGACTGCGAAGCGGGCTCCTGAATCAGGTCTGACAAGGTTGCTCCTCGTTGTGGTTGAACACCTGGTGCGGCGTTCGTTCCATGCGACCGGGCAATGGTGGGCTCGGTCCGTCGCGTCTTCGGTATCTATGGCGCAACCCTCATCTTTCCCCATTGCGTGACGGTCGGCACGCCCCCCTTCGGTTACTCGCGAGTAGAGTTTGCGCTGGTACGGGTGAAGCTTGTTGAATCGGACAGTGCCGTCGGAAGGTGGCACACCGTCGACGCGGGAGGGGGAGATTCATGCGGGGCAACGCACCACGTGGCCTCGGTCTGACGAGCACGGTCGGCGCCGTGGCGATCGGTGTCGCCCTGATTGCCGGGTGCAGCACGGCGGTCGACGGGACCCCGCGTCAGAACGACGCCGAGGCGTCCGAATACGCCGCCGAGGTCACTTCGTCGTCCGCGGCGGCATCGTCGTCCAGAGCTGCGGCCGACGCACAGGCAGTCGTCGACGAGGCGTGTTCGGCCTTCTACCAGGAGTCGAACGCAGCGGTCGACACCTACAACCTCTTTATCGACGCCGCGAATGCCGATGCACCGGATGCGAAGGCGAAGGCATCGGGAGCTGCTGCCGCGTTGCGCACCGCAGCGGATGTGGCGGCCGGGGAAGCGGCAAAAGTGCCGCCCGAATTGGCGGGTCTGTTGACCGACTACGCCAACACGTATCGCGACCTGGCTGGTGCCGTGGACGGCGGTCAGACCGGGGACGCCCTCAACGATCTCGCCCACCGCGGCGATGACATCAAAGACGCTATCGGCGCGGAATGCCCCTAGAACCACGCAACGCCGTAGTGTCGAGACGAATTGCGAATTCGTGCATTTCTGGAAGTTTTCTGCGTGGTCGGCTTGCGCGAAAGCCGTCGAGCATGTTCGCTTCACATATTGATCTTCACCCGTACGGAGCCCGGTTACCGGGAACCAACGACAAAAGGAGGACCTCACCGTGGTCGCCGCGGCGGACGCCCAGAGCTATGTTCAGAAACTCGGAATCACCGCCGACATGGTGGTACAGGAACTGGGCTGGGACGAGGACACCGACGACGACCTGCGTGCAGCGGTCGAGGACATGATCGGTGGCGAAATTCTCGAAGACGATTCCGACGAGGTGATCGACGTCGTGCTGCTGTGGTGGCGTGACGAAGACGGTGACCTGGTGGACGCCTTGATGGATGCCATCGGTCCTTTGTCGGACGAGGGCTTCGTGTGGGTCCTCACCCCCAAGACAGGGCAGCCGGGGCACGTCGAGCCCAGCGAGATCGCAGAGTCTGCACCTACCGCCGGCCTGACACAGACCTCGGCCGCCAACCTCGGCCAGTGGTCGGGCAGCCGGCTGGTGCAACCGAAGTCACGGCCGGCCAACAAGCGCTGACCGGTTCTCATCGACACCGGTTCCTTCTCCGATCAAGGATTGACATGCCACTCGACGTGGGCAGTACTGCCCCGGACTTCACCCTCAAGGATCAGAACAATCAGGAAGTGACGCTCTCCGACTACCGGGGTGCGAAGAATGTGCTCCTGGTGTTCTATCCACTCGCGTTCACCGGCACGTGCCAGGGCGAATTGTGCAAGGTGCGGGACGAACTTCCGAAGTTCGAAAACGACGACACGGCAATTCTGGCGATTTCGGTCGGTGCTTCACCGACCCACAAGATCTGGTCTGCGGAGCAGGGGTACACCTTCCCGCTGTTGTCGGACTTCTGGCCGCACGGCGAGGTTGCCCAGGCCTACGGCGTCTTCAACGACAAACTCGGCTTCGCCAATCGCGGAACGTTCGTGATCGACAAGGAAGGCATCGTCCGATTCTCGGAAATGAACGGCCCCGGAGAGCCCCGTGACCAGGGAGCTTGGGAGAAGGCGCTCGCCGCGCTAGAGTCCTGATGCGCGTTCGGCGGATTCGCCGAACGCTCGGGCGTGTAGCTCAGTGGTAGAGCTCTGGTTTTACACACCAGCGGTCGGGGGTTCGAAACCCTCCGCGCCCACCAAGTTCGAGATCATCAGGTCGCCTTCGAGGGCGCGGAGTGCAATCTCTCACGAGGGCTGCGGTCGCACGGTGAGGATCTGATGCGCCCGGCCGACCGGTCCGTGGATGTCGTGTAGGACGGTTGTGGTCAAACCTTGCCCGGCACCGCCGAAGGTGACGGTGGTATCGAGTCCGGTCCATTGCCCCTCGGGTTGGCGGTGGAGGTGGATGCTCAGGTCGACGTTGGGAAACATCCACTTCTGGGGATCCTGCCGCACGGCAATGCCGTTGGCGGTATCGACGAGCGCGATGTAGGACGCGAGCATGCTGACGTCCTCGTCGGCGACGAGTGAAACGGGTGTGGTGATCCACGCTGTGGTGCGTCCGGGCTGCGGCGTGCCGACGGCCCGGGTGTCGAGAGACTCGATGAACCCGCCGGGCCACACGGACGTCAACGACCAGGAGTCGACGGTCTCTGGATCGGGGAGCCGGGCCGGCTCGCCACCCGCGACCGAGGCGGTGTCGCCATCGTCGAGTAGCCAGACCCGAGCAGTCACGGCGACTCGTCCTGCGATGGTCACGGTTGCCTGGGTGAGCTCGATGGTGCGTCCCGGACGGATGGTCTCGACGTGAACATCGAACTCCTCGAGCGCTATTCGGCCGAGAATGTCGAACGTGAACCGACTCGGTGTGAGGGGAGGTCGTTGTTCGCTCTCACGCACCCGTTCGATTTCGTGGACGACCAGCCCGGCCAACGGGCTGAAGTGTTGTTCGTCCGTGGTCCACGCGCCGCCGACGTGACGTGTCGGTGCGAAACGATGCTCGCCGACTCGTCGGAAGTAGCTCCCAGTTTCGGTCTCGACGCTCATTTCGGACTCCTCTTCTCGCCTTTCGTCACAGTAGACAACCTGGCGTGTATTGGATCGACCACCCCGCCAGGCAATTGACAGGTTGGGCCAAGCCCGGTGCCAGCGACGGTGACCACTGTGGTCGGTGTCGGGAAAGCGCCGACGCTCATCACAGGAGGAATCCATGAAGTCGATCGTCACGAAGTCCGTTGCCACCGGTGGAGTCGCTCTTGCAGCGCTCGGCATAGGGGCGGGCGTAGCCAATGCCTCACCGGTCGATCACGCCCCCGCCCCTGCACAGCAGCAACAGGAACAGCAGCATCAGCATCAGCATCAGCAGCCTGCGCCTCAGCAGAATCACCAACGGCCGGCCCCGCAGGGCCACGGATTCTGGATCTTCGGCAGCTGGGTGCCGCTGCCCTGAGTCATCCCGTTGTCCCGCGCAGGTGGGTGCTGTTCGGTAGAACGCACCCACCTGCGCGGGATGCTCGTGCGGCGGACACGGTAGAACTACGGGGTGTTCTGGAGCAGTGAGAGTGGAGCCCGCGCAGCTGGTCTGCTGGTCGGTTTCGTCGCCGACCGCATGCTGGGCGATCCACGCCGATTCCATCCCGTTGCCGGGTTCGGGACGCTCGCGTCGAGCGTCGAAACCAAGACGTACCGCGATGCGAAAGCGGCCGGGTTCGTGCACGTGGTCGTGCTCGTCGGTGGAACGGTGGTCGCGGGTGCAGTCGTGGAAGCCGCGTCGAGTCGGGCGGGGTGGGGCGGCCGAGCACTGGTTACCGCGGTCGCGGCATGGTCGGTGCTCGGTGGGACCTCCCTGGCGCGGACAGGCGAAGACATGGCGGTCCTGCTCGAGCGAGAGGACACGGCCGCCGGACGACGTTTGCTGCCGTCGCTGTGCGGACGGGACCCGAGCGAGTTGGACATTGGCGCCCTCGCGAGAGCAGCACTCGAATCGGTCGCGGAGAACACGTCCGACGCGATGGTCGGGGCAGTCTTCTGGGGCGCACTGTGTGGGGTGCCCGGACTACTGGCATATCGGGCGACGAATACCTTGGACGCGATGATCGGATACCGGTCGGCGAAGTACACGAACTTCGGATGGGCGGCCGCCCGTTGGGACGACGTCGTGAACCTGGTGCCCGCACGGGTCACCGGCGTACTGACCGCGCTGGTTGCGCCGTCGGTGGGCGGGAGCGTCGCGGGCGCGGTGTCGGCGTGGCGACGCGACGCTGCCAACCACCCGAGTCCCAACGCCGGTGTCGCCGAGGCGACGGCCGCCGGAGCGCTGGGGGTCTCGCTGGGTGGACGCACCGAGTACTCCCACGGGGTCGAGATGAGGCCGGTCCTCGGCCGTGGCAACCCGCCTTCGCCGCGAGATCTTCGCCGCGGTGTCCAACTGTCGCGTGCTGTGCAGGTCGGGGCTGCCGTCGGGTCAGCGGCGCTTGCCGTAGCGATCGGCGAGCTTCGCCTGCGTGGCCGTGAGCGTGGTGGCCGAATCGGCCGCGCTCGACTCCGTCGCTGACGGTTCCGTACGGGTCGTCGGCGCACCGGCTCCGTGAGCGCTCGCAGCGTCGTCGCCCGGCTTGGGTGCCGAAGACGCAGCGGCCTTCTCCTTGCGCCGTTCGAGCCATTCCGCGCGGACGAAGTAGGCGAGCCCGAGGGGCGCCATGATTCCGAAGGCCAACCACTGCAACCCGTACGAGAGATAGGGCCCGGCATCGAGCTGAGGCAACGGGATGGTGCCGAGTCCGCCGGGTTGATCGGGTTCGAGCTGGACGTATGCGTCGAGCAGGTCGGTTCCGGTCAATGCCGCGACCTGGCCTGTGTCGATGAAGTAGACCTGCTTCCGGCCGTCCTCCTCGAACGGCTCCTTGCCCGCAACCGTGCCCTCCGAGTTTCGGATCCGGCCATCCAGCGTCTGTTGTCCCGTCGGCGCCGGGTCGATCGGAGGAGCTTCGGTTCCTTGGACCGGGCGCACGTAACCCCGATTGACCAGGACGGTTGCGCCGTCGTCCAGGCGGAACGGGGTGAGTACTTCGTAGGCGGGTTGCGAGTCGATTGCGCGTAGACGGACGAGTACGTCACTGTTGGGCAGATAGGAACCGGTTGCGTTGACTCGCCGCCATTCCGAGTTCTCTTCGGCCACGCCGTCGTCGAACAGCGACTCGACCGCGACGGGGTCCGCGTCCACCGAATCGGCAATCTGCTGATTCCGGTGTTCGGTGGAGGTGTTCTTGCCGAGCTGCCACGGTGCGAGGACCGTGAAGCACAGAAATGCGAAGCCGGCGACCACCAAAGCCAGAACGACCCAGCCCGGACGCAACAGAAACTTCAGTCTTCGCACAGCTCCACGGTAGCGGTCCTGTGGTTGGGTGCGTGTTCGTGGGGCTCAACGGTGTGAGCCTCGTCCCTGGCTGTTCCCGGTGGTCGAAGGGGCTACCCGAGACGTTCGCGTACCCAGTCGAGCATCCCCGGGACCGCTGCGACGATCTCGTCGTAGACGCGCTCGAAGTCGTCGACGTCGCCGTAGTACGGGTCGGCGACCGAGTCCGAGTCGGCGTTGGCGTCGAAGCTGCGGAGCAAACGGCGGCGATCGGACGGCACGCCGAGCGCAGCGAGATGGCGGTCGTGCCCGGTCGCGAGAGCGACGACGAGGTCGGCATCCAGATGGAAGTCCCCGAGCATCGCCGCGGTATGGCCCGTCGGGTAGTTATGTGCGCGCAGAACCTTGTCCGTGCGAATGTCGGCTTCACGGCCCACGTGATAGCCGTGGGTGCCCGCGCTGCTCACGGTCACCACGTCTTGAAGGTTCTCCCGGCGGACGTGTTCGGCGAAGATCTTCTCCGCCATCGGCGACCGGCAGATGTTGCCGGTACACACGAAGGAGACGTGCAGGGGAGTGGTCGATGACTCAGACATGGTCGGCGAGAATCCTGCCAAGTTCGGTGGTGTCGGCCGCAGTCCATGCGGCGTGCGTCGACTCCTCAGGTGCGCCGTAACCCCACTCGACGAACACGGTCGGAATGCCCCAGCGCGCTGCGCCGTCGACATCGTGGTCTCGATCGCCCACCATCACCACACCGGAGGTGGCTCCTTCGGCCGTCTCCACTCCCAGCGCCGCGAGTGAATGTGCGATGACATCCGATTTGGCGCGCCTCGTGCCGTCTTCGCTGGCACCGCCGATGAACTCGAAGTGATCGGCGAGACCGAAATGCTCGAGGATGCGCACGGCGATCGTCTCGTTCTTCGATGTCGCCACGGCGAGGCGTGTCGATGATCGGTCGATCTCCGCGAGAAGACCCCCGATGCCGTCGAATACGGTGTTCTCCATCCAGCCCGAAGCGTCGTAGTACCCGAAGTACGCGGCTATCGCGCGGTCCACCGTCGCATCGTGGAGGCCGAACGATCGGAACGTGTCGACCATCGGTGGCCCGACGACCCGATCGAGCATTTTCTCGGTGGGTTCGGGCATCCCGACCGCCGCCAGTGCACGTCGGAACCCTTCGTGGATGCCCGGGGCCGAATCGGTGATGGTTCCGTCGAGATCGAAGAGGACGATGCGGGTCGCGGTGGAGGCGGGTTCAACAGACACTCCCGTATTGTCCTACACCTCGCGGCGAGTGACCGGTGGGCATCGGCCGCGCCGTGAACGACGGATGTGCGGGCGTCGTAGGCTCGGTGGTTGTGAAGACCGAAGCAGCCGACGTGGAAGCATTGCGTCATCACGGCGATGCCGAAACCGGTCCGGGGCTTCTGGACTTCGCAGTCAACGTGCAGGGGACGAGACCGCCGGAGTGGTTGAAGCGCCGCCTGGTGTCGTCGTTGGATGGTCTCGGGTCGTACCCATCGGTTGCAGCAAACCTGCGCGCACGAGAGACCGTTGCCGCTCGGCACGGCAGGTCGCCCGAAGAAGTGCTCCTGCTTTCCGGCGGCGCCGAGGGATTCGCGATGCTGCCCCGCCTCGAACCGAGCCTGGCGGCCCTGATCCATCCGTCGTTCACGGAACCGGAATGGATGCTGCGGGAGGCGGGCGTCCCGATCGTCCGCGTGATTCTGGGACACCCGTACCGGTTGGACGTGGAGATTCCCGACACTGCGGATCTGGTGGTGGTCGGCAATCCGACCAATCCCACCTCGGTTCTGCATTCGGCGGAGGACATCCACCGGCTCCGGCGTCCAGGACGAATTGTCGTGGTCGACGAGGCATTCGCGGATGCGATCCCCGAAGAAGTGGAGTCGCTGGCCGGTGAATCCCTCCGCGATGTCGTGGTCCTGCGCAGTCTGACCAAGACCTGGGCGCTCGCAGGATTGCGGTGCGGGTATGCGCTCGGCCACCCCGACGTGCTGGCACGATTGCGACGTGGGCGGGCGCACTGGCCCCTGGGAAGCCTTCAGGTCGAGGCGATAACGGCGTGCTGCGAGACGTTCGCGGTCGATCTGGCACGCGAAAAGGCCGACAGGATCGGCGTTCTCCGGAGATCCATGATCGAGCGTTTCGACTCGATCGGCGTCAGTGTTCACACCCCCGCTGCAGCGCCATTCCTCTTGCTGAACGTGCCGGACGGGAACGCAGTGCGGGATGAGTTGCGCAGCCGCGGAATCGCCGTCCGGCGCGGCGATACGTTCCCCGGCCTGTCCTCGGACCACCTGCGGGTGGCGGTCCGGGAACCCACCGAAACCGACATGCTGGTCGACGCGTTGAAGGAGATTCTGTGACCGAACACCGAGTGCTGCGAGTGTCGGACGTCATCGCCGAACTCGAACATGCGTATCCGCCGGCGCTCGCCGAGTCCTGGGATTCGGTGGGTCTCGTCTGTGGCGATCCGGCAGATCCGGTGACGAAGGTCCTGTTCGCGGTCGACCCCACCGCCGAGGTCGTCGACGAGGCGATCGAATGGGGAGCCGAGCTGCTCGTCACCCACCACCCCCTGTTGCTGCGCGGTGTGGATACGGTCGGGGCGCACACGCCGAAGGGTGCGCTGATTCACAAGCTCGTGCGGGCGGGCTGTGCGTTGTTCACCGCGCACACCAACGCCGACTCTGCGGATCCCGGTGTGTCCGATGCGTTGGCCGCGGCGCTCGGACTCGAGGTCACCGGTCCTATCGATCCGAAATCCGACGAACCGCTGGACAAGTGGGCGGTGATGGTGCCCCGCGATGACGCCGCGCACGTCCGATCCGCGTTGTTCGCTGCGGGTGCGGGCCGTGTCGGGAACTACGAGCAGTGCAGTTGGTCGACCGGTGGGTTCGGGCAATTCCTACCAGTGGGCGAGGCCAACCCGGCCATCGGCACGGTGGGGGAACTCGAGCAACTTCCCGAGGATCGTGTGGAAGTCGTCGCATCGAGGCGCTCGCGGTCTGCGATTCTCGCTGCGCTGCGTGCCGCCCACCCGTACGAGGAGCCGGCGTTCGACCTCTTCGAGATCGCGGCACTGCCCAGCTCGCGTGGGCTCGGTCGGGTAGGGGTACTCGAGGAGCCGGTCTCGTTGCGTGACTTCACCGAACGCGTGGCACGCGCACTGCCGACAACGACCTGGGGCGTCCGCGCCGCAGGTGATCCCGACCGGATGGTCTCGACCGTGGCCGTGTGCGGCGGCGCCGGCGACTCCTTCCTCGACCGGGTCGGGACATTGCGTGTGGACGCGTACGTCACTGCCGATCTGCGCCATCACCCGGCCGACGAGCACATGCGGGCAGGCGGCCCGGCCCTGATCGACGTTGCACACTGGGCGAGCGAGTTTCCGTGGTGCGGCCAGGCGAAAGGCGTGCTCGACGGCGCGTTCGGCGAAGCAGCGGGCCTCACGGTTCGAGTTTGCGAGATTCGGACGGACCCTTGGTCGCACAGCGCACGGTGACGGCCGGTCAGCGGGGTACGGTTGCAGGAACCGCCTTACGGCCCACGACCTCAACAGCAGACAGCAGGAGTTACCACGCGTGAACGTCGAACCACAGGTGCAGTCCAAGCTTCTCGAACTCGCCGGCGTCGATGCGGAGCTGTCGAGGATCGGACATCGGCGCAAGACGCTTCCGGAACAGCAGGAAGTCGACACGCTCGACGCCGAGCGGGTCACTCGCAAGGATGCAGCCGTGGCCGTGGAGATCGTGTTGGACGATCTGGACCGAGACATTCGCAAGCTCGAAAGCGAAGTGGACGCGGTGCGCCAACGCGAGGACCGAGATCGGAAGCTGCTCGAGAGCGGAACCGTCGGTGCCAAGCAGTTGACGGAACTCGAGCACGAGCTCGGCAGCCTCGTGCGACGACAGAGTCTGCTCGAGGACGAGCTCCTCGAGGTGATGGAACGGCGTGAGGCCTCGCAAGCGGATCACGAGCATGCGGGAGCTCAGCTGTCGCAGATCGAAGACGAACTGATCGACGCGCGGCGCCGCCGAGACGATGCGCTCGCCGACCTGGACTCCACCGAGCAGGCTCGCAGCGCAGATCGCGCGCGATTGGCGGAGGGGGTCCCGGAGGACCTCTCCGCCGTGTACGAACGTCAGCGGGCATCCAACGGGATCGGCGCGGCTCTGCTGCAGGCCCGGCGCTGCGGTGCATGCCGGATCGAACTCGATCGCGGTGAAATCGCGCGCATCGCGGGCACGGCTCCGGAGGTCGTCGTTCGATGCTCGGAGTGCGGCGCGATCCTGGTGCGCACCAAGGAGTCCGGTCTGTGAGTTCGACCCGGGTGATCGTCGAGGCCGACGGCGGATCACGAGGTAATCCGGGTCCGGCCGGTTACGGTGCGGTGGTCTTCGACGCCGAAGACCACCGGGTCCTCGCAGAGCGAATGGAGAGTCTCGGTGTCGCGACGAACAACGTCGCGGAGTACCGGGGCCTGGTGGCCGGTTTGAGTGCGGCGGCCGAACTCGGGGCCGTCGACGTGGCGGTTCGCATGGATTCCAAGTTGGTCGTGGAACAGATGTCCGGCCGCTGGAAGGTGAAACACCCGGACATGATTCCGCTGCAGCGCCGTGCCGCCGAGCTGGCATCCGGGTTCGATCAGGTCACCTATACGTGGATTCCGCGCGCGGAGAACGCACATGCGGACCGGCTGGCCAACAAGGCGATGGACCGTGATTCGGACATCGACGCGGTACCCGGCGCAGTCGAGGACGCAACCGCTTCGAAGACGCCTCCCACTTCTCCCGGGTGGATGGGCGAGGTCGGAACACCTACCCGGATGTTGCTCCTCCGTCACGGTCAGACGCCGTTGTCGGTGGAGCGCCGATACTCCGGACGTGGCAACCCGGACCTCACCGACCTCGGTCGGGCGCAAGCCAGGGGAGCGGCCGCGCGCTTGAGTGCCCGCGATGACATCGATGCCGTCGTGACTTCGCCCCTGGGGCGGGCACGGCAGACGGCCGGTGCGGTCGCCGACGCACTGGGTCTTCCCGTCGTCGTGCACGACGGATTGACCGAGACCGACTTCGGCAGGTGGGAAGGTCTCACCTTCCGCGAGGCCGCCCAGCAGTACCCCGAGGATCACCGGAAATGGTTGTCGGACACCTCCGTCCGGCCGCCCGGAGGTGAGAGTTTCGACGAGGTTCGTGCCCGCATCGTCGACGTTCGTGACGAGCTCGTCAGCACCTACTCCGGTCGCACGATTCTGGTCGTCACTCACGTCACCCCCATCAAGACACTGCTTCAACTGGCTCTGGATGCGGGACCGGCGCTTCTGTACCGGTTGCACCTGGACCTGGCTTCGCTGAGCATCGCGGAGTTCTACCGTGACGGTGGAGCGTCGGTACGACTCGTCAACGACACCTCGCATCTGCCTGATCCAGCGATCACACCACTCCCCACAGCGCGGTGATCGCGGCAATCAGCGTGAGTGGGATCGTCGTCAGGCCGAGCAGTGTGGTAGGTGCGTAGGTCTGCCGGTGCTCCCGATCGTGCGGTCACACGCCGCCACAACATCGTCGCGAGGGTACCCACACAAGTGAGGTTCGGCCCGAGGTCGACTCCGATGAGGAGGGCGAGAACGAGAGCTGGGGGAGCGTCGGGTCCGAGAGCGGCCAGTAGTAGCAGGGTGGCCGGGAGGTTGTTGATCAGGTTCGAGGCGAGGGCGGCCACCACGCCGACCGTGAGCAGTGACGGGAAACCGACGTCGGACGGGAGAACGCTCGCGATCGTGGATCCGACGGGGCCGTCCGCGAGCCCCGCAACCACCACACCCAGCAAGAGAACGAAACCGCAGAACCACAGGTCGGCGGCATAGGAGATTCGCCGCAACGCGGTGCGACCGTCGCGGAGAGCCTGGACCGCCAGAACCGGGGCGCCCGCCAGGGCCGGCCAGAACGGCGAGACGCCCACGACACCGCTGAGACCGAACTCGATGGGGGTCGCGGCGATGACGACGAGCGCGAACGACGGCACAGGCTTCTGCTGCACGGCTCGGATCGGTGCAGTGAGTGCAGGTCGCGCAGAGAGTGCACGGTGGAAGAACAATCGAATAGCGGCATACGCCACGACGATCGTGACGATCCACGGCAACGCCATCAGGGCGGCCAATCGAGTGAAGCCGAGGCCCGTCGCCGAGAAGGCGATGAGGTTGGTGAGGTTGGTGAGGTTGGACACCGGCAGCAGCGTGGACGCGCTGTTGGCCAGGTGCGCTGCGGCGTAGGAGTGTGTCTCGACTTTCGTACGGGCCGATCACGCCGCTGGGATCACGGCCGGGGTGAGCAGAACGATGGTCGCGTCGAGACTGAGAATCGCCGTTGTCGCGGCGGCAACCACGAACACCAGGTCAACAGGCGCTGCCGTGAACCAGCGGATCGGCGGCCGAGCACCTCCGTCAACCAGGCGAACACGCCCATCGCATCCGCAAGGTGCCCCAGTACCAGGATGGCGACGAGGAACGCGACCGTCGGTGCCAGTTCGGAGATTTCGGACCACGCACGTTCGGGTGAGACGAGACCGACGGCGAGGACCGTCAACGGCAGATCATTTCAGGAGCTTCTGAAGTGTACGGATATTTCGGGTGGTGGTCACTGCCTTGAATTTCGCCTTGCCCGATGCCTTCCCGAACCGGCTCGAGAGAGTGTGTCCACGTTCGACTTCCCAGTACACGACACCGTCGCCGAGTTGGACCCGTTCCGAGGCCGGGTCCAGGTTCTCTGCCCCTTCGAGGAGGGTCGCAAGAGGCTCGCTCCCATCCACGAACACCACGTACGCGTGCCAACCTTCGCGATCGGGATCGAACGGATACGCAGCCACGACCTCGCGGATCACGGAAAGCTCGAATACGAACACCCACGCGTCGTATCCGAAGCGCTCCGACAGCGCATGTTCGATGGTTGCTTTCAACTGTCGAGTGTCGGATGCGGCCGCTTCGAAGAGCACGTTGCCCGAGGCGAGTACCGTTCGAACCTCGGTGAAACCCAGCTCCGAGAAGACGTTACGCAGGTCGGCCATCTTGATGTTGATACCGCCGACATTGATGCCTCGCAGGAGTGCGGTGTAGCGGGTCATTCTCAGACGATAGACCGTCGGTCCGACAGCTTCAGTCGAGTACGGGCAATCGACAACGCAGCTCGAGCCGTTCCCCGTTCGGCGCTCCAGGACGGTAGTGCGTCGGGTTCGTGAGCGGGGTCGGCGGTGCGGGCGCCCAGCAGAACAGGCTCCGGGTCCGTGTCGGCCGCAGTGGCAACGAACCGGCGAACCAGTTCGTCCCAGTCGCCGTGGCGCTCCAGCAGCGGGTGACCGTCGTCGTGGACGAGGAATTCGGCTGCCGGGACGCCGGATTCGCGAAGTCGGCGGACGAACTTCGATGTCGCACGCGGGCTGGTCACGCTGTCGTGTGTGCCGTGAGCCGTGACGATCAACGATTCCGTCGGACGGGCGGGAACGGGTGTCGGATCGGTGTCCGGTAGCCACGGCGCGAGTGCGAGTACTCCCGACACCCGCGCGTCGTCGGCGCACTGTACGACGGTGCGACCACCCATCGAATGTCCGACCAGGACGATCCGCCGTACGGAAGTGGGTAGCGCGTCGAGGACCGCCCGAAGATCTTCGAGTGGATGGGAACTGTCGCCGTTCCATCCTCGATACCGATAGCGCACCAGGGCGACAGCGGCGCCCGGCGCACCGCGGTGAGCGGCCCGAACGAACGGCCACATGCGCAGCGCCGCGGGGCGATGCGCATGAGCTCGGGCATATGAGTTCTCCTGCCCGCCGTGTGCAACGATCACCAGGTCGGCGTCGCCAGGTGCGCCGTGGACGTAATCCAGGCGTGGCATCGGCGTCCGTGGCAGGTGATTCCGCGTCAGGCGGGAGGGAAGGCTCATCGGCACGCACCAAGCCTACGAGCCGCGTGGTGATCGTGTCCCCGGTGTGTCACCTGCGTGCAGTTGCCCGCACCGCCGCCGAGTACGCTGTGCTGGCGGACGAGTTGGCTGGGCGGCCGCGGCTCGGGGAACCGACACTCGCTTCGGTGACGTGTTCAGGCCCCGGATCGAGGAAAGTCCGGACTCCACAGAGCAGGGCGGTTGTTAACGGCAACCCGAGGTGACTCGCGGGACAGTGCCACAGAAATCAGACCGCCTGCCCTTCGGGGCAGGTCAGGGTGAAACGGTGCGGTAAGAGCGCACCAGCACCCCGGGTGACCGGGGTGGCTAGGTAAACCCCGCCCGGAGCAAGGTTGAAGATCGCATTCGTCACGAGTGCGATTGCGCAGGTGATCGAGGGCTGCTCGCCCGAGCCTGCGGGTGAACCGCTCGAGGTACCCGGCGACGGTGTGCCCAGATGGATGGTCGCCACCCGGTGCGTGAGCGCCGGGGACAGGATCCGGCTTACACGCCGACTCGTCCGCCCACGACAAAGCCCCCGCCGAATCGGCGGGGGCTTTGTCGTGTGGTCTCCGTCAGACGGGGTTGACCATCAGAACCTGGGCCCAGTACGAGGCGGCGTCAGCGCCGAGGTAGGGAAGTAGCTGATCGAAGATGATCGTGGACATGCTTGCTCCATTCTCTGTGCGGGCACTCAGAGGATAACAGTCGAGGTTCTTTCACAACCGGAGCTGACCGGGCGAAGTTTCGCGCTTGCACCGACGCGACGCGTTTTGGTGGAAGACTGGTCGACATGAGCGATGAAGACGACCTCTGGTACTACAACGTCGACGACGGCTCGGTGGCACAGGGTAAAGCTGCCTCGTCGATGTCTCGCATGGGCCCGTACCCTGACCGGGCATCCGCCGAGAACGCGCTTCGGATAGCGGCGGAACGCAACAAGGAAGCCGATCGCGAAGACGACGATTGGAAGAACTGACCGGTTCGCCGTGGGGCGATCGGAAAGGGAGGGGAAAGCGTGCCGCTGAGTCGCGTTGTTGCGCGGGATATCGATTTCGAATCGATTCGCACCGAATTCGATCTGGTCGAGGATTTCTCGTCGGAGGCAATCGACGAAGCACGCTCGGCCTCGGACCGTTGTGCCGACGAGCGTGAGGATCGCACCGACCTCGCGTTGGTGACCATCGACCCACCCGGATCGATGGATCTGGACCAGGCCGTGCATCTCGAGCGCACCGACCGCGGCTTCGTCGTGAACTACGCCATTGCGGACGTCGCCGCAGTGGTTGTACCGGGCGGCGCTCTCGACACCGAGACTCGTCGGCGAGGTCAGACGTACTATCTGCCGGATGGATCGGTTCCCCTGCACCCGCGCGAGTTGTCGGAGGATTCCCCCAGCTTGCTACCGGATCGGAAGCGCCCCGCGGTTCTGTGGCGTGTCGAGTTGGATTCACGCGCCGAACCGGTGGCGTGGTCGGTCACGAGGGCGCTCGTTCGGTCCGTGGCGAGGCTGGACTACGCCACCGTTCAATCCGATGCCGACTCCGGGCGACTGCATCCCTCGATCGCGGCGCTGCCGGAGTTCGGCAAGCGTCGCATGGCAGCTGCGATCACCCGCGGCGCAATCGAATTGAAGCTGCCCGAGCAAGATGTGGTGAAGGTCGAGGCAGGCGTCGACGGTGCCGCGTCGTGGCGGATCGTCCCCGCGCCCCGCACCGAGGCCGACGACTGGAATGCCGAGGTGTCGCTGCTGACCGGAATGTGCGCCGCGCGAATGATGCTCGATGCCGGTGTCGGGCTGTTGCGGACCCTGCCGCCTGCCGAGGACAGCGCACTCACCGCACTACGCCACACCGCGCTCGCCCTCGGTATCGCATGGCCGGAGGGCAAGGGCGCCGGGGAAGTTCTCGCCGGGCTCGATCCCAACGAGACGACGACGCTTGCTCTCATGAGCGAGGCACCGACACTTCTGCGAGGGGCCGATTACGCGGCCTTCGAAGGGACAGAGCCCGAAGAATCCGTTCACTCGGCGATCGGTGCACCGTACGCACACGTCACAGCCCCGCTACGGCGACTGTCGGATCGCTTCGCGACCGAGATCTGTCTCGCCGTCGGGGCGGGCGGCGAGGTGCCGGACTGGGTTCGCGAAGCCCTTCCGGCGCTACCGAAGATCATGTCCATCTCGGATTCGGTCTCGAACAAGGTCGAGCGGGCCTGCATCGATCTCACCGAGGCGGTCATGCTGTCGGATCGCGTCGGTGAGGTGTTCGAGGCGACGGTTCTGCGGGCGTCCGAAAAGAAGCGCGCTGCCGAGGTGTTCGTGCCTTCGGTGATGGTGATCGCGAAATGTTCGGGGACTCCGAGAGAAGGTGAGCAGGCCAAAGTGCGCCTCGCCGCCGCCGATGCCGCAGAGCGCACCGTGGCATTCACGTTCCCCGCCTGACACGAGAAGGGGCACCCACCGAATGTGGGTGCCCCTTCTCGATGTGAAACGGATCAGACGGTCGTGCCGTCCAGCGTGCGACTGGTCTCGACGGCCTGGGCCACGCCGGCCACGATGGAGGCGGCACGGATGGCTTCGAAGATGACCTCTCGCTCGACGCCTTCCTTGCGGAGGGTGTCCTCGTGAGCCTCCAGGCAGTGGTTACAGCCGTTGACTGCGGAGACTGCAAGCGACCACAGTTCGAAGTCGGCCTTCTCGACGCCCGGGTTGCCGATGATGTTCATCCGCAGTCCGGCCCGCAGGTCGTCGTACTTTCCGCCGAGGTACCCCTTCGTGCGGTAGAACACGTTGTTCATACCCATGATCGAGGCGGCACCGAGGGCGGCGTTGTACGCCTCGGCCGACAGCGTGTCGGCGGCTTCCTCGGAAATCTCCTTCAGCGTCGTCGCCGACTTGCTCGCCGCAGCTGTGGCGAGCAGGGTGCCCCACAGCTGCTGCTCGTTCAGCACGGTGGTGCGTGCGAGCGAACTCAGGTTGAGCTTGAGGTCCTTGGCGTACTCGGGGAGTGAGTTCTTCAGGTTCTCGACAGTCATGGATTACACGCTCGCGTTCAGCAGTTCGCCTGCGTCGATGGTCGGGTCGCCCTTCTTCCAGTTGCATGCGCACAGCTCGTCGGACTGCAGTGCGTCGAGAACGCGCAGCACCTCTTCGACGTTGCGGCCGACCGAACCTGCGGTGACGGAGACGAACTGGACCTCGTTGTTCGGGTCGATGATGAAGGTCGCGCGGTCGGCAACGCCGTCGGCGTTGAGGACGCCCGTCGCCTCGACCAGTTCACGCTTGAGGTCGGAGAGCATGGGGAACGGGAGGGTCTTCAGGTCCTCGTGCTGGGCACGCCACTGGAAGTGGACGAACTCGTTGTCGACGGAAGCGCCCAGCACCTGTGCGTCGCGATCGGCGAACTCTTCGTTGAGCTTGCCGAACGCCGCGATCTCGGTGGGGCATACGAAGGTGAAGTCCTTCGGCCAGAAGAAGACGATGCGCCACTTGCCTGCATGGTCGTCGCTCGTGATGGTGGTGAAGTAGTCGTCGGGCTGCTGGGCGTCGACCTTGGAGAGGTCACCCCCGATAACTGCCGTCAGGTTGTATGCGGGGAACTGGTCGCCGATCGTGAGCAGAGCCATGTGCCTCTCGTCCTCCTGCTTGTCTTGTGAACATCCGTGAACGCGCGAGACCGCACGAAGTGCGGCTTCTTTGAGTGTGGTCAACCGGAACGGATCGGGTCGAATGAACGACCGAGCTGCGTTTTCTGGTGTGAGTCCATTCTGCATCACGGCTCGCAAAAGGTAAAGGCGATGGATGCCACTATACTGATAGGTATGTCTGATCAGACTTATCAGCCGACACTCTCACAGCTGCGTGCGTTCGTCGCCATCGCCGAATGCAGGCATTTCGGTACCGCCGCAGGACGTTTGGGTGTGAGTCAACCCACACTGTCGCAGGCATTGGCGTCACTGGAAACAGGTCTCGGGGTGTCGCTGATCGAGCGAAGCACACGGCGGGTTCTCGTGACGAGAGCGGGGGAGCGGCTGCTCGGTCAGGCCAAGGTGACACTGGATGCGGCGGAAGGTTTCGTCGCCGCAGCAGCGGGCGTCGGGGACCGCTTGTCCGGTCCGCTGCGGATCGGACTGATCCCGACCGTGGCGCCGTACGTGCTGCCGTCGCTGCTGCCGGCGCTGCGTTCCGAGATGCCCACCCTCGTCCCACAAGTCGTGGAAGACCAGACGGCAAGGCTCCTTGCCGCACTCCGGGAGGGCTCACTCGACGTCGCTGTCCTGGCCCTGCCGTCCGAGGCGGCGGGCCTGGTCGAGATCCCGCTCTATACAGAATCTTTCGTACTGGTCGTGCCCGCGTCTCATTCGCTTGCCGGCGCCGAGGGGGTATCACCCCGATCGCTCGACGAACTGCCGCTGCTCCTGCTCGACGAAGGGCACTGCCTCCGCGATCAGACGCTGGACCTGTGCCGGTCTGCCGACGCGCACCCGAACGTGGCGGGCGATACCCGAGCGACATCGTTGTCGACCGTGGTGCAGTGTGTCGCCGGTGATCTCGGAGTCACGCTCGTGCCGGAGTCGGCTGTCGCCGTGGAGACCGGCCGAGGTCCCTTGGCGACGGCCACGTTCGCGGATCCGAAGCCGGGGCGAACCATCGGTCTGGTGTTTCGTTCCTCGAGTGCGCATTCCGAGGGCTACGCCCAGCTGGCCGAGCTGATTTCGGCCGCAGCACCGCCGCGATAGTCGACCTGCGGTCGATCCGTCAGCGCCGCCCTCGCGGGCGACTTCTGCTGCTACGCCTCGGCGCAGGGGTTCGCTTCGCGGCATTGCGGGCAGGCTTGTCCGGCTTCTTTCGAGCCGGCTTCGTCTTGGTGGGCTGCTGCTCCGAAGACTTCCGTCCGCGCGAGCTGTTGACCGTTCGTCCACGAACGATGCCGATGAACTCCTCGACAAGTTCGGTCGTGTGGTCCTCGCGCCACGACAGAGCGATTCGCGACTCGGGCGCACCGACGACCGGGCGATAGGTGAGATCCTTGCGATGATGCAGGCGAGCCAGCGATTGGGGGACCACGAGCACTCCGATGCCGGCTGCAACGAGTTCGACCGCGTCGCCGGTGGAGGCAGGCCTGTCGACAGCAGGCTTTCCGGGTGGCGAAGACCAGCTGAGGCAGTCGTCCAGCGGTGACAGGACGATCTCGTCCGACAGATCCGCGACGCCGATCTCGTCCGCCGCGCAGAAGACGTGGTCCTTCGGTACGACCACGACGGTCACTTCCGTGTACAGCGGAATGGCGCTGAGGTTCGGGTCCCGGTCGGTGAGCCGCACGAGTCCTGCGTCGGCCGATCCGTCGCGCAGACGGGTCGTCGCCTCCGCGGCGGCAACCGTGACGAGTTCGAGCGGCACATCCGTGATGCGCTCGTTCCATATGCGGACCCACTTGCTGGGCGTCACACCCGGCACGTACGCAAGTCGAAACGGGGTGGTCTCAGCCGCGTCGGTCACGTCGTCAGGGTACCGGCACGGTCGGAGACGGCACGCAGCATCGTTATCCTTGACCACATGAGTCAGCCCAAGAGCACCCAGACGATGAAGTCCGCTACTGCGGCCAAGAAGCTGGGTGTGTATCTCGAAGCCACACCTGCGGAGTTTCGGGAAGGTTCCGTTTCGCGGGCCGAGCTCGCACAGCTGCAGAGCGACCCACCGGGGTGGCTGACCCAACTACGCGCCAAGGGGCCGCACCCGCGACCGGTCGTCGCCGCCAAGCTGGGAGTGTCCATTGCAGGCCTCGCACGTGGCGGCGTCACCGAACCCCTGACGACCGAGCAGATCGACGCACTGCTTGGGGATCGACCGGAATGGTTGCAGCAGGAGCGGGCAACGCAGGCCGCCGTGCGGCAGGAGAAGGTGCGCATCAAGGAGAAGAACGCGGAGCGGCGCAACCAGCCCCGTCGTCGTTCATAGCTGCTCTCGGCTTGTCGAAGTTGCTGCCGGACCACTCGTGGAGCCAATAGAGTTGACGGCGAGAGTTGACAGCGGCGACCACGTCCCATAGCAGGTGGCGGAGAGCGGTGATCGACGATGTGCACGCGAGTGATCTGGCCTGATGCGGGCGGCGCGGTGCTCGTCGGCCGCAACATGGACTTCCACAAAGATCTCATGACGAATCTGTGGAGCCAACCCCGCGGTATCGAGCGCGACGACGGCGTCGCCGGGCGACTGACCTGGACATCGAAGTACGGCAGTGTCATCGTGACGGCGTTCGACCTGATCTCCGTCGACGGCCTCAACGAAGCGGGACTCGCGGGCCACGTGTTGTGGCTTGCCGAGTCGACCTACGGCGAGCCGGACGAGACACGGCCCGCTCTGAGTCAAGCGATCTGGCTGCAATACTTCCTCGACAACTTCGCCACGGTCGCGGAAGCCGTGGACTGGATCGCGCAGACCGAAGTGCAGGTTGTGCAGATGTCCGATCCCACGGGTGGCAGCCCGCCCACCATCCATCTCGCGCTCGACGACGCGGGCGGTGACTCCGCGATCATCGAGTACATCGACGGAGGGCCGCGCGTCTATCACGACGCCTCCTACCGAGTGATGACGAACTCGCCCACCTACGACCGTCAGATCCAGCT
This sequence comes from Rhodococcus sp. NPDC058521, assembly GCF_042719695.1. NCBI lineage: Bacteria > Bacillati > Actinomycetota > Actinomycetes > Mycobacteriales > Nocardiaceae > Rhodococcus > Rhodococcus sp. NPDC058521. The sequence continues at coordinate 235,410 of NZ_JBHXNL010000006.1, forward strand.
CCTCGGTCGCTGGCAAGGACTGGGTGGCGATCAACCGCTCCCGGGAGACACCGAGGCGGAACACCGATTCGCCAGAGCGGCCTACTACTCGAGTCGGCTACCGACACCGACCGACGGAATCGACGCCATCGCAAGCATGTTCAGCGTGATCCGCAACGCCGCGCAGCCATTCCGCATTCCGGACCCGGGAAAGCCCGACGCGTCCCAGACGATCTGGCAGACGGTCACGGATCTGACGAACAAACGGCTCGTGTTCGAGTCGACCACACGTCCCAACATCGTGTGGGTCGACCTCGCCGACCTCGATCTCGCCGAGGGCGCGGCGCAGCGCAAACTCGACCTGAACGGGAGGCTCGCGGTCGAAGGTGGGGACGCCGGCAACGTCGGTGATCAGTTCGAGGACCGAGGTCCGATCACTTTCCTGTCCCTCGCGCTGCTCCGTCGGCTCGAACGGTCAGGACACGATAACTAGCCTTCGACGATCGACAACTCGTCGAACACGACCTCGCCGGCCGCATCGGATTCCGGCAGGTCGACGACGGCGACGAGAGCCCAGCCGTGGTCACCATCAGGGTCTTCGAGTACCTGTCGTACGCGCCAGAATTCCGCGTCGGGCGAGACCTGGAACAGTTGCGGCCCGCGTGCCGACGGACCGGTTCCGATCGTGGCGTACTCCTCGAAGTACGGCTCCAGCTGTTCCTCCCATTCGTCCGCGTCGATTCCGTCGTCGAGTCCCTCGAGTTCGGCCCACCGTCGCCTCGAGGCGAGTTCGACTCGTCGGAACATCGCATTCCGAATCATGACCCGGAAAGCCCTCGTGTTGGCCGAGATGGGCTTCGGGGTGTCGGCGCCGAAGGCGAGTTGTTGCTCGTCCGACTCGGTACCGGGATCGGTCAGGGATTCCCATTCGTCGAGCAGGCTCGAGTCGACCTGGCGAATCAACTCGCCCAGCCACTCGGTGAGGTCCTCGAGCTCCTCGGTTCGAGCTTCGGCGGGAACCGTCTGGCGCAGTGCCCTGTACGCATCGGCGAGGTAGCGCAGGACGAGTCCCTCCGACCGGGCAAGCCCGTAATGCGAGACCAGTTCCGAGAACGTCATGGCCTTCTCGACCATGTCGCGCACCACGGACTTGGGGGAGAGCGCGAACTCGGAGATCCAGGGGTGACCTTCGCGGTACATCTCGAAAGCAGGAAAGAGAAGGTCGCTCAGCGGCTTCGGCCAAGTGACCTCCTCGAGTAGCTCCATTCGTTCGTCGTACTCGATTCCGTCGGCCTTCATCTGGCTCACCGCCTCGCCACGGGCAGCGTGTTGCTGGGCCATCAGGATCTGTCGTGGATCGTCCAACGTCGACTCGATGACGGACACCACATCCAGTGCGTAGGAATCGGATTCGACGTCGAGAAGCTCGAGTGCTGCCAGCGCGAACGGCGAGAGCGGCTGATTCAGGGCGAAGTCACGCTGAAGTTCCACCGTCAGGCGTGCCATCCGACCGTCCTCGTCCGGTTTGTCCAGACGCTGGACTATCCCGGCGCCCACGAGGCCGCGATACAGCGACAATGCCTTCAAGATGTGTTTGCGCTGCGCGGGCCGGGTCTCGTGGTTGTCCTCGAGCAGGTGTCGCATCGATTGGAAGCAGTTGCCCGGGCGGGCGATCACGTTCAGCAGCATCGAGTTGCTCACGTCGAAGCGCGAGACCAAGGGTTCGGGTGACGCGGCGACCAAACGATCGAAAGTGGGTTCGCCCCAGGACACGAAGCCGTCCGGAGCCTTCTTGCGTTGGACCTTCCGTCGCTTCTTCGGATCGTCGCCGGCTTTCGCCAGTGCACGAATGTTCTCCACCTCGTGCTCGGGTGCTTGAACGACGACGGTGCCGAGAGTGTCGTAGCCGGCCCTGCCTGCGCGACCCGCGATCTGGTGAAATTCGCGGGCTCGCAAGTGCCGGGTCCGTGTCCCGTCGAATTTGGTGAGTCCCGTCAAGAGAACGGTCCTGATTGGCACGTTGATGCCCACTCCGAGGGTGTCCGTGCCGCAGATGACTTTCAGAAGACCGTCCTGCGCGAGTCGCTCGACCAGTCGGCGATACTTGGGGAGCATGCCCGCGTGATGGACGCCGATGCCGTGCCGAATCAGGCGGGACAGGGTTTTACCGAACCCGGTGGTGAAACGAAATCCGCCGAGGGCCTCTGCGATGGCGTCCTTCTCTGCGCGGGAACAGAAATTGACGCTCGTAAGTGCCTGCGCGCGTTCGAGCGCTGCCGCCTGCGTGAAGTGCACGACGTAGACGGGAGCCTGGTTGGTGGTCACCAACTCTTCGATGGTTTCACCGACGGGCGTCGTCGCGTAGGAGAACATCAGTGGCACAGGACGTTCGGTTCCGGCGACCACCTTCGTTGGTCGTCCGGTGCGGAGAGTGAGGTCCTCCGAGAAGAAGCTCACGTCGCCGAGCGTCGCTGACATGAGGAGGAACTGGGCGTTCGGCAACTCGATGATCGGCACCTGCCAAGCCCAACCACGATCGGGTTCCGAGTAGAAGTGGAACTCGTCCATCACCACCTGGCCGATATCCGAGTCGGCGCCCTCACGCAATGCCAGGTTCGCGACGATCTCGGCGGTTGCGCAGACGATCGGTGCACGTGAGTTGACGGCTGCATCGCCAGTCATCATTCCGACGTTGTCCGCGCCGAACACCTCACAGAGGGCGAAGAATTTCTCACTCACCAGTGCCTTGATGGGTGCGGTGTAGAACGTGCGCTTGCCGGCCGCCATCGCGTAGGCGTGCGCGCCGATGGCCACCATCGATTTTCCGGAACCAGTGGGCGTGGCGAGAATGACGTTGGCACCCGACACGAGCTCCATCACCGCCTCTTCCTGAGCCGGATACAGCGAAATGCCACGTTCCGTCGTCCAGGTGGTGAAGGCGTCGAACACGGAATCCGGGTCGGCGTCGTCGGGCAGAAGATCGGGAAGCAGCACCGATACAGGCTAGCCCGCCGACGGCTGCGTCCCGAATGCCCCGGACCGAAGGCGTGGGATCAGGTCGCGCTGCGTTCGTCGGAGCCCATTGCATCGAGGACCGCCATGCGGGTGCTTGCGCTCCCGCTGATCGCGGCCTCGCCGACGCCGCCGAGCAGCATCTGGCGCCAGCGGTGCTCGTCGAACTCGGAAGGCTTGGTGGAGTCGAGAAAGTTCTCGACAACTTCCAGGAACCGCATCGGCTCGTCGCGGAACGGAAAGTGTCCCGAGCCGTGGAAGATCTCGATACGCGAACTGGGCATCGCGGCGTGCGCGAGATGGGCATGGGCGACCGGAATCACGACGTCCCGATCACCCCAGATGATCTGGACGGGCATGTCCTCGGTCATGTAACAGCGATCGAGCATGGTGACGACCTGGCCGCGCCAGTCGACCACGGCGCGCAGCGTACGAAGATATGCGGCGTGTGCAGTCGGGTCGGGTAGATCGCCGAGGATACGAACGAGGTCGGCCGTGTCGTGGAACAGTGCACCCGGGAGCAACGGTGCTCCGTCGAGCCGGCTCAGCACGCTGCTGGCGGTGCGCAGACCCGGCATCACGCCGGGTACACGAAGAAGCTTCATGGCTTCGTTGAGCACGGGAACGGCCGCCATCCTCAGCAGGGGATGGACATCCTTCGTGACACCGCCCGCCGATACGAGAATGAGTCGTTCGACCAGCTGGGGGTACTGATACGCGAACTGCATCGCAACCCCGCCGCCCAGCGAGTGACCGACAACCGTGACACGGTCGATCCCCAGCGTGGTGAGAAGATCGCGTACGCCGTTGGCGTACGCCGCCACCGAATAGTCCGCGCGTGGCTTGTCCGAACGGCCGTGGCCCAGGAGATCCGGAGCAATCACCGTGTGGTGTTTCGCGAGATGAGGAATCACCTCGGACCACGTGGAGGAGTTGTCACCGATTCCGTGTATCAGGAGGAGGGCGGGACCCTCGCCTGCGATCCGGAAAGCACGCCGATACCCGTGAATGGTGCGAAAAGCCATCCGTGCTTCTTCGTCGGGCACCGGTCTGAGCTGACGAAAGCGGGTTGTGCTCATCGCGCCTCCTGTCAGGGCTCCTGATAGTGGACAGCACCAGGTTAAGCGACATTCATGACGGTCGTTCGCTCGTGGGTGAACGTCACGTTTCGAGTTCCTTATCGTTGGCGTTCATAGCGTGGTCGTTTCATGGCGTCGTGCCGAATCAGTGCGTGTCGTCGGGGCCGTCGTCGCGTGCGTGCTCGGCCAGGAAACGCTCGAACTCGGCGCCCAGCTCGTCTCCGCTGGGCAAATCCTCTTCTCGCGCCAGAAGGGTCGACTTCTGCTCCTGTGCGGTCACGAAAGCGTCGTACTGGCGCTCGAGGGCCTGGACGACGGACTCGACTTCTTCGTTACCCGCGATGTGCTCGTCGATCTGCTCGCGAACCCGCGCGGCCGCCGCGCCCAGTGCGCTCAGCGGAAGTTCGAGGTCGCCTATCTCCGCGACGTTCTCGAGGAGAGTTTCGGCCGCCGACGGAAAGTCCGTCTGCGCCAGGTAGTGCGGTACATGGACCGAATAGCCGATCGAATCGTGTCCGTGCTGCGCCATCCTGAGCTCGATCAGGGAGGAGGCGCTGCCGGGGATCTGAAGTTCGCCGGCCCAGCGATGCTGTTCCTGGATCAGATCCTTGTTCGTCGAGTGAGCGGTCAGTCCGAGCGGACGGGTGTGCGGCACCGCCATCGGAATGGCACTCAAACCGATCGTGCGGCGGACGTCCAGTTGCTCGGCGAGCAGTCGCACGGCAGTGGTGAACCGTTCCCACCGCAGGTCGGGTTCGAGTCCTGCGAGGAGAAGGAAGGGGGTTCCGTTCGTATCCTTCAGTGCGTACAGATTCAGTTCGGGCTGCTCGTAGTCCGAGAAGTGGTCCGACTTGAAGGTCATGGTCGGCCGCCGCGAACGGTAGTCGATCAGTTCGTCGACTGCGAACGAGGCCACGAGCTCGCTTTCGAGACTGTCACGTAGATGCTTGGTGGCGAGGCGCACGGCGTGCCCTGCGTCCGAGAATCCTTCGAGGCCGTGGACGAGCACGGGGCCCAGCCCGTCGGCAGAGGACAGCTGCGGTGCCGGAAACTCCAGCTCGTACATCTTCGACTGCTCGGTCATCGCAGGCCCCTATCTGTGCGTGTCTGCTCTCAGTGTCCCCCACACGGTCACCTGATCGAAAGTTCGGTGTCGCTTGCTACTGGTGGGTACGTTCGTCCAAACGTCGAACGCCGTGCCGATAATTCCCGTGGACCGCCCGATTCGTGTTCGCCGAGAGCAGACGAACAGTTCGGAGACACCGACCGACATATGCGTCGGTAGCGATGGATTGTGGCAGGGTGGGGGCGCCGGTGAACGGCAGAGCCGAGCATGGCCCACCGTGGACGTGGGGCCCGGTTCGCAGGACGACTGAACGGCGGAGGTAATCATGTCGCAGAGTGTTCGAGGAGTGGTCGCGAAGGCGAAAGGGGAGCCTGTCACGATCGAAACCGTGGTCGTTCCCGACCCCGGTCCCGGAGAAGTCGTCGTCGACATCGCGGCGTGCGGTGTGTGCCACACAGACCTGCACTACCGTGAAGGTGGCATCAACGACGAGTTTCCATTCCTGCTCGGACACGAAGCTGCGGGCGTGGTGGAGAAGATCGGCCCCGGTGTCGACCACGTGGAAGTGGGCGATTTCGTGGTTCTCAACTGGCGTGCGGTCTGTGGAAACTGCCGTGCCTGCAAGCGCGGTAGGCCCCAGTACTGCTTCGACACGTTCAATGCGACCCAGAAGATGACGCTCGAGGACGGAACCGAACTGACTCCTGCATTGGGAATCGGTGCCTTCGCCGAGAAGACGCTCGTGCACCAGGGACAGTGCACCAAGGTGGCACCCGACGCCGACCCCGCCGTCGCCGGCCTGCTCGGATGCGGCGTCATGGCCGGACTCGGTGCAGCGATGAACACCGGAAACGTCGGGCGCGGCGATTCCGTAGCCGTCATCGGGTGCGGTGGAGTCGGCGACGCCGCGATCGCCGGAGCCAGGCTGGCCGGTGCGGCGAAGATCATCGCCGTGGACACCGATGCCGGAAAGCTCGAATGGGCGACTGAACTCGGCGCCACGCATACCGTCGACGCGACGAAGGGTGACGTCGTAGAGGCCGTGCAGGAACTCACCGGCGGATTCGGTGCGGACGTGGTCATCGACGCGGTCGGGCGTCCCGAAACATGGAAGCAGTCCTTCTACGCGCGAGACCTGGCCGGCACGGTCGTGCTGGTCGGAGTCCCGACCCTCGACATGAAACTCGACATGCCGCTGATCGATTTCTTCAGTCACGGTGGTTCGCTCAAGTCGTCGTGGTACGGCGACTGCCTGCCCGAGCGGGACTTTCCGATGTTGGTCGATCTGTACCAGCAGGGGAGGCTCCCGCTCGACAAGTTCGTCACCGAGCGAATCGGACTCGACGAAGTCGAAGCTGCCTTCACGACCATGGGAGAGGGCAAGGTTCTCCGATCGGTGGTGGTCCTGTGACGCTGCGCATCGACCACGTGGTCACTTCCGGGACGTTCAGCCTCGACGGCGGCACCTGGGACGTGGACAACAACGTGTGGATCGTCGGTGACGACGACGAGGTCGTGATCGTGGACGCCGCGCACACTGCCCAACCGATCGTCGACGCCGTTGCGGGGCGCGCCGTGCGAGCAATCGTGTGCACTCACGGCCACGACGACCATGTGACCGTGGCTCCGGAACTGTCGCAGGTACTGGATGCGCCGATACTTCTGCACTCGGGTGACGACATGCTGTGGCGCAGCACGCATCCCGATGTCGAACACCATGGGCTGGACGAGGGGCAGCGGATTTCGGTGGCTGGAACGGATATTCAGGTGGTTCATACGCCCGGTCACTCACCGGGGTCGGTGTGTTTGTACCTTCCGGAAGCCGGTGAACTGTTCAGCGGCGACACTCTATTCGAGGGCGGACCCGGCGCCACGGGCCGCTCGTATTCGGACTTCCCGACCATCATCGACTCGATTCGCCATCGTCTTCTCGCACTCCCGGGAGACACGGTCGTCCACACGGGACACGGGCCGTCCACCCGAATCGGCGCGGAGTCGCCGCACCTGGAAGAGTGGATTTCCCGGGGACACTGACGACCACGGGACATTGACGATCACGGGGAGACACTCGGCACCACGAGGACACCGAACGGCAGGAGGCATTGTGGCGCGAACTCGCTTGGGCAAGGTGTTGAGAGATCGCGGAGCGGTTGCGGCAGTCTGTGTCTCGGCCGTGCTGTCCGTCGGTGCTCTCACATCGTGTGGAAGCGATGTGTCCGGGGTGGCTCAGCCTGCCCAGCGCGCGTCCGGGGGATCGTCGGATACGGAGCTGTCCAAGCTTCTTCTCGAGCCGTCGGAGTTTCCCGGCGGCTTCGACACAGTCGTGCTACCGCCACAAGCGGTGTCCATGGCTGCGCCCGACCTCACCGGCGTACCTCAGAATGCGAAGGTGGAACCCGCGAGGTGTGTTCCGCCCGAACAGGAGTACGGGCCCACCAGCACAGCCATGGCAGTGGGAACGAACAATGCCACGCGCGCCACGATCACGGTCGAGTTGACCAGGGCGCAGGCAACCATCGGCGAATTGAAGGATCAAGCCGAAGACTGCTCGAGTTTCACCGTCACCTCGAGTGGGGCGAAGTCGACCGTGACGACCGACATCGTGCCACCGCCTCCTGTCGATGCCGATGACACGTTGGCGCTGCGTCGAACCGTCGCATCCGGGGAGTCAGGCGGTGAGGTTGTTCAGTCGATGACGACGTTGATGGGGGAGGTCGGGGACGTACGCATTTCCGCCACCCTCATGTCGTTCGGATCGGGCAAACCCGAACTGGCGCCCCTCGACGAAGCATTCACGGCTGCGGTTCAGAAGGTGAAACAGTCCTGACGCCATCCCGGGCATACTGCCTGCAAGGAGTCCGACACAAGGTTATCGCACACCACCGACACGACGATGAGCGTCGCGCCTGCAGCCGAGGTGAATTCGGCTATTGCACACACTGATGCGGTATTTCCCCAGTCCAGTTTTCAGCGACCTTCTGGGCGAGGTGGCGGCAGAACGACAGTGCACAGTTCGTTCATGACTTCTTCGGCGTTCTCCCGAGGCTCGGCGTCCGACTCATCGAGCCCTTTCCAGCGGATTCCTCATACGACTGTTCAGCTTTCGGAGCCAGGTGAACTGATCGCATCCGTGCCGGCGATCCTCGGCTTCACGCCGACAAGGTCGGTGATCGCCATCTGCCTTTCGGGCAATCCGAGGCCGACGATCGGCGCGGTGATGCGTCACGACTTGGTGTTCGACGACGGGGTTCCGGATCTTTCGCTCGAAATGAGGATGGCGGTCGACCAGTTCGCGACGGTGTCCGCTCGGGAAGCTGCATCCGGAGTGTTGATCCTGTTCATCGACGATCGTTTCGACGGCACCAGTGAAACTGCGATCCGTCGCGATGCGGTCGTGGCCGTCGTCGAAGCACTAGAGGATGCCGTGAATTTCCATGGGATCGAGTTGCTCGACGCGTTCGTCGCCGCCAAGATTTCGGAGGGCGAAGACTGGTTCAGTTTGTTGCCGGACGGGGACCGTGGCCGTCAGCCCGATCCGGGAGCATCCCGCGTTGCGATGGCACAGGTGTTGGGTGGGCGCGTGATCCGTTCGTCCCGACAAGAACTGGAGGAAATTCTTGCGGTCGATCCGTCGCGGGAAACGGACGATATCGGATACCTGGTCGATGCCGCCTTCGATTCCACCACCGGTTCTCGCGACCTCCCCGGGGACCCGCGTGATCCCGCCAGCGGGCATCGGAGAGAGTTGCGTTTCGTACTCGCTCATATCGGGAAGGTCGGTGCCGGTGGTACTCCGGCACCGGGCGAATGTGCGCAACTCGCTCTGGCGCTTGCGAATGTGACGGTACGCGACTGCCTGCTCGCACTCGCCGTCGGTGACCTCGCCGATGACGCAGAGCGATTGTGGATTCTGCTGGCGAAGAAGCTACCGGCACCGCATCGATCTGCGCCCGCGGCGCTTCTGGGCTTCAGTGCATACGTGCGCGGCGATGGGCCTCTCGCGGGAATCGCATTGGGGTCGGCACTCGACGCCGATCCTGAGCACAACCTCGCGGGAATGCTCGACGTCGCACTTCAGTCCGGAATCCGACCCGGGATCGTTCGTGAACTAGCCGATGTCGGATTCGAATGCGCTGCGGCACTCGGCGTCGACCTACCTACACCGACCGATCGGTGATCAACGATGTGCAGCGTGCGATCGGTCGCCGAGCTCCCGAAGATAGGTCCAGGCATCCGACACGATCTCGTCGAGGTCCGTGTGGTTCGGCTGCCACCCCAATTCGGCAATGGCGCGATCGCTCGAAGCGATCAGGACAGCCGGATCACCAGCTCGTCGGGGTGCGTCCTCGACTGCAATGGGGAGACCGGTCACCCGCTCGCAAGCCGAAATTACCTGTCGAACACTGAATCCTGCACCGCTGCCGAGATTGTAGATCCGATGCCTACCGGGCGCCGACGACTCCAATGCCAGCACATGTGCCTCGGCAAGGTCGAGTACGTGAATGTAGTCACGAACCGCGGTCCCGTCCGAGGTAGGCCAGTCGGTTCCGAAGACCGAAATCTTGTCGCGTTGCCCCAGTGCGACCTGCAGAACCAGGGGGATGAGATGCGTTTCCACCACTCGGTTCTCACCGGCGGACTTGTATGCGCCGGCCACGTTGAAGTACCGAAGGCTCGTGGCAGCCAACGAGTGCGCAACCGAGTACGACGTAATCGCATGGTCGATCGCAAGTTTGGTTGCACCGTAGGGATTGGTGGGTCGGGTCGGGTCCGCCTCGGTGATGGGGGAGCTGTCCGGTTCGCCGTAAGTGGCGGCGGTAGAGGAGAACACGAGCCGCGGGGTCCCGGAAGCCCGGATCGCTTCGAGCAACCGGAGCGTGGTCACCACGTTTCCCTGCCAGTACTTCTCGGGCTTCTCGACGGATTCGCCGACGAGCGACTGAGCTGCGAAATGAAGGACTCCGTCGAACCCGGCGGGTTCGTCCGCCGAGCCGAGGACCGACTCTGCCAGTTCGGCGATGTCGCCTTCGATGAATTCCGCGTCGGCAGGAACGGCGTCCCGGTTTCCTGTCGACAGGTTGTCGACCACGGTCACCTCGTGTCCGCGCTCGACGACAACCGTGGCGCAGACGCTACCCACATAACCGGCACCGCCGGTGACCAAGAGCTTCATCCGTTATCCCTGAACCCGCTTCACCTGAACGGCGTGCGCCATTTCTTCGGGAAGGTCGACGGCATCGTGTCCGGGCACGGTGATCGTGACCACGCCCGGCTTCGTCTCCACCGTCACGCGGGCGTCGGGTACGACACCGGCCTCCCGCAGCTGAGCAATGATTTCCGGGTCGGATTGAACGTGCTCGGCGAGACGGCGGACGACAACCGCGGTGGGACCGCCGGCGGGCACCTCGGTGAGTCGGATGAGGGTCTCGGTCTGTGCCGTGGACTGCGCGAGTCCGAGTTGGTCGAGGCCCGGGATCGGGTTGCCGTACGGCGATGTCGTCGGGTTGTTGAGAACCTCGACGAGTCGCCGTTCGACTTCCTCGCTCATGACGTGTTCCCAGCGGCAGGCCTCGGCGTGAACCTCTTCCCACTTGAGTCCGATGACATCGACGAGCAATCGCTCCGCGAGTCGGTGCTTACGCATCACGGACACGGCAAGTTCGCGACCCTTGTCGGTCAGTTCGAGGTGGCGGTCTCCCGCCACCTGGAGCAGTCCGTCGCGCTCCATTCGCGCCACCGTCTGGCTGACCGTGGGACCGCTCTGCTCGAGTCGTTCTGCGATACGGGCCCGGAGGGGCACGACGCCCTCTTCTTCCAGGTCGTAGATCGTCCGGAGATACATCTCCGTGGTGTCGACCAGATCCTTCACACTCACACCCCTTCGTCTGACGCGAGTCTACCGGTCGTGGCGTGTTCTCGGTGTTCACCGTGCGCAGACGAGTGTCGCTGCTGCTGGGCTCGGGTTCGAACGGTGGTGACTCCCGCAAAATGTGGGGTAGGTCGCCCCCCGGCGTCTCGGACAGTAGCGTGAGCGCATGACCGCGTCGTACCGACCCGCCCAGGTCGAATCAACGCCCCCGCCCGACCGGGTAGTGGTGTGGAGTACCGACTATCTCGGATATCGATGGAGCGCGGAGCACCCGATGAATCCGGGGCGGCTCCAGCTCACGATGGCGCTGGCGGAGAGTTTGGGGGTGTTGACCGGAACCGAGCTCTTGCGCCCGGCCTCGGCGACGGACGCAGAATTGTTGCGTATCCACACCTCCGACTACATCGATGCGGTGAAACGGGCCGGTCATTCCGGGCATCCGGGCGTCACCGAGGTGGACACCCCCCATGGACTCGGAACCGAGGACAATCCCGTCTTTCCGCAGATGCACGAGGCCGGCGCGACTTTGGCAGGTGGCTCCCTGGCGGCCGCCCAGGAGATAGCTTCGGGGCGAACGCGACGGGCCGTGAGCATCGGTGGAGGCATGCACCACGCAATGCCCGACCGAGCATCGGGGTTCTGTGTCTACAACGATGTCGCCATCGCAATTTCGTGGTTGCTGGACAACGGTTTCGATCGCATCGCCTACGTCGATGTCGATGCTCATCACGGCGACGGCGTTCAGCATGCATTCCTGCACGATCCGAGGGTTCTCACGGTGTCGTTGCATCAGCATCCGGCCACCTTGTGGCCCAACACGGGTTGGGTCTCCGAAGTCGGCGAGGGTGCTGCCGAAGGCACAGCCGTGAACCTCCCGTTTCTGCCGGGCACGGAGGACAGCCTGTGGCTGCGTGGATTTCACGCCGTGGTCCCCGCGGTAGTCGCGGCGTTTCGCCCACAGATCGTGGTGAGTCAGTGCGGAGTCGACAGTCATCGCGAGGATCCGCTGGCGGATCTGTCACTCACCGTTGACGGTCAGCGTGCGGCGTTTCTCGCGATGCGTGATCTTGCGGACAGATATGCGGAGGGTCGCTGGTTGGCGGTCGGCGGAGGCGGTTACGGGCTGGCGCGCGTAGTGCCGCGGGCGTGGACCCACTTGATAGCGGCCGCACTCGATCGTGATGTGGAGCCAGGGCGCCGGATCCCGTCCGATTGGGTCGAACAGGCGCGTGCCGTGGTGCCCGGCGCGGAGATGCCCGACACGATGAGCGACGGGGGAGACGTCGAGTACGCGCACTGGGACGGTCCCGGTGGAGCGCCCGAAACCGGTGTCCCCGCAAAGGACCGGGCAGTCACCCGCGTCGACGCCGCGATCATGGCAAGTCGCCGCGCCTGCTTCCCACTGCTCGGCCTCGACCCGGAGGATCCACGTGACTGAACCGATCGACATCTCGCGTCTGCAGGAACGAATCGGCGACGGCCCGCATCCGTTTCCACGGACCTGGGTGGCCGACATCCTCGCGTCGGACGGTGGGGCCGTCTCACTGCGACCGATCATGCCCGAGGATGCAGATCGGCTCATCGCGTTCCACGCCAAGCTTTCCGAGCGCACCAGGTACCTGCGGTACTTCGGGCCGTATCCCACCATGTCGAAGCGCGACGTCACCAACTTCACGACGGTGGACCATCGCAATCGTGTCGCCTTCGTAGTGGTACTCGGGGACGAGATCATCGCGGTCGGGCGCTACGAGCGCCTGATCGGTGTGGGCGACGGGAATTCTGCCGAGGTCGCGTTCGTCGTTGCCGACGCCCATCAGGGACGCGGCCTGGGTCCGATCCTGCTCGAGCATCTCGCCGGGGCGGCGGCGGAGAACGGGCTGACGCAGTTCGTAGCCGAAGTGCTGTCCGAGAATCGGAACATGGTGACCGTGTTCCGCGAGGCCGGATATCAGGTCAGCAGGACCTACGAAGGTGGCGTCCTGCGCCTCGAATTCGACATCGACCCCACGGAAGCTCTGGTGTCGGTGCGCAATTCGAGGGAGCGAGCTGCCGAGGCTCGAAGTATGAAGAATGTGCTCAGCCCCCGTTCCGTGGCGGTCATCGGCGCGTCCGGTGACCGGTCGAAGGTGGGCAGCGCGGTTCTCGTGAACCTACTCCGGGGCGGTTTCACCGGCCCCGTTTACCCGGTGAATGCCGAGAGTCGCTCCATACGTGGTGTACGCGCCTACCCGACAGTGCGTGACATCCCCGACGAAGTCGATCTGGCCGTTGTTGCAGTTCCGGCAGAGAGTATCGACGCCGTCCTCGACGACTGCCTGGCCAAGGGTGTGAAGGCCCTGGTCGTGGTGTCGTCCGGCTTCAGTGAAACCGGCGACGAAGGTCGAAGGTCCGAGCGGCGACTCGTACATTCGGCCCGCAAGCACGGCATGAGGCTGATCGGCCCGAATGCGCTCGGAGTGGCCAACAACGACCCGGACATCTCGTTGAACGCCACGCTGGCCCCGGTGCTGCCGACTGCGGGCAACGTGGGCTTCTTCTGCCAGTCGGGCGCTTTGGGAATCGCCATTCTCGACGAGGCAGCGCGCAGCCGGATCGGATTGTCGGCGTTCGTCTCTGCCGGTAACCGCGCCGACGTCTCGGGTAACGATCTGCTGCAGTACTGGGATTCGGATCCCGCGACCGAGGTCGTGTTGCTCTACCTCGAGAGCTTCGGCAATCCGCGCAAGTTCTCCCGGATCGCGCGCCGAGTCGCACGAACGAAGCCGGTGGTGGCGGTCAAGAGCGGTCGGCACGCCGTCCCGCCGGCGCTGGCAACCGGTGCAGAGATGGACGACTCCATCGTGCGTGCCCTGTTCGAACAATCCGGCGTGGTGCAGGTGGGCTCGATCTCGCAATTGTTCGACAGCGCGCTGCTCTTCGCGTTCCAACCCTTGCCGGCCGGCCCGAGGGTTGCTGTGGTGGGCAATTCGACGGCGTTGGGTGTACTCGCCGCCGACGCCGCACGCAGCGAAGGCCTGCAGGTCGGTGAACCGGTCGACCTCGGACCACAGGCAGGGCCGACGGACTTCGCGGCCGGCGTGCGCACGGCGGTGGAGTCGTTCGACATCGACGCGGTCATCGCGGTGTTCGTTCCGCCCGTTGCGGTGGCTGTCGAGCCGTATGCCGCGGCGCTCAAGGACGCGGTGCGGGGGAGTGACAAGCCCGTTCTTTCGACTTTCCTTGCCGCAGAGGGTGTTCCCGATGCGTTGGCCGTTCGTGGTGTGGATGGAAACCCGATGCGGGGTTCGGTGCCGTCCTACCCGGGTCCGGAGCGAGCGGCGATGGCCTTGGCGCGCGCATGGCGTTACGCCCAGTGGCAGCGCAAACCACCGTCCAAGGTGGTGCGCCCTGCGTCGCTCGACCCGGAGCGTGCCCGGGATCTGGTTGCGGGGTGGCTTGCGGAACCCGCAGCGTCGGAAGGGCGTTGGCTCACCGACGTGGAAGCTGCGGAACTTCTCGGTTGCTACGGCGTGGAGGTGATTCCGTTCCGGACGGTCGGCTCGGAAGACGAAGCCGTTGCGGCGGCAGAGGGGTTGGGCTATCCCGTTGCCGTGAAGGCAACCGGCGAACAGTGGCGTCACCGACCGGACCTCGGCGGGGTGCGACTCGATCTCGGCGGCGCCGATTCGGTGCGGTCTGCGTATCGAGACCTTGCTGCCGTGTCGGGTGAACCGCTGCTTCATGTTCAGCGCATGGGAGCCAAAGGCATCGGCTGCGTCGTGGGGGTCCAGGACGACCCGTCGTTCGGTTCGTTGATTTCCTTCGGTCTCGCCGGCGTCATCTCCGACTTGCTCGGTGATCGTGCCTACCGAGTCCTACCGGTGACCGAGGATGCCGCGGTCGAGCTGATCGACGCGCCCAAGGCAGCGCCACTACTGTCCGGATACCGGAGCTCTGTCCCTGTCGACAAGGCCGCCCTCGTCGACCTGGTGCAGCGAATCTCCGCACTGGCGGACGACTTGCCGGAAGTACGCGAACTTGCGTGCGAACCGGTGCTTGCGTCGGCGGCGGGCGCACAGATCACCGATTCGCGGGTACGGATCGGACCCGAACCGAACATGGTCGATCTCGGCCCACGTCGTTTGCGCTGACCGACTCGGACAAAAGAAACCGCGGGCATGCTTCCGAGGGGAGAAAGCACGCCCGCGGAAAACCGTGTGGGTGTAGAGGCCGTCAGCTGGCGTACGAGCGCAGGCGCTCGGCGCGATCGCCCTGACGGAGCTTGCCCATGACTTCACGTTCGATCTGGCGCACACGCTCACGGGACAGACCGAAAAGCTTTCCGATCTGGTCGAGGGTGCGTGGCTGACCATCGTCCAGTCCGTAGCGAAGGCGGATGACCTGCTGTTCCCGCTCGTCCAACGTGGACAACACACTGCGGACATCGGTGTGCAGAAGCCCGGCGATGACGGCGCTCTCCGCCGAAGTCGCCTCGGAGTCCTCGATGAAGTCTCCGAGCGGCGCCTCCTCGTCACTGCCGACCGGCATGTCGAGGCTCACCGGGTCGCGGCTGTGGTCGAGCAGGTCGGCGATCTTGTGCGCGGGAATACCGGACTCCTCCGCCAGTTCGTCGTCGGTCGCCTCACGGCCGAGTTGCTGGTGGAGTTCACGCTTGATGCGCGCGAGCTTGTTCACCTGTTCGACGAGGTGCACTGGCAGCCGGATCGTGCGGCTCTGATCCGCCATTCCGCGGGTGATGGCCTGGCGAATCCACCAAGTTGCGTAGGTGGAGAACTTGAAGCCCTTTGCATAGTCGAACTTCTCCATCGCGCGGATGAGGCCCAGGTTGCCCTCCTGGATGAGGTCCAGCAGGGGCATACCGCGACCCGTGTAGCGCTTTGCCAGCGACACGACGAGGCGAAGGTTCGCTTCGAGGAGGTGAGCGCGAGCGGACTCGCCCTCACGGATGACCGTTGCCAGGTCACGCTTCTTCGCAGCGGAGAGGCGCTTGCCGGTGGCCATCACGTGCTTGGCGTAGAGCCCAGCCTCGATTCGCTTGGACAGTTCCACTTCCTCGGCGGCGGTGAGCAGCGCAGTGCGACCGATTCCGTTCAGGTAAACGCGGACCAGGTCGGCTGCGGGGCTCTGCGCGTCCATGTCGGCGGCACTGGGGCGAACGCGAGTGGTTGTGCTGGGGCTTGTCATGACTTGCCTCCTCATCGGTGGTGTCTCATAAGGATCAACGCGCCGACACCGCCGAAAAGTTCCCGACCGTCCGCCCGTGCAACTCTTCTGACCTGCAGTTCTTCGCTTCAGGTCCTGAGAAGTTGCTGAGAAGACGCAATTGTGTGCCGGGGTGCGGGAACACAGGACGGAGGTCACGCCCCGACGGGTGTGATCAATCCGTGACGGACGAGACCGTGGACGAGTTCGACAGCGGAACCACTCAGCTCGTCGGGGTCCTGGTCGTGCGCGTACGCGAGAAGTTCGACGAGTTCGCCCAGGACGAGTCCGTCCGGACGCATGCCTGCCAGGAGCGCCGCACCGAGATCGTCCACCTCGTGCTGCCACATGGGGCCGTTTCCGCGGTGGACGCGAGCGACCACCTGCTCCCACCCCTGTTCGCCGTGAAGGTGCACTCGTTCGAGGGCGGTGTGCTCGTCGACCTGGAAACGCGCCTGCATCACGTCGTGTTCCCGCAGCCACGCAACTCGGTCGAAGTAGGCGAGAGCTTCGTGCCCGAGTGGATCCTCGAACCCGTGAGTCAGGTCCTCGGCCAGAAGGTCGGTCGGGGCATCGGTGCGGCGCAGGTAGACGAACCCGAACCCGATGCCGACGACGTCGCCTCGTTCCAAGTGATCGAGCCACATTTCTGCGCGTGGCGCGGACTCCGGCCGACTCGGATCGAGCCCGCCGTCGCGCATCCAGGTGCCCACGTACAGGGCGGGATCCGCAACATCGCGTTGCACGACCCAGGCGTCCACCCCGTGTGCCGGAATCCACGAAGCCACCCGTGCCCGCCAGTCCTCGTCCTCCAGATGCAGCCACGACGCCAGCAGTACGGCGGTTCCGCCCGGTGCGAGGTGGTCGACTGTTCGCGACACCATGAGTTCGCTTGCGCCGTCGAGATCGAGGCCCGAGTCGCGGTACGTGTCGACGACCTTCGCCTCACTCACGACGAACGGCGGATTGGCGACGATCTGCTCGAATTGTCGCCCCTCGACGGGTTCGAACCAGGACCCTTCGAGCAACTCCATGTCCAGTTCGTTCAACGACAACGTGGCGGCGGTGAGTTCGAGCGAACGGGGGTTGATGTCGGTCGCGGTGATGCGCTCCGCGTACGAAGCGCCGTGAACTGCCTGGACACCGCATCCTGTTCCCAGATCGAGGAGGGTGCCCACCCGTTCTGTGGGGGTGGCGCGAACCAGTGACAGGGAAGCATGACCGACACCGATGACGTGATCGGGCACCGTGGGCCGCGGCCGCATGCTCCCGTCCAGGTCGGAGAAGATCCAGTGAGTTCCCGAGCCGGTGTCGACGGGACGCAGATCGACGGCGGCGAGTAGCCGTTCGCCGTGCCCGTCCTCTCGTTCGAGAAGCCCTGCGGAGAGGGCGTCCTCGACGGTGAGCGGCGCCAGCGCGGTAGCGACTTCGGATTCCGGCAGTGCGTCCGCAAGAAGGAACAATCGGATCAAGGTGCCGAGGTCGCCCGACGACGCGCAGGCACGACGTACGGGGACAGGTTCGTTTCGGCCGAGTGCAGCGTGTGCTTGCGCTCCGAGTTCCTCGAGCAGAGTGTCGGTGTCGTAGCGGTTACGGGTCAGTGCCTGTCGCAGCTCGTCGCAGATCGAGGACAGAGGTGTGTGGGTTGTCACCCGTGCATTGTCGCAGGACGATCCCGGGCGGGGCCGACGCCCGCGGTCAGCTCTCGATGGTGTGATTCGACGGAGGAGCGATGGCGTTCGATTCGGCCTCGTGGTGGTCGTATCGGCTGGGCTCGTCCTTGCTTCGCGGCGGTCTGTCGTTCGCGATGAGCACGGCGATCCACGGTAGCGGGATGGACACCCCGATGATGGCCATCGAAATCCACGGATTGCCCCAGACTCCATAGGCGACCGCCGACAGAATGAGGGCGGGGAATCGCACCGACATGATCAGCATGTACTTGCGTACGCGGGCACGATGCTGCGCTTCGACCGAATCCGCAGCTTCGGTGATGACGAATGGGTTCTCGGGGGATCCGGCCTCGTGACTGCCGCCGAACCCTGCACTTCGTGCCATGGCTACCACTGTTCCACTCTGCGGGTCCGATTGCACATCCCGATTTCGGTGGGCCCATGCCCTGCGGACTCGCGTCCGAACGCAGCGGTTGATGCGATACGACGTCCGAGTGCGGCATTATTGATTTGTGAGTACTCAGACAAAGGAACGTCCCGACGTCAGCACCGACGAGACGACCGACGACGACGCCCCCAAGGTCTTTCACTACGTGAAGAAGAACAAGATCGCCGAGAGTGCGGTCATGGGGACGCACGTCGTGGCGCTGTGCGGTGAAGTGTTCCCGGTCACCAAGTCCGCGAAGCCGGGCTCGCCGGTGTGCCCGGATTGCAAGAAGATCTACGAGGGCTTGCGCAAGGGAGACTGAACCGGCCCCTCGGCACGGGACTCCCGTGCACGGGGCTCGGACTGATCGCTGCCTGGCTGCTTTGCGTCGTTGCGTGCGCCGGCCACGGTCCGAATCGGGCCGCTTGCGAGGCGTCTGGTGATCGTGGCGACGGGCCCGCTCGAGGAGTCGTCGAGCGCGGCCTGTGCTGCGATCCACTCCCGCATCTGTTCCATGCGGGTCGCCCGTGCCGGCCAGAACTCCTGGATGGTGGCGTTGAACTCGGCTCCGATCACCACCGAGAAACCCAGGAAAAACGTGAAGAGCAGAAACGCGATCGGCGTTGCAAGTGCCCCGTAGGTGTATCCGGTCTGGGTGACCCACGACAGATACCAGCGCAGCCCCGTGCTGGCTGCGAGGAAGAACCCGCCCGCAACGAATGCGCCGCCCAGCAGGCGATGCCACGGCAATGATTTGTACAGCGCCACCTTGTAGAGCGTCGCGAGTCCCAGGATCAGCAGCAGGCCGACGGCGGGGTAGTAGAAGGTGTCGACGATCTCGCCACCGGTGGATCGCCACGACATCGGTAGCACCTTGCCGACGAGCGTTGGTCCGAGGGCCACGAGCGGCAACGTGAATACCGCCATGACGAGGAACATCACGTAGAGCAGAAGTGCAAAGAATCGCTGCCAGACCGGATGCCGAGCATCTTGCTGGTCGTGTGCTTCGACGATGGAGTCGACGAACGTCGAGATCGCAGACGAACCTGCCCAGAGTGACAGCAGGAAGCTCAGCGACACGATCTCGGGGCGCCCGCGCCGAAGAACGTCCTGAACGGTGGGCTGGATTATCTGATCGACGACGCTGTCACTGAAGATGCTTGCGGTGAAGCTGATGATCTTCGACTGAATGATGTCCACGGTGTCCGGGCCGAACCAGCCGCCCACGTAGCCCAGCATGCCGAGGAGACCCAGCAGGAGCGGCGGAAGGGACAGGGTCTGCCAGAACGCGGCCGTGGCAGCCTTCGCGAAGATCGAATCGTCCCAAGCTTTGACCAGAGTGCGGCCGATCACACGCAAGACTGTTCGCAGCGGGCGCCGAGACTTCCGTACGGCGGTGACGCCTCCGGGAGTCTTTGCAGGCGAATCACTCATGATGGGTTCCAGCATTCCGTACGACACGCCGTGATGCCCACTATGGGTGCAGTCGTGTCGCAAATCGTCTGCCAAGATCTGATGCGAAACGTGTCCGGGACGGCGGTTACTCTTCATTGACGAAGGTCCCGCCACACGGTCCGTGTCGGCTCCGGACCCGATACTCCAACAACATCCGATACTCGACGATCACGGACAGAGGAGCGCGGTACCAAGTGTCATCCCAGCGGAGGACTGCCTGTGAGTGCTGAAACAGCTTCTGCAGAGATCACACCCATCGCCGGTCCCGCTGGAAGCGGATCGTTGCGTGCGTGGCAGCGCCGCGCGCTCACGAAGTACCTCGCAACGGGGCCGAAGGACTTTCTCGCCGTCGCGACGCCGGGCGCTGGAAAGACCACCTTCGCATTGAGGGTTGCGTCGGAGTTGCTCCGCGACCGGACAGTCGATCAGATCACCGTCGTTGCACCGACCGAGCACCTCAAACACCAGTGGGCGGAATCGGCCGCACGCTCGGGATTGGCTCTGGACTCACGCTTCTCGAACTCCACGGGGCAGACCTCGAGCGACTTCCAGGGTGTGGTGTTGACGTACGCGCAGGTGGCGTCGCACCCCTTCAAACATCGGGTGCGGACAGAATCGCGTCGCACCCTCGTGATCCTCGACGAGATCCACCATGGCGGTGATGCGAAGAGTTGGGGTGAGGCCATTCGTGAGGCCTTCGACGGCGCGACCCGCCGGCTGGCCCTCACCGGTACGCCCTTCCGCAGTGACGACAGCGCCATACCGTTCGTCACGTACGAGCCCGACCGCGAAGGGCTGATGCGGTCGAAGGCCGATCATTCCTACGGCTATTCGGACGCATTGGCGGACGGGGTCGTGCGCCCCGTCGTGTTCCTGGCGTACTCGGGTGAAGCCCGTTGGCGAAACAATGCCGGCGAAGAGTTCACCGCTCGACTGGGGGAGCCGCTGAACGCCGAGCAGACCGCGCGGGCATGGCGTACGGCGCTCGATCCAGCGGGCGAGTGGATTCCTGCCGTTCTCCATGCCGCGAACACCCGCCTTGGACAGTTGCGTGCGGGCGGTATGCCCGACGCCGGGGGACTGGTCATCGCGACCGACCAGACCGTTGCCCGTGACTACGCGCGACTCCTCCGCGCGGTTACCGGTGAAGAGCCGTGTGTCGTTCTCTCGGACGATCCCACCGCTTCCAAACGCATCGCGGAGTTCGGCGCGAGCACGCAGAAGTGGATGGTCGCCGTTCGAATGGTGTCCGAGGGTGTGGACGTCCCCCGCCTGGCTGTGGGCGTGTACGCCACCAGTGCCTCCACCCCGCTGTACTTCGCACAGGCGATCGGCCGATTCGTGCGCGCGCGGCGCAAGGGTGAGACCGCGAGTGTGTTCCTGCCTTCCGTGCCGGTCCTGCTCGACCTTGCGAGCCAGTTGGAGACCCAACGCGATCACATCCTCGGCAAGCCGCATCGTGAGAAGGAGGGCTTCGACGACGACCTTCTCGCCGATGCCAACAAACAGAAGGACGAACCGGGCGAGGACGAGAAGGCTTTCACCTCGATCGGCGCCGATGCCGAGCTCGATCAGGTCATCTACGACGGATCCTCGTTCGGCTCCGCCACCTTCTCCGGCAGCGACGAGGAAGCCGACTACCTCGGGCTGCCGGGACTGCTCGACGCGGAGCAGATGAGAGCACTGCTGCGGCAACGCCAGCAGGAGCAGTTGAACAAGGAGCCTTCCGCACCGGCAGCGCCGACCCCGCCACCCCAGGCGGTCGAACGCGCCGCCACAGCGGGCCAGCTGGCGCAGCTACGGCGGGAGCTGAACTCTCTCGTGGCCATGCACCACCATCGCACCGGAAAGGCGCACGGAGTCATCCACGGGGAACTACGGCGCACCTGTGGTGGCCCGCCGACGGCCATCGCGTCGGTCGAACAACTGACGGAACGGATCGCGACACTGCGTAAATGGTGACGCGCACTGCCTGAAAAGAATGCTGCGGACATACAGAACGGCGGGTGAATCACCTAGGTGATTCACCCGCCGTTCTCGTTCGTGCCGAACTACATGTCGAGTTGGTACTGCATGTGGTGAGCCGCGAACGGGTTCACCCGGGCTGACGTCATCAGACGGTCACTTCGTCTTCCGAGACGATGGTTGCATTCATCTCGCGAAGTCGATCCGCATGCTCGTTGGCGTGGTGATTGCAGAAGAGCAGTTCGCCTCCGGTGGGAAGTACTGCGCGTACGCGAGCTCCGGCTCCGCACCGGTCGCACCGGTCGGCTGCAGTCAACTTGGGGGTGGTCAGTGTTCCGGGCATGACTCCTCCGTACTGGCTCTGGGCTGTTGCCTGTTGCCTGGGGCCTTGGTCCGCCGCACCGGGACGGCGCGGTAGATCTACTCTGTCAGACGTTTGGGCTTTACGCGTTGTTCCCGTCGGCGTTTCTCGCTGTTGCCTCCGATGGTAAACACGCAGGACAAGCAAGGATGCGTCGAGGTACGTTCGCTCACAGCTGATTTGCTGGCGCCACCTGGCGCTAATCTGTGTTTGTGAACCATCCCACAGAGCCCGACCAGCCGTCCGAACTGGTCCACATCTGCTCCCGTGAAGAGTGGGCAAGCGCACAGATCGAGGGGCAGCACGTCCCAGCCGGTTTCGGCACGGAAGGCTTCGTGCACCTGTCCATGCCCTCGCAGGTCCATCTTCCCGCCAACCGCCTGTTCGCAGGGCGCACCGATCTCGTCCTGTTGGAAGTCGACCCCGGCCGGGTCGGCGCGCCCATCCGTTGGGAGCCCGGCGTGCCCTCCGAGCCGGACTCGATGGTGTTCCCGCATCTGTACGGTCCGCTGCCGGTCGAGTCGGTGCTTTCCGTCGAGGACTACCTTCCCGGTTCGGACGGGCAATTCGCTCCGCGAACGTGACGAGCTGGGCGTCGAATCCAGGCACGACGAGATGGTCCCCACCGGAACACCCGGTGGGGACCATCTTCGGAACAGGGTCGGACCCGAACTAGTCGAGGTAGTCGCGCAGGACCTGCGAACGGCTCGGGTGCCGCAGCTTCGACATGGTCTTCGACTCGATCTGGCGGATACGCTCGCGCGTCACTCCGTAGACCTGACCGATCTCGTCGAGAGTGCGGGGCTGTCCGTCGGTCAGGCCGAAGCGCAGGCGAACCACGCCGGCCTCACGCTCGGAGAGTGTCTCGAGAACCGACTGCAGCTGATCCTGCAGCAATGTGAAGGACACGGCGTCGACGGCGACGACCGCTTCCGAGTCCTCGATGAAGTCACCGAGCTGACTGTCGCCCTCGTCGCCGATCGTCTGATCGAGAGAGATGGGCTCACGCGCGTACTGCTGGATCTCCAGCACCTTCTCCGGCGTGATGTCCATTTCCTTCGCCAACTCCTCGGGAGTGGGCTCACGGCCCAGATCCTGAAGCAGTTCACGCTGGATACGGCCGAGCTTGTTGATGACCTCGACCATGTGGACGGGAATACGAATGGTGCGTGCCTGGTCGGCCATGGCGCGAGTGATGGCCTGACGAATCCACCAGGTGGCGTACGTCGAGAACTTGTAGCCCTTGGTGTAGTCGAACTTCTCGACCGCGCGGATCAGGCCGAGGTTGCCTTCCTGGATGAGATCGAGGAACGCCATGCCGCGACCCGTGTAGCGCTTCGCCAGCGACACGACGAGGCGAAGGTTGGCTTCGAGTAGGTGGTTCTTGGCGCGGTTTCCGTCACGGCAGATCCAGCTGTAGTCGCGTCGTTGCGCCGCGGGGAGCTTCTCGCCGGCGTCCGCTATCTCCTGCATGCGCTGGGTGGCGTACAGGCCGGCCTCGATCCGCTTGGCGAGTTCGACCTCTTCCTCGGCATTGAGGAGTGCGACCTTGCCGATCTGCTTGAGGTACGCGCGGACCGAGTCGGCGGATGCGGTGAGTTCTGCGTCCTTGCGTGCCTGGCGCAGGGCCTCGGACTCTTCTTCGTCCCAGACGAAGTCACCGGATGCCTTGTCCTTCTCGGTGGGCTCGGACGTGCCGTCCTCCTCGTCCTCACCGACGGCGACGACCTCGACGACCTCGGACGCGACGGCAGCCAGATCGCCTTCGCTGACCTCCATGTCCTCCATGTCGGCTTCCGGCGCGTCGGCGTCCGACTCGGTACCCTTCGCTGCGCCCTTTTTTGCAGCGGCCTTCTTGGCGGGTGCCTTTTTTGCAGCAGCCTTCTTGGTGGCCGCCTTCTTCGCGGCCGCCTTCTTGGCAGGTGCTTTCTTGGCTGGGGCGGTACCGTTTGCCGCATCTGCGGCCGGTGAATCCGGCACTGACTCGGTGGAGTCAGTCTGACGTGTATCCGTGGCTGCCACGTACGCCCTTTCGTGACGGTGTCGTGCGGCGTCACGCCAGAGTTATCATCCGGCGGAGAGGTCTGTTTGGTTTCGCCGGCGCGCAGCCGGGCTCCACCATTGTAACGACCGAATCGCAATAGTCAGGGAGCGATACCCTTATCCGCTGCAAGCGCGGCCCCGACGATGCCTGCCGTGTTGAGAAGAGCAGCAGGTACGACCTCGGTCCGATTCTTCAGGTGAGGGATCCATTTCTCGTGTTTGCGGCTGATCCCGCCACCGGCGATGAACAGGTCGGGCCACAACAAATTCTCGAACGCCTCCAGGACACGGCTCACTTCCTTCGCCCATTCCTTGTAGCTGAGGTCCTTGTCCTCCTTGACGGACGATGCGGCCCGATGCTCCGCCTCCTTGCCGCCGACCTCCAGATGCCCGAATTCGGTGTTGGGCAGCAGCACCCCGTTGTGCAGGACGGCGGAGCCGATTCCGGTTCCGAACGTGACCAGAACGACGACTCCGTCCACGTCTCGTCCCGCGCCGAGCGCGTCCTCGGCGATACCCGCGGCGTCGGCATCGTTGAGGACCGTGACGTCCTTACGGCCGAGTGCCTTCGAGAACAGGGACCGTGCATCGGTGCCGATCCAGGACTTGTCGATGTTCGCTGCGCTGCGCGCGAGTCCATTGGTCACGACGCTCGGCAGAGTGATTCCGAGTGGTCCGTCCCACGCGGCTTCCGCTGCGATCTCGGCTGCAGTCCGTGCAACGGCTTCGGGCGTGGACGGCTGTGGGGTGGCGATCTTGATGCGCTCACCGATCAGCTCGCCTGTCGCCAGATCGACCGTGCCTCCCTTGATTCCACTACCGCCCACGTCGATACCGAAACCGGTTCTGGTCATGCGTGCGCTCCTGATCGTTCGAAAGCGGGACGTCCGAATGAATCCTGACGGAATCTCGGTCGATCGCAACAGTAATCGCCGCCCCTCGTTCTCGGACGCCGACTGTCGTTTCTGCGGTGGAGAAGTGTGCACGGAGTGTGATCCGATGGTCTCGTGCAGCAACCAGAGAGCGAAAAGTACTCGAACGATCCCCGTGACCTCCTGGCCGTGGCGCTCGAGGTGGTGCGAGAGGCAGCGCAGCACGTGCGCACGCGACGACTCGAGGTCTTCGGGGTGGTAGGCGCGTCCGTAACCGCAGAGGAGTCGGTGGAGGCGAAGAGCACGCCGACAGATCCGGTCACCGTGGTCGACACCGAAACCGAACAGTTGATTCGTGACCGGCTCACCCGGCTCCGTCCGGGCGACTCGATCCTCGGTGAGGAAGGTGGAGGACATTCCGGTCCGGTCGCCGGTGTCAGGTGGGTCGTCGACCCCATCGACGGCACGGTGAACTTTCTGTACGGCATCCCCGCGCACGCGGTGTCGATCGCCGCACAGATCGACGGTGTTTCGGTGGCAGGGGTCGTCGCGGATGTGGCTGTCGACGCGATCTACTCGGCCGCGACCGGTGGCGGGGCCCACCTGAGGGATACGAACGGCGAGGTTCATCGGTTGGCGTGCAACCCGGTGACGAGTGCGTCGATGGCTCTGCTCGCTACCGGATTCGGGTACGGGCGAGAGCGCCGCCGGATTCAAGGTCGCCTGATCGCCGAGATCCTGCCTCAGGTGCGGGACGTGCGCCGGATCGGATCGGCTGCGCTGGACCTGTGCATGGTCGCAGCGGGTCGAGTGGATGCCCATTTCGAACACGGACTCAATCCGTGGGACTGGGCCGCTGGTTCGTTGATCGCCACCGAGGCGGGCGCTCGGGTCAGAATTCCCTCCGCCGATTCCACCGGGTCGGCCGGTGAGGTCGTGGTGGCTGCTGCGCCGGGTATCGCCGACGAGATCGAGACGATTCTCCGAGCGGCAGGAGCGCTCGACCCGATCCCTGCAGACTGACTGGCGGGGAACAGGCCGAGTGGGGGGGATCGGGGACGATCAGCAGCGGGCGCTGCGTGCAGCCTTGAGGAGGTCGATATCGAGCGCTGCGGGCTGGGATCCCGGTGGCGGGTCTTGAAGTGAACGAAGTACTTCCTCGGCGTCTGCGTTCGGTGAGATCGAGCGGAAATAGGTGCCGAGAGCCAGGTCGACGGTGTCGTCGGTGCGCTCGTCCTGGATCAGTTCCGCACACGGCGCGATGAGCCAGGCCGTACTCGCCGCAGCGAGACCGTTCTCGCCGAATCGCAGTTGCCCCTGGCACTGGAGGTTCTGGTCGACGTAGACCGGGTCGTTACCGGCCTGCACGTCGGGAGCGCTTGCGAAACCGTAGTCGCTGAGTTGTGCGGCGACCTGTGTTGCCTGACCGTGTTCGCCGTTGGCGTTGAACACGCGAACCTTGGTGGCCGAAAGGGCTGCGGGTTCGACGTCCCGGAGAGTGTCGCTGTCCACCTTCTCGCCCAGAGGGGCGGGCTGCTCTGCGTTCGTCTCACCCGGCTTGGTGGCGGCTTGGGGTGCATTGCACGCTGCGGTTGTGGAGGACTCCGTCGTTTTCGCCAGCACGCCGATCCATACGATCGCGCCGAGCAGAGCAAGTATCGACAGCACCACGACGATAGGAGTCGATCGGCGCCGCCGGAACGGACGTCCGCGGTCGTCGGTGGAACTGCCTTCGGTGATCAGTGAAACCACGGTGTGCCTCGACCTCTCCTACTGCGCTGGAACAAATGTTGCGCACCGATGTGTTGCGCACCGATACAGTGCTCGGCCCCACCGTATGTGGCCAAGGTTCGGCACCTACCTTAGATGGCCCCGCCGTGAAGTCGTGGCGACCCACCGAGCTATGGAATGTCACAGGTTGCTCTGGTGTTGGTGACGATTAGCAGACAATTTGCGCGATCGGACGATTCGGTTACCAGTTTCAGGCTTGCTTCGGCTACTGTCTGGCGGCCCGACGAGTTCGTGACTGTGGACGAGGAGGGTGGATCGGCGGGACCGATGAGGCGTAGATCATGGTTTCCGGAGTGGTTTCCGGGCACTTTTCGAGTAGCTGCAACGTTGATCAACGGCAGGGTGTGATCTGCACCGCGGCGGCTTTTCAACTGGACAACCGGTCGACACGATTCGGAGTTCGGTGCAAGGCCGGGATACACAGAAGAGGATGAGGGGAAGAGGACATGGCTACTGATTACGACGCACCACGGCGTACGGAGTCGGACGAGGTTTCGGAAGATTCGCTCGAGGAGCTGAAGGCCCGACGCAACGAGGCTCAGTCCGCAGTTGTGGACGTGGACGAATCGGACACTGCCGAATCGTTCGAGCTCCCCGGAGCCGACCTTTCCGGCGAGGAGCTCTCGGTGCGGGTCGTCCCGAAACAGGCGGACGAGTTCACCTGTTCGAGCTGCTTCCTGGTTCATCACCGCAGCAGGTTGGCGAGTGAGGCCGGCGGCCAGCCGATCTGCATGGACTGCGCTGCATGATCCGCGTGCGGCGGTCAGCGCCTCATTCGGGAGAACGTGCACCGTCGATCGCGGCGAGGAGCTTGGCGGGTCGACGGGTGCTCACGAGCCAATAAGGAGTCGGATCGTCCGGGTCGTCGAGTACGACCAGGATCATGGTCTTGACCCATGCTCGGTGCTGAACGAAGGCGGCAGGATCGAGTTGCCGACCGAGTGCCGCGCTCTTCGCGGACGCGGGTACCTCCGCCGCCCGGGCGATGACGTCCACGGGCAAGTGCGCTTCGCCGACGCGCAGATGACGGCCATCCTTTTCGTCGATCACCTCGACGCGGAGACGACTCATCCAGAACATCGCCCAGATCGGAATCGGCAGAACCAAGAGGTAAGGCAGCCAGGCGCGCACCCCCGGCGCCCCCATGTGCAACTCCGCGGCCAGAAGACCGGCGACGAAGAGGGCAGCCACCCACCACCAGATCGGGACCCACAACCGTTCCGCGAATACGGTCGACGAACCGTTCGCCGAGGGCTGGTCCGAGGGCACGACGTCGGGGTCCGGGAAATGTGGCACGGCCCCAGGATACCCAGTCCGACGCAACCGGCCTGCGAGTAGGCTCGGTGCACGTGACGGACGCATCTACCACTCCACTGCACCCCGACGCCCGGCATCCCGGCGCGGTGCACTCCATTGCCCTTCGGCGGCTCGATCCCGACCTTCCGGTCCCCGCACGTGCGCACGACGGCGATGCCGGTGTGGACCTGTACAGCACGGTCGACGTGACCATCGAGCCTGGACGCCGCCTACTCGTCGGCACGGGCATTGCGATCGCGCTCCCCATCGGGACCGTCGGTCTCATCCATCCGCGTTCCGGTCTCGCGGCGACGTCGGGGTTGTCCGTCGTCAACACGCCGGGAACCGTCGATGCCGGCTATCGGGGCGAAATCAAGGTTTGCCTGATCAACCACGATCGGGACCAGTCCATCGAGATCCGCCGAGGTGATCGGATCGCTCAATTGCTGGTACAGAGAGTCGAACTGGTCGCATTCGAGGAAGTCGACTCCCTGGACGAGACCACTCGCGGCGACGGCGGTTACGGATCGAGCGGTGGACATGCGAGTCTCGCCACGGAAGGAGCGTGATCATGTTCGGGCGCCGTAGGAAGAAGGACGACGATCGAGTCGATGGATTCTTCGAAGAATCGGAATCGGAATCGGAATCGTTCGAGTACGACGAGTACCAGGACGACTACCAGGCGGGGGAGTATGGCGAGGGAGACGACCTCGACCACGTCGAGCAGTCGGACGAAGGCCCTTACGACAGTGGCGAATTCGAGCCGGACACCGATCTCTCCGTCGGCGTGAACGGACAGCGCCTCGATCTGGGTTCGGTGCTCGTCCCCATGCCGCCGGGTTCGCAACTGCAGGTCGAGATGGCGCAGAACGGGACACCACAAGCTGTGCACGTGGTGACGCAGGAAGGTCGCGTCACCGTCGCTGCCTACGCAGCGCCGAAGTCGCCGGGGCAGTGGCGTGAGGTTGCCGGGGATCTCGCCGAATCGCTGCGCAACGACAACGCGACCGTGAACATCGAGAACGGCCCGTGGGGACGCGAAATCCTTGCCGTGACACCGAATGCGGATCTGCGATTCATCGGTGTCGACGGGTACCGGTGGATGGTGCGGTGCGTTGTCGCCGGACCGAGCGGGTCGAACGCGGCCAACTCGTCACTGGTCGCCGCAGCCCGTGAAATTCTTCGGGACACGGTGGTCGAACGTGGAACGGACCCGCACCCGGTTCGCACACCGTTGCCGGTTGTCCTGCCTGCAGCGTTGGCCGAACAGCTGGCACAGGCCCAGCAGCAACAGATGGCTCAGCAACAACAACAACCGGTCCAGCCGCAACAAGTTCAGCAGCAGCAACAACAACCGGTCCAGCGGCAACAAGCTCAGCAGCAGCAACAAGCTCAACAGCAGCAACCGGCACAGCCGCAGGCGCCGCAGCAACCCCAGCAGATGCCGCGACGTGGTGAGTCGGGGTCGGCAATGCAGCAGCTGGGGCGCTAGTCAGCCGAGGAGGTCGGTCAGGGCGGTGAAAGCCGCTCGGCCGAGTGCCGACGGGTCGGCGCCGATCTCGTCCAGCGTCAATGCGGCAAGGGCTGCTCGGGGAATCCGAGCAGCCCATTCACAAGCCACGCCGATGGGATGGACTGCGTCGTCGACCGCTGCGGCGATTCCCACGGGAACCGTCAGCTCGGCGAGTTGCACCTTGTCGAGAGCGTGATATTCCGCGGCCTCGCGCAGCGCGTCGGGGAGTCCGGGCCACTGTGACCGCCAGGATTTCGCGAGTTCACGCCCCAGCCAGGGTGGACTCGATTCGATCATGTCGGCCGTGACAGCCTCGAGCCCCATCTCGCCTAGGCGGTCGGAGGTGAAGCGCGCGCTTGCCGCGGCGGGTGCGTCGTGAGGCCGTCCCGTCCACGCCGGCAACCCGGCCAGAACTCCGAACGTCGTCGCGGGATGCTCGGCGGCCCACTCCAGGGCCACGGCTGCCCCGATCGACACACCTCCGACGAGAATGCTCCCCGCTTCGGCGGTAGCCGACCGGAGGGCGTCTCGATAGCTTCCGACCACCCTTCGCGGGTCCGGCTCGACGGGGACGACGCGGACTCCGGCGGCCGTCAGAGCGGGGGCGAAAGTGCGGTCGACGAAGTCGGCGTCGGACCCCGTTCCGGGGAGCACGACGGCGGTCGACGGCAGGCGTTTTCGGTGCACCCGGACGATCTTGCCCGGTGTCCCGAATCACTTTTTCATCGGTATGTCGAGTGCACGTGCGCCGGTGTGGTTACCGCTGGGAATTGGGGTTACAGTTGCGATCAGAGAAGGCCCTACGACGCGGTACGAAGTACTCGTTCCGCACATGCTCCAGGAGCGCGCAATGGCATCCGCCACGGCAGGATATTTTCGTCGGCTCACTCGCAGACTCACCGAGGATCTCGAGGAGCTGGACGCGGAAGAAATGGTCGAGACTTCGCAGGCTTCCGGCGCTCAGCACGCCTGTGACTGCAGTCGCGGCGAGGAAGTGACGATGCTGGGGCGTCTACGCAGTGTCGAAGCTTGCCCCAAGGCCGGCAATGCAAGCGTCGAAGCAGATTTCTTCGACGGCACCGACGAAGTTCAGTTGGTGTGGATCGGACGGCGGCGTATCCCGGGAATCGAAACAGGCAAGTGTCTGCTGGTTCGCGGTCGAATCGGGGACCGTGGCGGCCGCAAGGTCATTTTCAACCCGTACTACGAGCTGCGCGACGATTCGTAGAGCTGCACGAAATTCCTGTCGCGCTCGATATGGCACCCTTGGCAGGTGACCGAAACGAAGAATCAGTCAATTCTCGAGCAGATGGGCGGCGTGAGCGGACTCGTCTACTCCACCCTTCCCATCCTGGTGTTCGTGCCGGTCAACAGTATCTGGAACCTCACGGTGGCCATCTGGGCCGCATTGGGCGTGGCGATCGCGATTCTCCTCTGGCGCGTCGTCCGGCGGGATCCGATTCAGCCTGCGATCTCGGGATTCTTCGGGGTCGGCATCTCGGCATTCATCGCCTATCGCACCGGTGATGCGAAGGGCTACTTCCTGTACGGCATCTACATGAGCCTTGCGTACGGGGCAGCCTTCCTGATCTCGATCGCCGTTCGGTGGCCGCTCGTCGGCCTCATCTGGGGCTTTCTGAACGGTCACGGGAATTCCTGGCGGCAGCATCGCGGTGCGGTGTGCGCGTACGACGCGGCGACCGCGGCGTGGTCCTTGGTGTTCGGCGCCCGCTACGTCGTCCAGTCACAGCTGTACGACTCGGATCAGACCGGATGGCTGGCTGTCGCCCGGATCGCGATGGGCTGGCCGCTTGCCGCGGTCGCATTCCTGGTCACGGTGTGGGCCGTACGTCGCGCCGACAGCATCGTCGCGCGAGACACTCCCGAAACCGAACCCGACGAGGCGGATACGAGCGAGGCCCTCCCGGAAGCGGAAGACGCGCAGAAGCTGTCAGGGAAGTCCGACAGCGGCGCGTAGTTCGTCCTCGACTTCCACCGAGGCGACGAACAGGAGTTCGTCCCCACCTTCGAGCGGGTCGTCCTGCTGCGGGACGATGACGCGACCACCGCGCAGGATCGTCACGAGGGCAACGTCCCTTGGTAGTTGCAGCTTGCGAACAGGCTTTCCGGCCAGAGCCGTGGTGTCGGGGAGCGTGACCTCCACGAGGTTCGCCTGCCCCTGACGGAAGGTCATGAGCCGAACCAGGTCTCCGACCGACACCGCCTCCTCGACCAGAGATGCCAGCATCCGTGGGGTGGACACGGCCACGTCGACGCCCCAGGCGTCGTTGAAGAGCCACTCGTTGCGGGGATCGTTGACTCGTGCAACCACCCGTCGGACACCGAATTCCGTCTTGGCGAGGAGACTGAGCACGAGATTGGCCTTGTCGTCTCCTGTCGCTGCAATGACCACCTCGTAGGTCTGCAACTCGGCGGCTTCGAGGTTGCTGAGTTCGCACGCGTCGGCATGAACCCAGACCGCTTCGGGCACGGAATCCTGCTCGACATGTTCGAGTTTGCGTTCGATCAGCATCACTTCGTGCTCGCTCCGAAGGAGCTCTCGCGCGATGGACCGGCCGACAGCTCCGGCTCCGGCGATTGCGACTCTCATCGAACTGTTCCCCTCGGGTGGTCGTGGGCGGTGGGCTGTGTCGGTGTGGGCGGGCGAGTTCACGGCGGTCAGTCGTCGGCCGGCGGGGGATTGCCGGCGAGGGCGAGGGCTTCGGCTACCGTCCCTGATACCGCCGCTATGTACACCTGATCGTCGGCCTGAATGATCGTCTTGCGGTCGGGGAGGACACCACCACCGAACCGGATGATGAAGGCGACGCGCGAACTCGTGGCGGCTTCGAGTGCGGTGACGGGTTTGCCTGCCCAGTCCTCGTGGAGGACGAGCTCGGCGACTGCCACGGTGCCCGACGGGTCGCGCCACTTCGCGGTCTGGGTATCGCGTGTCAGCGTGTGCAGGAACCGGTCGGTCGACCACGGGACGGTTGCCACCGTGGGGATTCCGAGGCGCTCGTACACGGCAGCACGCTTGGCGTCGTAGATGCGGGCGACCACCCGTTCCACGCCGAACGTCTCCCGGGCGACGCGGGCAGCGATGATGTTCGAGTTGTCGCCCGAAGAAATCGCGGCGAAAGCCTCCGCGCCCTCGATTCCGGCCTTCACCAGGACGTCGCGGTCGAAGCCCATGCCCACGACCTTCTTGCCCGGGAAATCCGGTTCGAGGCGGAGAAATGCGCTGGGATCTCGGTCGATGATCGCGACTTCGTGCCCTATTCGGGTCAGTGAGCTCGCAAGGGATGCACCCACTCGGCCGCATCCCATGATGACCACGTACACCTGTGAACTCCATTCGTCACGTCGATCCACCCGCTCGAACGGTACCGGTCCGAACGCAAAGAACAAGCATGGTCGCACGGCAATTCGGACACTTCGTCGGGCGGCGGGTCATCCTGGGAGCGGCGGGATACGCTTTGGCGGTGTCAAAGCTCTCGACCGCGGCGAAGCGGTTACTACTGGGCCGGCCGTTCCGGAGCGACACGCTCGGGCACACGCTCCTCCCCAAGCGGATCGCGCTACCGGTGTTCGCATCCGACGCCATGTCTTCCGTGGCCTATGCACCCGAGGAGATCTTCCTCGTTCTGTCGGTGGCCGGAGTCTCCGCTTTCGCCTACACACCGTGGATCGGGTTGGCAGTCGCGGCAGTCATGCTGGTCGTCGTCGCGAGTTACCGGCAGAACGTGCACGCTTACCCGTCCGGCGGTGGCGACTACGAGGTCGCGACAGTCAATCTGGGGCAGAACGCCGGGCTGACGGTCGGTAGTGCTCTCATGGTCGACTACGTGCTGACAGTTGCTGTGTCGATTTCGTCTGCCGCCTCCAACATCGGTTCGGCAATTCCGTTCGTGGCACATCACAAAGTGTTGTTCGCAGTTGCTGCGATCGTGATTCTGACCGCCGTCAATCTTCGCGGCATTCGGGAGTCCGGTGCGGCGTTCGCGGCGCCGACGTATGCATTCATCGGCGGTATGACGGTGATGCTGCTGTGGGGATTGTTCCGGATCTACGTCGAGGGGGACACCCTGCAGGCCGAGTCGGCCGGCTTCGACATGAAAGCGGAGGATTCACACCTCTACGGAATCGCATTCGCGTTTCTGATCGCGCGAGCGTTCTCGTCCGGCTGCGCGGCGCTGACCGGTGTCGAGGCGATCAGCAACGGTGTTCCTGCCTTCCGAAAGCCCAAGTCGAAGAATGCGGCGACGACACTGCTGATGCTCGGTGGTATCGCAATCGTGCTGTTGATGGGAATCATCATCCTCTCGCAGAAGGTGGGGATCGTGTACGCGCACGATCCGGCAACGCAGCTGACCAACGCGCCGGAGGGCTACCACCAGAAGACGCTGATCGCCCAGTTGGCGGAGACGATCTTCAGCGGATTCCCGGTCGGGTTCTATTTCATCGCTACCGTGACGGCACTGATTCTCGTGTTGGCCGCCAACACCGCGTTCAACGGGTTTCCGGTGCTGGCATCGGTACTGGCGCAGGACCGGTATCTGCCTCGGCAGTTGCACACTCGTGGCGACCGGCTGGCGTTCAGTAACGGAATTCTGTTCCTGTCGGGTGCCGCAATCGCGTTCGTCGTCATCTTCGAGGCCGAGGTCACGAAGTTGATCCAGCTCTACATCGTCGGTGTGTTCGTCTCGTTCGTGCTCAGCCAGACCGGAATGATCAGGCACTGGACGCGGCACCTGAAGTCGGAGAACGACGTTGCTCAACGTCGCCGCATGACGCGCTCGCGAATCATCAATTCGATCGGCCTCGGGATGACTGCCGCTGTACTGATCATCGTCCTGGTGACCAAGTTCGCTGCCGGTGCCTGGATCGCCATCGTTGCGATGATCGCGATCTTCGCGGTGATGAAGATGATTCGGAAGCACTACGACAGCGTCGCGGCGGAACTCGAAGAGCAAGAATGGGATGGCGTGCTGCCCAGCAGAACTCACTCGATCGTCCTCGTGTCGAAGCTGCACATGCCGACCATGCGGGCACTGGCCTACGCGCGTGCGACTCGTCCGGACACGCTGGAGGCGATCACGGTCAACGTGGACGAGCCCGACACCCGAGAACTGGTGCGTGCCTGGGAGAAGAGCGACGTGACGGTTCCGCTGAAGGTGGTGGAGTCGCCGTACCGTGAGATCACCAAACCTGTTCTCGACTATGTCCGGCGAGTGCGTCGAGACTCACCGCGCGACGTCGTGACGGTCTTCATTCCGGAGTACGTGGTCGGCCACTGGTGGGAGCAGATTCTGCACAATCAGAGCGCGCTGCGTCTGAAGAGCAGACTCCTGTTCCAGCCGGGGGTGATGGTGACGAGCGTTCCGTGGCAGCTGAACTCGTCGGAGAAGACGAAGCCGTTGACCATCGACCACACGGTCGGCTCCACCCGCCGAGGCTACGACGCACAGGACAAGTGATCGAGTTGAGCGAGAACTGGTTGGGAAGAGCCTTCGAGATCGACCTTGGAAAGCCTGGGCACGGCGGGTTCGTCGTCGGCCGCTACGAGGGCCGGGTGGTGTTCGTTCGTCACGGTCTGCCTGGTGAGCGTGTACTGGCACGGGTGACCGAGGATCGCGGCGGTTCGTTCTGTCGCGCCGATGCAGTCGAGATCGTGAACGGTTCGAGTGATCGCGTGGAGCCCTCGTGTCCGATCTCGGGACCGGGTGGTTCGGGGTGCTGCGATTACTCGCACGCGGCGCTACCTGCACAGCGTGCGATGAAGTCCGCTGTCGTGGAGGAACTTCTCGACAGGATCGCCGGTGTCGAACAGCCCGTATCCGTAGAAGAGTTGCCCGGCACGGCAGGCGGTTCGGGCTGGCGAACGCGGGTGCGCCTTGCCGTGGGCTCGGAGGGTCGTCCCGGATTCCATCGATACCGCAGTGCGGAGCTCGTCACCGAACTCGCCTGCCCGCAGATGGCGTCGTGGGCCTACAGGGGTGTGGCCGAGATACGGTGTCGTCCGGGTGCAGAAATTCAGGTGACGATCGATTCCAACGGTGAGCGGCACCTGGTGGAGCTTGCGCCACCACGTGACTCGAAGACCGGCCGGAGCCGTCCTGGTCGACGCGGGGCTACGGCACGGCGCGCAGCACGAGGAGCTCGCAGGTCCGAGCATGTTCTCGCCGGCAGTGGACGTGCCGTCGAAAGGGTCGGTGAGCAGTCCTGGACGTTGTCGGCGACCGGGTTCTGGCAGGCGCATCGCAGTGCGGCGAGCACGTACTCGGCCCTGGTGTCGGAATGGGCGCAGCTGTCGGAGGGCTCGGTTGCGTGGGACCTGTACGGGGGAGTGGGTGTCTTCGCGTCGGTGCTGGCCGATCAGGTCGGACCGGACGGCAAGGTCGAGTCGGTCGAGTTCGCCGGGGCTGCAGTTGCTGCGGGGAGGGCCGCACTCGGCGGTCGTCCTCAGATCGTGATGCACGAAGGGCGAGTGGAACGGCTCGTGGCGAGCATGGCGGAGCGGCCACAGGTGGTGGTCCTGGATCCGCCGCGGGCGGGTGCGGGTCGCCCCGTCGTGGCGGCTGTGGCTGCGGCAGCGCCGGAGAAGGTGGTTCACGTCGGTTGTGATCCGGCCGCCTTCGCGAGGGATCTGGGTCTCTACCGGAATTCCGGCTATCGCGTGGAGGCGCTGCGCGCCTTCGATGCGTTTCCCCTCACCCATCACGTCGAGTGTGTGGCGTTGCTCACCCGGTGAGTTTTGTGCGGTGAAACCCCTGGCGGAGGGGTGTCTGTCCGAAATGCGAATCTATTGCTTAGCGAATGCAACTATATGTATAGTTGCTTGCTGCAAGTACTGAAATTCGCATCGGGAGTCGCAGTTGTCCGTTCAGCCAGATACGACCCAAGCCCTCGTCGATGCCGTGTTCCTGCTCGGACGATCGCTGCGCTACCTGATCACCAACGAGACCGACGCAGTGCTCCCGGCCGCGATGATCGGAGTTCTCTTCGTTCTGGCAGGCCGGGGGGAGTGCCGTCAGAACGAGCTGGCATCGGAGATGTTCGTCAGTCAGTCCTCGCTCAGTCGCCAGGTTTCCGAACTGGTCGACGGCGGGTATGTCATTCGTGAAACAGATCCTGGGGACCGGCGTGCATCGCGAATTCGCGTGTCGCCCTCGGGGATGGAAGTTCTCAGGATCACCAAGGAGCGACGTGCGGCACGCCTACGCGACACGCTCGAGGGTTGGTCTCAGACCGAGGCGGATGCAGCGGTGGATTCGCTGAATCGACTCAACGAAACGTTTTGCGCGGCGAACCATCAGCGCGAACTCGCAATTCACACAAATATCGGGAGATAAGTACCTATGTCAGTGTCCACAGGGCAATTTCCCAACGGGGCAGAAGGCTCCGCGGGCGAGAACGCGGCGATGAGTCATCGTGAGATTCTCGAAGCGTTGACAGGGCTGATCGCAGCCCTTTTCACCGCGCTTCTGAGTACCACGATCGTCGCCACGGCGTTGCCGACGATCATCGGTGACCTCGAGGGGACGCAAACGCAGTACGCGTGGATCATCACCAGCACGCTGCTCGCCAACGCGGCCTCCACCCCGATCTGGGGCAAGTTCGCCGACTTGTTCAACAAGAAGGTGTTGGTCCAGTCGGCGATCGTCATCTTCGTCGTCGGCTCGGTGATTGCAGGGTTGTCGCACAACGTGCCGCTCCTGCTGTTCGCACGCGTCGTGCAGGGTATCGGTATGGGCGGCCTGACCGCCCTCGTGGTGGCGATCATCGGCAGCATCATCCCGCCCCGCGATCGCGGTAGGTATCAGGGCTACATGGGCGCGGCGATGGCCGTATCCATGTCCGGTGGCCCCATCCTCGGTGGCATCATCGTCGACAGCCCGCTGGGGTGGCGCTGGTGCTTCTACGTCTGCGTGCCGCTGGCCGTCATCGCACTGTTCCTGTTGCAGCGCACGCTGCGGCTCCCGACGGTCCGTAAGAACGACGTGTCCATCGACTGGCTCGGTGCCATCCTGCTCACTGCGGGTGTCAGCGTCCTGTTGATCTGGGTCTCCTTCGCGGGCAAGGCCGACTACTACGCCTGGGCATCGAAGGAAACAGCGATCTACGTGACGAGCGGCATTCTGCTGCTGATCCTCACCGTGGTTGTCGAGGCCAAGGCCAAAGCACCGATCATGCCGCTGCGTATCGTCACCGAACGCACCACGGGGCTCGCCATCATCGCTTCGGTATCGGTGGGTATCGGGTTGTTCGGTGCAACGACGTTCCTCACGCAGTACTTCCAGACGGCTCGTGGCCACAGCCCGACCGCAGCAGGTCTGCTCACCATCCCGATGGTGGCCGGGATGCTGGTGGCGTCCGTGGTGTCCGGCCAGCTGATCTCGAAGTACGGTAAGTGGAAGCCGTACATCATCGCGGGTGCGGTGTTGCTGCTCGGCGGCTTCGGTTTGCTCTCCACGATCGACCACGCCACCAACATGGCAGTGGTCGGAGTGTTCATTGCCATCGTCGGTCTCGGTACCGGGATGCTGATGCAGAATCTCGTTCTCGCAGTGCAGAACACCGTCAGCGTCTCGGACATCGGTGCGGCCAGTAGCGTCGTCGCGTTCTTCCGTACGTTCGGTGGTGCGATCGGGGTGTCGGTCCTGGGCTCGATCCTGGCCACCCGCGTATCGGATCTGTCCGCGGAGGGTTTCGCGAAGATCGGAATCGATCCGAGCCAGGCCGGGGGCGGTGGTGGAAACCTGGACCTGAAGTCGCTGCCCGGTCCGGTTGCCGAGGTCATCCGGTTCTCCTACGGTGACGCCACCGGACGGATCTTCCTCGCGGCGGCCATCGCTGCGGTTGTCACCCTCGTCGCGGTGATTCTGATTCCGAACAGGCCGCTGCGGAAGACGATCGACATCGAGACCGAGCCCGAGGTCGACGCCGAGGACGTCACGGTTCGGTAATCCGACCGCACGGAATAGAAAAGGCGGGCAACGACTCCGGTCATTGCCCGCCTTTCTCGTCGGATCGTCAGGACTTGCGGTTGTACAGACGCATCGTCAAAGGGCCGAAGATCACGATGAAACCTGCACACCAGAGGAGGACGAGCGTCAACTGGCCGGAGTCGACGAATCCGTCCATCAACCCGCGAATCGTCGTGACCAGATTGCTGATCGGGTTCACTCCCACGAACGCTTGCAGCCACCCCGGCATCGTTTCGGGGTCCACGAAGATGTTGCTGGCGAACGTCAAGGGGAAGAGGATGAACATCGAGACGCCCATGACTGCCTGTTCGGTGCGCATCAGCATCGCGAACATCGTCCACACCCACGAGAGGCTGAAGGAGAACAGGAGCAGCAGAGCGATCGATGCGACCACCCCGACCGGTCCGCCCGAGGGGCGGAATCCCAGTACCAATCCGAGGATGAGGACGATCACCGACGCAAGGGTGTAGCGAGCCACGTCCCCGAACAGGGCACCGACCAGCGGCGAGGGGCGCCAGATCGGAAGCGACCTGAAACGATCGAACACACCCTTCTCGATGTCCTTGTTGAGTGTGAGCCCGGTGTACATCGTGATCATCACGACCGTCTGAACCAGAATGCCCGGCAACAAGAACTGGATGTACGCACTGGTGGACCCAGCCAGTGCACCGCCGAAGAGGTACGTGAACATCAGGGTGAACATGATCGGGAACATGGTCACGTCGAACAATTGCTCGGGGACGTGCTTGATCTTGAGCAGCGCACGCCACCCGAAAGACAGGGACGTGGACAGAGCGGACGGACGATTGGGGCGCGGACCGGGCATGTGCAGTACGTCGGCGACCGCCCGCTTCGGATCCTGCTGCCGTTCGGTGGTGGAGGTCATGTCAGTTCTCCTCGGAGTGTCGACCGGTCAGCGAAAGAAACACCTCGTCGAGGCTCGGCTGCCCCAATGCGAAGGTGCTGACTGTGATCCCGGCCTCGGCGAGGGCGGGGAGCGCCTGTGCGACTCGCTCGGCGTCGTCGATGCGGGCCGTGAGCGCAGCAGGATCGGACTCCTCCTCGACGGGGACATCGAGGACCTGCCGAAGCAGGATGGCCGCCCGATCGCGGGTGGCGAT
Organism: Rhodococcus sp. NPDC058521; assembly: GCF_042719695.1. Taxonomy (NCBI): domain Bacteria; kingdom Bacillati; phylum Actinomycetota; class Actinomycetes; order Mycobacteriales; family Nocardiaceae; genus Rhodococcus; species Rhodococcus sp. NPDC058521. Next base: position 275,124 of record NZ_JBHXNL010000006.1, read on the forward strand.
ATCGGTGACCCGCACGTGCAACGATCCCGATCCGACCGATGCCTTCAGCTCGCCGGTGGTGCCTTCCGCGATCACACGTCCACGGTCGATGACGGCCACACGGTCCGCCAGTTGGTCGGCTTCGTCGAGATACTGCGTGGTCAACAGGACCGTCGTTCCGCCCGCCACCAGAGCACGCACGATCTCCCACACCTGGTTTCGGCTCCGTGGGTCGAGTCCCGTCGTGGGCTCGTCGAGAAAGATGAGTTCGGGCGTGACGATGATGCTCGCCGCGATGTCGAGGCGTCGGCGCATGCCGCCGGAATAATTCTTGACCTGCCGGCCGCCCGCCTCCTCCAGACCGAACGCGGTCAACAGTTGGTCTGCGCGTGACCGGGCGGCAGCGCGCGAGTAGCCGTAGAGGCGGCCGAGGAGCATGAGGTTCTCGGAACCGGTCAGGTCCTCGTCCAGCGAGGCGAACTGTCCCGTCAACGCAACCTTGCTCCGCACTGCGTCCGGGTCCTGCGCTACGTCGTGGCCGAGGACGGTTGCGCTACCGCCGTCCGGCGGTAGGAGGGTGGCCAGCATCCGGATCGCGGTGGTCTTGCCTGCGCCGTTGGGGCCCAGGACGCCGTACACGCCGCCGCTCGGAATCTCGAGGTCCAGACCGTCGACGGCGAGATTGTCACCGAAACGTTTGACCAGCTGGGTGGTGCGAATCGCGAGTGTTGCGTCTGAGCGCATGATCCTGCTTCCGATCGGTCGGGTTGTTGCCGTCCAGAGTGTCCGATTCTTCCGAAACAGGCAATCGATATTTGCGTGACCGCCGTGCCGCTAAGGGGTACTGCGCACGCCACCGACCTGCATCAAGTTCCGCATGGTAATTTCCACCTGTTCGTAGGCACCTGCGGCGAGTCTCTCGACGAGTGCCAACTTCAGCTCGGGCTCCTTGGCCGCGAGCGCGGTGTAGACGTCGTAGGTGAGGACGGCAGCGGTGACCGCAGTGTCCGCTCGGAAGTCGTTGAGGAACCGAGTCCCGAGGAGCATCGTCATCTCGCCGAACGTCATTCCGGCCGACAGGGTCATGATCCGATGCCGGTTTCCGCTCCCGTCCTTCAGTGTGGAACTGACCCGGCCGCCGAGGATCAGATAGAGGCCGGACGCGGAATCGCCACGCCGCACGATCGTCTCGTCACGGTCGAACGTGCGAATCTCGAGCTCGCGGGCAATCCTGTCGAACCGAACCTCGTCCAGCGAATCCAGTACCGGGTGTTCACGCAGTTCGATCACGGGATCCGATCGGAATGTGGGGCAATGGTTTTCGAGGAGTAGATCTTCACACCACTGCAGAGCGGAATCGAGGTCGACGAACACCCTGCCGTGATGCCCGGACAGGTCGGACTGCACATTTCCGAGTAGACCGGCGGGATCGACGAGCGCGACGCCGCAATCGTGTGCGGACAGTTCCTCTCGCAGCATGCCGATCATGCGCCGCGCCACCACGCTGACGTCGTCCACCTTTCGTACGTCGACGACCACGGCTTCCACGCCATCCTCGATGTTCCCGATCTCACGGACTGCGGTTTCGGCGCCTGCGAACAACAGGTCGCCGTGGAGTTCGTAGATACGGCTCTTCTTGCCGACGTCGTCCAACACGGCCCGCTCGTTTGCTGAGCGACGCATTCGAGACGGGGCATCGGAGACGGTGTAGCGAGCCCGTACTGCCGCGCGAGCTGCCCGGGGCACATGGAGAAAGTGCAGTTCGAGCGATCTGGACAGTGCCTCGCACGCGGCGACCCCGCGAACGCTGTTTCCATGTTCGTCGAGGCGCGGTGAGTAGACGGATACCCCGATCTGGCCTGGCAGGACTGCCAGAATCCCACCGCCGACACCACTCTTGGCCGGGAGACCCACGTCGGTGATCCATTCGCCTGCGGAATCGTACATTCCGCAGGTCGCCATCACGCTCAGCACGTGTTCGACCAGATCCGGACTCAGAGCCGAATCTCCGGTGAGCGGTTGGATGCCGTTGTTGGCGAGGGTCGTGGCCATGAGCGCGAGATCGCGGCAGTTGACGTCGAGGGAACACTGACGGAAGTAGAGGTCGACGACACCGTCGGGTTCGTCGGTGATGATGCCGAACGAGCGCAGCATGTGTCCGATCGCCCGGTTACGGTGGCCGGTACGCGACTCGGATTCGTAGACCCGCCGATCGAAGTCGAGCTGCCGGCCTGCGTATCGGGAGTATGCGGCACGAATTCTGTCGAACTTCGCGTCGGTGTCCTCACCATGAATCAGAGAGGCCGCAGTGATGGCTCCGGCATTGATCATCGGGTTACGTGGGCGTTCGGTGGTGGGGTCGAGGCTGATCTCGTTGAACGGTTCCCCGGACGGCTCGACGTCGATTTTCTCCATGACGGCCGCCGCGCCTCGGTCCTGGAGTGCCAGCGCATACGTGAAGGGCTTCGAGATGGACTGGATCGTGAAGGGGGTGCGAGTGTCGCCCACTTCGTAGACGTAGCCGTCCACGGTGGCCAAGCAGATCCCGAAGGAGTCGGGGGTCACTGCTGCGAGCTCCGGAATGTAGTCGGCGACGTGACCGCTGTCGTCGTATCGGGTCTTCTCGAACACTGTGCGGATCAGCGACTCCACCACATCTGTCATGGGTCAACGGTAGTGGTCCGGGTGCCTCGATGCTGGGTTACCGCACCGAGTGGACGGTGTCGATCCCATGAGTGTGACGGGTCGATTCCCATACGGCGTGACGGCCGATCGAAACGCTCCGTAGACTGGTCCGAGTCGGTTCACGTCGAACCGAACCGGTTGGTCGATTGGACGGTTTTGTCCGAAAGCACTGCGTTTTCCGAAAGCACGGAGGGAGCGATCTCGTTGGGTGTTCTTGCCCGAGTCCAGACGCCTGACGATTTGCGGCACCTGAGTCCGGTCGAAATGAAAGAACTCGCGGGCGAGATCCGCGAATTCCTCGTGCACAAGGTATCGGCGACGGGCGGGCACCTCGGTCCCAACCTCGGCGTCGTGGAGCTGACGCTCGCCGTCCATCGCGTGTTCGATTCGCCGCACGACCCGATCATCTTCGACACCGGTCACCAGGCCTACGTCCACAAGATCGTCACCGGCCGCAAGGACGATTTCGACTCCCTGCGTAAGGAGGGCGGACTCTCCGGGTACCCCTGCCGGGCCGAGAGCGAGCACGACTGGGTCGAGTCCTCGCACGCATCGGCCTCTCTGTCCTATGCCGACGGCCTGGCGAAGGCATTCGAGTTGACGGGGCAAGATCGGCACGTGGTTGCCATCGTGGGCGACGGAGCCCTCACCGGTGGTATGTGCTGGGAAGCGCTCAACAACATCGCTGCAGGCCGTGATCGTTCGGTCGTGATCGTCGTCAACGACAACGGTCGCTCCTATGCGCCCACCATCGGCGGCCTTGCAGATCACCTGGCTGCACTGCGGCTGCAGCCCGGTTACGAACGGGTCCTCGACAACGGCCGCCGCATAGTGAAGAAGCTGCCCTGGGTCGGACGCGCGGCGTACTCGGTGCTGCACGGTATGAAGGCGGGACTCAAGGACGCGGTCAGTCCGCAGGTGATGTTCACCGACCTCGGTATCAAGTACCTCGGTCCCGTGGACGGGCACGACGAGGCTGCGATGGAAGCGGCACTGCGACGGGCGAAAGCGTTCGGCGGGCCCGTCATCGTCCATGCGGTCACCAGGAAGGGCATGGGGTACGCGCCCGCCGAGAACCATGTCGCCGATCAGATGCATGCGACCGGTGTGATCGATCCGCTCACCGGTAAGGCGACCACGGTGTCGGTTCCGGACTGGACCTCCGTTTTCACGACGGAGTTGATCGAGCAGGCTGCCGAGCGCAAGGACGTCGTCGCGATCACCGCGGCGATGCCGGGGCCGACCGGGCTCGCCGCGTTCGGTGAGAAGTTTCCGGATCGCCTCTACGACGTGGGTATCGCCGAGCAACACGCGGTCACGTCCGCTGCCGGCCTGGCACTCGGTGGATTGCACCCGGTCGTGGCGATCTATTCGACGTTCCTCAACCGTGCGTTCGATCAATTGCTGATGGACGTGGCTTTGCTCGACCTGCCGGTGACTCTGGTGCTCGATCGGGCCGGTGTCACGGGCTCGGACGGAGCCAGCCACAACGGCATGTGGGACATCTCGTTGCTCGGCATCATCCCGGGCATGCAGGTTGCCGCTCCCCGTGACGCTGCGACTCTGCGCGAAGAGTTGGACGAGGCGCTCGCGGTCACCGACGGCCCCACCGCCCTCCGCTACCCGAAGGGTGCCGTGTGCGAGGACGTTCCCGCCGTGCGTCGCCTTACCGGTGGAGTGGACGTGCTCCGGGAACCTGCCGACGGTGCGGGGGATGTGCTCGTGGTGTCGGTCGGCGCTTTCGCCGAACTGGCGCTCACCGCAGCCGACCGTCTCGAGCAGCAGGGCATTCGCGCCGCGGTCGTCGACCCCAGATGGGTGCTTCCGGTTGCCGAGTCTCTCGTCGAATATGCGCGTGGATTCGCGATGGTCGTGACCGTGGAGGACAGCGGATTGCACGGCGGTGTCGGCTCCACGCTGTCTGCGGCACTTCGCAGCGCGGGTGTCGATGTACCGTGCCGGGACCTCGGCGTCCCACAGCAGTTCCTTGATCACGCGTCACGATCGGAGATCCATGCGGAACTGGGCCTGACGGCGCAGGACGTCTCGCGTCAGATCACGGGCTGGGTAGCGGGCCTCGGAGCCCGCGACGTGGCCGTCGTCGATCACTCCGAGGACATCGAGAAGTCCGACCGGTAGATCAGCCGGCTTCTTCGAGAGTCCGTCCTCTCGTCTCCTTCACGAACCGAAGGACGAAGCCGATGGACAACAGAGCCATCGCCGCGTAGATCCCGTAGGTGAGCGACAGGTTCCAGTCCGCCAGGGACGGGAACGTGGCGGACACCAGGAAGTTGGACACCCAGTTCGCGGCGGTGGCGACGCCGACCGCAACCGCGCGGATGCGGTTGGGGAACAGCTCGCTGATGAGGACCCATACGACCGGGCCCCAGGAGAGTGCGAAGAAGAACACGAAAGCGTTGGCGGCGATCAGAGCGATCGTGCCGTTGAGATCGGACAGGGTGGCGACCGATTCGCCTTCGGCGTTTCTCGTGATCTCGGCGGAGTGGAAGCACACGGCTGCCGTTCCCAGCGAGATCGCCATTCCGACGGAACCGATCAGCAGCAGTGGTTTCCGGCCGATACGGTCGATCACGCCGATGGCGACGAACGTGCCGACGATGTTGACGAGAGCGCTCACCACGCTGATGAGCAGCGAGCGGTCCTCGCCGAACCCGACCGCCTGCCACAGGGTGCTGGAGTAGTAGAAGATGACGTTGATGCCGACGAACTGCTGAAACACGGCGAGGCCGATACCCACGAGGACGAGCGGACCGACACCGAGCTTTTTCGAGAAGAGCTGCTTCAAACTGGGACGAGCACGGTCCTCACCGAGGGACGCACGAATCTCCTCCATGCGCTTCGCCACGATCTCGTCGGATCCACCTTCGAGGTCCGCGATGATGCGGCGAGCGCGGTCGACCTTGCCCGTCGCGACGAGGAACCGGGGTGATTCGGGGATCGTCAGTGTCATCAGCAGGTAGAGGATTGCTGGAACTGCCGCTACGGCCAGCATCCATTGCCACGCTTGGATTCCGAGCAGATTGTTGCCGGCCCCTCCGGCGGCGGCGGACAGTGCATAGTTCACGAGCTGGGATATCGCGATGCCCATGACGATGGCGAGCTGATACATCGAGCCGAGGCGTCCGCGCATGGCCGCCGGGGAGATCTCGGCGATGTACGCGGGGGCGATCACCGAGGCCAAGCCGACGGCGACACCACCGACGACGCGCCACAGTGTGAGGTCCACGATGTCGAACGGAAAGGCGGAGCCGAGCGCTCCGACGATGAACAGGACCGCCGCGAGTTGCATGACGCGGATACGGCCGATCTTGTCGGCAAGGCGTCCGGCAAGCCACGCACCAGCGGCAGCACCGATGAGCGTCAGGGAGACGGCAAGTCCGGTTGCGCCCGCGCCGATGTCGTACCGGTCGCGGATGGCGCCGACAGCACCGTTGATCACCGCGGTGTCATAGCCGAACAGGAACCCACCGAGGGCTGCTGTGGCTGCGAACACGACCGCATGTGCGGCATCCGCGCTCGGGGGATTCGATTCGATTTCGCGTGACCCGTTGTAGGCCATTCCTGCCCTCCGTGTCCGGCGACCGTGTGGACGCTCCGGGAGTCGATCGGTCACCTCGGGACGCTACGCCCGAAACACCACGGCTTCCGCGAAATCGGTGATCGACACGGCCGCGAGGTCAGGCACCCGCCTTGGTGGCCGCTTCGGACAGCTGCGGTGTGATCTTGTCCAATACCCACGGGGTCGAGAGAACGCTGGCCTGACTCAGTCCGGCAACGACCTTCGTGTCGGTCAAGGGCACGACGGTGCCACGTCCGAGTGCTCCGAGATTCGCATAGGCGGGATTGGAGGTCAGGGTGCGGTCATCGGGTACGAAAGCGACCACGACATCGGCGTCGATGTCGCCGATGTTCTCGACGGAGATGTCGGAGTAGAACTTTCCGTCAGCCGACTCGGCCAGCTTCTCGACACCTGGCGCGTTCACGAAACCGAGTTCGGTCAGCGTCTGCACCCGTGGATCGGTCGGCATGTAGACGCTCACGGCACCGGCGTCGGGGACGATGCTCACGACGGAGATGGTCTTGCCGGCGAACTCCGGGTGTGCGGCGCCGGTGTCGGTGAGCTGTCGGGTCAGATCCTCGACGAGCTTGTCGGCCTCGTCGGACTTTCCCAGCGCTTCACCGATGATCGTCGTCTGGTCCTGCCACGTGGTCTGCCACGCCTTGTCCGGGTAGGCGACGGTGGGCGCAAAGGCCGACAGTTGGTCGTAGATGGCCTCGTCGAATCCTTCGTACGGCGCCAGCACCACATCCGGGGCGAGTCCGGCCACCTGTTCGACGGGAATGGACGTCTCGGCGTCGAGCAGCGTGGTGGCCTCCGGATCGAAGCGGTCCGCCACCCATGGCATCACGCCGTTCTCGTCGGCCCCGTAGCTGTATCGGGGCATGCCGACCGGCGTTTCACCGAGTGCATACACGACGTCCTGTGCGTTCCACCCCAGCGTCGCAATGCGTTCGGGGGCGGATTCGATAGTGGTTTCGCCGAAGGTGTTCTCGATGGTGACGGGGTAACCGGCAGCCTGTGATCCCGCATCGGAGTCGGAGTTGTCGGTCGACGAGCAGCCTGCCAACACGGTTGCCGCCGCGATGGCTATGGCAGCTGTGTGCTTTGTCGACGATCTGGTCATGCTCGACTCCCTCGGAACCTGAAACTGATTGAAGGCGAGCCTATCCTAGGCTGCCGCGTCGGTGGGCGATCTCCTTCTGTTTTCGGATCAGCGTGAATCGAAGTCGACCGTCGACGTGGGGGCGCCGCTCACGCGCAGACGACGCACGACGGTTCGCCGACGTGTTTCGTCAGCAAATACACGCCGGCGCGTACCGCGACCGAGGGTTGCCCACGGAGTCGGAACTCGCAGCCGACTTCGCTGTCTCCCGCAACGCCGTCAGGGACGGTCCTGGCAACGTTCGCCCCCGCCTGACGCCGACCAATGTCACTGTGAGTCTGGGGTGGTCCGGTTGATACTGGATAGGTTCGGTGCGGTGGGGTCTGACTCTCAATGTCACTGACGTCGTGAG
>NZ_JBHXNL010000007.1:0-59746 GCF_042719695.1 Rhodococcus sp. NPDC058521
CTCAAACGCGCCGTCGCCCGCGAGATCTACCAACTCCTGACCCACCGAACGACACCCCAACCCGCCCTTGACGAAACATAGGAGCATCACCGGTTGCGCCGAGCAGAACCGGTGTGACATTGGTCGGGGCCGGGGGCGGAACTGCGGTCGATATCAATTGGTCAGGCTCCCCTCACGTCTTCCGTCAGAGTTCAGCGAGTGCGACCACGGGCGAAATGGTCGTTGCCCTCCGCGATGGTGCAAGTGAGGCAATCGACGCCAGCAACGCCGCACTCAGCACGGTCGCCACGAGCAGCATCCAGGGCACTGTCGGTGCCACAATCGCCTTCTCGCTCACACTCGCGAGAAGTGACTGAGCTGCCACCCACCCGTAGGCGGTGCCCAGGACCAGCCCGAACCCCACCGACGCGATCACCATCTGCGCGCTCTCGAACACCACCATCGACCGCAACTGCTTCCTGGTGAATCCGAGAGCACGCAGCAACCCGAGTTCACGAGTGCGTTGCAGGACACTGAGCGACAAGTTGCTCACCATGCCGACGCCGGCTATTACCCCGGAGAATCCGACCAGTCCCGTGAGCACGCCGGTGGTGATCGTGAGCGCCCGACCGAGTTCTTCCTCGCTGAACGTCTCGACGAGCATCGACTCGTACGTGGACATGGCGACCGCAAACATCACCACCAACGTCACTCCGATGACGAGTCCGACCGCGGTACGAGTACTTCGTTCCGGATAGCGAAGGGCGTTGGCCGACGCCAGTCGCGCGGCCGGCGAACGCCCGAACAGGTTGCCGGACAACCGAAGGGTGCCCGGAATGATCCGGTGTGCGCCCACGAGGATGCCGGTGAAGGATGCCGCACCGCCGAAGAACGCAATCACGACGCCGAACGGAGAAACCAACCCGACCAGCACGCCGAGGGCGAGCATCAGCGCGCCGCCGACCAGAAGAACCGCCGCCACCACGCCCCGTGTCGTACGGTGCCGTAGGTCCCCGACTGTGGGGTCCGCCGCCTGACCCGTCCCCTGAATCGGAGTGACTTCGAGAACCCGTCGGGATCCGACGTAGGCAGCGATCCACGTCGTGACGACAACGATTCCTGCAGGCAGAAGGACCAGGGGGTGGACCATCCTGTAGTCGACGTCCGGAAGGACGCCGGACACGACACCCATTGTGCGCGCGAGCGCGCTGCCGGTGATCCCGACGACGAGACCGACCACGGCGCTCGCAGCGCCAACCATCAACCCTTCACGGGCGACCGACCGCCGCATCTCGCGGGCGCTCGCGCCGATCAGCCGCAAGAGGGCGATGGTGCGGGTCCGTCCGGCGACGATGGTGCCGAACGTGTTGGCCGTGACGATTGCCGCCACATACATCGACAACAGGACGAACACCATGGCCGTGCAGTAGAGCAGATTCGTCCCCGCCAGGCCGTCTGCGAACACGTCCGACACGAGCGACGTCGCCTGAATCAGGCCGACACCGAACGAGGCGGCCAAACCCGCGACCAGCATCGTCGACCCGTGCTCGCGTGGCGTTCCCATGGACTTTGCGGACTTCATGCGACCTGCTCCATTCCCAGCATGTACGAGGCGATCTGTTCCGGTGTCGCACGGTGCATCTCGTTGACCAACCGGCCGTCGGCCAGGAAGAGGATGCGGTCGGCGTAGCTCGCGGCGACCGGGTCGTGCGTGACCATGGCAATGCTCTGGCCGTATTCGCGTGTTGCTGCGGCGAGTAGCGACAACACCTCTCGACCGGATCGAGAGTCGAGGTTTCCTGTGGGCTCGTCGGCGAAGATCAATTGCGGTCGGCTACCGAGGGCGCGGGCGACGGCCACCCTCTGCTGCTGGCCGCCCGACAATTGGTGAGGGCGGTGGTCGACACGGCCTGCGAGGCCGAGGGAGCTGATCAGGTGATCGACCCATCGCCGTTCGTCGCCGCTCGGGCTTCGACCCTCCAGTTCGAAGGGAAGCATGATGTTTCCGCGAACGTCCAGGGTGGGCACGAGATTGAACGACTGGAACACGAACCCGACGTGACGACGCCTCAACTGGGTCAGCGCATCGTCGCCCAAGGCCGTGATATCGACGTCACCGAGCCACACGCGTCCGGAGGTGACCGAATCCAAACCTGCCATTACGTGCATGAGAGTCGATTTTCCAGAACCGGACGGTCCCATGATCGCCGTGAATTCACGCCGCCGGATGCCGATCGAAACATTGTCGAGTGCGGTGACGGGATTCGTGGCGTCGCCGTACTGCTTGCGTACGTGTGCCACACCGGCGACGAACGCCTCCCGAGGATCTGTGTTGTTCATACCGAAAACGTTATGAACACGGGCAGTCCCGCGAATCGGGCGCGAGTCGCCTCCGGGTACATCTCGAGGATGATCCTCGATCGGGTCGCCTACATCTGCGGTTCGCCGGTCACCCGGCCGTCAGGTCGTGCTCGAATGCGTACACAACCAACTGCACACGATCGCGCACTTCCAGCTTCGTGAAGATGCGGCTGATGTGGGTCTTCACCGTTGCCTCGCTCAGGAACTCGGATGCGGCGATCTCGGCGTTGCTGAGTCCCTTCGCTGCCAGCCGGAAGATTCCTCGTTCGCGGTCTGTCAATCGCTCGAACGCAGCCGGGGTCACTGGTTCTTCGACGACCGGGACGAAGTGTTCGAGCAGTTGCTTCGTCGCAGAGGCTGCGATCACCGAATTGCCCGCGTGCACCGTACGAATCGCTGCGAGGAGAAACTCCGGATCCGCGTCCTTCAGGACGAATCCGCTGGCGCCCGAACGAATTGCGCGGGCGGCACTTTCGTCGAGGTCGAAGGTCGTCAGAACGAGTATGCGAGGAGCAGTGGCCCCGTACGCATCGAACCTGGTCAGTATGGCTTCGGTTGCCGCAATTCCGTCGAGGACGGGCATGCGTACGTCCATGAGCACCACGTCCGGCTTTTCGCGGTGCGCGAGCTCGATTGCCGACTGACCGTCGCCCGCTTCGCCGACGAACTCGAGGTCGGGCTGGGAGGAGATCAACATTCGCACCCCGGCACGAAAGAGCTTCTGGTCGTCGACGAGCGCAACTCTGATTCGGTCACACGTCACTGGTTCGATTCCTCCTGCGGGGTACTCTCCTGTTTGTGAGGCATGGCAGGCAGCCACGCCGAGACTCGCCACGCATCGCCTTCGGGGGCGGCAGCGAAGATACCGCCGGACAATCCCGCCCGCTCCCGCATCCCGACGAGACCGTGCCCTGGTGAAGCATCGGCGGCGTGCTCGGCCCAACCTGGCCGTAGCGGATTGTGCACGTTCACGTGTACGCCCTCCCGATCGGACTCGATATCGAGGTGAACCCGTGCACCCGGCGCTCCGTGCCGCAACGAATTGGTCAGCGACTCCTGAACAATCCGGTACAACGCAAGCTGCTGCGCCGCACCCAGCTGCTCGATGTCGGTAGCCCTACTATCGGTGGCGTACTCGATGTCCAGGCCCGTGCCGCGCATCTGCTCCACCAGTCTGTCGATGTCGGCATCACCGAGCGCGGGCTCGCCTGCCTGCGTGTGTCGAAGCTGCCCGAGGAGGGTTCGCACATCGCCCAGAGCTTCCCGCGCCGTGGCGGAGATGGTGCGCAGTGCCTCGTCCGTCGATTCGGGGTCGACGTCCCGCGCGTACCGCGCTCCATCGGCCTGCGCAATCACGACCGCGAGCGAATGCGCCACGATGTCGTGCATGTCTCGGGCAATTCTGTTCCGCTCCTGCTCGACCGCAATCTCGTGCTGCGCCTTGGATTGCTCGAGCTCGGCCAGTTCCCTGGCATGGCGCGATTCGATAGCGGTTCGCCGCGATTGTGCGAGCCTGCCGAGTGCCCACGCGAGCCCGAGAACCCCCCATGAGGCGACGAGAATCACGGCGAACTGCGGAAGTACGGACCGCCAGCCCCCATCGGCTGCTTCCGCGATCTCGGCGGTGGCGTCACGGGACACGAACACCAGATACGAAGCCGCCGTCACGCCCCCCACGAAGGCCGACGCCAGGCCGATTCGTTGCAATATCCGATTGCCGTACGAGCCGACGCAATACAGGACGACGAGAACCGCGAAGTCACCCGGAAGGACGGTCAGCGAACCGAACATCTGGACGATCGCGAACACCCAGGCAGTCGCCAACGCCAGCGCAGGCGACCAACGTCGCAGGAAGAGCGCTACAGCGAAACCGAACAGTGAGGTGAGGGCGAACCCGCTGTGCTCCTCCGTAGCGGCGGATGCCGCGAGCAAGAGCACGAGCAGTGCCGCCCAGACGGCGTCCGTCGCGATCTGGTAACGCGCCATCGTCCGAAACACGGCAACACCGTACCTTCACGAAGCTCCGCGGATTCCGCTCCAGCACGAAAAGAAGCACTCCATATCCATCCGTTTGCTCGATCGTTGCCAAATGCACGCATACGCTGCTAAAACACTGCATGCCGATCAAATACGTGATATAGCTCAGGAGCCGGACTGTACGGTTGTTCGTATACAACGTTGTCCGTATACGACACCGCGGAATCTCGCCGCATCCAGAAGGAGTGACTCATGACCAGCACCACATCCTCGACTTCTTCCGACGTTTCGAAGGACACGTCCAGCAGCTCCGCACTCGTGAGCTCGCAGGGCAAGACAACCATCGCCGACACCGTGGTCTCGAAGATCGCCGGCATCGCCACCCGTGAGGTCAACGGCGTGTACGCCGTGGGCGGCGGCGCCTCGCGCGTCGTCGGTGCACTCCGCGAACGCATTCCGGGCGCCAGTGTCAACCACGCCCAGGGAGTCTCCGTCGAGGTCGGCGAGAAGCAGGCAGCAGTCGACATCGACATCGTCGCCGAGTACGGCGTCTCGATCGCCGATCTGGCCACCGGTATTCGCCGCAACGTGATCGCGGCGATCGAGCGTATGACCGGCCTCCAGGTCACCGAGGTCAACGTGACCGTGCACGACGTTCACGTCGAGTCGGACGACGACGAGTCCGCGGACGAGCCCGCACCCTCACGAGTCCAGTGACATTCGGTGACCACCACACTCTGTGAACCCGAGGAGGATACTGATGGCCGGAGGTGAAGGCATGGAAGAACCTGCTGATCTGATCGCCGCAGCGGTCCTCGACGTTCCCGGCGTGGCGGGTCTGCACGGCGGCACCTTCGGCGAAGTGGGCACCTACCTGCCCGGCCGCCGAGTGGCCGGGGTGCGCACCGACGAGACATCGACGGACGTTCACGTCACCGTGTACTTCGATGTCGCGGTCGCCGATGTGGCGCAGAGAATCCGGAAGGTCATCGGCGATCTGACCGGCACCAAGGTCGACGTCACGATCGCCGACGTCGTTCCCGTACCGACGAAGGAACTCGACTCTGCATGAGTGAATCCGGACCCTGGGCCGACTACCCGGACCGCCGAACGGCGCGCCGGGCAGCGGCCCTGTGTCTTCACCCGGACGTCGGTGGCAGCGCAGAAGAACTCGAAATCGCCTTCGCCGAGATCGATGCTCGCTTCGGTGGGTCGGCCACAAATGGATATCCGGTCGAGATCACCATCAGCCACAGCAAGAAGGCGAATGCACTGCGCACGGCAAAACGTATCTATCGCGTTGCCGGAAAGAAGTTTCCGCGTCGATCCAATCGATATATCACTCTCTGAGCCATCCATCTCGTGACCGCGACACAATTCTCGGCCAAAGATAATCGGAGGATAGAATGAAGACTTCCACACTCGGCCTGTTCGCGGGACTCCTTCTCGGAGTTGCTGCGGCGGCAGGCGGATTCACCGGTTTCCTGATCGCCTTGGTGCTCGGCTTGATCGGATTCGCCCTCGGCGGACAGCGGGACGGCGACTTCGACGTCACCACTATCCTGCGTGGACGCGGTCGTGGGTAACCACGAAGCCTCGCCCGACATCTCGGGTGAAGCGACCGCCACCCCGGATTCCGGCGATCGCGGCACCCTCGTCATTCGCGACAAAGTTGCCCAGAAGCTCGCCACCAAGGCTGCGCTCGACACCCCTGGCGTCGAGAAGCATTCGGCAGGCCTCGCAAAGCTGACCGGACGCGACCTTCCGCGTGCTCGTGTCTATATCGCCGGCGACCGCGTGCGGGCGCACGTCGATGTCGCGGTGGAATGGCCCAATTCCCTTCCCCGAGTGGGCGATGCCGTCCGCAGCAACGTCGCGTCCGCCCTGTCCGACTACGCCGGGCTCAATGTGGACGGCGTAGACGTGTCTATCCCGAGTGTCGTCTCCCCCAGTGGCGAGGACACGGGAAGGAACATCCAATGACGAGCGATACCGCCGCTGACACCGAAGGCGCCCCCCGCGCCGAGGACTCGGCACCAAAGGTGTATCCCGCAGCTGGACGTCAACCCGTTGCCGCACCGGCCGCAGGACTCGTAGGCGCCATCCTGTCGCTCGGCCTGCTGGCAGCGGGAATCGTCGGCATCCGTGACGCGTTCGTCGCCGCCGGCTGGCTCGACGGCGAAATGTGGACGAAGACGGCCGCCAACTGGATCGACGGACTCACCTTCGCCAACTGGATGATCCCGGCCGGAATCGCTGCAGTGATCGTCGGCCTCTGGTTCTTGATCGCGGCCCTCAAACCACGTCGCAAGACGGCGATCCCGGTGGACGCCCAGACTAGCGTGTGGATCCCGCCTGCCGACGTTGCTCGCATCTCCTCTGTCGCAACGGAACCCGTGTCGGGTGTGATGTCCACGCGCACCACGGCGTCGCGAAAGAAGGTCGTCGTGGCCTCCAACGTGACCGGGGCAGACACCGCCACGATCAAGATCGGCATTGCCGAAGCCGTCCGGGAAGCGCTCTCGGGGTTGAAGTCCCCGCCGAAGATCACTGTCCGCACGAAGTCGGGAGGTCGCTGATGAGCCGCTCTGCTGCATTCTTCGACCGCCTCCTCGCACTCCTGATCGGCCTGGTGCTCGTCGCCGTCGGAGCGGGTGCGTTGATCTGGAACACCTCACTCTTCTCGAACAAGCCCGAAACGATCACCGCTCCGTGGCTGGTGAACGCAACGGAGTCGCCGTGGTGGGGATGGGCCGCCGGAATCGGTGGCGTCGTCCTGATTCTGCTCGCGCTCAGATGGCTGTTCGCGCACTCACCGGCGTCGAAGGCGAAGAGTCTTCAACTGGCAGGGAGCGGCAGCGAAGGTGCACTCGTCGCGGACATCGGTTCGGTCGCGGATGGTGCTGCACGGGCGCTCGAGGCGAGCCCCGGCGTGCACAGCGCGAAGGCCAAGTCGATCGTCGACCGCGGTACCCGCACAGTCGATCTGTCGGTCACCCTCGACACTGCTGCCGATCTGCGGCGCGTGACCGAGCGGATCGACGAGGTGTGCGCCGATTTCGCGCAGATGCTCGGAACCGACTCCGTCGCAACCAGAACCACCATCCACTTCGACAAGGCCCGTCACGACGCGGGCAGCCGCGTGGTCTAAGCGCTCCGCGCCTGTGAGTGGTTGACGAGTCCAGGGACTCGTCAACCACTCACAGGGGGATGGAGAGGGCGATCCCGTCGAGGATGTCGTGTTCGCTCACGACCAGTTCGGTGATCCCCGCACGAGCGGCGAATGTTTCGGCAAGCACCTCGGTGACTATCGCTCCCCCACCGATCACGTCGACTCGGCCAGGATGCATGGGCCCCAAAGCGGCTCGGTCCTCATGAGTCATCGCGAGAAGTCGACTACAGACCTCGTGCACACCTTCCAGCGGAATCCGCGAGAGGTGCACCTGGTCGGCGTCGTACTCGGGAAGGTTCTTCGCAATGGCCGCAAGTGTCGTCATGGTGCCTGCCACACCGACCCACGTCCGTGCCTTGTCGATGTCGACCTTGGCGAAGGTCGTGGCAAGCTGCGCAGATGCGAAGGCTCGGGCCGCCTCGACCTGCTCGGCAGTCGGCGGGTCGTCGTGCAGGCAACGTTCCGTGAGCCGCACGCAGCCGATGTCCGCAGAGCGCGCGCCCTCCACTCCATTCGCGTCGCCCAGAACAACCTCGGTCGAACCGCCTCCCAGGTCCACCACGATGTACGGCCCCTCGGCTGCGCTGAGCTCACCCACCGCTCCCGCGAACGAGAGGTGAGCTTCCTCGTCTCCCGTGATGACCTCCGCCTCGGCGCCGGACACGACCGCCCCCAGAACCTCGCGCGTCATCGCGAAGAAGTCCTCACGGTTCGCGGCATCTCTGGTGGCGGACGTGGCGACCATGCGAATCGCGGTGGCGCCGCTGTCACGGATCATGTCGGCGTACTCGCTCAGAGCCACTCTGGTGCGTTCGATGGCTTCCGGTGCGAACGCCCCGGTAGCGTCCACGCCCTGCCCGAGCCGTACGACGCGCATTTCGCGACGTACGTCTGTGAGGTTCCGCTGCTCGTCCACGTCTGCGATGAGAAGCCGTATCGAATTGGTTCCGCAGTCGACGGCGGCGACCCGGGTCATTCCTGACCCTCATCGATACCCGGCCAGTCCGCCGGAATCGCCGTGCCGCGTAGTTTGCCGCCGGCCGCTCGCGCAGCGAGTACCACGGATTCGTCACCGAGAGGGTTCACACCGGGCCCCTTGGCAAGGGAGTGAGCCATCAACACGTGCAGACATTTCACACGGTCGGGCATTCCACCACCGGTGAAGTCGGTACCGAGCGATTCGATGGCATCACGTTCGGCGAGGTACGCCTCGTGCGCCGAGGTGTACGCAGCAGCCAGATCGGAATCGGAGCCGAGCCGCTCGGTCATTTCCTTCATCACCCCTGCCGATTCCTGCCGACTTGCCTCTGCTGTCAACCGCGGATCCGTCAGGTAGTAGAGCGTGGGGAACGGAGTTCCGTCGGGCAGCTTCGGAGCCGTCTTCACGACCCCGGGTAGTCCGTCCGGAGAGCGATAGGCAATCGCGAGAACACCACGGGGTTCGCGGCCCAACTGGGCAGCGACAGCCGCGAGATCTTCGGGCGCAACATTGCTGGATTCGGATGGATGTGTCACCCGGCGGGTTCTCCTGGTTCGAGGGGTGGTGGAATTTCCGGTCCCGGCGGCGCGGCAGGCCCTGGTAGCGGAGGCTCCGGCGGGGCCGGCACGGGCTGTGGTTCCGAAATCGTCTTCCACAGATCCCGATACCACGGTCCGGGAAGCTTCTCGTCTTCCTCTTCCGGCCTGACCGGTTCCTTGTAGTCACCGGGGAGTTGCACCTGGAACGGGGTGTCCCCTGGTTTGACGAACCGCAAACGCTGACGTGCCTGCGCCTCGACGTAAGCGGGATCGGTGTAGCGCTCCTCGAGTATCCGCAGTTCGGCGAGTTGCGTTTCGAGCTCGACTCGTTCCGCGGCCACTCGCTCGGCTTCGCCGCGCTGGGTCATGTAGTTGCGCAACGGGACTGCGAGTGTGAGTGCGAGGACCAGAACGACCACCGCGAGGATCAGGGCTCGGCCGGTGGAGAGTCCGAGAATGGTGTGTTCGGGCGCTAGATTCTTGGACTTCGGTTTCGCGTCGACCTTCCGCGGCTTCGCCCGTCCCGGGAGAACAGTGCCGGCCTCGGCAGGATCAACCGCATCTGCCCGCGCATCACCGGCGGCCGACTTCGACTTTCGGGGTGAGCGTGCACCGCCCGAGGTGACGCCGCGCGTGCGGCGGCTCCGCTCCGGACGGCCGGAACCGCGACCACCCGGACCGCCGGGTGATCGCGGTGTACCGCGTTGTGCCACTGGAAGATCAGCTCCACATCAGCTGTCGAAAGCGAACCGCGGGAACGCAACCTCTCCCGCATACCGTGCCGCGTCACCGAGGTTCTCCTCGATACGCAGCAACTGGTTGTACTTGGCGACACGCTCGGAGCGCGCGGGGGCACCGGTCTTGATCTGACCACTGCCGACGGCAACTGCGAGGTCGGCGATGGTGGTGTCCTCGGTCTCGCCGGAACGGTGGCTCATCATCGTCTTGTACCCGTTGCGGTGCGCGAGATCGACCGCATCGAGGGTCTCGGTCAGGGTGCCGATCTGGTTGACCTTGACCAGAAGAGCGTTCGCAGCGCCCTTGACGATGCCTTCTTCGAGGCGGTCCGGGTTGGTCACGAACAGGTCGTCGCCGACCAGCTGGACCTTGTCGCCGATGCTGTTGGTGAGCTCGACCCAGCCGTCCCAGTCGTCTTCGTCGAGCGGATCCTCGATGGAGACGAGCGGGTAGGCGTCGACCAGTTCGGAGTAGAACTTCGCCATCTGTTCGGCAGTGCGGTTCTCGCCCTCGAACTTGTAGCCGGTGCCCTTCGTGTAGAACTCGGTGGCTGCGACGTCGAGTGCCAACGCGACATCGCTACCCAGCTTCAGCCCCGTCTTCGCGACCGCCGTGGCGATCAGGTCGAGAGCTTCCTTGGTGCCTGCGACGTCCGGAGCGAAACCACCCTCGTCACCGAGGCCGGTCGAGAGACCTTTCTCCTTCAGAACGGCCTTGAGAGCGTGGTAGACCTCGGCGCCCCAGCGCAGCGACTCCTTGAAGCTCGAGGCGCCGACGGGCGCCACCATGAACTCCTGGACGTCCACGCCGGTGTCCGCGTGCGCGCCACCGTTGAGGATGTTCATCATCGGGACCGGGAGGATGTGGGCGTTCGGACCGCCGACATAGCGGAAGAGGTCGAGTCCCGAAGAATCGGCACCCGCCCGCGCAACGGCCAGCGACACACCGAGAAGGGCGTTCGCACCGAGACGGGACTTGTCGGCCGTGCCGTCGGCGTCGAGCAAAGCCTGGTCGACGGTCCGCTGCTCGGTGGCGTCCAAGCCGATGATGGCAGGCGCGATCTCACCGAGGACGGACTCGACGGCCTTCTCGACGCCCTTGCCGTTGTAGCGGTCTCCGCCGTCACGAAGTTCGACGGCCTCGTGCTCACCGGTGGAGGCGCCGGAAGGAACGGCCGCGCGTGCAAAGGTGCCGTCGTCCAGGAGAACCTCGACTTCCACCGTGGGGTTACCGCGGGAATCGAGAATCTCGCGGGCGCCGACCTGCTCAATAATGGCCACTTTGTGGTTCTCCTTCGATGGGCTTCGCACTGGGCATCGACCGCTCGGGGTCGCGTGGACGGCCGAGTCTCCTACCTGGGCTCGGGTCGTGCCAGCACACAGCCTAACCGGAGTGCGGTGCCCGTCGTCACCGACGCGCCCTCGTCCACCCTCGACACGGGATCAGTCGGCGGGCACTCCCACCGAATAGGACGAGGCTCTGTCCCGGACCTGGCCCAGGTACACACCGGACAGGTTGTACGCCATCAGGGCGTTGTGCCAGCCTTCCGCCGTGGTGAGGTCTCCCCCACGTTCGCACAGGTAGCGGGCTGCCGTGAGGGTTGCGTCGTCGATGTTGTCAGGGTCGACGAACCCGTCTCCGTTGGCATCGACACCCCACCGCTTCCAGGTTTCCGGAATGAACTGCATCGGCCCCATCGCGCGGTCCTGGACCGGGTCGCCGTCGAATTCTCCGCCGTCGGTGTCGGGTATCTCGGCGACGCCCGGCCCGCCGTCGAGTGGAATACCTCGGATGACGGGATCGACACGGCCTTCCGCTGCGACATATGCGCCGCCGTGCGTGCCGTGCCGACTTTCGACGCCACCGATACCGGCCAACGTCGTCCATCCGATACCGCATCCCGGTCGCGATGTCGCCATCACGGCCGCCGCATATCCGTACGCCTCGAGCGCTGTGGTGCCGATCCCGAGCGCTGCGTCCTGCTCCTGTGCCCACACGTGCAATTGGTCGGCGGAACGTCCCGGCGCTTCGACGTCGATCGGTGGAAGGGGTGCCCCGGTGCCGGGCGGGATTCCTGCCGGGACGTCGATCGGTGGCGTGCGCTCGGCACAAGCTGCGAAGCTCGCGGCGGCCACAGCAACGACTACGGCTGCGACAAGCTTTCGGGGCACGACCTCCATCATCCACACTCTGCGAGCGTCGAATCAGGATCGAGACAAGGCTCACTCGATGCTCGCCAAAGAAATGGTCAAGACAAGTGGCCGCGCCATTCCGACTCTTCGCGTTCCCGAGCAGCCGCCTTCTCGGCGGCGCGAATGCTGTCCATAAGCGCGGTGACAGCTGTACGCAATCGACCCTCGGCCTCCGCCACTGCCGCGATACCCGCTGACACCTGGTCGGGAACGGAATCCTCCGGCAGACCGGCGCGGTCGATCACCTTGCGGGCAAGACCGACAGCCGGCTGACTCACGGCAATCCCGTCCATGGTCGAAGTGCGAGCCTTCTCGGCGGCCTTGCGGGCCTCCCAAGCGCGCTCCTGCTCAGCGATGTCGATCGGACCGACCACGTCGTCGGCGAGGTGCGGACTGCGATGTACCAGCTTCGCGACGAGCGTCGACGCCACGTCGTCCACGTCGAAGCGGCCGTTCGCTGCCGCAATCCGAGAATGGAAGAGAACCTGCAACAGCAGATCACCCAGTTCCTCTCGGAGTGCATCGGCGTCGTCCACCTCGATGGCGTCGACCACTTCGTAGGTCTCCTCGACCAGGTAATGCGCCAGCGACTTGTGCGTCTGGGTGACTTCCCAGCCGCGGTAGCTCCACAGCCGATCCATCACCTCGACAGCTTCGGACAGGTCGTCTCCGGGCACCGTCGGAACGGCGATCACCGTGTCCCCTGACTCGATGCGTCGACGTACGGACTCGTGCTCGCGGTCGGTGGACACGAGCACATCGGAGCCGGCTACCTCGGGCAGGTGCATGCGAGTGGCCTCCGGCACTTCCTCGGTGAACCGCACCCCCGCATCCACGAGGCCGATTGCCTGCAGTGGGATCAACGACGGCCTACGCGGGTCGAGCAGTATCACCGGCATCTCCTCACACCTCCATGACGACCGCGTCGGCGGCCCGGCCGTCCATCGCAAGGATCAGGTTGGCGATGTATTGGAGAAGTTCGACATCGCGTACGCGGTCGGCGCCCACACCACCCGTGCCGGACCGAGGCAGCGGCAACTGCACCATCCCGGTCGTGGCGCGATACTGAGCGCTCGGATAGATGCGTTTGAGCCGCATCTGCTTCGAGTCCGGCAACTCCATCGGCGAAATCTTGATCTGGGTGCCCACCACGGCGATCTCCTCGACTCCGTACTCGCGGGCGAGCAGACGCAACTTTGCGACCGAGATCAGGCGGCGTACCTCCTCCGGCAGTGGACCGTAACGGTCCACCAACTCGTCCACGACCGCACCGATTCCGTCGTGATCCGTCGCGGCCGCCAACTTGCGGTAGCCCTCGAGGCGCAGCCGATCACTGGTGACGTAGTCCGGAGGTATGTGCGCGTCCACCGGAAGGTCGATCCGCACCTCTTTCGGGGTGTCGTCGGTGGTGATCGGACGCCCGTCGGCCGCCGCACGGAAGGCTTCGACTGCTTCACCGACCAGTCGCACGTACAGGTCGAAGCCGACACCCGCCACGTGCCCGGACTGTTCGGCACCCAGAACGTTTCCGGCACCGCGGATTTCGAGGTCCTTCATGGCCACCGCCATACCGGCGCCGAGGTCGGAGTTCTGCGAAATGGTTGCCAGGCGGTCGTAAGCAGTTTCCGTGAGCGGCTTCTCGGGCGGATACAGGAAGTAGGCGTAACCGCGATCACGACTACGGCCCACTCGACCACGCAACTGGTGCAACTGCGACAGGCCCAACGAGTCGGCACGCTCGACGATCAGGGTGTTGGCATTGGATATGTCCAGACCGGTCTCGATGATGGTGGTACAGACGAGAACGTCGAACTCCCGTTCCCAGAAACCCTGAACCGTCTTTTCGAGGCGGTCCTCGTTCATCTGGCCGTGCGCGACGACGACGCGAGCCTCTGGAACGAGCTCACGAATCTTCTTGGCCGCCTTGTCGATCGAACTGACCCGATTGTGAACGTAGAACACCTGGCCGTCGCGCAACAGTTCACGCCGAATGGCCGCGGCTACCTGCTTGTCCGCGTATGCGCCCACGTAGGTGAGGATGGGGTGCCGCTCTTCCGGTGGGGTGAGAATCGTGGACATCTCACGGATGCCCGCCATGCTCATCTCGAGTGTACGGGGAATCGGGGTAGCCGACATCGTGAGCACGTCCACGTGCGTACGCAACGCCTTGATGTGCTCCTTGTGCTCGACGCCGAAGCGCTGCTCCTCGTCGACGATCACCAGACCGAGGTCTTTCCACCGAACCCCGGTCTGCAACAGCCGGTGCGTGCCGACGACGATGTCGATCTCGCCGTCGGCCATCCTGTCGACGATCTCCTTGGACTCGCCCGGATCGGTGAATCGCGACAGTCCGCGAACCTTTACGGGGAACGACGCCATACGTTCGGTGAATGTCTGTAGATGCTGCTGTGCGAGAAGCGTGGTCGGCACAAGCACCGCCACCTGCTTCCCGTCCTGCACCGCTTTGAACGCGGCACGCACCGCGATTTCGGTCTTGCCGTAGCCGACGTCGCCGATGACGACGCGGTCCATGGGAACGGCCTTCTCCATGTCCGCCTTGACCTCGGAGATGACCGTGAGCTGATCCTGTGTCTCGGTGAACGCGAACGCGTCCTCCATCTCCTTCTGCCACGGGCTGTCCTGCCCGAACGCATGCCCGGGGGCCGCCTGGCGGGCTGCGTAGAGTTGCACGAGTTCGCCTGCGATCTCACGAACCGCCTTGCGCGCCTTGCGCTTCGTGTTGGCCCAGTCCGATCCGCCCAGCTTGCTGAGTGCGGGAAGTTCGCCTCCCACGTAGCGCGAGAGTTGATCGAGAGACTCCATCGGGACGAACAACCGGTCGCCAGGATGGCCACGCTTGCTCGCGGCGTACTCGATGACGAGATACTCGCGCCGGGCACCACCGATGGTGCGTTCCACCATCTCCACGAATCGACCGATGCCATGCTGATCGTGCACCACCATGTCGCCGGCGGCCAGGGCCAGCGGATCGACCTGATTACGACGCTTGGCCGGCAGCCGTTTACCGTCACCGACCGCGGCAACTCGATTACCGGTGAGGTCGGCCTCGGTGACGACGACGAGGCCCGGTATCGAGTCGTCGCCCGGTAGGACGATGCCGTCGTGTAGGGAACCGCACAGGACCCCCACCTGCCCGCGGGGCGGACGCTGACCCGCCGGAAGCTCCGCGGCCGGCACCTCCGCCTCGCGAAGACGCTCGAGGATGCGGTGCGCCGTTCCGGAACCGGCCACGACCACAGCGGCCCGCCCGCCGGTGGTGACGTGGGCGCGCAGACTGACGAACAACTCCGACAACAGTTCTTCCGAGCCTCGCACCTGCGGCGCCGCTTGCAGCGCCAACTCGAGCTGATCACCGCTGCCCGACGCCAGGGGACTCACGGTCCACCACGGCCGACCCGCGGCTTCCGCTGCCTCGTGAATCTGCCGCAGCGAACGGTAGGCGGACGCACCGAGGTCGATACCGTCACCCTTCAGTACGGAAGTGTCCAACGGTGCCGCCCCACCGATCGACGCCGCCGTCCACGACGCCTCCAGGAACTCCTGCCCGGTACGCACCAAATCCGTTGCACGGGTGCGGATCTTCTCGGGATCGCAGAGGACCACGTGTGCGCCGTCGGGCATCACTTCGGTGAGCAGCTGCAGCCGTCCCGGACGCAGCACCGGAAGCAACGCTTCCATGCCCTCGACCGGGATCCCGCCCGACATCTTGTCCAACATCTCGACCAGCGCAGCGTCTGCGGGATTGTCCTCGGCGAGACGGGCCGCCCGGTCTCGCACATCCTCTGTGAGCAACAGTTCACGACAAGGCGGAGCGACGACGGTGTTCTGATCGAGCTCCGGTAGGGACCTCTGGTCGGCGACGGAGAACGCTCTCAGTTCGGTGACCTCGTCGCCGAAGAACTCCGCACGCACCGGGTGGTCCGCAGTGGGTGGGAACAGGTCGAGAATTCCGCCGCGTACCGCGAACTCACCACGCTTGCCGACCATGTCCACCCGGGTATAGGCCATTTCTACCAACCGCTGGATCAGACCGTCGAAATCGGTCTCCGTTCCCACGCGCAGTACGACCGGCTCGATGTCGCCGAGACCAGGCGCCATCGGCTGGACCAGCGAACGAACCGTCGTGACGACGACTCGGAGCGGTTCGCCGTACAGTTCGTCGTCCGGCCGCGCGAGACGCCGCAGCACCTCCAGTCGGCGTCCGACCGTATCTGCGCTGGGCGACAGCCTCTCGTGCGGCAGCGTCTCCCACGAAGGGAACTGTGCGACGCCACCACCGATCATCTCCCGCAGTTCGGCAGTCAGATCGTCGGCTTCCCGTCCGGTGGCCGTGACCAGCAACAACTGTGTTCGTGCCGCGAGCGCGGCAGCGAGGAAGGAGCGAGCCGAACCAGGCGCGACGATGTCCAGTTCGGGTGCGCCGATCCGCTCGATCACCGCACCCATCACGGCGTCTTCCATCGCGACCGATGCCAGGCCCGCGAGTGGAGTATCGGCCGAGTGCGATCCGACGGCGGACGGTGAAGACAAGCGAAACACTCCTGAGCAGTGATGACGAACAGCGTGATGACGAACAGCGTGGTGACGAACAGCGTGGTGACGAACAGCTCGGACCACTCGAGGCGGCCGGTGGCGGACTGACCCAGGGTAGTCGATTCGGCCGACACCGCCGGTTACACGGGATCTGTGACGATCCGGTAGTTGTTCATGAGCAGGGCAACTCCGTGCGCATCTCGAACGTGCCGTTCGGCCGAGAAGTCCCCGTTTTTGCGGTAGCCCTCCACCCCGCAGATCGTCAGTGCGGATCCGACGACGTCGACGACGAATCGCGAGGCCATCACCTCGAGGTTGTCGACCTCGAGCGATTCGGCCACCGAACCGAGTGATCCCGGCTCGGGGACGCTACGGCACACGCTCTCGTCGTATCTGTCGGCGGCCCGGTCGACGAGCTCGGCGAACTCCGTCCTCACCGCTTCCGCGTCGGACAATCGCAAACGACTCTCGCGGCGCTCGGGCACCGTTCCTGCTTCCCCTGCGGCAATGAAACGCGTTGCCTTGGCCAAAGCAGCATCGACGATTCCGAGGCACACGGCTGCCCACAGCGTGTGGGCGACGGGGCGCACGGTCTCCGTGAACGCTCGCGCGTACGGGGTCGGGATCACAAGATCTCGGCTCCCGGTCGCACGTATTACGAAACTGGGGGCACGCACGCCGCGCAAGCCCAGGACGTCCCAGTCCGACGTACGTTCGAGCGTGAGGTTCTGTCTTCTGCACACGGCGAGAACCTGACCAGCCGATTTCCCGAGGGTGGCCGGCCGCGCGCTCGCGAGGATCGCGTCGCAGTATTCGGCGTATGCAACCATTCGGGCGTGTTTCGTGAGGTCGAGGAAACCGTTGCGATCGTCGATGACCCCCGCCCCTCTCGCGAACTCGGAGTACGCCGCAGTCAGCAGGTACTGCCGTTCGAGCATTTCACCGAGAAACTGGTCGAACTCGGGACCCGGAGCGTGTCGGAGCAGGGTGAACACCTGGGTGTTGTGGAGAGCGAAGACCATTCCGCTCGCCGCACATCGGTTGCTGATCGTCCGCACCGCCGCGGCAACCTCACTCAGAGTCATGCCGTACCCGCCGCGATATCGCGGAAATGCACATGTCAACAGCTGGTGCTCGCGCATGGCCGCAACTGCCTCCCGCGGGAAGCGTGATCGGGCGTCGACGTCCTGCGCCCACGCTCCTGCCATCTCTGCGACCTGGCCGACACCCCGTTGCGCACCGGAAATACGCGCGAATCCCCCATCCGGCCGCACGATCTCCTCGTAGTCGCTCATGTCACTCCCCCAAGCGCCTGGATATCGGACGCACGTGGTTGCGTCGTAGGGATATCGCGCCGACAGGTGGTCGCCGTTACCGCACAGCCAACATTCTTCGACGTTCGTCAGCAGCCCTGGAACACCGAACGCACGTAACCCGCGCTCTGGTACATGTAGTTCCACGCTGTCGCGGCAACGGACACGGACCCGCTGGACACCATGAGAACCTCACCGGACCAGCACTCTTCGACGATGTCACGGGCTCTGGAGACATGCGGGTCGTAGGTAACCACGATGACACGGTCCCACCCCTCGGCCCGGGCCAGATCTCGCAGCTCCCGGGCTTCGCCTCGAGTTGTCACGGGGTCGGGCCGGAAGCAGCTCACCTCGAATGCGTACGTCCCACGACAGATTCGCTCCAGGTGCTTGTCTCCTCGATACGGGTCGGAGAAGACCACTCGGGGCGCGAAACCGTCCTCGGCCAGCTGCAGGGCCAACGACTCGCGTCGCTGGGCGTCGTCCCCCCCGAGCACGAAGATCGCGTCTGCCTGCTCGGGCGGGTCCACATGCGGACGGACGTACACGGGCCAACCCGCAGCCATCACGAGACCAGCGGCCACGAGTACCAGTGCGACGAGAACGCGTCTCCTGATTCGGCCTCGGGTTCTCGCGTGCATGTGTTCGAGACTAGATACCGAACCTCGAACAGCGAAGCAGACCTCGGTCCCGTTACTATCTCCTTCCGGATACTTGCTCCTTGTTTTACGGTCCAATCGCGTTTCACGGTGCCGTGCAACCGAACGGAGCCCCGAAGGGATGGGCCGTGAGCCGACATGCGTTGCGTTTCACCGGGCGCAAACACGGCTGGGCACGCGCGGCCACCGTGGTTGCCCTCACCGCAATCCTGTGCGCCTCCGGATGGGTCGGCGTCGGACCGCGTGCCGAAGAACCACACTGGCCCATGACACCACTGACCGCACCGGACCTGATCAACCCCCAACGCGGCCAGTTCGCCAACATCGGCACCGAATTGTTTCCCCAGGCGAATCCCGCACAAGCTCGATACCCGGACTGGCCGGGTACCCGGGACGCCGCAATACGGTTCGACTGGCGCACACTGCAACCCCGCGATCCCCGTTCGATTCCCCCTGACGCACCGGACACGGAGCGGTTCGACTTCTCGAAGATCGACGAAGCACTCGACGTGTACGGAAACGCAGGCATCCGAACTGCGCTGCGGATCTCTTCGTACGACTCGTGCTGCGAGAAGGTCTACGAGAACGCCACCAACATCGGTGTCCCGGACTGGCTACGTGAACTGCCAGGAAGCACCCGGTCATACGTTCACGACGGCGTCAAGCAGATCGTTCCGGAGTGGAATCATCCCGACTACCTCGGACACTTCACAGAGCTACTTGCAGCGCTCGGACGCCGATACGACCTCGACGAGCGCCTCGCCGTATTCGAGATGTCCGGGTACGGCGACTTCAGCGAGAATCATGTCGCCGTTCTCCGCGACCACCTCGGCGCCCCCGGGCCCGCACCTGAGGACAGTGAGGCCGCACTCGGGTACTACAGCCAGTACGCGGACCAGACACTCACTCAGCGGGCCGCCGAACAGTTGGTGTCTGCCAATCTCCGGGCGTTTCCCCACACCAGAATCGTCACGGCGGCGGGCAATCCGGCGATCACGAAACTTCTGCTTCGGGACAGCCCGGAACTGGCCGTTGTCGATCACCTCGTGGGCCTGCGGTCGGACTGCCTCGGGGTGTACGGGGTCGTTCCGACGTGGGCCGTCAACCCGTATTCGAAGTACGTCGAACGTGCCGACCCGATCATCGGCGACCTACTGGACCGCTATGCCGTCGCACCGGTGCTGACGGAATGGTGTCGGAAGCCCAGCGACGTGAAAGCCGAGGACTATTACACGTTCGCTCTACGGGAGGTGGTGTCCAACCACGTGTCGCTGGTCGCGAGCACGGGATTCCCGGATCAGCTGCCCGACGAACCCATGCCCCCGGCGCTGTACGAAGGACTCGCACGGACATTCACCCTCTCCGGTTATCGATACGCCGCACACGGTCGCACACTCGGACCCGGCGAACTCGAGGTGACCTGGAAGAACCTCGGGAGTGCTGCGACACATGACCGTTGGAAGGCGAACTTCACGGTCCGCGACGAATCCGGCGCCGCCGTAGGAGTCGTCCCCGCGAAGACGTCGCTGAACAATCTGGTGGCTACCCGGACCGCCGGCAACGACCGGGAGACACCCATCCCCGCCGTCACGACCGAAAGAATCGTGTTTCCCACCACGAACCTGAAACCGGGCAGATACACGGTCGTCGTCACCGTCGAATGGGACGAGCACAAGCCCTCGGCCACCCACACGGTGAACTACCCACCGATGCAATTGGCGATGTCCGGCCGAGGACCCGACGGCAGCTATCGCGTCGGCGAATTCGACATCGGATGATCGTGCCGCACGGACCCGTGTGAGGTGGAGCGGACGTGGGCCCACAGTTCACGCCGCATTCCGAACTCGTCGTCCACATGGCCTGGAGTCATGCCTTCGTGCGCGAAGTTCAGCGATACCAAGGCAGCACGCACAGGATGATCCTCGGCGAGCACCGCGGTCGAAGTCCGGCGAACCCACGGCTCGGACGACGTCAGGCGTTCCATCGCCATCACGACCACCGCACGAACGACGTCGACGTCGCTCCGAGGAAACCTGTCTCCGAAGACGACGTGGGCAGTGTCGGTGCCGCGATCGAGGAGCAGCCTGACCGTGCCCCGCATTCGCCCGTCCAAGTACACGCGGTACGGGTACGAATCACCTCGGACGGCGGACCACCGGTCCCGCAGTCGCCGTGGTGGCCGCAATTCGACCGAGCCACGTGTGGTCGGCACCGGCCCGAGCACCTTCGCCCAACCTCGATGTGGGCGAAATCCGGCGCGCAACGCCCGCCGTACCAGCTCGACGACCACCAAGGTGGTGACCAGAAGAAACGATTCGATACTCATATCGACCCCCTGTGCACGGACCTGACCGGCCGAAACCGACCCCGTACACTCATTTCATGCCCAAAACAATCTCGGTGCTGGTGATCGGCCCCGCGCCGGCCGGTGCGAACAGCCGCGGCGGAATGGCCACGGTCTCGAGATTGATGATCGAGCACCCGGACGAACGGTTCGTAGTGCGCGCGGTACCGACCTACGTCGATGGATCTCGGACCGCCAAGATACGAACAGGAATTGTCGGCACCCTCACCGCGGTGTGGACGATCTTGCGCGGCAGGGTGGACGTCGTTCACGTACACCTCGCGCACGGCGGAAGTGTGCTGCGGAAGTCCCTGCCTCTCATGGCAGCTCGACGACGCAGAGTCTCGACGGTGGTGCACGGCCACAGCTACGACTTCGTCGGTTGGTTCGACTCCCTGGCGGATCCCGTCGCGAGACTCGTTCGCATGGGCCTGCGCGCCGATCGCTGGCTCGTTCTCGGCGACGAACTGGCCGACGAGTACTCGGATCGCCTTCGCATACCGCGGGATCGAGTGGGCGTGCTGTACAACCCGGTACGCCTCCCGAACCGGGTGTCCGAGCAGGTCGACCTCGAGGTCGTGCACATCGTCACTCTCGGACGCCTCGGCGAGCGGAAAGGCTCCTACGATCTCGTGCGCGCCCTTGCCATGCTGGAACCCTCTGTCACGGAACGTATCCGGGTCTCGATGTGCGGAGACGGGGAGATCGGCGAAGTCGAGGCAGCGATCGAGGCCGCGGGGATCTCGAATGTCGTCACCGTGCCCGGATGGTTGTCGGCAGAGGACGCCGACGAACTTCTCTCGGCGGCACAGATATTCGTCCTGCCGAGCTACCAGGAAGGTCTGCCCATGGCACTGTTGGAAGCGATGGGTCACGGTCTCGCCCCGATCACCACTGCGGTGGGCAGCATCGGCGAGGTGATCACACCCGGACGCAACGGCGTGTTGGTCGAGCCCAGCGACATCGACGCGCTCACGCGTGCCGTCACGACACTCGTGACCGATGACGATGCCCGCCGCACTCTGGCCCGCAATGCGCGTGAGCAGGCAGAAAACTTCGATCTGGACTCCTGGTACGCGGAAATCGCCCGTGTGTGGACCGCCCTGTACGGGGACCGGTCAGCTCGTTGATCCGACGACATCACCGATCACCTCCAACCACGCCGCGGCCGCTGATTTCGCCGAGTAGACGGCTTCGTAGTGCGCCCGCGCGCGTTGTCCGCCCTCGGCGGCCACGACCGGGTCGGCGTACACGTCGAAAGCAGCGGCCAGTCCGGACACGTCGTCCCGGTCCACCACGGGGCCGCCGGTCGGTTGAAACTCGGGCAAGGCACCGCAGTTCGATGCGATCGGAACGACCCCCAACTGCATCGACAAGACCTGCACACCACTCTGCGATGCTCTCCGGTAGTGAACGAGCGATGCCTTCGCCCGCGCCAGGATCGGCAGCACGTCGGAGTAGGTGTAGGGACCACGAATCCAACGCACATGGTCTGGAAGTGGGCCGCGAACGTCGCCGGGGCCGATCATGACCAGTTCGTCGCCCTGCCAGTGCGACCCACGCGTGTGCTCGGCCCAGGCATCGAACACCACTTCGAGATTCTTGTACGGGTTGAGCCGGCCAACGAGCACCATGTCGCGCCGCTCCTCCCGGCCAACGACTGCAGGCACTCGCGCGTCGGTGACGTCACTGGTCAACGGGACCACCCGGACGTCGCCGCCGGCACCTCGCACTCGCCGCGCCCGCACCGCGTTGCCTACGTAGTCGCTGAAGGTGACGGTCGCCCGCGCAGAAGAACCCCAGGTATCGAAGACACGCTCTTCCCAACGTGGCCGCAACTCCGACGCATCGTGTGGCAAGTCGTCGTGAACGACCTGAATCCGTGGGGCCAGCGCTCCGAATGCCAACCAGCGTGGATCTCTGACCAGCTCGGTGACGACAACGTCCGGGCCGAACCTGCGCGCCTCGGCCACCGCCCCGGCGAAGGGCTTCCAGGTTCTCGGGACCTTCGGGCGAGCATCCAGGACCAGCTCGTAGTCTCGTGATCCGTCCGCCTCGGGATGTTGGTTCGTGGTCACCAATTTCACGTTCACACCGAGTTCGCGGAGGACTTCGACCTGCACACGGGCAAGGGGTCGCATCCACGGTGACAGCCACAACACGCGTAGATCATTCACGGCCCACCGCCTGGAACGCTTCCTCGTAGGCGTCGGCCATCGCCTCGATCGTGTACTTCTCGCTCATTCGCGAGAAGCCTGCTTCCCCCAGCTCCGGTAGGGCTTCCGGCTGCTGCAGAACGTCGGCCAGCGCCGTCCGCCACGCCGCGACGGTGATCGGTTCCACGAGCCGACCTGCTCTGCCGCCGTCGAGCATGTCCGGGACGGCACAGACCGACGACGCGATGACCGGGATTCGCCGCGCCATTGCCTCGAGAATCACGAGCGGAAAGGCTTCGGCTCGGCTGGGAACGCACAGCAGATCACATTCTGCGAGTGCGTGTTCGGGACCGGGCGACCATCCGCACCACCGCACGCGCTCACGCAGATGCTCCGGGGTGAGAGCCTCGAGCCGTTCGCGGTCTGGTCCGTCACCGTAGATGGACAACTCCCATTGCAGGTCCTGCAGTCCGTCGAGTGCTTCGACCAGTAGGTGCGGATTCTTGTGTTCGACGATGCGGGACAACATCACCAGCCGCAATGGTCCACCGGAACGCTCGCGAGTGGGAGAAGCCGCGGGCAAGGAACTGGCAGAGGCGACCCCGTTCGGCGCAGTGAACCAGCGCTTTCCGAGGTTCTGGTGAGCGGTGGCCTCCCGCCAATGCATGTCCGACAGTGCGACGAAGCCGTCGGCTCTTCGCATGGCGGCGGCAAGCGGACGAGAGTACGTGGGGCCGTCGAGCTTCGGGGGAATGTGCGCCGCCACCAGCCACTTGCGATGTCTGCCGGCTGCGCGCCACAGCGAGGCGAAGCCCGTCTCGGTGTTCGTGTCGCCACTCACCACGATCGAGGGACCGGGCGGAAGGTCGATCGCCGGCGCCCACCATGGCTGGCGTACCACGTCCACGGAGTGCGGTATCTCCGACACGAGCGGGCCGAAGCGCTGCATCGCCGCTATCGTCACGGGGTATCCGCGCCTGACGAGTTCTGTTGCCAGAACGACATGTTGCCGTTCGGCACCGCCGTACACCAGCCGATTCACCGTGAAGACGATCGAAGGTTTCTCCGAGCGCGGCAGGCGCGAACGCGCTCGCCGACGGGAACGTTGTACGCGGTCCAGAAGGGAAGATCCTGCGAGATAGAGGTCACCGCGGCGGCTACCGTACTGCCGGTCCAGGCACAGCGCGACGTTCGTCCGCAGCAACCGACCCGACCTCGTCGTACCGAGGGAATCGTTCGCCACGGTGCCCTGTGCGGAGTGCACTACACCCGGCTCGTGGACCAAGCGCAACACCCAGCCTGCCGCACGAGCCCGCCGCTGCCAGTCCGCTTCTTCGCCGTACAGGAAGAACTCTTCGTCGAACTCCCCGATCCGGTCCCATGCTTCTCGACCGATCGCCAGGCACGCACCCGTGAGATAGCCGTCCACCCGTTCGGGCGCCGATTCGTACAGGTCCGAGACAAGGGTGCCGCGAAGCTTGTCCGCGTATCCGGCCTTGGACACCCATGCACGAAGAAGTGTGTTCTTGCGGTGCGCCACGTCCCACTCCGGTACGTCCACTCCCCCGTCTTCTCCGGAAGACAGGACCAGCGGGGCGACGGCAGCGACAGAGGGGGCGGCGATGGCAGCACGTGTAGCGACGAGCGGACCCAACAATTCGGCGTCGGGGTTCAGCAGCAGAAGATCCGACCCCGGCACCTCGCGTGCGAGTGCATTCACGCCCGCAGCGAAGCCACGATTCGTACCGTCGCCGAACCACCGGGTGTTCGGATTGTCGACGCGAACTCGGTCCATACCCGGGAATTCGAACCCGGAGTTGTCCCACACCAGAACTTCGAGATCGGGTAGGTGCTCACGAACCGATTTCAAGCAATTCGCAACGAGGTCCGGGCGCCGATACGCGACGATCAGCACGGCAAGTTCGCGCCCCGCCACAGACCGGTCCGCGGCGGTATCCAACGCATCCGTGTTCGTCATCGTTTCGCCTCCTCGAGAGCGCTGTCCGCGGGTTCGGTTGCGGTGTCGTCCGTACCCGTCATCAGGTCCTTGATCACGGAGATCTTCGCCGGACCGACGGCCAGGTTCACGGCGAAGTACACGCACATGGCGAGTGGGCCACTGATGAGAATCGACCAATCACTCGTCAGCGCAGCGACACCTCCGGCGCAGGCGACCGGAACCATCACCGTGGCGAACCGCAGATAGGGCGTCCGGTACGGAGTCTTTCGTTGAAGCCTCCAGGTCGTGATCACGAGTCCGGTCACCTCGGCAACGACCATTGCCGCGCCTGCACCCAGGGCTCCGTACTGCGGGATGAGTACGAGGTTGAGTGCGATGTTGACCACGAGGTTCGCGATGTTGAGCCGCAACAGGAACACCTGATCGTGAGCCGCGAACAATGCCTGGCCGAGAACTCCGTTCAGGAACGTTGCGCCGACGGCCACGAACAACAGCGCCAGTGTCGGGCCACCCACCTCCACGAACTCGTCCGAACCGACGAGCCGCACAACCGGGCCCGCCAGAATCACGCCCACGACGGCGATGGGCGCGGCCACCAGGAACATAGTGCGCATGCTGTTCTGGACGAATACCGCGAACGCGGCTTTGTCCGTGCTGAATCGTGCTGTCATCGTGGACAGAGTCGACGAGAGAAAGAACTGCGACACGACGGACACCGTGAATGCGATCGTGAACGCCAGTCCGTATACACCGACCTCCTCCGGGGTGCTGAGCAGACTCAGCAGCACTCCATCGGTTCGCCAGTACAGAACTCCGATGATCAGTACACCTGTCTGCGGCAGGCTTTCTCGCAACAGGTGCCAGCTTTCCCGGTACGCGAACACGGGCCAGAATCGCACCGTCCGCCAGGCCGTGATGCCCTGGACCACCAGCTGGACCACGAACGGGACGACCTGAACCACGGCGAACCAGATCAGCGGCGCAGATGCTGCAATGAGCGCACCGGTCGCGGCGAAGGCGACCAGTCGGCCCAGAAAATCCGACACCGCGGCGGCCCGAAAGTCGACTCGGGCAATGAAGATCGGCTCGAAGCAGGACAGAACCGTTGTCACTGCGAGCAAGGCGACCATTATCAGCAGCATCGCCCGCACCTCGGGCTCGTCCCGATAGATCGCTAGTCCCGAGACAGCGGCCATCACGGAGAGGGGAACGCAGTAGACGAGCGACATCCCCACATTGACGCGAATGAGTCGCTGCAGGTCACCGGTACCCGAAGTCACGCGACGAACGATCACCGACCCGATCCCGAGTTCCGTGAAACTCGTCCACAGACCCACGAAGACGATGGCGGTGGTGAGGTGACCGTAGGATGTGGGCCCGAGATGCCGAGTGGTCAGGGCAACCGTGAAGACGGAAGCGATCATGCCGAGCACACGAAAGACCAACTGTGTCGAGAAGGCATGCACGATTCGTCGAGTGGACACGTTGTGCCCCAGCGTTTCTCCCCCGTCGCTGGCTGGTTGTTCCATTGCGGATGTACTCTCGTTCGCGTCGCCGGGTGTCAGGGGCATCGGCTCGTCTCTCGTGATCTCATGGACCGAAGGAGTCCGTTCCCATGCGCGTTCACATTCCACTCGCCGGTGGCCTCGATGCCTCCCAGTGGCAGGCACGGTTCGGCCGCGGCGAAGTACCGGATTCGACGCCCTACGGACTTCACCACCTCGAGGACGCCGGTATCTGTCCTCGATTCGGCGCCGCAGGGCGGGGTCGGGGTATACGTCGTCTGGAGAGTGCCGTTAGTTACCGGGTCGACGGACTCGAAGTGCTCGAAACTCTCGGAGACCTCCTTTCGAGAACGACCCGTTCGACCGACGCGGTTCTGTGCTACGACGAGCGCACCGGAATACCGTCGTCCCTTCTCGCCGCGACGTCCCGTCGATTTGCGCCGGTGGTCACCGGTATCGGGTGGATCACCGACAAGGGCGGCACATATCCGCGGTTCGCTCGCCTCGTGGAGAGTGCGCTCGCGCGCACCCCCGGGGTGTGGACTCAGTGCCGGCCGGTGCTGACCGCCCTGCGGGACCAGTGGGGTGTGCCGAACTCCCGACTGCATTTCGTGCCGCTCGGAATCGACACGGACTTCTACGGTCTTCAGCCCGTCGCCGCCGAGCCCGGGCTGGTCGTCAGTGCGGGCGAAGATCGGTTCCGAGACCACGATCTGCTCACCACGGCGATGAGCCTCGTCCAGAGCAAACGTCCCGAGGCGCGCTTGGAGCTCGCCACCTCGCTTCCGGTGGACGTTCTCGCCTCCCTCGGAGTCGTTCACACCGAACGTATGGACGGCCGGATGCGCGATCTCTACCGACGCTCGAGCCTGGTGGCTGTCGCTCTGCGCCCCACAATCTCCGGATCGGGTCTCACCGTTGTGCTCGAAGCGATGGCAAGTGGACGGCCGGTCGTCGTGACGGACAATCCCGGAATGGCCGATTACGTCGAGCACGGTGTCACCGGCCTTCTGGTGCCGGCCGGCGACACCGAGGCGTTCGCCGACGCGATCGAGGAGCTGCTCGTCGACCCGGGCCGGGCGGCGGAAATGGGCAGTGCGGCTGCGGTTCGCGCACGGACCCATTTCACCTCTGCCGTCATGGCTTCCCATTTGGCACGGATCCTGCTCGAGTTGTGAAAGCTGCTGTATTCGTGCGCATCTCGATGAGCGGTGACGAGGTCGCCAACTCGATGTGAGCTCGCTGAAGCCGGACGAACGCGCGGGGTGCTTGCACCAGATACCGACGTGAGAGACGCCTCGGGTCACGCGTCAGGCGATGCAACCATTCCAGGCCGTGCTCTCGGTACCACTCCGGCGCTCGTGTTGATCGTCCGGAAAGGAAGTCCGCAGACGCGCCGAAGGCCAGGAGAACTCCGGCATCGGTTGCCTCACCGTACCTTTCGATCCAGTTCTCCTGACGAGGCTTGCCCAAGCCCACTACGAGCACGTCCACGCCTGCGGCGGCGATCTCCTCCGCCCGCGCAGCGCAGAGTCGACGGTCGGTCAGCTCGGCGCGCTCGGGCGCCCAGAAACCGCCGATACGCAGGTCGGGCCATCGTTTCAGCAGTGTGCTCCGCAGGTCCACGTGCATGTCCCGAGTACCACCGAGAAACCCCACGGCCCGAGCATCTGTCTCGGCGAGACCGATGATCTCGGGCAGCAGGTCCGCACCGGTCAGCCGCTCCCACGCGGCACCGGTGAGGGTGCGCGCCTTGCGCACCACAGGTTGGCCGTCCGCCAGAAATGCCCAATCCACACTGCTCGTACCCGCACGGACGTTGTCGGCGCGAAAGTGATGCAGATGATCGAGGTTGACCGAGCCCACAGCCAACGGGCGACCGCCCGGCGCGGCTCGGGTACGGACCAAGTCCAGGACCTGACGGCGCGAGCACAGTTCGACAGTCGTGCCGGCCGCAACCATGCGCAGCAGCCCACGTTCCACGGCTTGCTCCACTCCCGGGCTCACGCCAGTTCCTCCCGAATGCGCGAAACCGCGGCCGGAGAATTGAGCAGAACCCAGAGGTCGTGGTCCGCCGGGACGCCTGCGTATCGGCGTTGGGAGCGCATCGTCGCCTCCTTCTCGAATCCGATCGCCGCCAATTGACGAACAGGTCCCGGATTGTTCGCCGATACCGGAGCGACCATCCAGGACAACGGGTTCGGACCGGTGAACGACCGGAGAATCAGCGCGCGCGTCGCCCAGGCCGCGATGTCCACACCACGCCGTGAGGGAAACGCCCACCCACTCAGCTCACCGGCATTCGACAGTCGGTCGACGCCCGCAACACCCATCTCCCCGATCACGGCACTTCCTGCGCCCGAGTCTTCCGTGATGACGTACATCGGAGACCGACGCACCGCGCCGATCAGCACGCGTTCGGCCCACACCGCACGGGTGTTCATGTCGCCCCAGCTCCGGCCGACCTCACCGAAGGTGGGTTCGAGCAGGCGCGACCTGGCGAGCCGCACTGCACGCCAGGTCCCGAAGTCTTGCCGCCTGGGCACCCGCAATTCGTACGAGCACCCGGTCTCGTAGCGCCGGGCGACCACACCCCGGACGACCGGTTTTGCCATGCCGACTTGTGGTCGGTTTTGTACGACTAATGCGGACATGAGGTCAGAATAGCGTCATATACACGACTGCAATACTCTTGATCCCGGTTGTTGCCGTCACAATGACCTATGCGACGCCTTGTAATGATCCCGCCGTTCGAAACGAAGGTAATAGCGTGAATGTCGACGATCTGGTCCGCGCCGTCCTGAGGCGTCGGGCTGCGTGCGTCGTCGTGGTGGTACTTGCGGTGTTCGCCGGTATCTACGGTGCCGCCACCTCGACCACCTCCTACCAATCGACCGCGGTGGCAGTTGTATATCCGCCCGGAGCGGGTAACACCGATGCAGGGCTGAACCCGCTGGCCAACCTCAACAACAACATCGGTCAGACCGCCGTCCTGCTCAGTTCCGTGATGAGAAGTCCCGATGCCGTGGCGGCCGTCGAAGGTGCCGGTGCCTCGGACCAGATCACCGTGAACTCGATTGCCGGTGACGCTTCCTCGTTCGCCCAGCTGTCGCCTCAGATCGTCGTCACGACGATCGGCGACTCGCCCGAATCCGCACGAGCAGGTGCGCAGGCATTGGTGGACTATGGAAGTAGGCAGTTGAAGGCGCTACAGACAAAGATCGGCGTACTCCCCCGCACCGAAGTAATGATGACGACGGCTGTCGAGCCCACACTCGGCACCGAATCCAGCGACACCTCGCTGCGTGCTGCCGGGGCATACGCGATCGCGGTCGGAGTCCTCGGGCTGCTCGTGGTTCTCGCGGTGGGTACCTATCTGGACAGACGGCCCGCCCCAAAGCGCACGACCGGCGAGCCGGTCACCGGTACGGCGGACGAGGCCTCGCCGAGCACGATCGACGCCTGAATGGCCGTGCAGTACCTCACCGAGCGAGTGCACCGCGCCGGTGTCGGCACCACCGTGTTGATGGTCGTCGCGATAGCCCTTCTGGCCCTCCGGCAATCGTTCACGGTCCCCATGGGCCTCGGTATGACGCCCGCCCTTCTCCTTGCGCTGATGGCAGGCTCGCTGTGGGTTCTCACCCGTGCAGTCGGTCAACGTTCTACGGCACACGTCGTCGCACTGTCCTGCCCGATCCTCCTGTTCGTCCTCGCCGACCTCGTGTCCTACGGTGCCCTGATGTCGCGAGGCACCACCCCGGACGTCATCGCGGCGACTCGAAGCAGCCTCCTGCTCGATGTCGTGCTTCTCACCACGTACTTCTTCGTCGTGACAGTGATCCGATCGACGAACTCGGTCGTCCGGG
Organism: Rhodococcus sp. NPDC058521; assembly: GCF_042719695.1. NCBI lineage: Bacteria > Bacillati > Actinomycetota > Actinomycetes > Mycobacteriales > Nocardiaceae > Rhodococcus > Rhodococcus sp. NPDC058521. The sequence continues at coordinate 30,295 of NZ_JBHXNL010000007.1, forward strand.
TCGCCCAGGCCGTTGTCCTCGGGGCCTCGATCAGCGCAGTGTTCGCGATCATCGAGTACGGAACAGGCATCGACTTCGCAGCGATGGCAAAGCCACCACTGCTCCGCGATCACGGTACCGTTCTGTCGGCAACCCTCATGCGCGAAGGTTTCGCACGCCCACAGGGCGCCGCCGGTCACCCACTCGAACTCAGCGCCGTACTCACAGTTGTCAGCCCGATCGCGCTGGGCCTGGTGTACGGAATGCGGATGTCAGGTCATCACTGGTGGCCATGGGCAACCCTCGCAACGATTCTCGTGGCGGGCGCGGGTCTCACCCTGTCACGGTCTGCGGTCGTGGGAATCGTCGCGGCCGTACTCGTCATGTGTTGGGCATGGCCCGTACGCCGACTTGTCGTCCTTGTCTGTCTCGGAGCGTCCGTCGCGGTACTCGCGTACGTGAGCAATTCGCGCTTTCTTCAGGCTTTCGTGGACGTGTTCGCGAAGAGCGAGTCGGACTCGTCACTGCAATCACGCAGTATCGGGCGTGAATTCGTCTACCAGAATTTCGCGCGACACCTCTGGTTCGGCGAGGGGCCCAGCACGTATTCGGCACTCGACCATCCGGTGTTGGACAACCAGTATCTGGCCCGGCTCATGGAAACAGGCGTGGTCGGTCTCGCCACCTACGTGGCCCTGCTGATCTCGGCGTTCGTATGTGCGCTCGTCGCGTCCGGGCGCTTTTCGCGAGCGCGCTTCGACGCACCGACGCGCGCGATGCGCCGAGATGCCGTTGCGATGCTCGAACTCACTCGTGGTGTCGCCGGCGCCATGGCGGCACTCATCGTCATCAGCTCGATCCTCGATGTCGCCGGGTTCGTCCAGATCTGGTTTCTCACATGGATACTCGTGGCGCTCACCGGTTCGACACTTCACGTGAGTCGAAAATTCGTACCTGTTGTCGAGGCGTCAGAGGAGTGCCCGGACAAGGGGCAGTCCGACGATGCCCGCGGAGAGAACCACTTGCACGAGCGCGACGACCACGAATGGCCACCGATATCCGACAATGCCCGCGCGCAGAGCTGAACAGGCACACATCACGTACATGACGAGGATCGGCAGCTCGAAGTACTTCTGGTAGAGCCTGGCACCGAACGTCAGCACCAACACCAGACCCAGGAATGCGGAGACCACGACGAGCGCCGTGCGGCGGTCCAGTCTCCTGACGAGCACAGAGCACGCCATCCCGCCGAGGAAAGCCGCGACCACCAGGCCCGACGAACGGTCCGTGATCGAGGGAGTTCGTCCGACGATCGACCACAGCCAGCCACCGGTGCGGGTGTCGTCCAGGGTGACGGAACTCGCGAAGATCACGGCTGGAAGTGCGGCGACAACGCCCACGGGCGCTGCCCACCACAGTTCTCGAGCGCTCAGGTTCGGTCGGATCGACAGCAGCAGCGCAAGCGCGAACACGCCGGCCAACACGACACCATAGGAGACGGCGGCGCCGGAGACGGCCAAGCCGTTGATCTCGGCGAATCGAGGTGGTGTGGCACCTTTCCACACCCAGAACACCACCGCGAGGACAGCGGTACCGGGAACTGTCGCCGCAGCCAGATCTCGTGCCCTGGTGCAGGATGGATTGCCGGACACCGCAACGACCGCTGCGGGCAACAGCAGCCAGGCACAACTCTGCCGAGTGAGGATCGCGAGCGCACACAACACACCCACGATCCAGAAGCGCGGCTGGGAACGAACCAACGAGAACATCACGCCGACGGTCAACAACGTTGCGGCACAATCCGTACCGATCCACAGCGCGGATTCCCAGAAGTACGTGCTGAACATTACGGAGACGACGAGGACCAACTGCATCGACAGTGACTCGACGGCGCGTACCGAGTAGGCGACCACGACCGCCAGTGCCGCCGCGAACAGTGAGCCGATCACTTGGACCACGACCGTACTGCCACCCAACGGCAACGAGGTCGACGCCACGAACAGGTGATACAGCGGAGTGGTCGCAGTCTGCACGTCGACGATGTCCGGCCATGGGAGCTCGCTTCGGAACTTCTCGATGGTCGGCAGATGAAACAACGTCTGGTCGACACCGCCCGCGGTCACCACCACGCCCGATACCGAGACGAACACCGTTGCAAGCATTGTCAGAAGGCCGAGCAGCCACGGCATCAGCCCCGCGACCGTGCTCGTCGCGGGACGGTGATCCCGTACGGTCACGGTTCTCTTCTGGGGTGTGCGTGGCGCCGTAGCGCGGGCGCAACACTGCGGCCGGAAAGGAAGGGTTCGGCACTGCCTCGATCGATCGCCGCCCGGTACACCACCATCGCACGACGACTCGCCTCGATGGTGTGTGCGATGTCGTCGTCCGTATGCGCGGCAGAGACGACGAACGATTGTCCGAGCACGCCGCGTCCGATCATCTCCTGCAGAAACAGAGTCCGAAACGACTGTGAGGCAGCGCAGTCGGCGTCCCGTGTCACGAAGACCTCACACGAGGGCCGGCCGATCACCTCGAGATGTCCGGCCAGCCCGAACTCGTCCGCCGCGGAATTGAAGCCGGCTGCAAGCAGAGAGCCGACACGTTCCATCCGGGCCACCGGGCCGCCGTTCCGATACGCATCCATCACCGCTCCCGCCGCGGCGAGCGAAGTCGTCTCCGGCCCGTGAGTAGTCGACAGAAGGAAAGTCCGTTCGCGATCGGTCCGGAGACCGCCGTACTCCATGTACTCCCGTCGGCCTGCCAGCGCAGAGATCGGAAATCCGTTGCCCAAGGCCTTGCCCCAGGACGAGAGGTCCGGCGTCACGCCGTACACCGACTGGGCTCCGGCCGCAGCCCAGCGGAACCCCGTGATGATCTCGTCGAACAGGAGTAGCGCGCCATTGTCGTCACACAGTGCACGAACACCTTCCAGGAAGCCTGGATTCGGCTCTGCAGTTCCCGTTGCGGCCTCGAGGACGACGCATGCGACGCCTCCGGGGTTGCGGTCGAAGACCTCTTCGAGTGAGGCGAGATCGTTGTAGTCGAAGCGCTCGGTGAGGCTCGCCACGTCCTTCGGAATGCCGGAGTTCATGGGAGTGCTGCCGATGAACCAGTCGTCCACGGAGAAGAACGGCTGGCGGCACACTGCCACCATTTCCCGACCGGTCACCGCCCTCGCGAGCCGCACACCCGCCGTCGTCGCGTCCGAGCCGTTCTTCGCGAACTTCACCATGTCCGCCGTCGGCACGATCTCGAGGAACTTTTCGGCGACCTCCGCTTCGAGAAGGGTGGGCCTGCTGAAGTTGTGTCCGGCGCGAGCGGCTTCGGCGGCCGCTTCCACGACGGGACCATAGGCATGACCGAGCGTGACCGAACGCAATCCCATGCCGTATTCGACGTAGCAGTTTCCATCGACATCCCAAACCCGTGCGCCTCTGCCCTCTTTCAGGACCGGTGCCATGAACTCCGGGTACTGATCGGATCCACGCGCATACGTGTGCGCGCCGCCCGGGATCAGGTGGTGCAGCCGGTTCTGAACGCGATTGGATTCGGCGAAGCCGCGATGCCCGGACAACGACGGGGCCGGGGTGCGCCCCAACTTTTCGATCGGTAGCCAACGCCCGGCCAATTCCGGCAGTGAATCCTCGAGTTCGGGCAGTAGGTCCGACAACGTGAGCACCACGAGGTCAGGGTCCGCGTCCACCAGCGTTTCCGGTGAGACGATCGGGATGTCGGTACCGGGCATGCGCCGACCCTGCTTGGTAGGCGACGCGTCCGCAACGGAGGCGAGCAGACTCCGATCGACCTTCGACCGGCACAACAGTGCCACCGCCCGGGATGCTGCACCGTACGCGTGCACGGTCGATCCCTTCGCCCGTAGCTCGGCGAGGCCGTTTCGCAGGTCTTCTGCGTCGAAATCAGCCGCATCCTGCACGGTTCGCACCCAGGAGGCGTCTGTGACTCCCAGACGCGCTTCCTGCTCGAGGATCGCGGTGACGCTCGGTCCCGGCCCTCCCGCACGAGTCGCGGCCACCAGCACCGTCCCGCCGTACAGGTCGAAGGTCCACGCCTGCCTCGGTACGAGACCGGCCGAATGCAGCAGCCGGGCGAGCGAGCTGAGACTGTAGTACGCGAAGTGTCCGTGGCGCAGTGCATTCCATTGGCCACCTCGCACGATCGACACGAGAGAGTGAAACTGCAGGAGCAGGACACCACCCTCGGCCACCGCCGCCGCACGCCGTGCGAACGCCTCCTGCTGATTCGGCTCGTGCATTATTCCGAAACAGTCGACGACTACGTCCGCCGCCTGCCCTTCTGCGCTGGGCAGGAGCCCCGAAGTCGCCAACAACGGCAGCCAGGACCCCCCGTGTGGACTGCCGAACTCTCGGACCGTCGTCCCGGACAACCATCCTTCGCGAGCGACCCGCTCGACAGCGTCGGCAGCCTGCCTCTGCAATGCCAGCGGTTCGACCCCTCGAGGTTCGTCGGCGACGGTGTCGTCGTCGAGGAGTTGGGCGAGTCCGCACTTTCGGCACACCCCCATCGCCAATGGATACACGGTGTCGACCGCTGCTTCGGTCATCACCGTCGGGAAACTGTCGGCGGCCGGCACCGCCCCGAGGTCCAGGACCGGCTCGGGGTCGGGCTCGCCACACCCACGGCAGCGCCCGTTCGTCGGCTCGATCATGCGAACGCGCCCTCTCCAAAGCCGCGAACAACTCGCATCGACCGGCCCCTGTGCGCAATGATCCAGATATGCGCGTACAGACCAGCGATCTCGCCGGCATTCTTCTGTTCCTGCCCGAACCGTTTCACGACGAGCGAGGCTTCTTCACTCGAACCTTCGATACCGAGACGTTCGACCGTGCCGTCGCCGAACACAGCACGGACGCAGTGGACAACAACGCGAGGGCCGCGCGGTTCGTTCAGGATTCCCAGTCCCGGTCCAGTCGCGGAGTGATCCGTGGCATGCACGGTCGGCGCGGTGCGGGCGAGGCAAAGCTCGTTCGGTGTGCCCGCGGAGCCGTCCACGACGTCGTGGTGGACGCGCGACCGCAATCGCCGACCTTCGGGGAGAGTCGAGCCTTCGTACTCGACGACAGCACGTTCGCCCATCTGTTCATTCCTCCCGGCTTTCTGCACGGATTTCAGGTTCTCTCCGAAGTCGCCGACGTCTGTTACCGCATCGACCGTGCCCACGATTCGAGCGAGGACATCGCCGTTGCCTACGACGACCGCGATCTCGCGATCGACTGGCCGTCTGCTCCCACTGTCATGAGCGAAAGGGACCGCAACGCAGGCACTTGGCACGAGGTCCGGTCACTTCTGACCTAGGCGCCCACGGCAACGAAACGCATCGAGTCGTCCAGCGAGCCGGACTCCTGCAGCGTCTTCAGTCTCGCGAGCCGAGTGAACCGTCCGTCGAAGTCGGCCTTCGTGAGTCCCGCCGCCACGTATTCGCTATGCAGTTCGCGGGCACCGTCGAGAATCGACCACTGCGCGCGGTACCCCGGAAATGCGGCGCGGATCGCAGAGAAGTCGACCCGATACGAACGCGGGTCGGCACCGTGCTCCCCCGTGATGCGCAATCGCGACCCGGGAACGGTGTCGACGACGGCGTCGGCGATCTGAGCCACCGTGACGTTGTTCGACTCGTCCCCGACGTTGAACGCCTTGCAGTGAATCTTCTCGATCGGTGCTGCCAAGGCGTGCACGTTCGCCGATGCGATGTCCTTCGCGTGAACCAGCGGACGCCACGGGGTTCCGTCCGACAACACCAGCACCTCCCCGGACAGCACGGCGTGACCGACCAGATTGTTGAGCACGATGTCGGCCCGCAAACGGGGCGAGAAACCGAACGCAGTCGCGTTCCGCAGGAACACGGGACTGAACCCCGAGTCCGCAAGGTCGGTGACGTCGCTTTCCACCCGAACTTTGCTTTCCGCGTACGGAGTCAGCGGCCGCAACGGCGCCTCCTCCGACACGAGGCCCTCCCCTGCTGCGCCGTACACCGAGCAGGTCGACGCGTACAGGAATCGTCGCACGCCGGCGTCCTTGGCCAGTGCTGCCAGCCGAACCGAGGCGTGATGGTTGATGTCGTAGGTGATTTCGGGCGCGAGCGCACCGAGCGGGTCGTTCGACAGTGCGGCAAGGTGAATCACCGCTTCGAATCCGGTCAGATGATCGACTGTCAGATCCCGAAGATCGACCGCCAGCGTCTCGGGATCGGTCGGGCGCGAACCGAGAACGCAGCCCGCGAAAAGCCCGGAATCGAGCCCGACCACCTCGTGCCCCGCAGCCACCAACTGCGGAACCATCACCGTGCCCAAATACCCCTGATGACCGGTTACCAGAACCCGCATTACCCTGCTCCTCCGAAATCGACGACACACTTCTCCACGACGAACGCTTCCGCGTATCGCGCCTTGCACTGAACTCCACGCAATCGCGCCAATCCCACGAACGACTCCCGGTCGAACCAATCGCGGTCGAACTGCGACGGATACGCCGCGTGCAGGATCTGCACCTTCTGCTCGACGACCTCGCTCGTGAGGGGTTGGTGGACGACGGGAGTGGGTAGATCCGATTCCCATTTGAGGATCTCGTACCCGAGAACGACATGGTCCCTGAACTCGGTGAACACCAGTTCCGCGAGCGTGCGGTGGTCCTGGTGAGCATCGTGGCGTCCGGGTGCGAACACGATGTCCGGCTCACACGATCTCCGAAACTCCGCCAGTGCGTCCTTCGCCTCGTCCCAGTGCGCCGGAACCCTTCCGTCCGGTAGCGCGAGAATCGACGCTCGAACCTCGTTTCCGGGGAAGAGCGCGGTCAGAGCGGCACGTTCTTCGTCCTCACGTTCGGACCCCGCGCCGGTGAGCACCAAGGCGTGCACGCGAACATCCGGGTTCGTTCGAGCGATGTGAAGCAAGGTTCCGCCGACCCCGATCGCGATGTCGTCGCAATGGGCTCCCAGCACCGCGATTTCCCGCATCGGTCCAGAACGAAGAGCGATCACGCCGTCACCAGGTCATCTCGCTCCCAGAGCATCCAGGGCCGTATTCCCTTGTAGTAGTTGGAATCGAGTTCGGCGCGTTCCTTGAACGTGTCGGCCGGCTTCCAGAATCCGTCGTGCTGATAGCCCAACAGGCGACCCTGGCCTGCGAGAGTGCCACACGCATCGGCGACGAGGTCACCACCCGGCGGAATCAGATCGAAGACTTCGTGCGTGAGAGTGAAGTAGCCGCCGTTCTCCCAGATTGGGAACTCGCTGACCGGGGTGATCTGTTTGACCTCACCGGTCGGAGTCACGTCGATGCAGTGGAACGAGGACTGCGGTGGCACGGCAAGCAGAGACGCTGCGGCACCGGTGGTTCGCGTCTTCTCGATCATCAGATCGAGCGGCGCATCGGTGAGCGTGTCCGCATAGTTGGCCAGGAAGTACTCGTCGTCACCCAGATACTTGCGTACTCGCCGAAGTCGTTCACCGATCGGTGATTCCAGCCCCGTGTCCACGAACGTGATCGTCCAGTCGGCGATGTCGGCGCCGAGCAGATCGACCGATTCACCGCGCATGACGAAGTCGTTAGACTCCGTCTCGTCGTACTCGAGGAAGTACTTCTTGATCTGTTCACCCCCGTAGCCGAGGCAGAGGATGAACTCGTTGTGACCGTAGTGCGCGTAGTAGCGCATCACGTGCCAGAGAAGTGGACGTGGCCCCACCAATTGCATCGGCTTGGGCAGCGAATCGCCGCCATCGGCGCGCATGCGCATGCCGTACCCACCGCAGAACAGAACTACCTTCATGTCGAGCCCTTCAGAGTTTTTCGGATCCGAGCGCGGAGACACCTGCGGCTTCGAGCGCGCGGTGCAGTCGAGGAAGCGGGTACACGATTTCTGCACCCCAGTCGCGGACGTACTGCAGCTGTGCCGTGATCTCGTTCTCGAGATTCCACGGCAGCACCAGAATCACATCGGGGCGATCTTCGGCGATGCGCTCCGGTGGGAGGATCGGAATTCTGGTGCCGGGAGTGAATCGCCCGTGTTTGTAGGGATTGCGGTCGACTGTGTACGCGAGTAGATCCGGCCGGATGCCGCAGTAGTTCAGCAAGGTGTTGCCTTTGCCGGGCGCCCCGTAGCCCACGACCGTACGACCGGCCTTCTCGCAGTCGAGAAGGAACACGAGCAGGTCACGCCTGATTCTGTTGGCCTCTGCCTGCAGACCCAGATAGCCGGCCGGATCGTGCAGGCCGGCCTCGGCTTCCACGGCGAGGACGCGGTGGACCTCGGGCGAAGGCTCGATTCCGCGGTCGGCCGGGGTCGCCCACACCCTGATCGACCCACCGTGGGTGTCGAGAATTTCGACATCGACCACCGAGAGCCCCGCGGTAGCGAGGGCACGCTGCGCCGACAGGACCGTGTAGTACTGGAAATGCTCGTGGTAGATCGTGTCGAACTGAGCCTTGGTCACCAGTTCCAGAGCGTGATGTACCTCGATACTCACGTAGCCGTCGTCGGCAAGCAGGGCCCGAAGCGATCGCGTGAACCCGAGAAGGTCCGGGATGTGTGCGTACACGTTGTTCGCGACCACGAGGTCGGCCCCGCCGTGGTCGCGCCGCACCCGAGCCGCCGTTTCCTCGGTGAGGAATGCGGTCAAGGTGGGAACTCCACGATCGACCGCTGCCGCCCCGACGTTGACCGAGGGCTCGATACCCAGGCAGGGAATGCCCGCACCCACGGCATGTTGCAGCAGGTAGCCGTCGTTGCTCGCGACCTCGACCACGAACGAGTCGGAGCTCAGGCCGAGACGTCCGACTGCCGAATCCACGAAAGCCGCTGCGTGTGCAACCCAACTCGTCGAGTACGACGAGAAGTACGCGTACTCGGTGAAAGTGTCCTCCGGTGTGATCAGCGCCGGAATCTGCAGGAGCAGACACTGCTCGCACAGCCTCAGGTGCAGCGGAAACGTCGGTTCCGGGGCGTCCAGTTCCGATGCGGACAGAAACTTCTCGCACGGAGGAGTTGCGCCGAGGTCGACCACGCTGGTCAATCCGACCGTGCCACAGAGGCGGCAGGTCGCCTGGTCGACTGCATCGAACGCTCCGGGTTCGAGCATCGCGAATCCCCTCCCTACAAGGATGTCTTGTTCACCGAACTTCCGTCGGATTCGCTGACTCGCATCCACCCAACCCCGCTCTCGAGCGAGTGACGGTCTGCCAGTTTCGCGTTTGCAATCCTTGAGTCGGTTTACGTCGACAAGACGTTACACCGAATGCGACACACATCACTCTTCAAAGATTTTACGTTCCGCTGTAACGTTTCGGCCGCCCGAAACAATCTATCGGTAGGTTTCTTGGGCGGATCCACGAACCCCCCTGCAAACCATCCTCGCCATCAGGGGGTGTCGGCTCCAAAGCAGCAACGAAGGGCGTTCCATGGTCACCGAACTACAGCCGACGCGCGGTGCTACCTCGAAACGACGCCTCGCAGGACGCGTCCGTCCCGTTCGCTCCACCGAACAGCCGAACTCCTGGCGTCGCGAGTACACCAACGGACTGCGCGTGACGGATGCGGTGGTGGTCGTCGGAGCCGTGAGCGTCGCTCACTTCGTCCGTTTCGAAGCCCTCGACGGTGCCGAGTCGGGCGCCCTCGCAACCCTCGCCATCAGTGCAAGTATCGCCGTCGCCTGGCTGGCCCACCTCGTCATCCACCGAACGCGATCGCCTCGAGTCGTCGGCGCCGGCCCGGAGGAATACCGAAGGGTTGTTTCATCCACCGTGGGACTCTTCGGAATTCTCGCCATCGCCTTGGTTCTCCTCCGCGTCGACATTGCACGTGGGTACCTCGCGATTGCCCTCCCGCTCGGGCTGTTGGGGCTTCTGCTCACTCGGCGGGCATGGCGAAAACGGCTCGCGCGTCTACGCCGGTCCGGCAAGTGCTCGACGACAGTCCTCGTCGTCGGAGGCCGTGATGCGGCAACGAGTCTCGGGGAATCGTTCGCCCGCGACACCTCCACAGGATTTCGAATAGTCGGGGTGTGCGTTCCCGGAGGGGAAGTGCCGACGGGGGCGGACTCCGTCTCCATAGTGGGCGCGGCGGTCCCAGTGTTCGGAGACGAGAGACACGTCGTCGATGCGCTCGCCGCCACCGGGGCGGACACGGTTGCCGTGACTGCAACGGAGCAACTGGGGCACAGCGGAATCCGTCGCCTCATCTGGGACATCGAACCGCACGACGTGGACCTGGTGGTCGCACCCGGGGTCGTCGACGTAGCCGGGTCACGGTTGGCGATGCGACCTGTCGGAGATCTTCCGTTGCTGAACGTGGAGAAGCCCCAATACCACGGCGCCGCGCGGTTCACGAAAACGGCATTCGATGTCGTGTTCGCCTCTGGGGCACTGATCGCCACCGCACCGATAGCTGTGGCGATCGCCGTGGCCATCAAGCTCACCAGCCCCGGACCGGTCTTCTACCGATCCGAACGAATCGGACTCGACGGCAAGCCCTTCCAGATTCTCAAGTTCCGCACCATGGTCGTGGATGCGGATGCGCATCTCGCAGCACTGCTCGAACAGAACGAGTCCGACGGGGGCGTCTTGTTCAAGATGCGCAATGATCCGCGAGTAACCAGGGTCGGTCGTGTACTTCGCCGCTACAGCCTCGACGAATTGCCGCAGTTCTTCAATGTGCTCAAGCGTGACATGAGCGTGGTGGGCCCTCGCCCACCGATTCAGCGCGAGGTCGACGAGTACCAGTCGCACGTACGCAGGCGTCTCCTCGTCAAACCCGGAGTGACCGGACTGTGGCAGGTCAGCGGACGCTCAGACCTCTCATGGGAAGAGTCGGTGCGCCTAGATCTCTCATACGTCGAGAACTGGTCGATGATCCAGGACCTGCTGATCGTCGCGAAGACGGTGCGCGCCGTCACCAGATCGGAAGGCGCGTACTAGACACCGGTCAGGACGCGGTTTCGCCCGGCACCTCCGGCCACACGCCCGCCCAGGCATCGAACGGAAACTCGTCCAGAAAGACCTTCGCGCCCAATACATCCCGAATTTCCTTGCCGAGACTGTAGGACCCGTTCTCGTCGTAACCTGCCATGCCGCACACCACGAGCGCGTCCGACACGACTCCCCTGACGCCTTTGGTCGCAGCGTCGACCATGTCGCCGAGGGCTTCGTACTCGGTGCACCCGGCTCGGTGCCCTTCGCCACGCAAGGCGCAGTCCTGCGCGTATTCCTGTATCCGCCCGACCAGGGTGTCGTGCACCGCGCGCATCTCGCTGAGCCGGCGACTGTCACGCCGATACTTGCCGGGCCGTTCGTCGCCGTATTCGGCGACGTATCTGTCGACGGTGGCGATCGCCGCATCGCCGATTCCCAGCCAGGCTGCGCTCGCAAGCAGATGGACGGCCGGATAGAGGGTGTCGAGTGCGACCGCCCGATAACCGTCGGCAAGCGGCAGCCCGGTCTCCGGCACCCACGAGAGGGAGTACGAATCCCAATCGATCCCTCGGAACCCCAGTCCCCCGCGCTTCTGGTCTCGGATCAGCGAAACGTCACACGAACGCAGCGCCCGAAAGCCGCTGTCGTTACCTGCACTCTCGGCCCCCACCCGGACGAGAACGACGTCAGCGTTGGTTCCGAAGGGTGCGAAATGTACGTCGCTGGCGCCGTCACGGTGCGCCGTCCGAATTCCGTCCAACGGCTCGGAGACCGGCTCGAGAAAGGTGAGCAGAAGTTGATTCTCCGCGATGTCGCGAAGGAGACCGGAGACCGACTCGTCTCGGGTATGACGAACCAGCGCGAACACGCACGCCGTGTGCACGGCGTAGACGAGGGCCGTGGATGTGCAAGAACGCGCCAGAGTGCGCACGATTTCACAGGCATCGACGCTGGTCACGCCATCGCCGCCGTACTCGACGGGCACAGTCGCGGACAGTAGCCGTGAGTGGCACAGTGCGTCTACCGCCTCGTGCGGAAACCGACCCTCGCCGTCCACGTCTGCTGCCCAACGCCGGACGACCGTGTTGCCGACCATCGTCGCCCTGTCCACAGCAGGCCTGCTGTCGATGCTTCCCATAGCCACCCGTGCCCCCTAAGACAAGGATCAAGTCCACGCCGCCGATATTGTGCAAGTTTCGACCGACCTGACCGAACCCCACTCGCGCCGCCCCCGCAGGCGCCCAACCTGCCTCGTTCCTCGGTTTGGCGCGACCGAAGGACGTTACCGGCAGGTTGTGTGAGTAGAAGGTAGCACCGTTTCCGCGGTTCGGCCATTGAAGATTCCACCAAAAATGACCGTTAACACGACAAACGGTCGTGGTCAGACCCGTAGACGACGTGCCGCGAACTGACGGAAGTAGTCGACCTTCGAATCGGGTACCAGCACGGGAAGCATCAGACTCCACGCCGCGTTCATGTCGGACGCGACGCGCTCACGTGAATCGGTTGCCGCCGCCACCAGGCGGACGCCGCCCAGAACTGCAAGAAGCAGGCGGGCGAGCTGGTCGGTCGCAATCTCGGGCCGCAGATCCTCGTCCTCGGCCGCAGATTCCACGAGCGATTCGAACATTTTGTTCCACTCGTCGAAGACCGGCCCGTCGGACCCCCGATAGTCGCCGATTTCGGCGAGGAGACGCAGCGTGGCATGCCACGGCAGATCGAAAGCAGCCGTTTCCACTGCAATGCAGGAAATCCCGATGATAGCTTCGAGAGCGGGTGTTCTGCTGTCCATCCACTGCGCGGATTTTCGAGCAATGTGCGCGCACCCCGCGTCGATCACGGCACGGGCAAGCTCTTCCTTCGACCCGAAATGAAAGTACAGCGCGCCCTTCGTGACGTGGGACTCGGTGATGATCTCGCTCAGACTGGCATTGGCGTATCCGAGCCGAGCGAAGACACTTGCGGCGCCCTCCAGCACGGCTTCGCGTGTCGCTTCCGCGCGCTCCTGCCTCACCATGTCCAGTCCCTCTCGACCTCGTCGGCGCCTGTTCGTGCCTGCATTACGTCACGATGTCGATACTTGTCACGTAACAGTGCTCTTCGCGCAGTGAAACATACCCCAGTCCATGTTTTCGTTGGGTGACGCTCGATCCGACGCGGAGTGCGCGTCGGATGTGCGCCCGGCGACCGGTCACCGAGAAGCGTCTTCGATCTCGGGATCGGCCTCGAGATTGGTGAGTCCGTTCCAGCACAGATTGACCAGATGTGCGGCGACGACCTCCTTCGACGGTGTTCGAACATCCAACCACCACGTAGCCGTCGTCGACACCATGCCGACCAGCGCTTGCGCATACAACGTAGCGAGACCCGGGTCGAAACCACGTTTCGAGAAGTCGCTGGCGAGCAGGTGTGCGACCTTGTTGATCGCCTCGTTCAGAAGACTCGAGTACGTGCCGTCCGGAGCGGACACCGGTGAGTCACGAACCAGAATCCGAAACCCGTCCGTATGCTCCTCGACGTAGGTGAGAAGAGCGAGGGCAACCCGCTCGACGCGAACCCTGGATCGGTGCTGAGTCAGGGACGACATGACCATCTCGAGCAGCCTGGACATCTCACGATCGACAACGACGGCGTACAAGCCTTCCTTGCCCCCGAAGTGCTCGTAGACCACCGGTTTGGAGACGTTCGCGCGCTGCGCGATCTCCTCGATCGATGCGGCCTCGTAGCCCCGCTCGGCAAAGAGCGCCCTTCCGATCTCGATCAGTTGCTGTCGACGTTCCGTGCCGGTCATCCGAATACGGACCGTGCGCTGTTCGACCCCGTCCGGCCGGGCTGGTCGAGACACTGCTGCCACCGTTCCTCTCGAGTCGCATGCGACGGGGCGGAGACGATCGACCGCCGATCGCCGCAGGTCGCACCCACTCTAGCCGCTCGGCCGCCCGCGAATGTCGGAGCAGTTCGACCTACGGCGGGTCTTCGTGCGAGGATTCTCACGCGCGGACGAGTCTCACGCTCGCCCGGGCGGTATTCCGCCGTGGTGTAATGGCAGCACCTCTGATTTTGGTTCAGATAGTTCAGGTTCGAGTCCTGGCGGCGGAGCGGGTTCCACCAGAGCCAGACGAACACCCCGAGCAAGCTGAACGACCCGAGGGAGCTTCATGCCAGTGCAGACCGCCGTGGTCGTCCTAGCCGCAGGCGCCGGAACTCGGATGCGGTCGAAAACCCCCAAGGTTCTGCACACACTCGGTGGGCGCACCATGCTCTCTCACTCTCTGCACGCGGCCGCGGCCGTCGATCCGGCACATCTGGTCACGGTCGTCGGTCACGACCGAGAACCGGTCACCGCGGCCGTCGAGGACTTTGCCGCGCGCTCGGGAACTGCAGTCGTCACTGCCGTTCAGGAAGAGCAGAACGGCACGGGGCACGCCGTCGGGTGTGGCCTTGCCGCCCTCCCCGATGACTTCGACGGAACTGTGCTGGTGACAGCGGCGGACGTGCCCCTCCTCGATGGCGAGGCTCTGGCCGCACTGATCGACACGCACAACGAGGCACCGGCAGCCGCCGTGACGGTCCTGACCTCCACCGCCCCCGAACCCAAGGGATACGGCCGCATCCTGCGAACGACCGACGGCGAGGTCAATGCGATCGTCGAAGAAGCCGACGCGACCGAATCGCAGAAGTCGATCACCGAGGTCAACTCGGGCGTCTACGCCTTCGACGCCGCGACACTTCGCACCGCGTTGTCCGAACTCCGTTCCGACAACGCGCAGGGCGAGCTGTACCTGACGGACGTCATCGCCATCGCCAGACGGGCCGGGAAAACGGTCCGCGCCCGAATGGTCGAGGATTCTCTGCTTGTCGCCGGTGCCAACGACCGTGTCCAGTTGTCCGTACTCGCCGGTGAACTGAACAGACGCGTACTCGAGCGCTGGATGCGGGCCGGTGTCACGGTCGTCGACCCGGCCAACACCTGGATCGACGTGGATGTCACCCTCGCCCGCGACGTCACTCTGCAGCCGGGCGTCCAACTCCACGGCAACACCACCGTCGGGGAAGACGCCGTCATCGGACCGGCCACCACCCTCGAGGACGTCACGGTGGGCGAGGGCGCGACGGTCGTACGCACACACGGCAGCTCGTCCACCATCGGTGCGTCGTCCACCGTCGGACCGTTCACATACCTGCGACCGGGCACCGTCCTGGGACAATCCGGGAAGCTGGGCGCGTTCGTCGAGACCAAGAACGCAGAGATCGGCGCACATTCCAAAGTCCCCCACCTCACGTACGTCGGTGATGCCACAATCGGTCGGCACAGCAACATCGGTGCGTCGAGCGTGTTCGTCAACTACGACGGCGTCAGCAAGAGCCGTACTGTGGTGGGGTCGCACGTCCGGACCGGATCGGACACCATGTTCGTCGCTCCGGTGCAGGTCGGTGACGGTGCTTACACCGGCGCCGGCACGGTGTTGCGCAACAACGTACCGCCGGGGGCGCTCGCCGTCTCCGGAGGTCGCCAGCGCAACATCGAAGGATGGGTGGAGAGAAACCGCCCGGGTACACCCGCGGCCGAGGCAGCCTCGGCAGCGGCAAGTCAGAATGCAGCAGATCAAAAGGATGGCAACGAGCAGTGACCTCGAATTGGATCGACAACCAGAAGAACCTCATGCTCTTCTCGGGTCGTGCGCATCCGGAGCTGGCAGAGCAGGTCGCGAAGGAACTCGACATTCGGGTTACGCCGCAGACCGCACGTGACTTCGCCAACGGCGAGATCTTCGTCCGCTTCGAGGAGTCGGTGCGAGGCTCGGACGCCTTCGTCCTGCAGAGCCACCCGGCGCCGCTGAACACCTGGGTGATGGAACAACTCATCATGATCGACGCACTCAAGCGTGGATCCGCGAAGCGCATCACCGCGATCCTGCCGTTCTACCCGTATGCCCGTCAGGACAAGAAGCACCGCGGCCGTGAGCCCATCTCCGCTCGCCTCATCGCCGACCTGCTCAAGACCGCCGGCGCTGATCGCATCATCACGGTCGATCTTCACACCGATCAGATCCAGGGCTTCTTCGACGGCCCCGTCGATCACATGCACGCGCAGGGTCAGCTGGCCGATTACATCCGTGCGAACTACAGCACCGACAACATCGCCGTGGTCTCCCCCGACTCCGGACGTGTGCGCGTTGCCGAGAAGTGGGCGGACACCCTCGGCGGCGCGCCGCTGGCGTTCGTCCACAAGACCCGCGACCCGCTGGTCCCGAACCAGGTCAAGTCCAATCGCGTCGTCGGTGACGTCGAGGGGCGCACCTGCATCCTGATCGACGACATGATCGATACGGGTGGCACCATCGCCGGCGCCGTGAAGATCCTCAAGGAGGCCGGTGCAGGCGACGTCGTCATCGCTGCCACGCACGGTGTCCTGTCCGACCCGGCCGCCGAGCGGCTCGCGAATTGCGGTGCGCGTGAGGTCATCGTGACCAATACACTTCCGATCGACGAGGCGAAGAAGTTCCCGACCCTGACCGTTCTGTCGATCGCCCCTCTGCTCGCGCAGACGATCAAGGAGGTCTTCGAGAACGGCTCCGTCACCTCGCTGTTCAACGGACACGCCTGACCGACCCCACCTGTGCGCCTTTCGGTAGCTTCTGCTATCGAAAGGCGCACAGTCGTTTTCAGACCATGCGGTCGGAAAAGTGTGTGCTGCACAGGCTTTCCGGGTTCCCGATACCTCCCGGATGATCTTCGTCACGCCATCCGGAAGAACTGCAGGTCGCAGTTTCACGGTTGTGGTTCGAGAGCGCCGAGTCCCCTACTGTGGCTCGTCGTGATCGACGCGCAAACACTCTCTCCGGGCACCGACATCCACGCGATTCGCAATATTCGGAGGTGGACGCCAGGAGACTGCGTCTGGTGCGGAGACAACCGGTCGGTGGAGATGTTCCGCAACGAACCCCGCTGCGGAACGTGCCGTGAACAAGAGTCGATCATCGACGAGGCCCGCAAGTTCGTCGGCATGTACGGCCTACGCCCCATCGGCGGAACACTCCAGGCGGACGACGACGAAGAGTACGAACATCGCCTCGGCGCCCGCGATGCCCGCCGCGCACTCAACGAGACTCGACTCGACGAACTCCCCGATCCCGCGGCGGTTCGCAAGGCGCTGCGTCCGCGTGCCGCGACCGTGGTCGCAGAGTCTCCCGGTGCCGCCGCTTCGAACGGCGAAGCCGCCGCGCCGAAGTCCCGCTCCGGTGCGACCAGTCGTCCGGCCGCACCGCGTCAGCAGTCACGCTCCGCTGCTTCGTCACCCGCCGAATCGGTCGATGTGAAGGCTCTGGAAACTCGCGTCGCCGGACTGCTCGATCAGCTCGGAAGCATCGATGCCGAAACCGCGAAGATCGGCGAGCCCGCCGGCCTGGCAGCGCGCGCCCGACTGAGCGACCTGACCAAACAGCGCGCCACGGTGTTGCGCACCCTGGCCGCCCTCGAGAAGGCGCGCATTGCTGCCAGCAACTGACGCAGGTTCAGTCCTGCAGCTGCGCGGGAATTTTCGTGTAGTAGGTCAAGACCGCTTCGTAGAGTGATTTCACCTTGTCCGGCGTGAACCCGGCGAACTCGGCGATGTACTTCATCGCGGGTACCCAACGCGAGCGCAGTAGTTCGTTCAGTTCGCGGGGGATCTGTTCGATCTGCTCGTCCATCGTGAGGAACTTCGGCAGGAAGCACTGAGTGACCGTCTGCAACGACATCGTGCGGGTGTCCCCGAAGAACAGCCAGTACGGGAATCGGTCGTCGAGCTTCCCGACGTAGTCACGGATCTCGTCGATCTCGAACGGCTCGTCCGGTTCGTCGTCCCACCCGTCGAATCGGAGATCCACCGTTCCCTGCGCCCGACGGGCGATTTCAGGGGTGTCGGTGAGCGCGTTCAGAAGTGCCAGAACTCGATCGGTATCGCCTGTCTCGATCTCCTCGCGCGTGACCACCACGAACGTCGAGTCTCGGACCACCGGCTCCGACCTCCCGGCTTCCGGGACCGGGTCCGGCTGTTCCGGGTCCGGGTCCGGCCGGACCGGATCCGGTGACGCCACCGCGAACCCATATGTCGAAGCCGCCTGCTCCACGAAGGACGCGGCAAGCTTCGTCTCGATCTCGGCCATCTCGATTGTTGCGATGATCCATTGGCGAGTCCCCGGTGCGGAATTCGCGTAGTCGCGAAGCGACGCGACCTTGGTGTCACACCACTTGTATGCGGGCGTATCGGGATGCATGCGCTCCTGCGCATCCCGGTAGACCGCGACGAGCCCGTTCAATGCTCCGGACAACGCCTTCTCCACCGCAGGAACGTCGGCGTGCAGTAGATGCTCACGACCTTCGGCATCCATCACAGTCCCCAGGTCTTTCGCCCCTCGGCGACGCGCTCGTAGTAATAGATGTTGGTCCTCATCCCGATCCAGATCCACCACGCCATGCTGATCGCCGTGTCGAGACCGTAGGGAACGTTCAACGCCACCGTCGTTACACCCAGCGCGACGGCCACGACCAATACGACGATCGCCTTTCGCCAAAGCCCCAGGTAGAGCAGGTAGAAGACCGTGAAGAACGCCGCGCAGAAGTTCATCGTGATCTTGATGCGATCGCGGAACGAGAGCGCCCTGAGCGCCGCTGCGTACTCGACGTCCGGTTTGCCCCACCCCGGAGTTCCGTACGTATCGAAGAAGCCGAATCTGAACTGCCACTTGCCGCTACGTACCGGCGCGGGCGCAGCTGTGAGCCCCGTGTGTTCGTGAGCCATGAGATCCCCCCGTAGAACATCGATCGAAGGTCAAACACTACCTGTTGCGCAAATCCGAGCCCGAATACGTACTCTTCTCCCAGCATCAGGGACGCGTCTGGGGTCGCATTTCGCTCCGGCTCACAGAATTCGGTATCTGCAGTTCGGTCGAGTTCAGGACAGGTCACAGATTTCAGCTAATTGTTGGTAATTGCAGTGGTTCGTAGCAGTTAGGGGGTAAGGGTGTTTTCACCAGCAGGATCGCAACAGACTCTTCGCTTGCCAAGGAATGGAACCGGTTCAGTCACGGCGCGGCTATTCCAATTGCAAGCTCTGGGGCGTGGTCGCGTCGACAATCGCCTGGGCAGTTCGCGTTTCGATTGCCACACGCGTTGCCAACCGAGCGGTACGCTTCACATGGGTGCACGGCCGCTCCGGCCTGCACCCGAACGGAACCGCCGAGAAATCGGCGGTAGCGATTCGTCGCAACTACGAGGCTGGTTTCCCGACCGAAGCCCGAGTCGAGATGCCGTCGAAAGCGTCTCGTCGCTGCGCGGGATGGGAGTTGCCACATGAACGACGCTTGGCTGCACCCTTACTGGGGCCTCGGGTTCGCCGGTCCGGACGCATTCGGCCGTGCATACACCGAACTCCACGGTGCACGTTTGACCGTGACCGCACTATCGGAAGAGCTCGTGGAACTGACCGCGAGTATCGGCGATGCCCACGACACGACTGTGTGTGATGCGCGGTGGGGCGTGGATCGCATTCGAAACACTCTGGGACAGGTCCTCGAGCGGGTACTCCCGGATGGTGAGTCCACTTGGCTTCGAGCCGAGTTCGCCCTGCCCGTGGAGAATTCCGAGCGCATCACCAGCGCCGCGATGAAGACGGGGTCCTGCCAGCACTTCACCGTGGAATCGCTTCCGTTGCATCCCAGTGTCGAGTACGGCCTGGACTACACGCTCGAGCATCGCGCTGCGATGACCACGGCGCGGCACGGTACCGACCCCGTCCTGGTCGGGTGGATCGCGACCGAGTACCCGAACAGCGCGGTACAGGATCAGGCCCTTCTCAACACCTCCTGCCCCGAGGAAGTTCTACTCGGCGTCGCGCCGGACGAACGTGCTGCATCGGTACTTCTGCAACGAACCAGCCTTCCCGAGAACGTGTTCCAGAACCTGGCCGATGCGGAGAGTGCACGGTACATGCGATCCGCGATGCCGAGGCACCACTTTCCGCGACTGCTCCGAATCGCTCTGCATCCGGCGTGCCCCGAGGAACTCGCACTCGGCCTGGTGGCCCATGTCGTCAGCCCCGGTGGAGGCGCGAGGGTGTCGGTGGCCACGAAGGCGTGGGAGGCAGCGCCCGGTCGTCGGGATGCCATCCACCTCTATCTGCTGAGCGGCGGGCGCGCGACGAAGTACACCAACGCCTTGGTGGACGCGGTCGTCGGGACGCACGATCGGAACAGCCGGATCGAATGGCTACGTACCCGAAGCCGCCGCCTCGAGACCCTGGTCGACCGTTGGCAGGGAGCACACGCGTCGATGGCATGAACGGACACCTGTTTCCCGTTCACTCGATATCCTGTGCTCCACGGAAGCCGAGAGAGGGAGATAGGCCGTGTGCTCTCCGCGAATAATGTCCGAGGTGTACGAACGCATCGGGCGCCGCGCCAACGTCAGCCGTCGTGCACTGTTCGGAGTTCTCGGCGGTGCTGCCGTGGGGGCCACCCTCGCGCCGGCCCTGGCTGCAAGGGCATATGCCACCCCTGCCGACGCGACATCCATCGTGGACCTCACGCATGTCCTGACTCCACAGTTTCCGGTATGGCCCGGGTCGCGACAGTTCGAGATGCACACCGTAGCCAGCATCACCACCGGAAACGGGTCGACCGGCTCACTGGGCCCGATCGGCGGGAGCGCGTTCTATCTCAACGAACTCCGCTACGAAGAACACACCGGCACTCACGTCGACGCGCCGGCGCACGCCTCCGTGGACGGAATCACCGTCGAACAGATCCCGGCTGCAGACCTGATCGCGCCGATTGCAGTCGTCGACATCGCGGCACGGGCTGCAACGGACAACGACACCCTGCTCACCAGACAGGACCTCCTCGAGTGGGAGGAACGGCACGGTCGCCTTTCATCGCGATGCATCGTCGCCATGCACTCGGGCTGGGAAAGCCGCGTCGCGGCGCCGGGCGCATTCACCAATCAGGACGCACTCGGCGTGCAACACACCCCCGGATTCGCGCCCGAGGCAGTCGATTTCCTCGTACACGAACGTGACATCGTTGCGATCGGCTCGGACACACTCAGCATCGACGCCGGCCGAAGCACCACGTACGGAGCGCATCTGGCCGCCCTCGGCGCAGGGAAGTACGGTATCGAAGTTCTTGCGAATCTCTCCACGATCCCCGCGTCGGGTGCTACCTGCATGGTTGGGGCGCCGACTCACGCAGGTGGATCGGGTGGGCCCGCGCGAGTCCTTGCCCTGTTCTGACGCTCAGACCCTGTTCTGACACTCAGCCTCGTGGTGTCACTCGCAGTACCTGATCCGAATCCCCGTTGTCGGTCGTGACCAACAGCGACCCGTCCGGGGTCGGCGTGACCGAGCGGATACGGCCGTACTCGCCTTCGAGGCCTACCGCCTGCGCGGTAACCGACTGTCCGTCATCCGCCAAGCGCTGGAAGACAAGCTGCTTGCTCTTGAGCGCACCGATCACGAGGGCACCGTCCCACGGACCCCAGGACGAACCACCGACGAACGCACCACTCGCCGTCGCCAGGGTCTCGGGTCCGGAACTCCACACCGATCCCAGCGCACCCGGCACCCGAACGGGATCCGTCATGGGGACGGATTCGTCGTACCCGAACGGAATCCGGTCGGGCCGCCAACCGTAATTGCCCCCGGGCACCAACAGATTCACCTCGTCGTCACGATCGGTCCCTTGCTCGATCGCGTAGATGCGTCCGCTGCTCGGCTGCTGCGCGAGGCCCTGCAGGTTACGGTGCCCCAGAGTGTGAACAACACTGTCCGGACGAGGGTTGTCCGCAGCAGGCGTTCCATCGGCATCGACGTGCAACGTCTTTCCGCCGAGCGAATTCGGATCCTGCGGAACGGATGGTTGCGCCGTGTCGCCGGTCCCGACGAACAGAGTGCCGTCGGCGGCGACCAGGATTCGGCAACCGCCGTGCCGACCACCCTTGACAGGAATCCCGTCGATCACGGTGTCGCCGCGCGTGAGGTTCGTCCATTCCGGATCAACCGTCCACGTCACGACACGAACATCGTTGACGGCACCGTCCTGAAACCCCTGGCACGTGAACAACTTCCGCGAACGCTCGAAGTCGTCGGCAAGGGCGATCGCCATCAGACCGGTCTCTCCCTGGGCGTAGAGATCCGACAGATCGGCGGCGACAGGTCCCGCGCTCCCGTCGCTCCGGCGCACGACGAATCCACCGGAACGCTGACCGGTCAGGATGGCACCGTCCGGCGCTTGCACCACATCCCACGGATGGTCGAGACCTTCGAGCACCGGGACCACGTCCAGGTCCGGCAGCGTGTCCTCGAAGGGTGGCTGCTCAGGGGCGGGCCCTGCCTCCAGGCTGCCCGAATCGACACTGCCGGTGTCGAAGGGCAGCGGGTCTGCACAGGCCTGCCCGAAGGGCAGCATGACGATTGCCGTGGACATGAGGGCAACGGTGACGAGAGATCTGCGCACGGTGGTCTCCGAGTGACAATTTCCGACAATTCTTCGGAGTGAGTCTAGGGACTGCACATGATCGGGGCGGTGATTCTCGACAACCAACCCTGCAGAGTCGCCTCCAGACGCTGAGCGGCGCCACCTCGTTCGAGGCGGCGCCGCTCCGAATTCGGTCGATCAGCGTTTGGTGTCACGTCCGTCGACATCGGTCTCGATACGTTCTTTGCGAACCTCGTCCGAGACGGTCTGGTTCTCGGTGACGGTCTCGGTGCCGAGACGCACCTTTTCCACCGGCACTTGTTCCTTGTTCACTGTCACACGCTCCTCGTGGAGCGTGACGTCACGGTCTTCTTCGCCGATACCTCCGTCTCCCTTCAGGTTGCGGGCCTCGTCAGCGGAGATGGGCTCGCGTTCGACCACGACCTCCTCGCGGCTGACGGGAACCTCGACCTGCTGGTTCTCGGTCACGACGTACTTGCGCAGACGCGCCTTTCCGGTCGCTTCACGCTGCTTGTCCACATTCAGCTGCTCCTCGTGACGGATCACGGCGTCGTCGCTGGATGCCTGCGCTGTTCCGCTCTGATCGGTACGCGCGTGCTGTCCGCCCGCAGCTGCGGTACCAGCTGCTGTGCCTGCGGCTGCTGTGCCGGCGGCAGCGTTCCCCGTCGGACCGCTCTGGTCTGCGTTGCCGTTTCCGGTGGTGCCGGCATGCTTGCCGGTTGACGATGGATCGATTCCGTAGTGCTGGAAGAGTTCCTCTTCCTGACGTGAGGTGATTCCGCCCTCGGCATCGAGATGCGGAGCATCCTTGACGGCGGACTTACTCGGCGCGACGTTCAAACCGTCGTCCGAAACCTCCGCTCCGGCAAGGGGAACCAATGAATCACTAGTGCCGAACAAACCGGTTTTCACGGAGACCCACTTCGGCTCGTCGGTCTGGTTGTCGACATAGATCTCGCCGATCTTGCCGATCTTGTCCCCGCTCGGGTCGAACGCGTGCGCGCCGATCAACTTGTTGAGGCGACCTTGCGAAATGCTCACGTGGAACTCCCTTCAGTTGGTTCCCAGGCAATGACACCGGGCTCCGCCACAAACGGGCGAATGTGATGCGATGCGGTTCCTGCACCGCCCAACCAAGGCAAACATATTTGTTGCCGACACGCACCATCAGCTCATGTCTCGATTCGATGACGACACAGTAAAACGATCGCAGATATGCCGGTCATCGCCGTTACAAATGGGAATCCGAATTGCAGACATTCTCGCCTGAAATCGCTACTTATGTTGCGCATCAGGAGATTTCGGGCCGAGTCGCATTGTCTATTGCTTAAGATTAAAAACCAGAGTGAATAATTACTCCGACAATACGAACGAATCGATATGGGTGACACGCACGTAATTCACATCGCAGTTGCACAGAGCAACGCGAACCGATTGTCCGGGTCAACCCAAGACTTCTCCACAGAGAATCCGGCATCGACCAATTCTGAACCGATTCCGTCTACTGTGAACTTCGCCGAGATCTCGGTACGCACGAACTCCTCGGCATCGAACGACACCGACATCCCAAGTCCCCGGATATCAACCTCGACATCACGAGTGGCCCGTAATCGCATTTCGATCCATTCGTTGGCTGGGTCCCACACCGCTACGTGCCGAAAGTCGTCCAGCACGAAATCGGCCTGCAGCTCTCGATTGAGGACCCGAAGAACGTTCTTGTCGAACTCGGCGGTGACACCCGCCCGGTCGTCGTACGCGGCGACGAGGGTGTCGGTGTCGGTCACCAGGCCGACACCGAGCACCAGACTCTCCCCGGACTCGAGTACGTTCGCGATGCCGGACAGAAACTCTGCCCGTTCGGCGGGGACCATGTTGCCCAGTGTCCCGCCGAGAAAGACGATGGTTCTGCACCCTCCGCCGGGAAGGTGATGAAGCGACTCGGTGAAGTCACTGACCACACCGTGGACTGTGAGGGCCGGGAACTCGGTCGCAATCTGTTGCGTGGCATCTTCGAGGGCGCTGATCGACACATCCTGTGGCACATATGTGTGCAAGGTGCCCTCGGCCAAGGCGGCATCGAGCAGAAGCCTGGTCTTCTCCGACGAACCGGAGCCCAACTCGACGAGCACCTCGGGCCGCGCGAGTGATGCGATCTCACCCGAGAATCGCTGGAGCAGTTCACGTTCGGTCCTCGTCGGATAATACTCGGGCAAGGTGGTGATTCGTTCGAACAGCTCACTTCCATGCGCGTCGTAGAACCACTTGGGCGGCAACCACTTCGGGATCGAGGTCAGCCCGATCCGCACATCGTCGCGCAGTGCCTCCGTCAGCTGCTGCGGCTTCAGATACACGTCGACCGTAGGCTCGTTCACAGATCTCCCGTTCGTAGTGGTGTGACGATCAGATGCCCGGGGCGAACGGACACGATGTGCCGGTCCGGGACGGATTTCCAATTCGGGTCGTCGTCGTAAGGCTCGGAGGCGATGATCGACAGATTCTCGTCCACCAGAACGGACAGCGAGTGGTCCCACGCCGTGGCCCAGAGCTCTTCGCCGTTGCCGAGCAGCAGGTTCAGCCGCGAACCGGGGGCTGCGGCATCGACGTCCAGAACGAGGGACGCGAGGGCACGCACGGGCGGCTGCTCGCGAAGTCGATGCTGAAGCAGGAGCCACAGAGCAGCGGAATCGGTAGGGGCTTCGAGCCTCGACAGATCGGTCGCCGAAATGGGGGCGGCGAGGTCCGCCATCATGTTTGGCCACCCTCTGACGACCCCGTTGTGACTGAACGCCCACCTGCCGTCCACGAAGGGAGCGCATGCGCTTCGTTCCACCGGCATCGACTCGGTTGCCGATCGCACAGCCGCAATGAGAGCGCCTGTGTGAATATGGGACAGGGTCTCGCGCAGGGGCGGGTCCGCCCACACAGGTTGCGCAGAGCGGTACCGTCCCAGACCTTCGCGTCCCCACCACGCCACCCCGTAACCGTCGGCGTTGATGGTGCCACCACCACGCATGTCCTTCGGCGCCCAGGACTGACGAACCAGAGAGTGCGATCCGAACGTCAGAAGATCGCGTACCGAACAGGGTGGTCCGACGTAGCCGAGGTGACGGCACATCTAGGATCCCTTACCGGAAACATCTCGTGCACAACGGAATCCGGAGAAGATCTGCCGCCTCACCGGATGGTCCCAGTTGCGGAATGTTCCTCTGCATGCCACCTGATCGGTCCCGAAGGAACCGCCACGCAGTACGCGGTAGTCACCACCGAAGAACACCTCGGAATACTCGCGATAGGGAAACGCGACGAATCCTGGATACGGCTCGAACGGCGAGGAGGTCCACTCCCAGACGTCACCGATCAACTGGTGCACACCCAGCGCGGAGGCACCGGCGGGATACGACCCGACGACCGCGGGGCCCAGGAATCTCTGCCCCAGGTTCGCGGCGGCCTCGTCCGGATCTGCGTCACCCCACGGAAATCGGCGCGAACGGTTCGACACCGGATCCCACCGTGCCGCCTTCTCCCATTCCGCCTCGGTCGGCAAGCGCTTTTCAGCCCACTTCGCGTATGCCTCTGCCTCGAAGTAGCAAACGTGCACAACCGGTTCACGCAGGTGGATCGGGTCCAGGAGACCGAAACGACGCCGCCACCACGTCCCACACCCGTCGTCTTCCCAGAAGAGCGGGGCTGCGAGACCTGCCTCGAGTCGATGCTTCCATCCCCGATCGCTCCATAGTTCGGGTCGCTCGTACCCGCCGTCCGCGATGAACTCGAGATACTGCTGATTGGTGACGGGTGCGGTGTCGATCGCGAATGCCGGAACGTCCACGGGGTGCGCCGGCTTCTCGTTGTCGAGAGCCCACGGCTCGCGCGACGTTCCCATCGTGAATTCCCCGGCGGGGATGCACACTTCGTCCGTGGCCAGCCCACCTCCCACCCGCGGCGCAGTCGGTGCGGACAGGACGGGCTCGCCCTCCCTCAGCTGATGGGTGGCCAGCATCGTCTCTGCATGCTGCTGTTCGTGTTGGGCGATCATTCCGAACGCGAACCCCTCGCGGGCCAACGGCCCGGAAAAGTCCGTGGAATCGAGTACTTCCCAGGTCTTTTCACGAACGGTACGTACGTATGCACGGGCTTGCGCAGGATCGAGCAGCGGCAGTGCGGGCCGATCGGCGCGTGCGTGTCGGAATGCGTCGTAGAGTTCGTCGATATCACCCCGGACAGCGTCTCGTCCCCCGACCTTGCGTACCAACCACTGCTCTTCCTGGTTCCCGATATGCACCAGGTCCCACACGAGGGGGCTCATCAGAGGTGAATGCTGGGCGGTGAGGTCGGTGTCGTCCACACTGTCCGTGAGCACGCAGGTGCGTTCGCGTGCGACTTCGAGTGCTGCGCGGGTGCGTTCGTGAATATCGCTCACCGGGCGTCCCCCGGGGCTTGCCCCTTGCAACAGCGCTCCGCAGCCGCGTCCAACAGGCGAACGAACTCCGGATCCGGCGAATACGAAGCAGCCAGCGAAAGGAGAGCAGTTGCCGCAGAACGAAGATCGACGTCGGCCAGTCCGAATTCGGCTGCGTCGCGCCAACGCCCCGCAGTTGTCCGGGCCGCACCCCTCGCCTCGTCCATCGCGCCGGGACCCGACAACAGTGCGTCGAAGGCCGCGACCGGAACCCGCCACAGGTCACCGGGCTGCGCGTCCACATACCGCACTTCCAGATGCCCGGTCGCACGCACCGGAGGAAACATCGTGGTGAGGTGGTAGTCCAGATCGGCGTGGGTGGGCGGGCGGCCGATCTCGTCGTCGAGCACTCCGTCGATCCAGTCGCCGAACGTGGCACCCGTTGGCGGTGCCCAGTCGTCACCGTCACTGCGCACGCACATCAACGGGACGTCCAGCACCCACGTGGCGTACTCGCCGGCCCGAATCGAGCCCGCCGTGCGAGACGAGTCGAGACATAGCCAGGTTCGCATTCTTTGCGACGCCCAGGCACCCTCGGGAATCCCGTACAGCGACGGTGAACACGCGAAGGCGGCGACGAGCGCGGGGCCGACCTCGTGCAGCAACGACCACCGATCCTCGACAGCGCAGGGATCGTTACCGGCGTCGACGCTGACCTGGGTCGCGGCCGTGTTGCACATCATCAGCTTGCCGTACGGTCCGATTCCGTCGAATCGAGCTTCCATCGCGCAGTACCGCGGCGACTGCAACAACCGCTCGGGTGGGCGTGCGACATCGGCTGCCGCGCTGTGTAGGGAAATCGAACGCGCACTCAACAGTCCACGCAGGACCTTCTCGTCGGCCGAAAGGTCGTCACAGAGTTCGCGGGCCGATCGGCGGGGTTCGCTGGAGAGTTCCACCTGTCCGCCCGGCTCGATGGTGACGAAGCTGCCGTTCGGCAACGGCTCCGCAGGTGACCACGGGTTGATCGTCTTCGGCGCATGGGCGCCGAGCGCAGCCGCCATGTCCATGAGGTCGGGACGCTGGCCGTCGGTGCAGGCCGACATCCATTCCAATTCGGCACCGAGCAACTGCGGTGGAGCCAGATCGAAACACGTCGCCTCGACGTACGACTCCGCTTCGGCTCGCGAAGCGAGGTGCCCGTCCTCGAACATGTCGAACTCGAAGGGTTGAACTGCGGTAGCCATTCGACCTCCCGTCCCGGGTAACGCCAGAGCGTCATCACCGACCTTAGAACTCTGCGGCGACATGCGCACGCATACACGCGCTCCCGGCACCCACTACCTTGGAAACCACACTGCCCGCCGGAAAGGACACCCATGTTCGATCTCGCCCGCGCTCGTCGTGAAACGCCGAGTTGCACGGACAAGGTTTTCCTCGACAGTGCGGGCTCGTCGCTGCCGTCCACGGGCGTGCTCGAAACCGTGATCGCCCATCTGCGGCGCGAAGCCGAGGTGGGCGGATACGTGGCTCACGACGAGCGCGCAGCAGATCTCGCGGCAGTCAAGGAGTCGATCGGCACGCTCGTGCGGTGCGGTGCGTCGAACATCGCGTTGAGCGACAGTGCCACGCGGTCCTGGAACGATTTCTTCCAGGCAGTGCCCTTGCACGAAGGCGATCGCATCCTGATCTCGGAGGTCGAGTACGCGAGCAACGCGATCGCTACGTTGCAACGGGCGGGCAGGGTCGGCGCGGAAGTCGACGTCATTCCCAGCGACCCGTACGGCCAGATCGACCTGAGCGCCCTCGAGACAATGCTCGACGAGCGGGTTCGCCTGGTGTCCTTGGTGCACGTCCCGACCAACGGTGGCCTGGTCAACCCGGTACGTGAGGCGGCGGACATGGCCCACCGCGTCGGCGCACTCGTACTGCTCGACGCATGCCAGTCGGTCGGCCAGATCGACATCGACATGCCTGCGCTGGGTGTGGATGCGCTCTCGGCGACCGGACGAAAATGGCTACGAGGCCCCCGCGGCACCGGTTTCCTCGCCCTTCGACCGGGGCCGGACGAGGTGGTCCAACCCCGGGCACTCGACCTGCACGGTGGCGAATGGGTCGCCCCCACCGAGTTCGAGATGGCCGCCGATGCCTCGCGGTTCGAGTTCTGGGAATGCGATGTAGCCGCACGGCTCGGGCTCGGCGCAGCCGTCGAACACCTACTGGAACTCGGCACCGACACGGTGCAACGCGAGATCTCGGAGCGGGCCGGGTACCTGCGTGGCGAGCTGAGCAGCGTCCGCGGTGTCACGGTCCGAGACCTCGGCGAGCAGCAGTGCGGGATAGTCACGTTCACCGTCGACGGCCGCGATTCCAGGGACGTACGCAAGGCCCTCGCCGAGCGAAACGTGACCGTCACGGCCAGCGGACGATCCTCGACCCTCCTCGACATGACAGGGCGCGACCTCGAGTCCGTCGTACGCGCGTCACCGCACTACTTCGTGTCCTACGAGGACCTCGACACCGCGATCACCCACATCCGCTCCCTGTGAGTGGTGGGGGGGGGGGGGGGCTGGTGGTCCACACAACGGCACGTGTGAAAAAACATACAGTTTATGGGGGGGGCCGCCGCCCCCCCCCGCGGGGGCTTTGCGAAAACAAAC
>NZ_JBHXNL010000007.1:59756-226162 GCF_042719695.1 Rhodococcus sp. NPDC058521
CGCGCGGCCCCCCACTACTTGGTGCCAGCCGCGCACCGCCCCCCCGCGACCCCCCACCGCCGCGCCCGGTGTGGGGCCGCCGAGCCGCGGCACGCGCCCACCACTCACGGGAAGTATGAGAACACGTTACAGTTTCGGGGAGTGCCAGCCGCCCCGAGAGGATCGTCATGTCCGAATCCAGCCCTGTTCACCCTCGCTCGGCCAACACCATCGCCACCTGGGACCGTGAGGCGGACGTCGTCGTCGCGGGTTACGGAATCGCGGGCGTCACGGCCGCCATCGAGTCGGCGCGGGCGGGCGCCGAGGTGCTGGTCCTCGAGCGGACGAGCGGATGGGGTGGCGCGGCGGCCCTCGCCGGCGGATTCGTCTACCTGGGCGGTGGGACGCCACTACAGACGGCCTGCGGCTTCGAGGATTCGCCGGAGAACATGAGGAAGTTCATGATGGCCGCGCTCGGCCCCGGCGCGGACGAGGAGAAGATCACGGACTACTGCAACGGGAGCGTCGAGCATTACAACTGGCTCGTCGACTGCGGAGTCCCGTTCAAGGCGACGTTCTGGAGTGAACCCGGATGGGAGCCGCCCTTCGACGACGGCCTCATGTACTCCGGCGGCGAGAACGCTGCACCGTTCGACGAAATCGCCACACCGGCCCCGCGCGGGCACGTTCCGCAGATGGAGAACAAGCGGACCGGCGAGAAGGGCGGCGGTTACATGCTGATGCAGCCGCTGGTCGACACCGCCGAAAAGCTCGGAGTGAAGGCCGAGTACGACGTGCGTGTGCAGACCCTCGTCACGGACGAGCACGGCCGGGTCGTCGGCATCGTCGCCAAGCGGTACGGCAAGGAGATCGCCGTGAAGGCACGTCGCGGTGTCGTCCTCGCCACGGGAAGCTTCGCCTACAACGACAGGATGATCGAGTCCTATGCACCTCGGATGATCGGGCGCCCCGGTGCGGCGATCGAGGAGCACGACGGCCGGTCGATCCGCATGGCTCAAGCCCTGGGTGCGGACCTCGCGCACATGGATGCCACGGAAGTCGCGTTTCTGTGCGACCCACAGTTGATGGTCAGGGGAATCCTCGTGAACGGGCGAGGGCAGCGGTACATCGCCGAGGACACCTACTCGGGACGCATCGGCCAGGCAACGCTGTTCCGCCAGGACAACCAGGCCTACCTCGTGATCGACGAGGCGGCATACGAGGAAGGTGCGGCAGGAACGTCGTCGACGCCTTTCCTGCGACAGCGACCGAAGTGGGTGGCCGAGACGGTCGAGGAACTCGAGGCCGACATGGGGCTGCCTGCAGGGTCGCTGCAGGCGACCGTCGAGGTCTACAACAAACACGCCGCCGAGTCCGCCGACCCGTTGCTGAGGAAGAAGCCGGAGTGGGTGAAGCCCATCGGCACACCCGTTGCCGCCGTCGACCTGCGTGGAATGACACTGGGGTTCACGCTGGGCGGCCTCCGCACGACCATCGATTCGGAGGTTCTGCACGTCTCGGGAGAACCGATCGCCGGTCTGTACGCGGCAGGACGATGCACGTCCGGTGTGTGCGCGGGTGGGTACGCGAGCGGGACGTCGCTCGGCGACGGCAGCTTCTACGGTCGACGGGCAGGCATCAGCGCGGCGAAGAACACGCCGCAGTGACGACCTCCTCGAGGTGGGTGCGGTCGACGCCCTGGTCCGCCTCGTCGCTCAGCAGACGAACCAGGTCGGCAGCAGGCATCGCACGGGCGTCTCGATAGGTGTCGCACGTGAGATCCACTTCCCACTGCTTCACCCCGTAAAAGGTCGTACGGTCCCTATTCGGGTGTTTCGTCCACTGCGACAACAGCATCTGTGACCGGGCGAGGCTGCTGAACGGATGGATACACGGCGCGTACAGGCACGGCGCCTCCGCCGGCGACACCTGAACTCGGGGGACCGTCCACTCCCCCTCCGGACGTTCGGCAGTACGTGTGACGGCACCCAACGCGCCATCGCAGTACGACAACACGACGCGTCCTTCGATGAACTGGGTGGACAACTCGCCGATGCAGCCCCGCGGCAACGTGGGCGTCAGAATCGGGGTCGTGTGCCCGCCCGGCCGGAACGCCCACTCCCCCGATGCGTCGCACCCCCAGAATTCGTAGGTGCTGCGATTCCACATGGTTTTCCAGTGCACGCGCATCAGGTGGATGCCACCGTCCGGTCTGCGCCCCTCGTCGGTTCCGTGGATGTACACCCACCGTTCACCGGGAATCATCAGCAGCGTGTTGTTCTGAAAGTGCCGCCATTCACCGGAGTTGGGGAAGTCCATGTTCGGGTGGTCCCCCTCGATGTCCCAGGTCCGCTCCCATTTCTCGGCGTGCGTATCGATCGAGGTCCACATTCGCGAGTGGAAAGTCGACCAACTTCCATCCGTGACAACGGGATCCCAGGATCGGACGGCGGCAGTCGTCATGATGAAACGACCGTCCGGCAAATGGATCAGATCGTTCGGAATGTTCGTGAATCCGTCAGGAAGCCTTCCGGCACGCGGTGTTCCGGCGTGACGATACGGAATCATCTGCCGCGCAACGTCACCACCGATCGCGTTGTCCCAGCAGATACCGTTCTCGATATCGGGATTGGACTGACGCAGCCCCACCGGGCACCGCCAGTTCTGTGGCGTCGCCACCAGATCCGGGGTCTCGTCGAACGTGTCGCCGAAGATCGCGATCGTATATCCGTGCTGCGTCGTGGACACGTAGCCGAGATCGGTGGCCCGGAAACCGAAGCGTGCGGTCTCGTCGCCGGTCAGGGTCTTTCTCGACAGTGCCATGGCCACTCCTTTCGAAGTCGCGCGAGCTTTCCGTTCACACCGCTTCTCCCGTCACACGGTATTGATACTTCGGCCTGCGCGCATAGCATCGAGGGTGTGGACCGACGACGCATGGCAGATCCCCGTTCCCTCATCGGAACGTGGTCGTTCTCGCGCGTGATCGACGACCGAATGGCGGGCGCGCGCAGCACCGTCACGGGTCGAGCGGAACTCGTGGCAGAGAGCGACGACCGCGTTCGTTGGCACGAAACGGGAGTTCTCGTCACGGGTGGACACGAACTCCCCGTGTATCGCACCCTGCTGATCGTGGTGCGGGACGGGGCGTGGGTGGTCACGTTCGAGGACGGTCGCTACTTCCACCCGTGGGCACCGGGTGAGCAGGTCGAGCACCCCTGTGGCCGCGATACCTACCTCGGCCACGTCGACGTCGGGCATCTCGCGGCAGACACGGTCGACGGGTGGACCATCAGGTGGGACGTCAGCGGACCTGCCAAGGACTACACGATGACGACGGTCCTCACGCCCGAGCGACTCGGGGAAACTGTCGCCGCCGACGACTCCGAGACGGTTGGATGAACCCGGTCGAAAAATTCTCGGCCCGAAGTGTCGATTCGAAACCACTGGTTCGTAGTCGTAGTGAAGGACCGAAAAGCGCCGGCAACAGCCGGACACGACGAAGGGACACCGTCATGGCGCAATACCTGCTTTCCGTACACATGGTCGAGGGCGAAGAGACCCCCAGCGACGAAGAAATGCAGCGGATGTATGCCGCGACCGACGCACTGAATCGAGAGATGCAGGACAAGGGCGTGTGGGTATACGCCAACGGTCTGCAGCCGGCCGACATCGCGACTGTGGTGAAAGTGCAGAACGACAAGCTGGTGACCACCGACGGCCCGTTCTCCGAGGCCAAAGAACACATCGGCGGGTTCTGGATTCTGGAGGTCACAGACCTCGACGCGGCGCTCGAATGGGCAGGCAAAGCGACGAGGGCCTGCGGTGGCCCGGTCGAGGTCCGCCCTTTCCAGACAACCCCGGACGCCTGACAAGGACCAGGACGCACCGCCCGTGCCTGTCGACGCCGCCGAAATCGCCCGCCACTTCCGCGAGGAGTACGGACGTGCAGTGGCCACCCTGGTCCGCTCCTTCGGCGACATCGACGCCGCCGAGGAAGCGGTCCAGGATGCGTTCACGACCGCTGTCGACAAGTGGCCGGAATCCGGGCTTCCGCCCAATCCAGGAGCGTGGATCGTGACCACTGCTCGAAACAAGGCGATCGACCGCTTGCGGAGGGAATCGTCGCGCCATGATCGTCACGTCGATGCGGCGCGACTGCAGAGCTGCGACGCCGACGCCGCGCCCGGGCAGGTCGGACCCATGAGCGACGACCGGCTTCGTCTCATCTTCACCTGTTGCCACCCATCGTTGGCGAGCAGCTCCCAGGTCGCCCTGACTCTGCGGCTGCTGGGCGGGCTGGAGACTCCCGAGATCGCCCGTGCGTTCCTCGTTCCCGAATCGACGATGGCGCAGCGGATCGTTCGAGCGAAACGCAAGATCAAGGCCGCGATGATCCCTTTCCGAATCCCCACCGACGCCGATCTCCCCGATCGACTGAGCGCGGTTCATCGAGTCCTGTACCTCATCTTCAATGAGGGTTACACCGCCTCCGCCGGTGAGCAACTGATTCGCGAGGACGTATGCGCCGAAGCGATCCGACTGACTCGTCTGCTGGTCGAGTTGATGCCGGACGAGCCCGAGGCTTCCGGGTTGCTCGCCCTCATGTTGCTGACCGAGGCCAGACGAATGGCACGAACCGACAGCGACGGAAACCTCGTACCCCTCCCCGAGCAGGACAGGTCGTCGTGGGACCGAACGATGATCGACGAGGGGCACAACCTCGTACGGGAGAGTCTGCGTCGCAATCAACCGGGCCAGTATCAGATCCTCGCCGCGATTAACGCCGTCCACACCGACGCCGCCTCCGCCCAGGAGACGTCGTGGGTTCAGATCCTCGCGCTGTACGACCACCTGTTCGCGATGACCCCCACACCCGTCGTCGCAGTGAACCGGGCGGTGGCGGTAGCAGAGGTGGAGGGTCCGGCCGCCGGTCTCGCCGCATTGGAACTCGTGGATCTTTCCCACTACCACCTCTTCCATTCGACCCGGGCGGAGCTACTACACAGACTCGGGCACCGTTCGGACGCAGCCGCCGCCTACCGCGCCGCGCTGGCATTGACCACCAACAACGCGGAGCAGCGGTTCTTGATCAGCCGCCTGACCGCACTCGGCTGGGCCGATTAGCCGTCTGGCCTGGATTTCCGGTACAGTCGATCGCGTTGTCTCGGCGAGGGTGAACCGCGAAGTTCCACATAGCTGGCTCACCGTGATCGACGCGGCCACGGCTCTGCTCGAGCGTTGACGCTCCTGGCCGTGCGCGCCTGTCCTCGTCGGAGGCAAGAAGACGCCAGCCAGTAAACATTCGTGAGTTGTAGGAGCCGTTTCACCATGTCCGACGAAAATCGTCTCGTAGCCTCCACCCGCACCGAGTTCGGCAAGGGTGCCGCACGCCGTGCACGTCGTGACGGGCAGGTCCCCGCGGTTCTCTACGGCCACGGAACCGACCCCCGCCACCTGAACCTTCCGTCGCTCGAGTTCGCCGCGATCCTCCGTAACCACGGCACCAACGCGATCCTCCACCTCGACATCGACGGCAAGGAGCAGATCGCACTGACCAAGTCGGTCGTCGTGCACCCGATCCGCCCGTACATCGAGCACGCCGACCTCCTCGTCGTGAAGAAGGGCGAGAAGGTCGTCATCGACGTTCCCGTCGTCGTCTCCGGTGACGCCGCCGCCGGCACCCTCGTCTCGCAGGACTCCACTGTCGTGTCCGTCGAGGTCGACGCGCTGAAGATCCCCGAGCAGATCGACGTCTCGGTCGAGGGCGCAGAGATCGGTACCCAGATCCTCGCCCAGAACCTCGAGCTGCCCAAGGGCGCGACCCTGCAGTCGGATGCCGAGCTGCTCATCGTCAACGTCGTCGAGGCACCCACCGCCGAGGAGCTCGAAGAGGAGCTGGACGAGGATCTCGTCGCCGACGAAGCTGCTCCGGCCGAAGAGGCTGCAGAAGAAGAAGAGGCTGCCGAGGACGAGAAGTCCGAGGACTGAATCTCTCGTACCTGACTCGACGGCGCGTCGTCCCGGATTCCGGGACGGCGCGCCGTTCGCGTACGAGAATCCGTGTTGCCGAACGTCGACGAAAGGACCCTGGACACGATGAGCGACGACACCGCCCTGGTCGTTGGACTCGGCAACCCCGGCCCGCAGTACGAGAAGACGCGGCACAACGTGGGTTTCATGGTGGCGGACGTGCTCGCCGGACGGATGGGCGGCAAATTCAGCGCGCACAAGAAGAGCGGGGCCGAGATCGTGCAGGGCCGAATCGCGGGGCGCCCGGTGATTCTCGCGAAACCGCGTTCGTACATGAACCTCTCGGGAAGGTCGGTGGCGGGACTGACCCGTTTCTTCTCGATCGAGCCGTCGAACGTCGTGGTCGTACACGACGAACTGGATCTCGACTTCCCCACCCTCCGTCTCAAGCAGGGCGGCGGCGAAGGCGGACACAACGGTCTGCGATCCATCTCGAGTTCTCTGGGTACCAAGGACTATCTGCGAACCCGGGTGGGTATCGGCCGACCGCCGGGCCGGATGGATCCGGCGTCCTACGTCCTCAAGCCGTTCTCGTCGGTGGAGCGCAAGGAACTGCCGCTCGTCTGCGCGGAAGCGGCGGACGCGGTGGAACTGCTCCTGCAGGTCGGGCTCGAAGCGGCGCAGAATCGCCTCCACTGACCCCTGTGCGTGGTCGACGAGTACCTGGACTCGCTAACCACTCACGGGGGTGATGAGGGTGGCAGAGGAGTTGCGGCGCAACTTTCCCGAGGACGTCTTCGGAATACTGCCCGGCCCCAGCACCGCAACGGTGCGCGGACGAGCGCCGACCTCGGCGAACACCGCATGCACCACCTCACGCTCGATGCGCTTGACCACCTCCGGATCGTCGACGCTGTTCGTCTCCACGGCGACGCCGAAGCTCTCACGCTTCTGACCCGCACCCAATCGGATCGCAACGGCGTTGCCCGGTCGCACACCCGCAACCGATCCCGCAGCCCGCTCGATATCGGTGGGATAGATGTTGCGGCCGCCCATGATGATGACGTCCTTCACGCGACCACACACGACGACGAGACCTTCCTCGGTGAAGTATCCGAGGTCGCCTGTGTCGAGCCAGCCTTCGGCATTCTGCGCGGCCTTCTTTCCCTGCAGGGTGATGTAGCCGGGTGTCACCGCCTCACCCCGAACCTGGATGACTCCCACACCGCGATCGGGCAGCACCTGCCCATCCTGATCCACGACGCGTCCTTCCAAGTTCGGAACCAGAGTCCCCAGTGTCGCGAGTC
The DNA here is from genome assembly GCF_042719695.1 of Rhodococcus sp. NPDC058521. Taxonomy (NCBI): domain Bacteria; kingdom Bacillati; phylum Actinomycetota; class Actinomycetes; order Mycobacteriales; family Nocardiaceae; genus Rhodococcus; species Rhodococcus sp. NPDC058521. The sequence goes on from NZ_JBHXNL010000007.1 coordinate 67,013, forward strand.
GACGCGCGTTGGGTTTCGTCGACGGAACCGCTCGGTGCATGGCCTCGAGGAAGTCCGGGTCCACGAGGTCGAGCACTTGTCCCTTGTCTGGGTCCGGGATGGACACGGCGAGGGTCGCTTCCGCCATTCCGTACGTCGGCGCCAGTGCGGACGGTTCGAGTCCGAACCGGGACCCGGCATCCGCGAGCGCATCCATGGTGTCGGGGTCGACGGGTTCGGCCCCGTTCCACATGTAGCGAATGCTGGACAGGTCTACGGCCCCGTCCTGTGCTTGACGCAGACGGCGGGCAAGCAGCGAGTACGCAAAATTCGGTGCGGCGGTGACGGTGCCGCGATACTTCCCGATCAGTTCGGCCCACAGGAGCGGACTCCGGAGAAAGTCCATCGGCGTGATGCTGACGACCTCGGCACCCACCTGCATCGGAACACTGAGGAAGCCGACCATCCCCATGTCGTGAAACAGGGGCAGCCAGCTGATCATGACGTCGTCTTCGAGAGAGAACTTGATCCGGTCGATCATCGCGTAGGCGTTGACGTAGAAATTCCCGTGCGTGATCTGCACCGCCTTGGGTGTGCCGGTCGATCCCGAAGTGAGTTGCTGCAGCACGATGTCGGTCTCCGCAGTTTCGACCGGCGAGACCGCAGGCCCGCGCCTCAGGTCCTCCACCGTGACGACGGTGATGCCGCGTTCTTCGAGCAGTGGCTTGGCGACGTCGAACGGTGACCCCAGCACCACCGCTTTCGCCTCGATCATCCCGATGACGGCCTCGGTATCCTTCGCCCACAGCTCGAGGTCCGTGCGCGGTGTCGGCTGGTGCAGCATGGTGACCGATCCGCCGCGCATCCACGTCGCCTGGCAGGCGGGCGCGATGTCGACAGGCTGGCCCGCCAGGATTCCGAGCGCGTCCCCGGGCCCGATACCGGCTCCGGCGAGTCGGCCGGCCATCCGCCGTGCGGCCTCGTGAATCAGACCCCAGGTCTGTCGGTGCGGAGCGTCCGGCTCACCGGTCACGAGACCTTTGTCGGAGCGCTTCGCGGTGGCGAACATTTCGTCGGTGAACCTGCTCACGAGAATCTCCTCCTACGTGGCCCCGCCTACCTGTTGACATCACGCCCGGGGAAGAGTTCGTTACCGGCACCGCTGCGAAAAGATCCGCACGCGGCCCCGCGTATCCTGGTGTGCGGTCTTCGGCCGAACCGTCGTAATCGGCCCTGCACGCACACTTTCTTCGAGAGGCTTTCCGTTGACTACCCCGTCCGACTCGGCCGAACACATTCCAGCCGCGCCGAAAGGTCTGGCTGCAGAGGCTCGACGTCGCCGCACCTTCGCGGTCATCTCGCATCCGGACGCCGGAAAGTCGACCCTGACCGAGGCGTTGGCGCTGCACGCCAAGGTCATCGCCGAGGCGGGGGCAGTGCACGGCAAGGCGGGACGTAAGTCGACGGTGTCCGACTGGATGGAGATGGAAAAGGCGCGCGGCATCTCCGTCAGTTCCACGGCTCTGCAGTTCAACTACCGCTCGACCGAGAACGACGAAGAAATCGACAACGTCGTCAACCTCGTCGACACTCCGGGCCACTCCGACTTCTCCGAGGACACATATCGCGTTCTCACGGCCGTCGACGCCGCGGTGATGCTCATCGACGCGGCCAAGGGCCTCGAACCACAGACCCTGAAACTGTTCCAGGTGTGCCGTCATCGCGGTATCCCGGTCATCACGGTCGTCAACAAGTGGGACCGGCCCGGCCGCGCACCGCTCGAACTGCTCGACGAGATTCAGGAGCGCATCGGTCTGACGCCCACGCCGCTCTTCTGGCCGGTCGGTATCGCCGGCGACTTCCGCGGGCTCCTGCGTCGCGGACAAGACGGCATTCCGCTCGAGTACATTCGCTTCACCCGAACTGCCGGCGGCGCCAAGATCGCGCCCGAGGAGATCCTCGACGCCGCCGGCGCCCAGGCGAAGGAAGGCGACGAGTGGGAGACCGCCGCGGAGGAGAGCGAACTCCTCTCGGCGACCGGGCAGGATCACGACCAGGAGCTCTTCCTCGCCGGCCAGACGTCGCCGGTGATCTTCGCGTCCGCAATGCTCAACTTCGGTGTTCGCCAGATCCTCGACACTCTGGTCGCGATCGCTCCCGCACCGAGAGCCCGTGACGACGTCGCCGGCAATCCGCGAGAGGTGACCGACCCGTTCAGCGCCGTCGTGTTCAAGGTGCAGGCGGGCATGGATACCGCACACCGCGACCGACTCGCGTTCATGCGCATCGTGTCCGGTGAATTCGAGCGCGGCATGGTCGTCACGCACGCCCAGACCGGCAAGCCCTTCACGACGAAGTACGCATTGACGGTCTTCGGTCGCGAGCGTGCCACCGTCGAAACCGCCTATCCCGGCGACGTGGTCGGCCTCGTCAACGCGACCGCGCTCGCTCCGGGCCACACCCTCTTCTTCGACAAGAAGGTCGAGTTCCCGCCCATCCCGTCCTTCGCACCCGAACACTTCTCGATCCTTCGGGCCGAGAGCGCCGGCAAGTACAAGCAGTTCCGGCGCGCCGTGGACCAGCTCGATTCCGAGGGCGTCGTACAGATTCTTCGAAACGACATTCGTGGCGACGCTTCGCCCGTCATGGCGGCGGTCGGACCGATGCAGTTCGAGGTCGTGTCCGCGCGCATGAAGGCCGAGTTCGGTGTGGAAGCCCGGATGGAGCATCTCGGCTACGCGCTGGCCCGGCGCACGGACACCGCGTCCGAGAACGAACTCAACCGACAGCGCGGGGTCGAGGTGTTCACACGGTCGGACGGAGTTCTTCTCGCGCTCGTCAGCGACAAGTGGCGTCTGCAATACATCCAGAAGGAACTCCCGGACCTGACACTGGAACCGCTGGTCGCAGCGGCAGACTGATTTTCGGTCTCGACACGCCTCCTCACCGCAGTGCGACGCCGGAACCTCTACTGGTAGCTTTCAGGTCCACCGAGCAAACTGGCTGGCTGTTTGCGGTACCAGGAGCGACGACACACGATGGACAACGGCATCTCCACCAACGGAACCACGAGCGGGTTGACCGGCACGACCCCGAGCAGCGACAACGCAACCGGCAGTTCCGCGAACGGCACCTCGAACGGTTCCGACGGATCGGCCTCGGAGTCGTTCACCTTTCCACTTCCGCGCCGGAAGCCGGGCGCCTCCATCGACGCGGCGACGCACGGGACCTCCGACACGGAACCGTCATTCGACTCGAGTTCTGCTTCGGCTAGCGGATTCGACACCTCGTACGGCAACTGGAGTGCTGCCCCGGCGGAACCGATGAGCCGTCCCGAGCTCGAGTACCGCCCGGAGCCCGAGTACCGCGAGCCCGTCCGCCCCGCCGCAACGACCGGCGCGGCGAGCCCCTCCGAGGACTCCACGCAGATTCCTGACCTTCCGCCCACCGATTTCGATGCACTGGGAAGAACCGTCATGCGTCGAAAGGCAATGGGAGAAGCCGCCGTTCGGGTCGCAGGCAGACTGGCTCACGCCGAGCTGCTCGAGGAGTACTCGAAGACCTCCGACGGCGTGGACACCGAGCCGACTGCAGGCGCGGACGTTCTTCTGAACTTGCTCGGCGACTACCTGGCAGCGGCCGGATTCGATCGTCCCGAACTTCACGCCAAGCTGTCCGGTCAGTCGATCGTGATCGATCTGGCAACCCCCCGAAAGTAGTACGAGGTCAGTCCGTGAGGCCACCGACCAACATCCAGCGGTGGCCGAACGGATCGATCAACGTGGCATTGCGGTGCCCGTGACTCTCGGAGATCCACCGCTCCACGTCGCCTCCGGCATCTCGTGCCCGCATGAGCACACCATCCGGATCGTCCACTGGGAGCATCAGGCTGACCGAGGTCGAACCCGATTCGGGTGCGGTCAATCCCATCTCCGGAAATTCTTCCGCAAAGTAGATCATTCCCGCCGAGAACTCGAGTTCCACGTGACCGATCCGACCGTCGTCCATCACGACGGGGTCACCGACGACCGTGGCACCGAAAACCGTCGCGTACCACTCGATGGCTTCCTTCGCGTTTCGAACCGTCAAGTACGGCAACGCGCCGGACGTCGGCAGAGCCGAACTGTCCGAAGATGATTCGGTCACGCGATGAGTCCGTCCGGGGGCGCGACGTTCACAATGTTCGACGGGAGAGTCGCGAGTGTTGCCCACCTGTTCGACGTGAGCCGGAAGCTCGGCACGTCCGACAGTGACACCACTGTTTCCCACAATCGGTCGTAACCGGTGTGCGCGATGCGCCACTGCCCGTCTTGGCAACGCGAATACCGGTCGTGGTAGTAGGCGGATCCTCGCATCAGAATGCCGTCTTCCGGAACCACCACGGTGTCGGCGAGACACCAGATACCGGTGGCTTCGTCGCCGTCGACGTCGATCTCCGGCTGCCCACACTGATGCTCGGTGATCATGTGCGTGCCGAGCGTGTTCTCCAGAAACGACACGAACGAGTCGCGGGAATCGAATTGCAACTGTTCGCCGTAGATGGCGGTCGCATCCGGCATGAGAGTCTCCGCGAGATCACTCCACGACTTCGTATCGAGAGCGCGCGCGTACCTGTACTTGAGCCTCTCGATATCCTTGACCGCTTCGAGATCCATGTCCCCGCCTCCTGTGCAGCAAGCATGTAGCCCTTTTATGAAGGCTAGCCCGTTCGCCACGAAATCGGGGCCTAAACTTGATCAAATACCCTTGACACCCGTGTGCACAGGGCTGCGACAGAACTTGCGACAGCCGATCTCACGGCCACAGTTCGTGGTGCGACCAGCCGTCCTGGTCGCAGTGGTAAACCCACCGCAAATGTCTGCGACCGGGGTCCGCCTGCCAGAATTCGACGCTGTCCGGAGCGAGACACCACGCTCGCCAGGTATCCGACACGTAGGTGGGATCGGACTCGATCCGCTCCACAGCCGACTCCACTGCCGCCGTGTACTCCTGCGGATCCAACAGTGACTCACTTTGCCGACTGGCCGCCGCAACGGCACGCGCAGTCACCGAGCGTTCGCGAAAGTCCCGGGCCGACAGGACCCGGCCGCCCTCGCGCACCACACCCCGCACCCGGACTTGTCTACCTTGTTCTCGCCAGTACAGAGTCAGTGCTGCAACAGGATTCGCGCCCAACTGCACGCCCTTGGGCGAACGAACGTCACCCGAGAACCAGAACCCTTCGTCCGTGACATCCTTCAGGATCAGAAAGCGCGCGTCCGGAACGCCGGTGCTGTCCACCGTGGACAGCGCGGCCGCGTGTGGCTCCGGCACACCGGCTGCCACCGCCTCCTCCAGCCACTCCAGAAACTTCGTGATCGGCGAATCCGGTAACGGGCCCAAATCGGGCACGGCCCCTCCCAATGTGGGGAACGACCGAATCCACGAGCGGGTGTCTTCGGTCATTCGAGCTCCGCAGCCAGCTCCATCCACCGCTCCTCGGTGGTCTCCTTTTCCGCGATCACCTGCTTGAGCTCCGCGTCGAGCTTCTGCAGGCGATCCGGGTCGGTCGCTGCCTCGGCGAGTTGAACGTGAAGCCTCGCCTCACGATCGTCCAGCTTCGCGACGCTCCGCTCGAGCCGAGACAGTTCCTTGCGGGCAGCGCGATCGGCCGCCCCGTCGCGATTCTTCTTGGCCGTGGATGCCCCGGCAGCCGTCGACGCGACGGACGGCGCTCCCCCGTCGCCCATGCGGGCACGGCGCTCGAGGTATTCCTCGATTCCTCTCGGGAGGTTGGTCAGCTTCCCGTCGCCGAACAGGGCCCATGTGGTGTCACAGATGCGTTCGACGAGGTACCGGTCGTGACTGATCACAACCATGGTGCCGGCCCAACCGTCGAGCAGGTCCTCGAGCTGCTGCAGAGTGTCGATGTCGAGGTCGTTGGTGGGCTCGTCGAGCAGCAGTACGTTCGGCTCGGCCATCAGGACGCGGGTGAGCTGCAGTCGGCGTCGCTCACCACCCGAGAGATCGCCCACGGGCGTCCGCTGCCGCGCCGGAGTGAATCCGAGTCGTTCGGCGAGCTGGCCCGCCGATATTTCCTTGTCCCCGAGAGTGATTCGCTCTGCGACGTCCTTGACCGCCTCGAGCACCCGCATGTCGGTCGGCAGATCGTCGAGTTCCTGACGCAACCAGCCGATGCGAACGGTCTGGCCCTGAATGCGCTTGCCCGACGCGGGTTCGATCTCCCCCGCGAGCGTCCGCAACAGTGTGGTCTTGCCCGAGCCGTTGACGCCCACGAGACCGACACGCTCGCCCGGAGCGAGCCGCCAGGTCAGGTCGTTCACAAGAACACGCCCATCAGGAGTCTCGAGACGTGCGTCCTCGAGTTCCACGACGACCGTGCCGAGCCGTCGCTGGGCAAAGGATGCGAGAGCTACCGAGTCTCGGGGCGGTGGCACGTTGGCGATCAGAGCCTCGGCAGCCTCGATCCGGTACTTCGGCTTCGACGTCCGCGCCGGTGCTCCCCGCCGCAACCACGCGAGTTCCTTGCGCGCCAGGTTGCGGCGGCGTTCCTCGGAGGCATCGCCCTGACGCGAACGCTCGGCGCGCGCGAAAATCCAGTCGTTGTAACCACCTTCGTAACTCTCGACCTTGCCGCCCACCACTTCCCAGGTGCGGTTGGCAACCGTGTCGAGAAACCACCGGTCGTGAGTCACGACGACCAGGGCACTGCGCCGAGATACCAGATGCTCGGCGAGCCACTGCACACCTTCGACGTCCAGATGGTTGGTCGGCTCGTCGAGAACGAGCAGATCCAGATCCTGGACCAGTGCCGCGGCCAGAGCGACCCGACGGCGTTCTCCACCGGACAACCCGTCGACCTTCACGTCCAGTGCGGATTCGCCGCCGCCCGCACCGCCGAGGTTGTCGATACCGATGCCGGTGAGGATGCTGCGAATACGCGCGTCCCCCGCCCATTCATGGTGCGCGACGTCCAACGGCCCGAGAACGACCTCGCCGACCGTGGCACCCGGGGCGAGGGAGCCGCGCTGCGTCACGACCGCCATTCGTAGCCCACCGACTCGCGACACCCGTCCCGAATCCGGCGGCTCGAGCCCTGCGAGAACCTCGAGCATCGTGGTCTTGCCACCGCCGTTGAGTCCGACGACCCCGATCCGCTCGCCTTCCTCCACGCCGAGCGATACGGAGTCCAACAACGGCTTGATGCCGAAGGACTTCGACACCTGTTCGAGGTTGATCAGATTGGCCATGTCAGCGTGATCCTTCCGCCGCGTGGTCGATTGTTCGTGCGCCGTGGACCGGTCCGTGCGCAACCCGAACCGTGCGGCAGACCCCCGCCCCGGCGAGTTCGGCGCCGACCCGAACCGCGGCATCCGCGTCGGCACACAGGAAGGCACAGGTGGGTCCGGAACCCGACACGATTCCGGCCAGAGCTCCCGCGGTCACGCCCGCCCGCAACGTACGTCGCAGCGCGGGAGCCAGCGACAGAGCCGCTGCCTGCATGTCGTTGCCCAGCAGCGGCGCCAACGCGGCTGCATCACCCGCGGCGAGTGCGTGCATCAAAGCGTCCGCACCTCCGAGTCTCGGCGGCGCACCCTCTGTGCGCAACCGGTCGAGCTCCTGGAAAACGGTCGGGGTGCTCAGCCCACCCTTCGCCAGCGCGAGCACCCAGTGGAACGAGTTCCGAGACAACACAGGTAGGAGTTTCTCCCCACGACCGGTACCCATCGCGGTTCCGCCGTGCAGAGAGAAGGGCACGTCGCTACCCAACTCCGACGCGTACATCGCCAGTTCTTCGCGGCTCATCTCGAGTTCCCACAAAGCATTGAGTCCTACCAGGGTCGCGGCTGCGTCGGCACTTCCTCCGGCCATCCCACCTGCGACGGGGATGCCCTTGTCGATCGTGATCTCCACGTCCGGGCTGTAGCCGGCTTCGGCGCCCAGCAGCTCCGCTGCCTTCCACACCAGATTGGTGGCGTCGGTGGGCACCGATCTCGCGTCTTCACCACGCACCTTCACCGCGAGAGTGCCCGCGGGAGCGACCGTCACCGTGTCGCAGAGCGACAATGCCTGGAAAACGGTGGTCAACTCGTGGTACCCGTCGTCGCGCAGGTCACCGACCGCGAGGTGCAGGTTGACCTTGGATGGAGCCCGAACGGTCACCGGGCGTTGCACGACTGAGAGCACAAGGATCAACAATAGGCGTCGCCCACCGCCTGCGCGGAATCCCTGCCCAGTCGAGTCCCGACGAGAAAGATCGAACCGATGAGAACACCGATTCCCGATTATCTCGACGAGACTCTCGACTCCCTGCGAGCGGGGTCGCGGGAGGCCTCCTCGGCGCACTGCCGGGACAGGTGGGATCGGGCCCTTCTCGCCCCGCCTGGACGGGCACGGCAACAGCGTGCGCGGGGTCGTGGCAGAGACCGAACCCTTCGGCCCACGTGCCTTGCGCGGCGTCCGGGTCGTGTCGATCGGTTCACCGACGGCGGTCGACGCATGGTGCTCGAAGGTATGCGCAGGTTGGCGGCCGATGGAGCCGAGGTTGGCGTGCTCGACCCCGACGATTCTCTGCCGGATCCCGACATGGGCGACGGGACTCTACCGTTCGACGCCAGGTCAGACTGTTCTTCACCGAACTGCTATCGCGGACACCTATCGTCCTGAATCTCTGGCATCGTTCGATGCATGCGAGAAACATCGGCGAGATTGCTGCGGCTGCTCTCGCTTCTGCAGGCCAGACGGGATTGGTCCGGTGCGGAGTTGGCGGACCGACTCGAGATCACGCCGCGCACCGTCCGTCGCGACGTCGACAAGTTGCGTGAACTCGGATACCCGGTCGACGCCACGGTCGGTGTGGGCGGCGGCTATCGCCTCGGTGCGGGTGCGGAAATGCCGCCGTTGCTGCTCGACGACGAGGAGACCGTTGCCGTCGCCTTCGGCCTGCAGGCCGGAGCGACAGGGTCCGTCGTGGGAATCGGTGAGGCATCCACACGTGCACTCGCGAAAATTCGGCAGGTGATGCCGTCACGCCTGCGGCATCGGCTCGAGTCCCTTCAGGTCGACGTCGTCCCCCACGGCCCGCCGCCCAGCGCGGTGGAGGCAAGCGTGCTCTCGGATGTGGCTGCCGTGTGTCACAACCACGAGCGATTGCGTTTCGACTATCGGGCCCACGACGGCAGCGAAAGTCGGCGTGAGGTGGAGCCGCACCGCCTCGTGCGGTCCGGAATGCGGTGGTATCTGATGGCCTGGGATCTCGGCCGCGACGATTGGCGTTCCTTTCGGATCGATCGGATGACTCCCAAGATCCCGACCGGTCCGCGATTCACACCACGAGAACTACCGGCCGGCGGTGGTGCCGAGTTCGTGGCGAGGGGAATCGATCGGGCGCGGTCGAGCGTTCACGCCCGGGTGATGTTGCACGAGCCACTCGAGCGCATGGCGCCCATGGTGCATCCGGAGTGGGGGGTCATCGAGGGGTTGCCCGACGGCAGGTGCGCCGTCACCGTGATGGGACAGTCCCTCGGCTCGATTGCGGGTTGGCTCAGCGCATTCGACGTCGACTTCACAGTGTTGGATCCACCGGAGTTGCGCGACGAATGCCGCGCCGAGGCAGAACGCCACCGGCGGATCGCCGGCCGATACGAGAGCGCATGAACGGTCCGGACACGACGAAGGCCCCGTTCCGCATCGGGAACGGGACCTCGCCGAAATCGCCTGGGTCCCGGATCACCGGGAAGTCATGGCGAGTCTCAGACCAGCGTCACGCCGGTGGCCTGCGGGCCCTTCTGACCCTGGCCGATCTCGAACGAAACGCGCTGGTTCTCCTCGAGCGTGCGGAAGCCGCTGCTCTGGATCTCCGAGTAATGGACGAACACGTCAGCGCTGCCATCCTCGGGGGCGATGAAGCCGAACCCCTTCTCGGAGTTGAACCACTTCACGATGCCCTCTGCCATGTAAATCTCCTCTAACACAGTGTTTCTTCGAACAGCCGTTGCGGCAGTTCGGGTCCAGTAGCACGACCGCCCTGAGACTTTTCCTGTGGAGGAATCAGAACGCTCGCAACCATCGTTTTGCGAGCGTGGTAACACAAACACAAACACTTACGACCGCGACCAGTCAAACACACTCGGGCCGCAAACGCTCAGTAATGTGTCATGAGTCACATTCTCGAGCCTGGTCGGCCAAGGCGACGAACGCCGCCGCATCCAGCGTCTCGCCGCGCGCGGACGGCGCGATTCCTGCAGCAACGAGTCGCCGCTCCGCCTCGACCGACGAGCCCGCCCAGCCGGCAAGGGCAGCACGTAACGTCTTGCGGCGCTGCGCAAAAGCCGCGTCGACCACACCGAAGACGCGTCGTCGACTCGCGTCGTCCACAGGCCAGGGCGGCTGTTCGTACCGGTCGATGCGAACCAGCCCCGACTCGACCTTCGGAACCGGCCAGAACACGACCCGCCCCACGGAGCCTGCTCGGCGCACACGTCCGAAGAAGTTCGCCTTCACACTCGGAACGCCGTAGATCTTGCTACCGGGAGTCGCCGCCAGCCGGTCGGCAACCTCCGCCTGCACCATGACCAACACTGTTCGGAGACTGGGCAATTCGGAGAACAGATGCAGGAGAACCGGAACCGCGACGTTGTACGGGAGGTTCGCGACCAACGCCGTCGGCTCCCCCGGAATCTGTTCGGGCAGCACCCGCATGGCGTCGGCCTCCACGACCGTGAGTCGATCGGCGAGATCCGACGCGCGATCGGCGACCGTCGCCGGCAGCCGAGCCGCAAGATTGGGATCGATCTCCACGGCGATCACACGGTCGACGACATCCAGCAATGCCAGAGTCAACGAACCCAGGCCCGGTCCCACCTCGAGAACGGTGTCGCTACGACCCACTCCCGCTGCTGCGACGATCCGGCGCACCGTGTTCGCGTCGTGGACGAAGTTCTGCCCCAGCTGCTTGGTGGGGCGGACACCGAACTCCTCGGCAAGCGAACGCACTTCGGTGGGCCCGAGAAGAGCGGCCCGACCTCGGGGCGACATGGGATTTTCGGTGTCTGACACCACGTGAACTTAACGCACGCCGATCTTGCCGGAGCAGGACGGCCACGCTCCCCAGCCCTGCGTCTCCTGCGTGCGGCTCGCGATGGCGATCTGCTCTTCGCGGGTTGCGAGGTCCGCACGGGGCGCGTACTTCAAGCCGCCCTGACGTTCCCAGGTGTTCTGATCGAACTGAACGCCGCCGTAGTAGCCGTTCCCGGTGTTGATCGCCCAGTTACCGGTGGCCTCGCACTGCGCCAACGCATCCCACGCGGCACCGTTCTTCACGGGTGGAACCTCGGTGCCCGGTTTCGCGCCGACACGCACAACCTTGGGCTGGGCGGGGGTCGTCACGTCCGAATCGACCTCCCGGCGCTCCACCTCGACGCCGTTGATCTCGTTGACGGCGAAAGTGACGTCCTGCACGCCTGGCTTCCCGGGGTTCTCGACGACGGTCCGGCTCATGTTCATCGTCGGGTCCTCGATGCGCTCCTCGGGCGGCGCCAGCGGAAGTGTCTCGACGACGTGCTCGATGCGGTCGCGGGTGACCGTGATCTTCAGCCCCTCGCTCATCTGCGTGTCCGCAGCGGGCGACACCGTGTCGGCCTGTTCGAGGGGTACGCCCTTGGCGGCGAGGAATTCACCGACAGTCGCGGCGGCAAGGCGCACGTCCACCGCGGGCATTCCGCCGTCGGACACCCGAGCCACCACCGGTTCGACCACTTGGAGTTCAGCCCCGTCGAGCGGCAGACGCTGCGCTCGCGATGCCGACACGTGCACGTCGTCGGCAAGTTCCAACTGCTTCAACGCCTCGTCGACGGTCAGCGCGGTGGTCCACACTTCGCGTTCACGGCCGTCGACGGTCAACGACACCTCGCGGGCTCTGCGAAGGACCACCGTGTCGCCGTCCGACAGTTCCGAATCGGCCGAGGGCGCCACGACGTCACGGTCACCGATCGGGTGGCCCACATCTGCGAGAACGCCGTCCACCGTGGTCGACATCGTGCTCACCGACCGGACTTCACCGTCCACGTCGATCGTCACCGTCTTGTGGCGGGAAACCGCCACGACACCACCCACGATCAACGTCGACAGCAGTGCTGCCACAACCACGTAGAGCAACGACGACCTGGCTGAGTTGATCTTCGTGAACGGTGACATGGATTCCTTCGTCTCGGTCGACGCACCTGTCGACGCCGCCGCTACCCGCTAACGCAGTCCGAGCTTGCTGGTGCAACTGGGCCATGCGCCCCAGCCCTGTCCTGCGCGCACCTTTTCGCCGATGGCGATCTGCTGCTCGCGGGTTGCAAGGTCGGCGCGGGGAGCATACTCGGTGCCGCCGAAGGAAGCCCACGTGCTCTGGGTGAACTGCAGTCCTCCGTAGAAACCGTTGCCGGTGTTGATCGCCCAGTTTCCGGTGGCCTCGCACTGTGCGATCGAGTCCCAGGTGGAGGCGTTCGAAACCGCCGGCGCGGACGGACGCGGCTTGGTTCCCACCCGCACCGTTGCCGGTGTCGGCTCGCTGAGCGGCTTGGCCGAGAGCTCGTCACGTCCGACCTCGACACCGTTGATCTTGTGCACGGAGAGCGTCACCTCACGCTCGCCGGGAGTACCTGGAGCCTCGACGTTCGTCTTGCCTTCCTCGAGTTCCGGATCGTCGACCCGGTTCTCCGGCGGGGCGATTCCCTGCTTCTCGACGACCCTCTCGGTGCGGTCACGAGTGACCTTCACTTCGAGGCCATCGGTCAGCGGAGCGTCTGCGGGCGGGACGGTGGAGTCGGCCTGCTCGAGCGGTGCACCGATCTGCTCGAGGAACTCCCTGACCGTGGGGGCTGCGACGCGCTTGTCCACGGATTCGGCCGCACCGTCCACGAGCTTCACGGTCTTGGGGCTGACCACGTCGAGCGAGCTGCCCTCGAGGGGAAGTCGCTGCGAACGCGATGCGGTGACGTGAACGTCGTCCGCCAGTTCGAACTGCTCCAGCGCCTCGTCGACGGTCAGCGCAGTGGTCCACACGGTGCGCGGCTGGCCGTCGATGGTCAGAGTCACCTCGCGAGCGCGCCGCAGAACGACGGTGTCGCCATCGGAGAGCGATGCGTCCGTGGACGGCGCCACGACGTCTCGTTCGCCGACTTCGTAGCCGGCACCGTCGAGCGCTGCCCCCACCGACGAGGACATGGTGCCGAGCGAGATGTGCTCGCCGTCGACATCGAGGGTGATGTTCTTGTGCTGAGTCACTGCCAGCACGCCACCCCCGATCAGGGTCACGAGGAGAGCTGCGACCACGACGAAGAGGAGCGGCGACTTACTGGTGTTGATCTTGGTGAAAGGTGACACGCGAGTTCCCAAAGCAGACGAATGTATTGTCACGGTACGGTAACGAATAGGCTCCCATCTGGCAACTTCTAGCCTCTGACCTGGGAAGACTGTCGATAACAGGTTGATTTCCGGATGATTCCGTCGGGTCAGCGATCCTGACCCCGAGGCGCGCACGAACGCAGTATCTTTCGTGTGCAACCAAGTAGGTAACGCGCCGAACGAAAGCTGGGAACTGCGTGCACACCACACCCACCCGATCGACCGGATCCACCAGATCCGCCCGGTCGACACGACTTCTCCGAGTGCCGGCAGTGGCCGCTGCACTCGCTCTCCTGGCGATGGTCTTCGCCCCCGCCTACGCCGCGGCGCAACCTCCGCCACAGGGAGATCGCCCGACCTATCGGATCGCCACCGACACGACGTTTGCCCCGTTCGAGTTCGAGGACGAGAACGGCAACTTCGTCGGAATCGACATGGACCTGCTCCGCGCGATCGGCGAAGATCAGGGCTTCGACGTCGCGATCGATCCGGTCGGCTTCGACTCGGCCCTCCAGGCCGTGACCAGCGGGCAGGTCAACGGAATGATCGCCGGCATGTCCATCACGGACGAGCGCAAGGCGACATTCGACTTCTCGGACCCCTACTTCGATTCCGGCGTCCAGATGGCCGTCCCCGAGTCGAACGAGGACATCGAGAACTACGAAGACCTGAAAGGCAAGCAGGTAGCCGTCAAGAACGGCACCGAGGGCGCAGAATTCGCCGAGTCCATCAAGGCTCGGTATGGATTCACCACCAAGTACTTCGCCGACTCGTCGAGCATGTTCGACGAGGTGCGCACCGGGAACTCGGCCGCAGCCTTCGAGGACTACCCCGTCCTGGCATACGGCATCAAACAAGGCAACGGCTTCAAGACCGTCACGGACAAGGAACCCGGCGCCAGCTACGGATTCGCGGTCGCCAAGGGACAGAACGCGCAGTTGCTCGATTCCTTCAACGCCGGTCTCGCGAACCTGAAAGCGAGCGGCGAGTACGACAGGATCCTCGACCAATACCTGAACGCCGATGCGTCAACGGACGACAACACGATCGTCGGTCTGATCAAGAGCACGTACCCTCAACTCCTCAAAGGGTTGTGGCTGACGATCGTGCTCACCGCGGTGTCAATCGCGATCGCCCTCGTACTCGGTGCCATCTTCGGTCTGCTCCGAGTGTCGAGCAACATCGTTCTGCGCGGCATCGGAACCACATACGTGGACGTCTTCCGCGGCACACCGCTTCTGGTGCAGGCCTTCTTCATCTACTTCGGCATTCCCGCGGCAATGGGCTTCCAGATGTCGGCGTTCACGGCCGGTGTCATCACGCTGTCACTCAATGCCGGCGCATACATGGCCGAAATCGTCCGCGGCGGAATCCTTTCCGTCGACAAGGGTCAGATGGAAGCATCCCGTAGCCTCGGCATCAGCTACCTCAAGTCGATGCGAAGAGTCGTCATGCCCCAGGCCATCAGAACGATGATCCCGTCGTACATCAATCAGTTCGTCATCACGCTCAAGGACACCTCGATCCTGTCCGTCATCGGACTCGCCGAACTGACTCAGACCGGACGAATCATCATCGCCCGCAACTTCCAGTCCTTCAACATGTGGCTGATCATCGGCATCATGTACTTCATCATCATCATGGCGCTGACAAAGCTGTCGAACCGCCTCGAGAAGAGGATCAACGCATGACCGACCAGACGAAAACTGCTGTGCCGGCAACTGCCGCACCGGAAGCCAAGATCCGCGTCACCGGGTTGAAGAAGTCGTTCGGAGACAACGAAGTACTCAAGGGACTCGACGTCGCCATCGCCGCCGGCGAGGTGGTTTGCGTGATCGGCCCCTCCGGGTCCGGCAAGAGCACCTTCCTGCGGTGCCTCAACCGCCTCGAGGACATCACCGGCGGCAGCGTCGTCGTCGACGGCACCGACATCAGCGACAAGAAGGCCGACATCGATCAGGTACGCCAGCACGTGGGCATGGTGTTCCAGCACTTCAATCTGTTCCCACACATGACGGCCCTCGAGAACGTCACGCTGGCTCCGGTCCAGACGAAGAAGTCCACGAAGGAAGAAGCGCGGGCCACGGCCGTCAAGCTGCTGGGGCAGGTCGGTCTCGCCGAGAAGGCGGATGCGAAGCCGGCCAACCTGTCCGGTGGGCAGAAGCAGCGCGTCGCAATCGCCAGGGCACTCGCGATGAACCCGGACATCATGCTGTTCGACGAAGCGACCAGCGCACTCGACCCGGAAATGGTCGGGGAAGTACTGCAGGTGCTGCGCGATCTCGCCAATGGCGGGATGACGATGGTCGTAGTCACGCACGAAATGGGTTTCGCCCGGGAAGTGTCCGATCGCGTCATCTTCATGGCGGACGGATACATCGTCGAAGAGGGCACTCCCGAGGAGATTTTCGGCAATCCGCAGCAGGAGCGAACCAAGGACTTCCTCGGGAAGGTCCTCTGATGCCCGTGAGTGGTTGACGAGTCTGTGGGCTCGTCAACCACTCACAGGCCGTAGGCGAGCTCGGCGTTCCGGGTCGAAGCCTTCGCCAGCACCTCCGGATCCTCACTACGCAGTTCGGCGAACGCGCGCACCGTGTACGGCAGGCAGTAGGACTCGTTTGGCGCACCGCGGAACGGGTGCGGAGTGAGGAACGGAGCGTCGGTCTCGAAGAGAAGCTGTTCACGCGGAACGAGCAGTGCGGACTCGTGCAGTGCTTTCGCGTTCTTGAAGCTGACGGTCCCGGAGAAGCTCAGCAGGTACCCAGCGTCGATACACGCCCTGGCCATCGACGCGTCCGACGAAAAACAGTGGAAGATCACCGTTTCGGGCGCACCCTCCTCGGCCAGCACCCGCAGCAGGTCCGCATCCGCCTCGCGGTTGTGAATCATCAAGGGTTTCGAGAGACGCTTCGCGAGGTCGATGTGCCAGCGGAACCCGTCGGTCTGTTCCGTCAACGTCGCGCAGCCGTCCAACTTGCCGGGCCAGTACAGGTCGAGCCCCGTCTCCCCCACTGCGACCACCCGAGGGTCCGAGGCGAGCCTCTCGATCTCGGCTCGCGTCGCGTCGTCGAGGACGTTCGCGCGCGTCGGATGGATTGCCACAGCCGCATACACCCGCTCGTCCCAATGCGCGGCGTCCACAGCGAAGCGGGCTGCGGCGAGATCGTCGGCGACGGTGACCACGCGTTCCACGCCGACAGCTGCAGCCCTGTCGACGATGGCACGCACCGACTCGGTATCGCCAGCACCACACGCATCGAGGTGCGTGTGGGCGTCGACGAGTGGCGTCAACGGAGCGGGCGCTTCGGGGGCCGGACGGTCTTTGCTCATGGGGCCATTATGGCGACGGCACCGAGACTCGGGCTCGTGCCGCCTCGAACAAGGCGACGCAGACGGCGATGAGCTCGACCGGATCCTGTTTCTTGCCACCCAGCAGCCAGTCGACGAGCAGGTGATTGACAGCCCCCACCATCCCCACGGCCAGCGAGAAGGCGAATCGTCGGTCGACGCCCTCGACGTTCTGCAGCCACACCGTCCCCACGATTTCAGCGAAGTCGCTGAGCACCGCGTATCGCCGCTCCTCCAGGTCTGGGGAAACCCCCACCACCTCGATCATCACGATCTGCGCCCGCAGTGGGTCCGCAGTGAAGTACTCGACGAACGCGCTGACACCCAAGGGTGCCATGTCCTCGAAATCCGATGCGTTCTCCAGTGCTTCGAGAGTCAGTCGCCTCACGTCGTCGATGATCTCGTCGTAAACCGCCCTCAGACAGGTTTTGCGGTCCTTGAAGGATTCGTAGAAGTACCGCTGAGTGAGTTCGGCCCGATCACAGATCTGCTTCACCGTCGTGGTCGTGTAGCCCCGAGTACCGAACAGCTCCACGGCGGCGGCAATCAGCGCCGCGCGCCGAGCTACCTTGCGCTCGCCATGCTCGAGCCCCGAATAGCGGCGGCCCGGTTGCGTTCCCGTTCGAGACATTTTGTGGATTCTCGCACTTCCGTGTGGGATAGTGGAAGGACATCTGACACACAATCGTGTCACATTTACGACGGGGAGACGACGGGAACGTGAGTATTCAGCTGAACCACAAGGTCATCGCGGTGACCGGAGGCGCACAGGGCATCGGTCGCGAGATCGCGAAGCACCTGGCCACTGCCGGCGCACGAGTTGCGATCGGCGACAGGGACGCAGAAGGCGCACGCCGAACAGCTGCAGAGCTGTCCGGTGACGTCGAAGGATTCGATCTCGACGTCACGGACACGGAGTCCTTCGCAGCATTCCTCGCCGCCGTAGAAGCCAAGTGGGGTCCACTCGACGTGCTGGTCAACAATGCCGGCGTCATGTGGGTCGGCAATTTCGACGAGGAGCCGGAATCGGCAACCCGCCGCCAGTTGGACGTCAATCTGCACGGCCCCATCCGTGGCGTGAAGCTGGCAGCACCCGGCATGCGCGCACGCGGACGCGGCCACATCGTGACGGTAGCGTCGGCCGCATCCAAACTGAGCCCTCCCGGCGAGTCCACCTACGCGGCCACCAAGCACGGCATCTTCGGCTACCTCAGCGGGGTGCGCTCGGAACTGCACAAGAGCGGAGTTCAACTCTCCGTGGTGATGCCCGGCGTCGTGGACACCGAACTTGCCGCAGGAACAGCGACCGGGTCCGCCAAGATGCTGCAACCCGAGGACGTCGCTCGAGCAGTGGTCGCCGTCATCGCCAAGCCCAAGTTCGAGGTGTACGTCCCGGCGTTCATCGGTCCCGCGCTTCGCTGGGTGAACGTTGTTCCCCAGGCTCTTCGCGACGTTGCGATGCGAAAGATGGTTCCCAACCAGGTCACCTCGACCGACCGATCGGCTCGTGCAGCCTACGAGTCCCGTGCGGTCACCGGTGATCACGAAGGAGAAAAGTCATGACAACCACCCCTGAGCTGGCCAAAACTCTGACTCCCGCCGACTTGCGTCCGATCCCCGAGTTCGACGGCGTCCATGAGGTGTGGCCGCGCGGAGACCGTCTCGATGCAGTCCGCGAAGCCGCCAAGAAGTATCGGGAACGCTTTCTGAAGCAGGGTCAGGTCACAGCGATCAAAAGCTTCGACATCGTCGCAGCTCCGTACCCGTCACGATTTGCGTTCCAGGGTTACAACCTGAGCATCAACCCCTTCATCACCATCATCAACCGGATGTTCGTCATCCAGTTCGAGGGTTTCGACGGAAAGACCAAGACACTGGTCTGGGAGCCGACGGTGCCCGCCGGCTCCGCGGAGTCGCCCTTCTATCACAAGCTCGATGAGTTCTCGAAGAAGCTCAAGGTCAACAAGTACTTCGTCAAGTACCTCAACGATCCCGACCACGTTCTGCCCCGCCTCGGTCTGCGAAACGAAGACGTCGACTACATCAGCTTCGATCACCTGCATGTCCAGGACATGCGCATGGTGATGGGCAGCAAGGAGCCGATCGAGGGCGAAGCCACTCCCCGCAAGCCCATGTTCCCCAACGCCAAACTGTTGGTGCACCGCAAGGAACTGGGCACGTTCGAGTCGATGCACCCGATGCAGTGGGCCTGGTACGTCGAGAACGGTATGGCCGGCGTCCCGGACGATTGCCTGGAAGTATTCGAGGGAGACGTGGAACTCGGTGTGGGCGTGAGCCTGCTCTGGACGCCCGGCCACACCGACGGTAACCACTCCCTGTGCGTCAACACGCCTGACGGAGTATGGATCTCGTCCGAGAACGGCATGGCCCCGGACAGCTGGCAGCCGGATCAGTCCAAGATCCCGGGCGTCAAGACACAGGCCTCGTTCTACAATCGCGAGGTTGCCCTCAACGGCAACACCCTCGAAGACTCCCTCGACCAGTACGACTCCATGGTGAAGGAGAAGACCATGGCCTCGCGATCCCCGCGGGATTCGCGCTGGCTGCAGATCATTCCGTCATCCGAGTGCGCGAGCTTCAAGCGTCAGTGGCCCGTCATCCCGACGTTCAGCCACGGTGGCCTGGACTACGGCACCGTCACGGTTCCCGAGCGCTGAGCATCACACACCGTCTATCTGCGCGCCGTGAGATCGCGGCGCGCAGATAGAGTGGTTGCACCATGAATGCTGCTGACTCCGCCGCCTCGAGGCCACCCTTCTACCTGACGACTGCCATCGCGTACCCCAACGGTGTCCCGCACATCGGCCATGCCTACGAGTACATCTCTTCGGACGCACTGGCACGGTTCAAGCGCCTCGACGGATTCGACGTCTTCTTCCTCACGGGAACGGACGAGCACGGCCTGAAGATGCAGCAGACGGCTGCCAAGGAGGGCGTCGACGTCCGTGACCTCGCAGCTCGGAACTCGGATGTGTTCGAGGCGATGGACAAGAAGCTGAACATCTCGTTCGACCGCTTCATCCGTACCACTGACACCGACCACGAGGAAGCCAGCAAGGTGATCTGGCAGAAGATGGTCGACAACGGCGACATCTACCTGGACACCTACGCCGGGTGGTACTCGGTCCGCGACGAGGCTTTCTATACCGAATCCGAGACGACACTCCAGGAGGACGGGACCCGGCTTTCCATCGAAACCGGTACGCCTGTGGAGTGGACCGAAGAGTCGACGTACTTCTTCAAGCTGTCCGAATACCAGGACAAGTTGCTGAGCCTCTACGAGGACAACCCCGATTTCATCGCGCCGGCCACCCGTCGCAACGAGATCGTCAGCTTCGTCAAGGGTGGCCTGAAGGACCTGTCCATCTCGCGGACCACCTTCGACTGGGGCGTCCAGGTCCCGGATCACCCCGATCACGTCATGTACGTGTGGGTCGACGCACTGACCAACTACCTCACGGGCGCGGGATACCCCGACACCGATTCCGAGCAGTTCGGCAAGTTCTGGCCCGCGAACCTGCACATCATCGGCAAGGACATCACCCGGTTCCACACGGTGTACTGGCCGGCATTCCTGATGTCCGCCGGAATCGAATTGCCCGAGCGGGTGTTCGTGCACGGCTTTCTCTACAACAAGGGCGAGAAGATGTCGAAGTCGGTCGGCAACGTCGTCGACCCGCTAGCGATGGTGGACCGGTACGGACTCGACGCGTGGCGGTTCTTCCTGCTCCGTGAGATCTCCTACGGTCAGGATGGCAACTACAGTCACGAGGCCATCGTCACCCGCATCAACGCCGACCTGGCCAACGAACTCGGAAACCTGGCCCAGCGTTCCCTGTCGATGGTCGCCAAGAACCTCGACGGGAAGGTTCCCACACCGGGCGATCTCACCGACGACGACGGTGAACTTCTCGCGCTGGCAGACGGACTGCTCGAACGCTGCCGGGCCGAGTACGACGTGCAGGCACTCCACCTGGCGTTGGACGCGATCTGGTCGACGCTCGGCGAGACCAATCGGTACTTCTCACGCCAGGAACCGTGGGTTCTGCGCAAGACGGATCCGGCGCGCATGGCGACGGTCCTGTACGTGACGCTGGAAGTCGTACGCATCGTGGGCATCCTGGTTCAGCCCGTGATGCCGGACTCCGCCGCGAAGATCCTCGATCTTCTGGGGCAGGACCCGGATCAGCGGCAGTTCGTCGATCTGAAGAACCGCATCGTGTCCGACTCGCCGCTCCCCGCTCCGTCCGGGGTGTTCCCCCGGTACGTGGACGAGGACTGACCTGTGGGCGCCGTCGCTCGAATCAGGCGACGGCGACGCGGTACGGGCCCAGTCCTTCCACGACTGCTCCGACACAGCCGGCTTCGTCCCACAGCGCGAACCATCCGTTGTCGTCCTTGACGGCGATCCGCTCGAACGTCTTCGAGGCGTGGTCCTTGAGCTCCCGTGTCGCCTCGAACGGGTTGGAATCGAGGAACGTGCTTGCCGAAGGATCGTCAGCTTCTGCGCCCGCCCGGAGCGCCACCAGCGCTGCGGCGGCCACGGCAGCCTGTGCACAATCCGTCTCGATGTAGGTCTCGTTCGCGACCACTGCGTCCATCGCCGCAACCAATGCTTCGGAGATGCCCTGCGGACCAGCCTTCTCGATCTCTCCGAGTGCGTTCATCGCGCCGTCGTTGTCGAAAGGCCCGAGGTCCCATGCGCCCATTCGGCGTGCTCCTGCCGTCAGTGTGTTGTGGTTGTGTTCGTTTGACTTGGTGCCGACCGGGAGACATTAGCGGAACGAAGCGACACTCCACGTGACGACACCACTTCGGGTGCGACAGATCACCGTACGTGTCGGACCCCCGGTGCACACTTTGCCGCCATGACGACCAATAGAACATACTTTCGAACGAAAACAGGGCGAGAGAGGGGTGCGGGTGTGTTCGAGGAAGAGGTTAGCCCGCAGGCAGCGGAGTCGGTGCGACGTCTGGTGCGCGAGCTTCGCGACGTCTATGAGCGCGGCTGGCAACCCGCCGACCTGGTGCACGCGAGTCGACGTTCGAAGGAGCCGTCGGAGGCAAGTCTCGCTGCCACGGTCATCCTGCACGAAGCGCGGCACAGTGGGGCTCGGGACCGCGCACCGGAATCCTGGGTGCGCCAGCTGGATACCCTTTCCGAGCAGTACCCCGCCAGCGACGTGATCGCGGAACGCGCGGGCGAATCGACAGACCAGGCTATAGCTCTCACCGCTGGACTACTGTTCTCCGATCCCTATCACTCGATGTACCAGATCACCGACCTCACCTCGGTCTGGGCCACTCTCGCACCCTGGTCGATGCTCACTCCCCCGCCGTCGGCGTGGCTCGGTCTTCGCACGGCCGGCGCACACCCGGATCTTCTCCTCGACGGCAAGATCGGGAACAAGATTCGCGGGTTGCTCGCGAAGGCCGAAGCGACGGACTTCGCCGAAGAGGCCGAGACGTTCACCGCGAAGGCGCAGGAGTTGATGACGCGGTACGCGATCGACACCGCTCTACTCACGTCCCGTGCCGGCACCGGCCCCGCAGCCGTGGCAAGTCGGCGAGTCCACTTGGAGAACCCGTACGTAAAGGAAAAGGTTCATCTGCTCACCGAAATCGGTGAACCCAACCGTGTCCGGACGGTGTGGTTCGACAAGGTCGCCATCGCGACGGTGGTCGGTACGCCCGTCGATCTGCAGCAGGTCGATCTGCTGTTCACCTCGCTGCTCGTCCAGGCGACACGTGCGATGCAGTTCGCGGACGCTGCCGGCCGGAGCGGCTCACGCACCACCTCGTTCCGGAAGGGTTTCCTCGCCGGTTTCGCCGGCCGGATAGGTCAGCGCCTGCGCGAGGCCGACACTCGCGCAACCGTCGAGGCAGCCGACGCCGCGCGCATCGACGTGGACGACCTCCTCCCCATCCTGGCGTCCACCTCCGAGGCGGTGGACGCCGAGTTCGAGCGACTGTTCCCGCGAACCAGGAAGTCCCGAGGGCGCTCGGTCGATGCGGACGGCTGGCACGCGGGCAGAGCGGCCGCCGAGATCGCGGTCCTTGCACCCGACGAGAAGGCTCGGATCAGCAGCTGATCAGAGCCGTGGGTGACCGGTACCCGGCTCAGTCCCGCCGCGCCGCCAGAACGGTTTCGTAGAGTTCACGCTTCGATACCCCTGCGGTGGCGACGAGGGCGCAGGCGTCCTTGAGTCGGGTACCACTCTCCACGAGCCGTTCCACGTCCTCGACGAGATCGGCCGGATCGGACACGGCACGGGTCGCCCCGGCCAGCACGACCGTGATCTCACCGCGTACACCCTCAGCCGCCCACTCGGCGAGCTCTGCGAGTGTGCCGCGCCGGACCTCCTCGTACGTCTTGGTCAGCTCGCGGCACACGGCGGCTCTGCGGTCGCCACCGAGGACTTCGACCGCATCGGCAAGACAGTCGACCAGCCGATGTGGTGCCTCGAAGAACACGCAGGCACGTTCCTCCGCCACCAGGGTCTGCATCCAGGTCTTTCGCTGTCCCTGTTTCCGCGGCGGGAACCCGTCGAAACAGAAGCGTTCGACCGGTAACCCCGACAGGGCGAGGGCCGTCGTCACAGCGGAAGGACCGGGCAGACACGTCACCGGAAGTCCCTCGTCCACACAGGCAGCAACCAGGCGGTATCCGGGATCGCTCACGGACGGCATTCCCGCATCCGTCACCAGCAACACGGTCTTTCCCGACTCCACGTCGGCCACCAACCCCGGCAGCCGCGATACCTCGACCTGGTCGTAGAAACTCACGACACGCCCGGTGATGGTCACGTCGAGTGCCGAGGCCAGCGCCTTGGTGCGCCGGGTGTCTTCTGCGGCCACGACATCCGCTGTTTCGAGGGCCGAGCGCAGCCTGGACGAGGCATCACCGACATCCCCCATCGGCGTTGCGGCGAGCACCAGACGACCAGTCATGTCCCACAGCCTACGATTGCGGGGTGAGCATGCTGACCGACGAGCACCATGTGCCCTCGGCACAGCCCCCTACGAAGGTCAGTCCGGCGCCCTTGGTGCCGGCACCTGATTTCGGGCCGACCGACCGTTTTCGAGGTTGGGTCGTCACGCTGTTCCTGACCACGATCGCCGCCGTGACGCGATTCGTGATGCTCGGCTACCCTACCGATGCGGGCACCCCGGTCTTCGACGAAAAGCACTACGCCCCACAGGGTTGGCAGGTCCTGACCGGCGGAGTGTGGCTCGAGGACAACCCCGGTTATGGGCTGGTGGTCCACCCACCGGTCGGCAAGCAGTTGATCGCGATGGGCGAGGCGCTTTTCGGTTACAACGGGTGGGGTTGGCGGTTCGCCTCCGCTGTTGCGGGAACGATCATCGTCCTTCTCGTCATCCGTATCGTCCGGCGACTGAGCCGTTCGACCCTCATCGGTGGTTTCGCAGGGATCCTCGTCATCGCCGACGGGGTGACATTCGTGTCCTCGCGGGTGGGGATGCTGGACATCTTCCTCGCATTGTTCGCTGTCGCGGCGTTCGGCTGTCTCGTCGTCGACCGCGACGAGACGCGCGAGCGAACGGCGCGGGTGTACGAAGAAGGCCGGATTCATGTCACCGAGTGGGGTCCACGGCTGGGTGTGCGCTGGTGGCGATTCGGCGCGGGCGTCATGCTCGGCCTGGCATGCGGCACCAAGTGGTCGGGTGTCTACTTCATCGCGTTCTTCGGTCTGCTGTGCGTGGCGTTCGATGTGTCGGCCCGCCGGGCTTACGGCGTACGCCGGCCGTGGCTCGGCACAGGCGTCCGCGACCTCGGCCCCGCCCTGTACGCGTTGGTGGTCGTTCCCCTGATCGTCTACCTGGGCACCTATTGGGCCTGGTTCGCGAGCGAAACGGGCGTGGACCGACACGCGGTGGGCACCGGCGTCGGCAGTGGCGGAACGTGGTCGTTCGTGCCGAGCGCATTGCGGTCACTCTGGTACTACAGCGGCAACGTTCTCGAGTTCCACTCCGGGCTCACCAACTCGGCAGGGAATCACCATCCGTGGGAGTCGAAGCCCTGGACGTGGCCGATGGGACTACGCCCGATGCTCTACTACTTCGCCGACGGCGAGAATGTATCGGGATGCAGCGCGCAGTCCTGTGTGAAGGCGATCATGTTGATCGGTACCCCGGCGATGTGGTGGCTGGCACTACCCGTCCTCGCTTGGGCTCTGTGGAGGGCGCTGGTTGGACGGGACTGGCGATTCGGCGCCGTTCTGGTGGCCTACGGTGCGGCATTCCTGCCGTGGTTGGTCACGCTCGACCGTCAGATGTATTACTTCTACGCTGTGGCATTGGCGCCGTTCCTGGTGATGGCGATAGCGTTGACGCTCGGCGACATACTCGGAAGCGCGCGTGCATCGTTCGAGCGACGTGGAACGGGTTTGTTGGTGGTGTGCCTGTACGTGGGGCTCGTGGTGGCCAACTTCGTGTGGTTGTGGCCGATCCTCACGGCCATCCCGATCACCCCGGACACATGGCAGGACCAACTGTGGCTACCCAGCTGGCGTTGACGAGGAACGGAACTTGTGAGACCCGATCGATCGACTACGAGCGGGGACACGACTCTCCTCTCACCTGACGACCGTGGTGTAACCACATCACCCCCATATCGCTACGACCTGGACGGACTCCGCGGTGTAGCGATCGCTCTTGTCGTCGTTTACCACGTCTGGTTCGGCCGCGTGTCCGGCGGCGTGGACGTGTTTCTCGTCCTGTCGGGCTTCTTCTTCACCGGCATGCTGCTGCGGCGCGCGGAATCCGAAGCCGGCCCGTCGATTCCCACAGTGGTCCGGCGCACCGTCAGGCGGCTGTTTCCTGCACTGATTATCGTATTGGCGGCCACCACCGCCGCCACCGCGATCCAGCGTCCGTTCACGCAATGGTCGGCTCTCGCCGATCAGGCGATCTCGTCGATCCTCCACATCCAGAACTGGGAGTTGGCCCGAACATCCGCCGACTACCAGGCAGCGGATGCGTCGGTCAGCCCGATGCAACACCTGTGGTCCATGTCGGTGCAGGTCCAGTACTACCTGCTCGCCTTGGCGCTGATCGCGGGTGTCGCATGGTGGTGCCGTCGAACCGGTCACCGACAACTGGTGCGGCCCCTGATCGGCGGCGTCATCGTCGTGGGACTGGTCTCGTCGTTCGTGTACGCGGCTCTGCGCTCCCAGGAACACCAGATGTGGACCTACTACGACACGTTCGCACGCTTGTGGGAGCTTCTGGCCGGGGCCGGAATCGCGCTGGTGATCCATCGAATCACCCTCCCCCGGCCGGTCAAGGTGGCGCTCGCGATCGCCGGGATCGCCGTGGTGATCGGTTGTGGATTCGTCGTGGACGGCGGTTCGTCGTTCCCCGGTCCGGCAGCGCTGATCCCGGTGGGTGCCACACTTGCGCTCATCCTGGCGGGAACCGGCCCTTCCGGTGCCGACAGCGACCGGCCGGGAATCGTCCAGGCGCTGGCGACCCGACCGTTCGTGGAACTGGGCGCGATCGCGTACTCCCTGTATCTCTGGCACTGGCCGATACTCATCTTCTACCTCACCTGGCGCGAACGTCCTGAGGTCGGCGCCCTCGGCGGTCTTGCCGTGGTCGTGGTGTCGCTCGTCGTCGCCTGGGTCACGTATCGAGTCGTCGAAGCGCCGATGTCCGGAAAAGCGGGTGCTGCAGCGCCCGCCCGCTTCCAGAAGCGCACGATCGTCGCGACCATCTGCATTCTCGGTGTCGCCATCGTCGGCGCAACGGGCTCGTGGAAGTGGTATCTCGCGCAGAACCCCGAAACCACCGCGCGGGTCGGAGACCTCGACCCGTGGCTGTACCCCGGCGCGGCGACCCTGACGGACGGGACCTTCGCACCCCACGCCGACATGCGCCCGACGGTGCTCGAAGCCGAACACGACGTCCCGCAACCGACGACGGACCTGTGTATCACCGACCTGATGAGCACCGATGTCGTCGAGTGCACGTACGGCGACCCCGATGCCGCCACGACGATCTCCGTCGTGGGCAGCTCGCACGCCGAACACTGGATTCCTGCGCTGGATCTGATCGGCAAGGAGCGCGGAATACGGGTCCAAACCCTACTGAAGATGGGCTGCCCCGTCACCGTGAATCCAGTCCCGATGCTCCACGACGTCGAATACCCGGGGTGCGGCCAGTGGTCGTCGGAGATCCTGGATCGTCTCAGCATCGAACGACCCGATTGGGTGTTCACCACGGCCTCGCGCCCCAACGAAGAAGGACCGGGCGACATCACACCGGACGACTACCTCGGCGTGTGGGAGCGCCTGGGCGGGATGGGTATTCCGCTGTTGGGAATGCGTGACACGCCCTGGCTGCACGAGGACGGCTCCCCGTACGGTGCGCCGGACTGCCTGGCCGACGGCGGCGATGCCGAATCCTGTGGGTTGCCTCGTGATTACGTGCTGGATCCGGTCAATCCGGTGCTGGCCGCCGCCGAGAACTTTCCCCTCGTCCACCCACTCGACATGAGCGATGCCGTGTGCGATGCCGCAATCTGCAGGGTGGTCGAGGGCAACGTTCTCGTCTACCACGACTCGCATCACCTGTCCGCCACCTACACCCGAACGCTGGCGCCCGAACTCGACCGCCAGATCGGTGCCGCCACCGGATTGTGGTGACGCGGACCCTCAGGGCTCGAGCACTCCATCGGCCCAGGCGTTCAAAGGGCCGACGAACTCGAACGCCAGGGGCAGCGGCGCCACCGAATCGAGCTGAGTGGGCGGTACCGGACCCAGTTCGCCGAGTCCGTGGTTGGACGTCGTCATGTGAACGAACTCGAGGTCTGTGTGATCGAGAGCAGCACGAAGGCCTTCTACCTGTTCACAGTTGACGTTCAGGTCCTTGTCCGAGCAGCTCAGCAGGGTGTGTGAGGACTCGGGCACTGCAGCGGCAAGTTCGCGCGGATCGTATTTGTCGGCCTCACTGAAGAAACGAGCTGTGGCCGGGGAGATCCCGACCTGAGGAAGCAGCGGGTGCAACTCGTCCGGGACGACGCCCTTGGTGCGCATCGAGTCGATGGCCTCTTCGAGGCTGGACAGGACCGCGTCCCCCTCGGCCTGTTCCATTTCACCCGCCGCCACGGTGCGGCCGACGTAGGCGTGCACCTGCGCTCGAATTAGGTCGAGGTATCGCATGGCAAGCGGCTGCAGCAATCCGAGCCCACCCACCGCATCGGGCCGGCGCTCACTCACGGCAAGCGCGGTCAGAGACCCTTCACTGTGCCCCAGAATCGAGGTGTGCTGCGGCTCGGTGCCACTGAGCTTCTTCAGTTCCGCCAGCGCGGAACTCGCATCGTCGACCTGCTGCTCGAACCCGTACTCGGTCATTGCCTGTTCCGGCGGGCCGTCCGTTCCGGTGGAGCCGGTGCCGTACTTGTCGAACCGCAACGTCGCAATACCTCTGGAGCCCAGTGCATCGGCCAGTCTCGCAATGGTTTCGGCCCGGTACTCGGGACCGGATGCACCGTTGCGGTCGATGGGACCGCTGCCCGGGAGCAGCAGCGCGGAGGCCGCCGGCGCGATCGACGGATCGGCCGGCCCCCGGTAGGTGCCGTGGAAGGTGTGGCCATCGGAGTCGAACGTGATGTCCGTGTCGACCATCAGGGGCTGACCCGGCAGGTTCGGTACGGGGCGGGGGTCGGCCGAGGACAACGCAGCGCCACTGGTGAGTCCCATGGAACCGAGAAGGACGGCTGACGACAATCCGGCGAGTACGCGCTTGAAGGTAGGCATCGCCAGCCATCCTACGACGGACGAGTGGATCTCACCTGGGAGCGGGAGTCCTCTCGCGATTCGTTTCTCGGCTCTTCTCCCGGCGCTGTTTCGCAGCCATTCGCCGAAGCTCGCGTCGCATGGCGCGGGCATCGAGCATGAGCGGATCACGCGAAAGGTCCTTGTAGAGCGCCACACACAGGCCGATCATCACGAACACGAACGGCGCCGCCGCGATGATCGTCATGGTTTGCAGACCGTCCAGTGCCTCCGACCCACCGGTCCAGAGGATCAGCGCAGCCACACCACCTGTGAGCGTTCCCCAGAACACGACGACCCAACGCCTCGGTTCCAGCGTTCCGCGCTGGGACAGCGAACCCATCACCATCGATGCGGCATCTGCACCGGACACGAAGAAGATCGCAACGAGCGTCATCACCAGCACCGTGGTGATACCGGCGAGTGGCAAGTTGTCGAGCATTCCGAACAACTGGGCTTCTTCGCTGCCACGCGACGCCAGGTCGATTCCGTCTCGCTGTTCCCCGATTCCGGCGCCGCCGAAGATCGCGAACCAGATCAGGCTCACCGTGCTGGGCACTGCGATGACGCCGATGATGAACTGGCGGATGGTGCGCCCCTTGCTGATGCGTGCCAGGAACATGCCGACGAACGGGGTCCACGACACCCACCAGGCCCAGTAGAAGATCGTCCACGAGGAGAGCCAGCTTCCGGTCTCCGGATCTGACGAGGCGCCGGTTCGTGCCGACATCTGCGCAAGGTCCGCGGCATACGCCCCGATCGTCGTCGGAATCAGGTTCAGCATCAGGACCGTCGGGCCCAGCACGAACACGAAGATCGCGAGAACCAGAGCCAACACCATGTTGATGTTCGAGAGCCACTGGATGCCCTTTGCGACACCCGACACCGCAGATGCAACGAACGCAAGGGTCAGGATAGCGACGACTGCAACGAGAAGCAGGGTGCTCACCTGCGACATCCACCCGACGACCTCGAACCCGGAACCGATCTGCAATGCACCGAGTCCCAACGAAGCTGCAGTTCCGAAGAGGGTGGCGAAGATCGCGAGAATGTCGATGATCTTGCCGATGGGCCCTTCGGCGCGACGTCCGAGAAGCGGGATGAACGCCGAGCTGAACAGCTGCTTGCGCCCCTTGCGGTACGAGCCGTACGCGATCGACAGACCGACCACCGCGTACATCGCCCACGGATGGAGGCTCCAGTGGAACATCGTCGTGGCCATCGCGGCGCTGACGCCACCTTCGGAGCCCGGAGGCGGGGTCACGAAATGCGCGAGAGGTTCGGAGAGTCCGAAGAACATCAATCCGATACCCATACCCGCGCTGAACATCATCGCGATCCAGCTCACGGTGCGAAACTCGGGTTTCTCACCGTCCTTACCCAGCGGGATCGTGCCGAATCGGCTGACAGCGAGCCAGATGGAGAAGAGGACGAAGCCGGTCGCAGCAAGCACGAACAGCCAACCGATGTTCGTGACGATCCAGTCCAGCATCGATCCGGTGGTGGAGTTCATGTGATCGGGAGCCACGAGGCCCCACACCACGATTGCGAGTACGGCCACTGCCGCTACCGAGAAGACCACGTAGTCGGTGCGGATACCGACCCGGGTCAGACTGCTCGGTGCAGACCCCGATCCGTCGTCCGCCGTATCGCGGTCCGAAGTGTCAGTGTTCATCGCCATGGTGTTTCACATTCCTCGAGTTCGTTCGCAAAAGCAAGCTAGGGCATGACGTGTCACGGGTGTGCAACCTATCTCGCACCCCGTTCACTCTGCGGTTCTGCCCCATCCCGAGCCCCTTCCGATCAACCCGTCGATTCCGAGACGACCGGCGCCCGACACTGCCAGCAACAAAGCACCCGTACCCAGCGCAACCACCAGTTCGTACCCTCCTTCGGCGACGAAGACACCCTTGTCCAGATGAACGATCACGAACGCACCCAGCATGTCGAGAAACAGAAGGAAACCGGCGATCGAGGTGGCCAGGCCTGCGACCAACGCCACTCCCCCGCCCAGCTCGACAGCTGCAGCGACGACCGCGCTCACATTCGACGCCGGCACGTTCATGTCCCGAAACGACGCCTGGGTGGCACCGACACCGGCATCGAAGAACTTCTGCCATCCGTGAGCCACGAACACGACCCCGAGCCCGATTCTGGCGACGAGAATCGCTATGTCGCGAAACAGTGTGGATGCCACCGGAGTCCCTTCTCTCTACGAATCGTCAGTCCGCTCCTCGTAGTGCGGAACGGACGAACCCAAGTACATCTTCGTCCGAAATCCCGAGATTTCGCAGTTCTTGGACATACTGGGTCGCGGCGCGCTCGGCGTGTGTCCTCGTCGGGTCCCCACCCGAGGCGATGAACGTCCCCTGTTTGCCGTGCGTCTCGATGACTCCTTCGCGCCCCAACTCGCGATACGCCTTCGCCACCGTGTTGGGTGCAAGGTTCAACGTGGACGCCAGCGCCCGCACCGTCGGTATCTTGGTTCCGGCGATCAACACGCCCGACCGAACCTGCTCGATGATCTGCAATCGGACCTGATCGAACGGTGCCACAGCCGAGTCCGCATCAATGTTCAGGTGCACGGTCCCTCCCTTCCGTCACGCTTCCTGGTCAACGCTAGGCGAAGACGGTGCTCGGGGCGTGCACAATGAGGGCATGGCCGAGAACGCGACTATTTACCACAACCAGCGATGCAACACCTCCCGCACCGTTCTTCGATTGATCGAAGAATCCGGCATCGAACCGACAGTGGTGAAGTACCTCGAGACACCACCGTCACGTGACGGCTTACGCAAGTTGCTCGACGACGCCGGACTGCAGCCGAGCCAGGCGATTCGCAAACGCGAAGCCGTGTACAAGGAACTCGGCCTCGCTGATGCCACCGAGGATCAGCTCCTCGAGGCCATGGTGGACAACCCCATCCTCATCGAGCGACCGATCGTGGTCACCGACAAGGGCACGGTGCTGGCTCGCCCGGCCGAGAAGGTCGAAGAAGTTCTCTGACCACCCGACCCGCTAGATCGGATCGCGGGCAACCGGGCAGGACATGCACCGTGGGCCGCCGCGTCCCGACCCCAGTTCGGAGCCTGCGATCCGCAACACCTCGATACCCGATGCCTCCAGGCGGGCGTTGGTTTCCACGTTCCGCTCGTACGCGACGACGACGCCAGGGGCCAGCGCAAGCGTGTTGTTCCCGTCGTCCCACTGCTCGCGTTCGGCGGTCACGTTGTCGAGGCCGGTGTCGATGACACGGAGCTTGCCGATGCCCATCGCGTCCGCAGCAGCGTCCAGGAACGGATCCGCACCGCGAATACTCACGCCCTTGTCCTCACGGTGAATCGTGAATGCGGACAACGTGTCCTGGATCGCCGGATACATCACCACGGCATCGACGTCGACCATCGTGCAGACGGTGTCCAGATGCATCGACGCCCGTTCCTGGGCGATCGGGACGACCAGCACGGTGTGCGCCAACTCGTCCTCGAAGACACTCCTGGCCAGTGCTTCCGCTCCGGCGGGCGTGGTTCGCTCCCCCACTCCGACCGCGACCACACCCGGCGCGAGCAGCACCACGTCCCCACCCTCGACAGGAGCAGTGTGCGATTCGTACGCGCGGCGGACGCCGAGAAACCTCGGGTGGTGGGCGTAGATGAGATCGGTCAGCGACGTCTCTCTCGCCCGTGCCGGCAGCGCCAACGACGTGATCGCCACCCGAGACCCGATCCAGAACGACGAGTCTCGGGTGAACAACAGATTGGGTAGTGGGTCGATGACGAAGTCGCCGCCGTGGTGCATTCGCCTGACCAACGACGACGAACTCGCGTCCACCGGCAACTCGTCGAAGGTCATGCCGGCGGTGAGAATCGTGGACAGTTCGGCCGCGGGAACAGCGCGCAGGTGGGATGTCAGCTCGTGCGCCAAGGTGTGACCGAGCCTTCGAGGGTCGACCGCCGCACCGATTCCCTGCATCCGGGCAGCACCACTGACGGTCAACGCTTCGGTGAGAAGATCCGAAAGCAGCATCACGTCGACGCCGCGGCTCCTCAGGAGGTCTGCGAACGCATCGTGTTCTTCCTGCGCACGATCGACCCACGGCAGGCCGTCGAACAGCAGTTGGTCGTTGTTGCGCGGTGTGAGGCGCTTCAACTCGTCACCGGGCCGGTGCAGCAGCACACCGCGGAGCGTGCCCACCTCGGAACTCGCCCCCATTGCGGCCGATCCCGTTGCGTTCATGTCTCGACGGTAGTGCGCCGGAGCCCCCTCGGGCAGCACATACGTATTCGGTCGCGCATGACAGGACCTCGAGTATGGTTCGGGTATCCGAACGGAAGGTGGGTGCACGCATGGAGATGCCCGAATGGTCGGCGAAGGAACTGACCCCCGGCCAATTGTCCGAGCGCAGCGGTGTCGCGGTGTCCGCCCTTCACTTCTACGAACGCGAAGGCCTCATCTCGAGTCGGCGGACCAGCGGCAATCAACGCCGCTATCGCCGAGACACGTTGCGACGTGTTGCATTCGTTCGCATCTCCCAGCGGGTCGGGATTCCACTTGCCGACATCAGAGAGGCGCTGTCGACCCTCCCCGAGGGCAGGACCCCCAACAGAAAGGACTGGGCCAAACTCTCCGCCGAGTGGCACTCCGAACTCGACGACCGGATCGAGCAACTGCAACGCCTACGCGACAACCTCACCGGCTGCATCGGATGCGGATGCCTGTCGCTGAGCAGCTGCAGAATCGTCAACAGCCACGACAAGCTCGCCGCCGCCGGGCCCGGTGCCCGCAACCTGGACGTGGAACTGAGGAACGAACTCACCCAGTGAGGCCGTCACATGAACTCACCGAGTGAGCCAGTCCCGAATCTCGCCACCGTCACGCTCGACCATCTGCATAACCATCTGCTTCGCCAGAGCCTCGATCTGCCCTCCGACAAGCCGGATCTTCACCGTCACCGCCCCATCGACATCGATCACCGACCCTGCCCCCGACCCGCGCAGAACGAAAGAGCCGTCGATGGTCAGCGGCAATGCGGTAGTACTGCCTCCGAAAGAACCTTCGGCACGACCATCGGACAGCGGACCCCAGGAGTCAGTGCGCTCGATCTTCATCGGACCCCGCACGACCGCACGCACGACAGCGGGAAACTTCTCCGGGTCGGTTGTTTCGGTCACCGTGACGGACAACGCTCCCGGACCCGGCGATTCGATACGCGTCTGCGCGGTCTCGCTCTCGCGCAACCGGTACTGCCAATAGGCCTCGTCGGTGAGCGCGGCGTGCACAGCCTCGACGTCGTGGTCCAACTCGATGGTTGTGGCGAAACGTTTCGGCATGCCCGAGACGCTACCGGAACACGGCCTACAGGAACTTGCTGAACTGGTCGTTCGCCTTCTGCATGACGAACTCGTACGGCGGCGCGAATTTCCGTGCCCACCAGTACCCGAACCGAATGTCGTTGGACGTGTAGACCATGAATCGGTTCTTCGCGATTCCGGCGAGAATGCTGTCCGCGACCTTCTGCGGTGACACTGCGCGTTTCTCGAAGCGATGCACGAACTTGTCGACTCGGGGATCGTCGCGGTCCACACCGGCGATCTCGACCGTTCCCACGAGAGGCGTCTTGACCGCCCCGGGAACTACGAGGCTGACCCCGATCCCGTGTCGCTTCAGATCGAATCGAAGCACCTCCGACACACCACGAAGACCGAACTTGCTGGCGCTGTACGCGGCATGCCAGGGCAGTGCCAGAATTCCGGCGGCCGAGGACACATTCACCAGGTGGCCGCCACGGCCTGCTCGGACCATCGGCGGGACGAAGCTCTCGATGATGTGGATCGGTCCCATGAGGTTGACGTCGACCATCGACTTCCAATGACGATGCTCGAGATTCTCGACGGTCCCCCACGCCGAGATCCCGGCGACGTTCATCACGACGTCCATGCTGCCGAATTGATTGTGTACGTCTTCGGCGAATCGAGTGACCTCGTCGAAGTCCGACACGTCGAAGGCGCGCGAGAAGCTCACCGTGCCCCCACGCGCACCGACCTGTTCGACGGTCTGCGCGAGCCCCACCTCGTTCACGTCCGTCAGGAAGAGTTGCGCACCGGAGGCAGCCGCGGCCAGCGCGGTTGCATGCCCGATTCCACTGCCGGCGCCTGTGATCAGAGCCTTCTTGCCGTCCAACGTCTTGATCGCCATCGTCTCTCCGAACCCCCGTCGTCGCAGATCGCCCTTGCGCTCGGCAGTCTACGCACGCGCGCTCGCAACGCGACAGACGAGAGGCATCCCCGATTTCCGGGGCGACGATCCGCGGATCACAGGCGTTGCCCCATCTCCTCCTGGTATTTCCGGATCGATTCCTCGATCGTCGTGACTGCGCTGTTGTCACCGTGCTTCTTTGCGTAGTCGGCTCGGTCACGCAGAGTCCTGATCGCCTTGCGCAACTCGGCGTCACTCATTTTGTGTTCCATCTCACAATCATGGCCGAGAGTGGGCTGCGAAACCAGTCCCCGCACGCTCCGCGAGAACGTGTTTCAACCGTGGTGGACTCATGACACCGGGCGACGCGATCGCCCACTCCGCCCCCAACGCTCACGCGACCGGCACCCGCCGGCAGAACGCACCACGCGTCACAATCGAATACCTACCAACGAGTAGACTTGACGCAGTCACGGTGACATCGAGCGACGTTTTGTAAGTTGCATTACGCAACGCAGCGCGGGTGTCTGATCAGTACGGATGTCCAACTTTTGGTATGCGGACTCCAGACTCGACATCACACAGCTAACTTTCAGTAACTTGCTGCGAATCGGGGCTCGGCCGCACGGCATGTCGTCCGTTCCCGGCCTCGTCGCACGCCGACACGCACCCGATCACTCCCCGCGTCCACGTGTTCGCCACCGCGTTCGACCGGATACAAATTCGGCCTCGACTCGGCCTCCGAACAGGCCATGCAAACCGCCGACCGACAGTCGATGCGGGCGCCGGTTTCAGACATTTCACGAGCTACTGGCCGGTTATTTGAGTGGTAGGGTTTCACCCACATTCCTTATGCGCCCACGAGAGAGGACCATGCGGCTCACATGGCTGATTTTGCTGAGCGGTTGAACAAGCTCTTCGACACGGTCCATCCTCCCGGTCGCAAGCCTCATACCAACGCAGAGGTTGCGTCGGCACTGATCGGCGATGGGCACCAAATTTCGAAGCCGTACATTTCGCAGCTTCGATCCGGTCAACGCACCAATCCGTCCGACGAGACCGTCGCGGCATTCGCGCGGTTCTTCAAGGTCAAGCCGGACTACTTCTTCAACGACATCTACGCGGCCAAGATCGACCACGATCTCGAATTGCTTTCCCAACTCCAGGGATACGGCCTCCGCAAGTTGTCGAGCCGTGCGTTCGATCTCTCCGAAGAATCCCAGAACCTTCTCACCACGATGGCCGAGAAGCTGCGCTCCAGCGAGGGACTCCCGGAAGTTCCGCCCGACGCATCGCGTTAGTTCTCGGTCGATCGCTCGCCGGCCTTGTTGTATTCGTTCGCGATCCGCAATACCCAGCGGCGCGGCGAATACCCCGGGGGCGGCGCGATCCATTTCGTGTCGACCACTACCGCACTGTTCTGCGGGTCCCGTGCCCACTTCGCGACCACCCGTACGTGGTCGCGCGATGACTCTGGTGGCACTTGTGGATTCGCGAACAGCCCGGCGCCGGCCTGCACGTACATCGCATCCATGATCTGAGCGACCGAATCCGATGCTCGCAGCACAGATGTGCGCGCGCCACCGACACCTTCGATCACTTCCGGGAACCGTTCGATCAATATGTCGTGCAATGGTTTCACGCGACGAATGTCCACGCGGGCGCGCAGCCAAATCTCGACGAGCACCCAGACGGACCCGATCGAGACCAACAGTGCCGCCGCCGCATACACGGCGGGAGAGTGCACACGCTGACCTTCGTTGCCCGACAGCTCCCCGGCCAGGGCCACCACCACGGCGATCAGCAGCACCGCCGAACCGGCGACGATGAGTCCGATACCTCGGCCCAACGGCGCCCACGCAACATGCGCGAGTCCGGTGGCAATCACAACCACCAAGGCAACCGTCATGAACACGAGCGCCGGCATCACGACGTCGAGACATGCAGCAACACCGACGACGACAGCCATCCCGAAGACGGAAATGCTCATCGGGCGCATCCAACGCCGAGACACGTTGGGGCGCACCGCGGCAGCGCCCACGGCACCACCCGCGGCGCAGAAGAGCCACGCCAGCAACGTGACTGTACGAGGCAAGTCCGATCCAGGCGCGATCTCGTCCACGACGGCCCACACCTGCGGGATCACCACCGTCGACGCCACGGCCGCACACACCACGGATATCACCATCGCATTGCGCAGCGGCGTGGGGTTACGCGCAACGACCCGTCCGATTCGCGCACCGGCGGCGATCCACACCACCAACGCGACAGCCCAGGCAATCACCCGATCGCCTCGTCGTATCGGAGGACGGACAACGGTGCGCCTCTACCCTTCATCGTCGCCATTCGCATGAGCATCATCGACGCGAAAGTCTCTGCTTCCCACTCGGCGATCTCGTCGAGTGCCGAATCCTCGGTGTTCCTCAACGATCTCTGACTGAGCATGTAGGCGATCAGGTCGTCACTCGCTTCCAACGTGGCCTCTGCGATTTCGGCTCCTTCGTGCCGGAACACGACGTGGCCGAGTTCGTGGGCGAGGGTTCGGTCCGTATCCGGCAGGTCGGGGGCCAACACGATGACGTCGTGATCCGGATACGCGCGACGCTGCCCACACACACCCACCGCAAGATCCGACGAGTACTCCAGTTCGATCGGGCGCTTACGTTCGCGCGCCACCGACTCGACGACATCGGCGAGGGTTACGGCCTCGGCTGCGACTGCGGCGTCGAGGACTGCATCGACGGCGGCAGCCACGCGCCTATGGGATCGCCTCTGCGACATGACCTACGCACCTCCCGCTGACATCGGCACCAGGAACTCGGCGCGCGCCGCGGCGAGCCGGGCCTGCTGTGCGCGCGCACCGCGGAAGGTGGCAGCACCCGCGCCCGCAGCACAGACGAACAGCACACCGATCCCACCCAGCGTTGCCGCGACAGGCAAGGGCTCGGTGTGAACCACTGGTAGCGCTTCGGGATTGTCCGGTGCGCTTGCCGCAGCAGGTGCGTTGTCCGCGAGCGGTGCTGCAGGTGGAGCTGCAGCGATGTCCGGAGACGTGATCGCCGAAGACGGACCGGGCACGGAAGGAGCGTTCGGCGACGCAGGCGCCCCGCCCGCAGCACCACCCACGCCGCCGCTGGGGGCAGGGGGTGCTCCCATCGCCGGTGGAGCAGGTGGCGGTGCGCCACCACCCGGCGCGGACGGAACCTCGGCCGGTTCGTCGGACCGCTCACTCGCGCCTGAGTCACTGTCCGCGGGCGGGAGTGGTGCGTCCGGCGCCTCGGAATCGTCCTCGGACCTTGGGATGCTGGGAATACCAGGTGCCTGTGGCGCCGGGCGATCCGGCTTGTCCGGGCGATCCGGCTTGTCCGGGCGATCCGGCTTGTCCGGGCGGTCCGGCCGATCAGGGCGGTCCGGCCGATCAGGGCGCTCCGGCCGATCAGGGCGGTCCGGTCGATCAGGACGCTCCGGACGATCAGGGCGCTCCGGGCGATCAGGTCGATCAGGGCGATCAGGTCGATCAGGTCGATCGGGCCTGTCAGGGCGGTCCGGCCGATCCGGACGCTCCGGGCGATCAGGTCGATCAGGGCGATCGGG
This sequence comes from Rhodococcus sp. NPDC058521, assembly GCF_042719695.1. Classification (NCBI taxonomy): domain Bacteria; kingdom Bacillati; phylum Actinomycetota; class Actinomycetes; order Mycobacteriales; family Nocardiaceae; genus Rhodococcus; species Rhodococcus sp. NPDC058521. The sequence continues at coordinate 105,340 of NZ_JBHXNL010000007.1, forward strand.
CCTGTCCGGGCGGTCCGGCCGATCAGGACGCTCCGGCCGATCCGGACGCTCCGGCCGATCCGGGCGATCAGGACGCTCCGGCCGATCCGGACGCTCCGGCCGATCCGGCCGATCCGGGCGATCAGGACGCTCCGGGCGATCAGGACGCTCCGGACGATCAGGGCGATCAGGGCGATCAGGTCGATCAGGTCGATCAGGGCGATCCGGCCGATCAGGGCGATCAGGTCGATCAGGTCGATCAGGGCGATCCGGCCGATCCGGACGCTCCGGACGCTCCTTCGGCGAGTCCTCGTGATCACGCGAAACGCTCGGAGTGGGTGTGGATTCGAATGTGGTCGACGGCGAGTCGGCGGACTCGTTCCCGTTCGACTGTTTCTCCGTCGGTTCGTCTGACGTGTACGTCGATTCCGAATCATCCGGGTCCGACGTCGTGGAGGAACTGCGCTCCGATGTTTCGCTCTCGGAGCGATCGGAGGGCTGGGAATCACTGGAGGACGGGGATTCGGATTCCGAGTCGCTGGACGACTCCGAGGACGACGAGTCGGAATCACTCGGCCGAGCGTCGGCCGCCGCCGGGTGCATCAGAAGGGAGGCCGACCCGGTTCCGGTCAGGAAGACGACCGCGAGACCACTTGCGGCCAGTCGGCGAGCCGCGCTGCGGTTGCCCATGTCACCCCTTCGCGAAATCGTGGTCAGGCATTGGAATAGAGCGCAGCAATGATAACGATTCGTTATCGGAGAGGTGCTGGTGGTGCCGGAGTCGGGGGCCGACACCACCAGCGGGCACCCGGGCCAGGTGGGACCCGGGGCGTCTTTGGGAACCCTCTGTCGGGTTTCACTGAACGAGGTTGCGGCGCTCCGTCGAGAGCGCTGAGTCGCCTCGTGCTTACAGTGTGTTCACCAGCAACATCGCTGCAGTGATTGTCGCGATCACAGTGGCATGTGCAATTGCACCCGAAACACGGGCCATTACCTGCATTTTCCCACTCCGTTCGACGAGTCCGTTCGACGTCGACCACCATCTAATACGAATCAGTTACTCAATAGCAAATCCAATGTTGAACTTGCTGGTAGCGATGCGGGCTCGAGCGAGTTGTTGAGCGAGATTCCGAGTTCCGTCAGCGAATACTCGACCTTGGGTGGCACCTGATGGTAGATCGCGCGATGCACGATGGCGTCGTCTTCGAGTTCACTTAGTTGCTGGATGAGCATCTTGTCGGTGACACCCAGGACAAGCCGACGAGTCTCACCGAAGCGCTTCGGCCCGTCGCGGAGCGCCCACAGTATGAGCACCCTCCACTTCCCCCGATCACATCGATCGCGGCGTCGATATAGTAAGTACCCGACTTGAAAATCGGTACTTGTCGAATGTAGCGCACAAGGAGAAGCTGCAGGCGTCACGTCCGCGGCACGACCGAAAGTCTTGGCGTCGAAACCCTTTGAAAGAGAAGGGGAACCATGACTCTCGACCATCGCTCGGGTGACGATTGTCGGACTGGGTGCGATGGAGAGAGTCCTCGCAACTCGGCTCCCGTCCGACGGCCACAGGGTGACCGTCTGGAATCGCACACCTTCGCGTGCCCGCCCGATGGCCGAGGCCGGTGCAACAATTGTCGACTCGGTGGAGGCTGCAGTAACTGCTTCGAACCTCGTTGTGGTCTGTCTACTCGACGCGGACCCAGTGCACGAACAACTCGACCCCGTGGTCGACTCGCTCGCCGGACGCACAGTCGTCAACGTCACCACCACGACCCCGAACGAGGCGCGGGATCTCTCGGTATGGGCGCAACGACATCGAATCAACTTTGTCGACGGCGGGATATTCGCGACGCCCGACATGATCGGAACCCCCTCGTCGACCGTTCTCCACAGCGGAGACGAGCTGACCTTGGATCGATATCGCACTGTTCTCGAAGGCTTCGGTCGGACGACGTTCGTCGGCGCCGACCCCGGCGCAGCCGCCCTGTACGACTCCGCCATGCCCGGAGCGATGTACGCGATGTTCGCCGGCTTCGAGCAGGGTGCCCGCATGGTTCGCACGGTGGGCGGGTCGGCCGAATGGCTGGCAGAGATGGCAACACCGTTCCTGCAGGCAACGGCAACTGCACTCGCCGAGCAGGCCCGGCAGATCGACTCACCGGACGAGTTCGAGCCCGTGCAAACCGTGGAGTTCACCCGCGACGCGATCGACCTCCTCAACCGGTCTGCTATCGACGCTTCCCAATCGCCGGATCTCATGAATGCGACCTCGAGCCTTCTCGGGCAAGAGCTGGTTCGCTGATCCGATCCCCCCATATCGAGAAGGACCCCGCCATGACGGCGGGGTCCTTCTCGATATCTGTAACTATGTGGAGCTGAGGGGAATCGAACCCCTGACCTCTTCGATGCGAACGAAGCGCGCTACCAACTGCGCCACAGCCCCTGATGCCGCCCCGTAAGGCTGCTCGGCAACTCTAGCAGCACTCTGGGAGGGCAACGCATTCCGCCCCTGCGGGCGGGTACCGACGAGCTACTCGCCCGCTGCCCGCCTCATATCCGTCCTGGCGTAAACCGGCTCACTCTCGTAGTGGTCGAGGTGATCGAACTCGGGGTCACCGTCGTCGACCTCGAGTACCACCGAACCCGGGCGACGAAGCCGTGATGGAACGAGACGCAGTTCTTCGTCACTACGAGATTCCACACCGAGTCGTGAACGGCTGAGCCGTGCGGTACGACGACGACGGATCTCCTGCTCGATCTGCACCTGCCGGCGAAGGTAGGCGAGGTAACCGACGAGGCCGATGACCGAGGTGGCAAATGCCCACCACAGCATCGGAGTCAGGATGAGAGCAAGTGCACCGGACATGAGCGCCACGAACACCAGGCCGAGCATGGAACGTTGACGGAAGGCATAGCGTGCTTCCCGCGCGAGAGCATCTGCCTCCGGGTCGAATCCACCACGGCCGCGGCGCTGAGTCACGTATTCGCGAGCAGGTCCACGCTCACCGTCGAACCGGTCGTCTTCTTCGTCGAAATCCACCTGGTCCTCCGCGGGGTATCCGTCGTGGTCCGGTTCCGGTTGCCAGTTCGGATCACTGCGGTGCCCTGCTGCGGGGCCACGCTGCACGGGACGCTCGTCTCCGCGATGCAGCACACGCGTAGCAAGCGCTGCGTCGGTGGTCTGGCGAATCCGGGGGCGGTTGTTGACGAGCATGGGAACCAGAACGAACAGCCACACGACAACAAGGCCGATCCAGAGAAATGAATTCGGCATCCTGCGGCCCTCCTCCCAATCGTCTACCAGCGTCTATACCGCCGTTGACCCGTTCAGGTTAACGGTTCCCCTGCACACATCCTTGCAGACGCGCCGATCCCACCATACCCAGCTGTCACACGAGTAACTCGAAACAGTGGCGTTCAGCACGGACAGTAGCGCCACACGACTTACATCACTGTCATATTGGGAAAGTAGTACGGGCGTCCAGCTATCTCTGGATAACCATGCGATTGCCGGAGGTCAGATCCATTGCGCCTGTCCGCCACGGACCAGTCGATCGGTAACCGTTCCGGACACGTCCTCCACGGTCATGCCGACCAACTTGTGATCGCGCCACTGCCCGTCGACGTCCAGGTAGCGCTTCAACAGCCCTTCGTCACGAAATCCCACCTTGCGGAGGACCGCCCGACTCGCCTCGTTCTCGGGCCTGACCGTCGCCTCGACTCGATGCAGACCGACCGGACCGAACGCGTGGTCCAGACCCAATGCCAGCGCAGCAGTCGCCACCCCGCGCCCATTCACGTCCTGCTCGACCCAGTAGCCGATCCATGCAGACCGCAACGCGCCACGAACGATGTTTCCGAGCGTGATCTGACCGCAGTATCTTCCGTCCAGTTCGATCGACATCGGCAGCATTCGGCCCTTACGCGCCTCCGCGCGCAGGCTCCCACACAGCCCCGGCCAGTTGGTCACATGGTGCCGTGCGTCCCACGCCGATTCGCTCGTAGGCTCCCAAGGCTCGAGGTGTGCACGATCACGGGTCCGAATCCGACTCCACGCTGCGGCATCGCGCATCCGAATGGGACGCACCGCCACCACGCCACCCGAAACCTGCAACGGTCCGAGTCGTGCCGGCCACCCCGGATGCGTGGACACCTCTGCTACCCGCCTGCTCTTCTAGCCGCGCTGAGCGAGGAAAGCGACATCGACCTCGTCACCGGTGCGGATGTCGGTCACCTCCGGGTCGATGAGAACGAGGCAATTCGCCTCGGCGAGGGTCGCGAGCAGATGCGACGAAGCACCAGGAGCACCGCCGAGCGCCTGCACCAGGTACTCGCCGGTCCCCTCGTCACGCATGAGCTGTCCCCGCAGGAATCCCTTGCGGTTCTCGATCGAGGTGATGGGTGCGACGGTGCGGGCCTTCACCACTCGCCGCATCGGCTGCCGACGTCCGAGCGCAATCCTGATGAGGGGACGAACCAGCACCTCGAAGACCACGAGCGCGCTGACGGGGTTCGACGGCAACAGGAACGTGGGCACTTCGTCTCGGCCCAGCTGGCCGAATCCCTGCACCGAGCCGGGGTGCATCGCGACACGACCCACCTCCACGTCACCGAGGTCGGCGAGCGCCTCGCGTACGTCCTCGGAGGCACCGCCACCGACAGCTCCCGCGATAACGACGATCTCGGAGCGGATGAGCTGGCCCTCCACCACCTCGCGCAGTCTGCGCGGCTCTGTGCTGGCAATTCCGACCCGGTTCACATCGGCACCCGCATCGCGGGCGGCCGCGGCCAGGGCGTACGAGTTCACGTCGTACACCTGCCCCGGGCCGGGAGTGCGCTCGATGTCGACGAGTTCGCCGCCCACCGAGATGACGGAAAGACGAGGCCGCGGATGGACGAGGACCTTGTCCCGGCCGACCGCGGCGAGCAAACCTACCTGAGCGGCACCGATGATCGTCCCGGCACGAACGGCTACGTCGCCCGGCTGGACGTCGTCACCCGCACGGCGGACGTAATCACCCGAACGCACGGACTTGTAGATCTTGACGCGAACCCGACCCTGGTCGGTTCTGTCGAGGGGCAGCACCGCGTCCGCGAGGGTGGGTAGAGGCGCACCGGTGTCGACTCGCACGGCCTGCCGAGGCTGCAGCCGGATCGGCTGGCGGGAGCCGGCGGTCACCTCACCGACGACGGGCAGACTCAACTCGACCGGAGCACCGTCGTCGTCCCGCAGATCGCCACCTGCACCCTGAATGTCGACGCTTCGGACGGCATAGCCGTCGATCGCAGCCTGGTCGAAGCCCGGCAACGGCCGCTCGGTGACGACTTCTTCGGCACACAGCAGGCCCTGGGCTTCGGAGATCGCCACCCGGACGGGCCGCGGGGCCACCGCGGCCGCAGTCACGATGGTCTGTTGCTCCTCGACCGACCGCATGTAGTTCTGTCCTCCCGAAAGTCTAGGAACCCGCCCGCTTCAATCGGTCGGTCAACCACTCACGCAGCGACGGGCCGTACTCGTCGCTGTTCAATGCAAAGTCAACCGCAGCACGGAGGTAGCCGCCGGGATTTCCTAGGTCGTGTCGTGTTCCGCGGTGAACGACGACGTGCACTGGATGCCCTTCATCGATCAGCAGGGCGATGGCATCGGTGACCTGAAGCTCACCACCCGCTCCCGGCTCGATACGACGCAGCGCGTCGAAGATCGCTCGGTCGAGGAGGTAGCGACCCGCGGCCGCGAACGTGGAGGGCGCGTCCTCGATCGCCGGCTTCTCGACCATGCCCGTGACCTTGAGGACGTCGGGGTTGACCGCGTCCGGCACAGTCTCGACCTCGAAGACGCCGTAGGCGCTGACCAGCTCCTTGGGGACGTCGATGGCGCACAACACCGTGCCTCCGCGCTTGGCGCGCACTCGGGCCATGGTCTCGAGAACACCGCGGGGCATCACGAGATCGTCCGGAAGCAGCACGGCTATGGCGCCTTCGTCCTCGTCGAGGACGGATTCTGCGCAACCGATGGCGTGGCCGAGACCGAGCGGCTCCTCCTGAACCACCGATTCGACCTGCAGCAGGCCGGGCGCCTTCCGCACCTTCTCGAGCAGGTGATATTTGCCGCTCGCTTCGAGCTTGCTCTCGAGCACCAGATCTTCGACGAAGTGGGCGACCACACCGTCCTTGCCCGGGGACGTGACGATGACGAGACGATTCGCGCCCGAGTCGGCGGCCTCACCGGCAACCAGCTCGATACCGGGGGTGTCCACCACCGGGAGCAGCTCCTTGGGAACCGTCTTCGTCGCGGGAAGAAACCGCGTGCCCAATCCCGCTGCCGGCACGATTGCCGTGCGGAAGGCCTTGTCGATGTCCTGAGCGGCTTCTGTCATTCCCACACCATAACGGTGGAAGCTACCGGGGAGTCACCTAGACCTTATGGTTGCCTGTGTGAGCGCGGAGACGAAGATCGAGTGGCGCGCGGCAGTGTTGGAAGCGCGGCGCAGCACATCCCCGTCCGATCGGGCTACCGAGGATCGCGCAATCGAACATCACGTGTGTGCGGCCGTCGCCCCGGGAACAACTGTGTGCGCGTATGTACCCACCAGGCTCGAACCGGGAACTGTCGATCTTCTCGACGCGATTCGAGGCATCGCCGGGCGGGTTCTGCTCCCGGTCACCGGCGAACCCGGGCCGCTGCAGTGGGCCGAGTTCACCGGCAGCGGGCATCTTCTCCCGGCCGCTCGCGGACTGCGGGAGCCTTCCGGCCCGAGGCTCGACGCGCACGAACTCTTCCTCGCCGATGTCGTCTTCGTGCCCGCCCTCGCCGTGGACCGCCGAGGCGTGCGACTGGGCCGCGGCGCCGGCTACTACGACCGCACCCTGCACGCGGCCGGTCCGGAAACACGGCTGGTCACCATCGTTCGAGACACGGAACTGGTCGATCACCTTCCCGAGGATCCGCACGACATACGGATGGGGTGGGCGATCACCCCAACACTCGGCCTTCGCAGCCTCGAGGAATAGAACAAGTCGGGCATTCGTTGGTTCGGATTGGCGCCGTTGGCACTGTCGACGGTAGAGTGCTAACACCTGAGGTGTGATTTACACAGTGCGGAGGAACCCCAGTGCCCACCTATTCGTATGCATGCACCGAATGCGACAACCGTTTCGACATCGTCCAGTCGTTCAGTGACGATTCCTTGACGGTGTGCCCTGCATGCTCGGGCAAGCTCCGCAAGCTGTTCAACTCCGTAGGCATCGTCTTCAAGGGCAGCGGCTTCTACCGCACCGACAGCCGCGGCGGATCGAACACAGCGAGCGAGTCGGCCAAGTCGGAGTCCACCAAGTCCGACTCTTCGAAGTCCGAGACCACGACTTCCAGCACTGCGAAGTCCGACAGCTCGTCGACCGGCTCCACGCCGGCCAAGGCTGCAGCGAGCTGATCCACCCGCGCCTGTCCACAGGCGCGAGCGTTCTCCCCAGGCACTGTTTTCTCCCGCAGGTGGGCCAGTGCACCCCTTTAGTCTTCCGGCATGCCACCTGCCCTTTCCACGAATTCACTTCGTCCCGGCTTCGTCGATCGAATCTCGGAACGCCTTCGTTCGGATCGTGTCCGAGCGGTTCACGTTCGGAGAATCCTCGCGGCCGCACTCGCGGTGTCGGCAGTATTCGTGATGTTGCGTGGCAACCCGGACGACGATCGAGTCAAAGTTGTCGTTGCCGCGCACGACCTTCGCCCCGGCGTGGTGCTGACCGACGATGATCTCGAAGTCGCCGAGCGCGATGCGGGTTCGATACCGGCGGGCAGTCAGATCGGTACGGACACCGTTACGGGCCGCATTCTGGCCGGACCCACCCGTGCGGGAGAACCGCTCACCGACATCCGAATACTCGGCCCTCGTCTTGCCGACGCCGCGACAGGGATACCCGACGCCCGGATAGTGCCGCTGCGTCTCGCAGACCCCGGCGTTGCGGGGCTTCTGCGTGAGGGCGACCGGGTCGACGTACTCACAGTAGCTACCGAGAAACCTGCTGCACCGTCGAGTGCCGTAAACGCAGCAACTCTCGCGACCGGAGCCGTGGTGGTTCTGGTCACGCAGCCCGAGAACGAACGCAACCAGCGTGAACGCGTGGTGATGCTGGCACTCCCCCGCGATGATGCAACCCGAGTTGCCGCCGCATCACTTACCGACGCAATCACAGTTACGCTCCAGTGATCACTCATAGCCTCGCAACGTGTTCTAGGATTTGCCTGCCAGCCAGTGCTCAATGACAGCCAGAACATCTGAGGAGAATCGACATGCTCAAGGGATTCAAGGACTTCCTGCTCCGCGGAAACGTCCTCGACCTAGCCGTTGCCGTTGTCGTCGGCACTGCGTTCACGGCGATCGTCACCGCCTTCACCACCTACGTCATCAACCCGCTCATCGCGGTCATCGGCGGAAGTGGCGAGATCGGCCTGGGCATTCAGCTCGGCGACGAGGGGAACCAGGAGACCTTCCTGAATCTGGGTGCGGTCATCACCGCCGCCATCAACTTCGTCATCATCGCGGCGGTCGTGTACTTCATTCTGATCGTGCCCGCCAACGCAGCAAAGAAGAAGTTCGCGACCGAACCCGAAGACAAGGAAGCCAGCGAGACCGATCTGCTGATCCAGATCCGCGACATCCTCGAGACCTCGGCAGCGCGCACCGACGGCGCGCACGCCAAGTCAACCCTCGAGTGACATTCGAACCACAGCAAAAGGCCGGGCCCGTACGGGGCCCGGCCTTTTGATCGGAACAGATCAGCCGAGGCTGAAGGGCTGTCCCCACAGGGTGACGTTGCCGTCGACCGAGTCGGTCGAGACGTCCACCTTCACGTAGGAGCGAGCCTGGGCGTAACCGGCGCAGCCGGACACGGCGAAGGTCTCGTCCGAGTAGGTGAAGCCACCACTGTTGCCCTTGAACTTGAACTTGCTGGTGGTCGTGTCGTGACCGTGCTCGTCGGTCTTGGTGATCTCGAGGATCGAGACGGCCTTGGCCTCACCGGGGCCGATGGTCACGCCGCCGGAGGCCGAAGCCGAGGGGTCGGCAACGATCGAGGTTTCCTGGGTATCCTCATCGGTCGAGGTAGTGAAGTTGGATCCACCCTCACCGCCAGCGTCGCCACCGAAGTTGAACTGGCACGCCACGATGTACCCGGCATCGATCGAACCACCCTTGGCAGTCCCACCATCGATCTTCACATCGATGTTGCCCGACGCCCACACATTGCGGTGCAACGGAGTCGAACCCATCGACGGGTTGATGTTCGCCGAGTTACCCGTCTGCTTCACCGTCACCACCGTGCCGTCGAGCAGAGTCTGAGTCACCTCGCCATCCTGCAACGGAACAAAAGTATCGGCATTGGCCGCACCGGCAGAAAAGAAGCCGATCGCGATGGTCGAAGCAGCCACCACACCGGCAGCCTTGGCGCCGTAGCGCACGGTCTTGCTGTTCATGAATCCCCTCCAGGGATGAGATCGCTTACGCGAAGAGTCTGAAAAATACTGCTACGGAACGACACTCAGCCGATAGTGAACGGCTGACCGTAGAGGGTGGACTTCACGTAGTGATTACCCGGAACCTCGACCACCGTGTACGCACGCGCCTGCGCGTACCCACCACAACCCTGAACCTGAATCTCGGCATCCTTGTACTGGATCGCGGAGACACCCGACTTCAGGTCTTCCTTCGACTTGATCTTCGCGAACTTCACCTCACCCGGCGCAACCGGAAGGCTCAACGAACCCGACAGATCCAAACCCTTGGCACTCAGACCACCCGACAGACCACCCTCGAGACCGGTGATATCGACCTGGCAACCCACGATGTACCCCGTGGTGATCTTCGCCCCCTCCTCGGGAACCTCACCCTTCAGATCGGCGAACACATCACCCGACACCCACGCCACACGACCCGCACCATTGGCAGCCAACGACGGAGAAACCTTCGCGCTCTCCGCATTACGGGCAACCTTCACCGACACCTCGGAAGCGTTGGTCACCTTCTCACCACCCGGCAACGGGATGAAGGTGTCTGCATTCGCAGCACCAGTCGACATCAAACCAAGCGCAACAGCTGCAGCGGCACCAAGGCCGGCAACGCGGACACCACGGCGCAGGCCGGACTTACGGTTCTCGCTCATTCATACCCCTAAACAGGCGCTCCCATCTCCGACCGTCGGAGGGGGCGTTTACCTCGTGCTTGGGATAAGTTAGCGGAACCTTGGCTCGAACGTGATACCCAGGTGACCTGTTCTACGTCACTTTTGTCGGCCGTTTCGGTCTCGAAACATTAGGTAACCCTGCATACGACGAGGCTGGGAGCCTCTGCAGCCCCCAGCCTCGCGTTACTCTAGTATTCAATTTTCTCGTGTGATGTTGGTCTCAGTCGAACATCAGCCGAGGCTGAAGGGCTGTCCCCACAGGGTGACGTTGCCGTCGACCGAGTCGGTCGAGACGTCCACCTTCACGTAGGAGCGAGCCTGGGCGTAACCGGCGCAGCCGGACACGGCGAAGGTCTCGTCCGAGTAGGTGAAGCCACCACTGTTGCCCTTGAACTTGAACTTGCTGGTGGTCGTGTCGTGACCGTGCTCGTCGGTCTTGGTGATCTCGAGGATCGAGACGGCCTTGGCCTCACCGGGGCCGATGGTCACGCCGCCGGAGGCCGAAGCCGAGGGGTCGGCAACGATCGAGGTTTCCTGGGTATCCTCATCGGTCGAGGTAGTGAAGTTGGATCCACCCTCACCGCCAGCGTCGCCACCGAAGTTGAACTGGCACGCCACGATGTACCCGGCATCGATCGAACCACCCTTGGCAGTCCCACCATCGATCTTCACATCGATGTTGCCCGACGCCCACACATTGCGGTGCAACGGAGTCGAACCCATCGACGGGTTGATGTTCGCCGAGTTACCCGTCTGCTTCACCGTCACCACCGTGCCGTCGAGCAGAGTCTGAGTCACCTCGCCATCCTGCAACGGAACAAAAGTATCGGCATTGGCCGCACCGGCAGAAAAGAAGCCGATCGCGATGGTCGAAGCAGCCACCACACCGGCAGCCTTGGCGCCGTAGCGCACGGTCTTGCTGTTCATGAATCCCCTCCAGGGATGAGATCGCTTACGCGAAGAGTCTGAAAAATACTGCTACGGAACGACACTCAGCCGATAGTGAACGGCTGACCGTAGAGGGTGGACTTCACGTAGTGATTACCCGGAACCTCGACCACCGTGTACGCACGCGCCTGCGCGTACCCACCACAACCCTGAACCTGAATCTCGGCATCCTTGTACTGGATCGCGGAGACACCCGACTTCAGGTCTTCCTTCGACTTGATCTTCGCGAACTTCACCTCACCCGGCGCAACCGGAAGGCTCAACGAACCCGACAGATCCAAACCCTTGGCACTCAGACCACCCGACAGACCACCCTCGAGACCGGTGATATCGACCTGGCAACCCACGATGTACCCCGTGGTGATCTTCGCCCCCTCCTCGGGAACCTCACCCTTCAGATCGGCGAACACATCACCCGACACCCACGCCACACGACCCGCACCATTGGCAGCCAACGACGGAGAAACCTTCGCGCTCTCCGCATTACGGGCAACCTTCACCGACACCTCGGAAGCGTTGGTCACCTTCTCACCACCCGGCAACGGGATGAAGGTGTCTGCATTCGCAGCACCAGTCGACATCAAACCAAGCGCAACAGCTGCAGCGGCACCAAGGCCGGCAACGCGGACACCACGGCGCAGGCCGGACTTACGGTTCTCGCTCATTCATACCCCTCGTCAGGATTCTTGCTGGGACCCAGCCTCGTCGGTCGAGACTGAGAAGTGGTCCGATTCGAACCCAGCGCAGTATTCACGTGTGCTGTGTCCGCGGAGTTAACTCGAGATGATCACGAATCGATCACTACACCGAGCACGAGAGCTCCCGTTCGAACTGCGGCGAGCGCGTCGTTTCGTACAACTCCAGCACCAACTCGCGGAGGACAGTAGCGGCAATTCGGGCGGAACGGCAATTAATCGACACAGAATGAGTGAGTGATGTGGAACACACCTCATTCAGGGTTCAACCAGTGGGCAGAATTTGCACATTCACAACCATCGGCAATCCGTCTGACCTGCACGTTCACGCTCCATTCATATAATGTTCCGCATATGAATACCTGAACTCACCCAGATTTTTGGGATGGAGGAGCATCCTGCATTTCCCGGAAACTCGGGGAAAATAGAAAGGTCCGAATCGAGCAGTTCATTCTGTTTACCTGATATTTACAGGGATGGCCGCAAACCATCACGAACAGTAGTGGAGCCGGGCCTCGTAAGGCCCGGCTCCACTGCTGTCCGCATCCATGTCCGCGACGGTCAGCCGTGATGTGGTGGCACCTGACTGCGTAGCCATTCGTCCGGCCCACCAGCGCCGTCGGCGGAAGACTCGGCTATCCGCTCGTCCGCGGTGGTGTCGGGAAGAACATCGCCGAAGATCCGTGCGAGCTTCGCCCTGTCCACGGCCGCGCCGGAGGTGCCCAGGGGTTTGCCCGTGTGCGCGTCCTTCGCCGAGCCGTCGGAGGTCGAGATGGCTCAACCCTCCAGCCCGGACAGTTCGGAGATGACATGGCTCGCCAACAGAGTCAGCGTCGCCATGCCGTCGCGCACCGCGGCGCGCGACGACGCGAGGTTGACCACCAACGTGCTGCCCGAAACCCCGGCGAGGCCGCGCGACAGACCGGCGTCGAGCGAACCCGCCGCCAGGCCCGAGGTACGCAACGCCTCGGAGATTCCGGGGATCTCGCGGTCGAGAACCTCCGCGGTGACGTCGGGAGTGACATCGCGCGGAGCCACTCCGGTTCCGCCTACCGAGATGACGAGGTCGACGCCACCGATAACCGCGGTGTTGAGGGCGTTTCGAATCTCCACCTCGTCCGCGGCGACCGCGACGGTCGCATCGACGATGAAGCCTGCTTCGTTCAGCAGCTCGGTCACCAGGGGTCCGATCGAGTTCTCTCCGTCTCCGTGAGCGGTTCGGTCATCGACGATGACCACGAGTGCGCGACCAGCCAGCGAGGCTTCGATATCCATGCTCTCCACCGTAGTAGTCAGCTCCGGCAGCGACGCGACGTCCCCGAGAATTCCCGAGATCATCATCGGCCGCCCTGCGTCTCGGCGGTACCGAGGGTGACATCGACCGATTTCTCGGACTTGCCTCCGCCGTCTGTGTAGTTGATGGATACCTTGTCTCCCGGTGCGTGCGAGCGGATCGCCGCGATGAGCGCGTCACCGCTGTTGATCGACCGGTCGTCGACCTTGGTGATGACAGCGCCCTTCGGGATTCCGGCGCCGGCGGCGGGGCCGCCCTGCGTGACGTCCACGACCGTGGCGCCGTTCGCGTCGTCCCGCGACGGAACCTGGATACCGATGATCGCCTGCGTCGCCTTGCCCGTGTCGATCAGTTCCTGCGAGATTCGGCGGGCCTGGTCGACGGGGATCGCGAAGCCCAGCCCGATGGAACCGCTCTGCTCACCGGCTCCCGCGCCGCCCATGCTCGCGATGGCCGTGTTGATGCCGACCAGCTTCCCGTTCATGTCGACCAGAGCGCCACCGGAGTTGCCCGGGTTGATGGCCGCATCAGTCTGGAGAGCATCGATGACGGTGTTCTGGTTGCCGGACTCGCCGCTCGTGGACACCGGGCGGTCGAGTGCCGAGACGATTCCCTCGGTGACCGTTCCGGCCAGTCCGAGCGGGGATCCGATGGCAACAACCTGCTGGCCCACCTGCACGTCTGCGGACGTCCCGAGCTCGATGGGTGTGAGGTCGGTCTTGTTGTCCGCCTTGATGACGGCGAGGTCCGACACCGGATCGGCGCCGACCAGCTTGGCGCTCGCGACGGAGCCGTCCGAGAACCCCACCTCGAGGTCGCCGCCCTGAGCTGCCGCACCGGCGACATGGTTGTTGGTGAGAATGAGTCCATCGGACGACAGGATGACGCCCGACCCCTCACCGCCTTGGCCGCGCGCACTCTCGATCTCGATCTGGACGACGCTCGGCACGACCTTCGACGCGACCGCCTGCACCGATCCTTCCGGGGCGTTCGCGGCCGGGTTGGCCGGGCTCGCCGGGGCGTTGAGCGAATTGGTGACGGTTCCACCGGAGTTGCCGTTACTTCCGGCCGACCAGGCACCGACCGCCCCGCCGACACCACCGCTGACGAGGGCGAGTGCTACTGCGCCGGCGACGATGGCGCCGCGACCGGAACGCTTACGCGGGCTCGCAGCCCCGTCCCCGAGGCCTTCGTGCCCGGCGGTCGGCTGGCCGAGCTGTCCCGGCAACGGACCTGCCTGCTGCGCCCCGTGGGGGTACGCGTGCGGTTGCGGCGCACTGTAGGCATTGCCCGGGTATCCGGACGGCCCCTGCGGGTGCCCGAACTGGTTCGCACCGAACTGCTGCTCCGTGCCGAACTGCTGGGTAGGGAACTGCTGAGCTTCCGGAGCCCGGTACGGGTCGTGTCCGGCGTTCTGCGAAGGGGGATTCTGACCGGCAGGATCCTGTCCACTCCGGTCTTGGGGCGTGTTCTCGCCGTTGCGCTCGTCGGTCATCGCATCACTTTCGTCTCCGGCCACCGCACTGTCGATGGTGGCTTTCTCTCCGAGTACGAGCCTGCCGTGTCCAACTGAGAGTGCCCTGAGACCGGGCTGTCAGTTTACCCACGTATCCGGCAGCACGTACCTTCGTCTATTCCGGCTGACCCGGCAGAACGATCCTGATCAGAGCTCCGCCGCGCTCCGATACGTCGACGGCGATGGTCCCACCGTGCTTGACCACCACCTGACGCACGATCGCCAGTCCGAGTCCTGAACCAGGCATCGACCGCGAAGCCGTGGAACGGTAGAACCGTTCGAATACCAGCTCGCGATCCTCCTCCGGGATCCCCGGGCCCGCATCGTCCACGGTCAGTTCGAGCAATCCGACGCCGGCCGGGCGCATCTGCACCCGCACCAGTTCACCGGTGGGGCTCCACTTTGCCGCATTGTCGAGGACGTTGAGAACCGCCCTGGCCAATCCCGCCTGGTCCCCGTACACGTACCAGGGCACTGTGTCCGCGGTGAACTCGATCTCGTTGCGACGACGACGAGCGCGTTCCAGACACCGGTCGACCACGTCACGCAGATCCACTCGTTCGAACACCGTCTCCGGAGCATCCTCACGCGCCAGGTCCACGAGATCGCCGACAAGGGTGGACAATTCTTCGATCTGCGCGACCACATCGGCGCGCAGTTCCGCCATGTCCTCGTCCGGAATGTGCGGCGCCCCCGGCCGACCGGACGCGATCAGCAACTCCATGTTGGTACGCAACGAGGTGAGCGGGGTACGCAGTTCGTGACCCGCGTCGGCGACCAGTCGACTCTGTCGTTCCCGAGACTCACCGAGCGCCCGCAGCATGGTGTTGAAACTCTCGGTGAGGCGTGCCAGCTCGTCACGGCCAGTCACCGGAATCGGACGCAGATCGTCGGTCCTCGCCACTCGTTCCGCGGCGGCGGTGAGCCGGGCAACGGGGCGCAGACCGGTGCGGCCCACCGTCGTGCCCGCGGCCGCTGCAAGGATCACACCGCACCCCCCGACGACGAAGAGCACCCAGGCGAGACGATCGAGCACCTCACCCGTCGGAGCCAACCGCTGCGCAATGACCAGGGTGCTGCCGTCCTGCGTGCGTTGGGCGAGCACCCGCTGGTTGTCGACAGTGCGCAACGAGAGGTTGTTCTCACCCCGGGCAACCGCCAGCTCCGCCTCCCCTACCGGAACCGTGGATCCGGGCGGCGTGTACGAGTCCAGGTTGGGGAAGATCAGGGCCACGCTGATGTCGGTCGCATAGGACGTCGCTCCGGCGATGTAGCGCGGATCGAAAGTGACGAGACGACTGTCCACGAGCGCCGAGGCCCGGGTACGCAATTGATTGTCGACGTCCGCGTACAGCGCTCGCGCAACTACGGCATAGGCCGCGATCGCCATGACGGCCACCGCGATCGCGACCACGGACGCCGCCAGCAGAGTCACCCGCCAGCGCAGCGACACCGATCGGGTGAGTGGCATGGGGGGACGCATCGGCGGCGGCACGGGAGGCGCCACCGGCAGCGGTCCGGTGGTCGGCCGACCCCGCCCGTTGTCCTTCGTTCCGAATGGCACGGCCATCACGGAGGCGTCTCCCGGAGGACGTAGCCGACCCCTCGGACGGTGTGGATCAGCCTCGGCTCACCGCCGGCCTCGGTCTTTCTGCGCAGGTAGCCCACGTACACCTCGAGTGCGTTTCCGGACGTCGGGAAGTCGTATCCCCACACCTCCTCGAGGATGCGGCCGCGGGTGAGCACTCTACGTGGATTGGCCATGAGCATCTCCATCAGGGAGAACTCGGTGCGGGTCAGACTGATGGACCGGCCCGAGCGCACCACCTCACGGGTCACCGGGTCGAGCGTCAGGTCCCCGAATTCCATGGTTTCCGAGTCCTCGCCCGGGTCGGGTGCCGTCCGGCGCAACAGCGCCCGCAAGCGGGCCAGGAGCTCTTCGAGAGCGAAAGGCTTGGGTAGGTAATCGTCGGCGCCGGCATCGAGGCCGGACACTCGTTCCGACACCGAATCGCGGGCGGTGAGTACGAGAATCGGTAGGTCGTCGCCGGTACTACGGAGGCGGCGGCACACTTCGAGTCCGTCGAGTCTCGGCATCATGACGTCGAGTACGAGCGCGTCGGGTCTGGATCCGGCAACCTGCTCTAGCGCGTCGAGCCCGTCCACTGCCAGGTCCACCGTGTAACCGTTGAAGCTGAGCGAACGCCGCAAGGACTCTCGCACGGCCCGATCGTCGTCGACCACCAAGATGCGCATAGCAGACAGTTTGGCCCGAGCAACTGAGATATGTCTGAGAAGGGACGTCACTCGGTGTGGCGCGGCGACGGAAGGCTCCACTTCCGCCACAGCGACACGAGCCGCAATCCGGTGGCGAATGCCGTACCGATCACCAGAGCGAGATTGTTGCTTCCGCCCAGTTCGATCACCGTCACGGTGAGACCTGCTCCGATCAGGGCAGGCACCGCGTACAGGTCCCGCTGCAGCAGCAAGGGAGTCTCGTTGACCAGCACGTCACGCAGAACACCACCGCCGATGGCGGCCGTACCTCCGATGAGGCAGGCCGCCAGGACGCCGGAGTCGTGTTCGAGTGCGATCACCGCACCGGTGCTCGCGAACAACCCCATACCCATGGCATCGAGCGCCAGGATCTCTCTTCGCAGACGATCGAGCGCAAAGTGCACGTAGAAGACCAGAAGCGATGTCACCGACGCCGTACTGAAGTTCGCCCAACTGGCCAACGACGTCGGCGGATGGACGTCGAGCAACACGTCTCGCACGATGCCGCCGCCGATGCCGGTGAACACACCGACCATGAAAACGCCGAAGATGTCGAGCCGTTTCGACACCCCCACCAGAGCACCGGACGCCGCGAAGGCGGCGATACCTACCTATTCGAGGATGTCGAGCAGCACCCGAACAGCCTTACACGCGACGCCGACTCAGATGCGGTCGAGGTCCACCAGACCCAGACGAACTGCCTTCACGAGCCGGCGTGGCACCCGGCGAGTGACGCCGTCGGCCTTCACCTCGACGAGATCGGGTGCCTGCGCCTTCCACTGAGATCGGCGGCTGCGGGTATTGGACCGCGACATCTTCCGCTTGGGAACGGCCATTGCTACTCCCCCTTCGCTCGGCGCTTGCCGTACCGGCGTTCGAACTTCTCGACACGTCCGGCGGTGTCCATGACGCGCTGTGCGCCCGTCCAGAACGGGTGCGATTCGCTGGTCACGTCGACAACCACGAGGGGGTAGACGTTGCCGTCTTCCCACTCGACGGTGCGATCGCTCGTGAGCGTGGATCGCGTGAGAAAGCCGTTGCCGGTGGCGGCGTCCTTGAACACGACCGGGTGATAGTCGGGGTGAATGCCCTGTTTCATTGCTGTCCTTCTCTCTCGTCTTGTTCCGCGTACGGGGATTCGGTGGTCTCGCACGGGTCTTCGTGGAACTGCCCGAACGGGTCGCTCCAGGTGGACCACACCGATTCGTCGGCAAGCTCGTCGTCGGAGACGAGCGCCCACTGAAGGGTCCGGTCGATCTCGCTGGGGTCCGCGGAGTGCACGAGCACGACGATCGACGAGTGCCGGTCACCGAACCGTTCGTCCCAGCGCAGCGCGGCCATCGCCCGCCGCGCCGTGGGCACGGCCTCCTGTTCCTCCGCAGTCATGGCCGCGAGCCAGCGGTCCGCGCTCGCAACTCGCAAACCTCCGCCCGCGGACTCGAGCCACAGCGCCTCGTCCGGCTGGGTTGCAACCCACACCCGGCCACGCGAGGAAACGACGCCGTCGAGCAGTACGTCGATCGCCTCGTGCAGCCGCTGCGGATGAAAGGGCCGCTGGGCCTCGAACTCGACGATCGTCACACCGCAGTCGCTGCCGAGCGGTGGCTGTCCCCGCAACAGCGGCGAGTGGGCGTCGGCGACGGTTCCCCGGCGCGCGTCCGAGGGAACCCGCGCCAGGAGGTCCTCGATGTCGGTCCCGTCCCCCCACGCGATGGGCGCTACCGGAGCAAGTCGCGCGAGGACGGCGTGCAGCTTCGCCTGTTGCCAGCCGTCGCCTGCCGAACCCGTGACGACCAGTGCATCGGCGTGATCGACCTGTCCGACGGCGATCTGTGCGACGGTCCTGTCGTCGTCGATCGGCTCGTCGCCGGTCGCATCGTCGAGCCAGGTCGACGCATCCACGCAGGTGACGACGGCTTCCACCCGCACGTCACGAGAAGCCGGGCCGTCGATCTGCCCCACCCCGGCGACCACCACGTGTTCGATCGCCCAGCACACGGCTTCCGGCTCGAGTCGGCGGTCCAGGTGCAGCACGATGCGCTGCACCGACGAGCGGGAGTGCAGGGTGCGCAGGAGTGGCAACAGATCCTCGCGGAGCGTGCACGAGATGCAGCCGTGGGCGAGTTCGAGGATGCCGACCCGTTCACGCGCGTGGTCGTTCTCCCAGGTGGTGACGGTGCGTCGTACGACACCCTCGTTCACCAGGTCGAGATCGTGGTGAAGCACCACGGTTCCCGGGCCGAGCAGCGAACGAGCGGTGGCATCGGTGGGTCCGTTCCAGCCGGCGACCAGGATCAGTGGTGTCCGGCCGTCGAGTATCTCACTCACGAGCACCCTTTCGATAACGATTGTCATTACGTGACGAGAACGGTACATTGATCTTCTGCCGTTGTCGAAAACGATTATCACCCCCACATGTGGCGGGTCGGAAAGGGAACGCCCATGTCGGCGCACTGCCAGGTGACCGGACGCACCCCCGGATTCGGGAAGTCCGTGTCGCACTCCCACAAGCGCTCCAGCCGTCGCTGGAACCCGAACATTCAGAAGAAGACGTACCTCCTGCCCAGCGAGGGACGTCGCATCACACTGACCCTCTCGGCCAAGGGCATCAAGACCATCGACCGGGACGGAATCGAAGCCGTCGTGGCCCGCATCCGGGCACGCGGAGAGAAGGTCTGACCATGGCGAGAAACGAAATTCGCCCCATCATCAAGCTGAAGTCGACGGCAGGTACCGGGTACACCTACGTCACCCGCAAGAACCGTCGCAACGACCCCGACCGTCTGATCATGAAGAAATACGACCCCGTCGTACGACGACATGTGGACTTTCGAGAAGAGAAGTAGAGCGCACGTGGCAAAGAAATCGAAGATCGCGAAGAACGAACAGCGCAAGGTGATCGTCGCCAGGTATGCCGAACGCCGAGCGGAACTGAAGGAGATCATTCGTCGCCCCTCGAGCAGCGACGATGCGCGGGCCCAGGCTCAGGCCGCCCTGCAGCGGTTACCGCGGGACTCGAGTCCGGTAAGATTGCGCAATCGAGACGCTGCGGATGGACGTCCGCGCGGCCACCTGCGGAAATTCGGGCTTTCTCGCGTGCGTGTACGCGAGATGGCCCACCGTGGCGAGCTGCCAGGCGTCCACAAGTCGAGCTGGTAAGGATAGTCAATGGCAGTCAAGAGATCACCGTCCAAGAAGCCGCGGCCGGTCGAGGGCCGCAAGCCCAAGAAGAACCCGTTGTTCGCGGCCAAGATCGAGCACGTGGACTACAAGGACATCAACTTGCTCCGCACCTTCATCTCCGATCGCGGCAAGATCCGTAGCCGCCGCGTGACGGGGCTGACCCCGCAGCAGCAGCGCGAGGTCGCGGTCGCCGTGAAGAACGCGCGCGAGATGGCGCTCCTGCCCTTCACGAGCCGGTAGGCCACCGACCAATGTCACACAGGGTTCAGCTCACGCGAACCCGTGTGACATTGGTCAGCGAAGCGGCCGTGCAGTCCACCCGGACTGCACGGCCGTTCTGCTGTCCCGGCCCCGTTCCGCGGTCCTGAGCACTCACGTCCACACCCGCCGATATCGTGCATCCATGCGCTCCAGGGAGAAGATTCTCGACGCCACGCTCGACCTGATCGAGAAATCCGGCTTCGAAGCGGCATCGATCGCCGCCGTATCCAAAGCCGCCGGGGTCTCCCGACAGACCGTCTACTCGATATTCGGGAGTCGGGAGGAAATGGTTTCGCAGGCAATCGCGAGCATCGCCGTCTCCACGATGACCGAGCTCTACGAAAAGTTGGACCCGAACCGCAGCCCCACCGAGTACGTGACCGAGATGATTCTCCTCGGGCGAACGTCCATCCGCACGCACCCGATCCTCGCTTCACTCTTCCGCTCCGAACAGGGCAATCCGGTATTCGACGACGGGGTCGTCGACCGCACGAAAAATGTTGTGGAACAGCTCATGTCGCCTCTCACGGAACAAAACACCGCAGTCGCGGACGATCTGGACGACATCCTCGAAATCGTCACCCGACTGACACTCTCGCTCGTGTTCTTCGAGAGCGACGCCATACGAACGGACGACCGTCTTCGCCGACTGCTGCACCGAACGTTGAGCCCACTACTTCCTTGACACTTTCTGGTCAGAGTGTCAAGTTTTCTTGCGTTCGCATCGCAGGCACACACCTCAACCCGTGATCGGGGCACTCGATGACCGCATTTTCTCGACGTTCGTTCCTGGTGGGCACAGCAGCCGCCGGAGTCACCCTCGCAGCGATACCGAGGGCCCGCGCGCAGGCCGTTCCACTCGTGCGGGAAGAACACCGAGTGATCGTGATCGGGTCCGGTTTCGGCGGCGGCGTGACGGCACTTCGATTGTCCCAGGCCGGAGTCCCGGTACTCGTCCTCGAACGCGGGACCAGGTGGCCGACCGGCCCGAACTCGGAGACATTTCCGCACGCGTACAGCCCCGACAAGCGGATTCTCTGGCACAAGTCCTATCCCGAACTGTTCGGGAGACCGATGCCCTTCGAACCTTTCACCGGTCTCATCGAAGCGGTGATGGGCGACAACATCACCGCTCTGTGCGCTGCAGGGGTCGGTGGCGGTTCGTTGGTCTACCAGGGCATGACGCTCCAGCCTGCCGAGGAGGTGTTCAACACGCACCTCCCCGAGGCACTCGACTACCGCACCATGGCCGCGGTCCACTACCCCCGGGTTGCGAAGATGCTGGGACTCGCGGAAGCGCCCGACGAACTCATCGACAGTCCCCCGTACGCCGCTGCGCGCATCTTCGCCCGCAGCGTACGGGAGGCCGGTATGCCGCTGTCCAAGATTCCGATGCCGCTGGACTGGAACTACGCGCTGGCCGAACTGCGCGGCGAGATGAAGCCCTCGTACACCAACGGAGATGGCGCCCTCGGCGTCAACAACGGCGGCAAGCACTCCGTCGACGTCACTATCTCGCAGCGGCCGAGGCGACCGGCAACACCACCGTGGCACCCCTGCACGACGTCACCTCCGTCGAACGAGCCGAAGACGGACAGTGGCGTGTGTACGTCAACCGCACCGACACCAGCGGAAGGGTTCTCGAGACCAAGATCCTCACCACACCGACCCTGGTGATGGCAGCCGGAAGCATGGGAACCACCAAACTTCTCGTCCGAGCGGCCGCCACCGGCGCGATCCCGGACCTGCCCGAGAGCCTCGGCGAGGGGTGGGGAACCAATGCCGACAGGATCTACGCCTGGGCCGACCCGTCGCAGAACTTCGGCGCCGGCCAGGGCGGTCCGGTTGTCTACGGAAGCCTGCAGTGGGACGACCCGTCGTCGGCGTTCACCGTGATTCAAGCGTCGATCCCGCCCATGGGAATGGACGCGCACACCACGATGCTGGTCGGCTACGGCGTGAGCGAGGGGCGCGGGCGTCTCATGTACGACGCCAACCGCAAGGACGTGGTTCTCCAGTGGCCGAAGGACGGCGACGGTCGCATCCAGAACGGCCACATCGGTCCCGCCGTCGCGAAGATCGCCGGGCCGAGCGGAGTCCTGATCGACACCAACGCGGCTGTCCCGTCGACGTGGCACCCGCTCGGCGGCGCCTGCATGGGCTCGGTGTGCGACCTCGAGGGTCGGGTACTCGGACAGCGCGGCCTGTACGTCCTCGACGCAGAAGACGTCCGAACGATCATCTGATCGGCGGGGTCCCGGTCGAATGATTCAGCCGAGGCCGGCCATGATCGCGTACGCCGCGGACTGCAGCGACCCGATGGTGTTCGAGAGGATCACCACTGCGCGGTGATTGTCACGGTCGAGAACCATGATGCTCTGGAAGCCACCGGTGCTACCCGAGTGCAACGTGTACTGCGCACCGCCGACGTTCTCGACCTGCCACGACAGCGCACCCTGTGCACCGTTCGGCAGTGACCACCGGGGAGTCAGCGCGCCTTCACCCGGCACCGTTCCGTCCAGTAACTGTCGGGCGTACCCGGCCATGTCCTCGATTGTCGATCGGATTCCCCCGGCCGGCGCGTACCCGTCGAGGGGCCAGGGCGCCTGCTGCCGACCTAGGGCGTCGAACCCCCGAGACGCGTCGGCGGGAAGATCCGTCGCGGCGATCGGTAACCAGGTGTCGGTCATCCGCAGCGGCACGAGCATGCGCTCGCTGAGCAACGTTGCGTAGTCGGTGTCGGCCGCGACGGCGAGAGCCTGACCGAGAAGCGCGTAACCGAAGGTGGAGTACTGGTATCGACCCGGCGTCCAGAGGGGAGTCTCGCGAGCCTGTTGAATCAGCTGATCCCGGTCGAACGGAAACGGGTTGGTGGCGCTCATCCAACCCATCGCATTGGTCGCCATGTCCATTGTTACGGCGAACGGAGGAAGCCCGGATCGGTGCGCGGCGAGGTCCACGAGGGTGACCTCGCCGACCGGCGTGCCGTCCAACGGCAACAGCTCGTCCAACCGCAAGTCCTCGCGGACCTCGCCGCGCGACACTGCATCCACAAACAGCTCCGCGGTGAACGTCTTTGTCAGCGAGCCGATTTCGTACTCCGTGTCGTTCTCGGCGCCGAAGTTGGCGAACGCCGTGTGCTGGTCGTTCACCACGGCGACGCTCACACCGTGCCGGATCCCACGCTCGAGGACGGGCTGGGCCAATGCGATGACCGTGGGGTCCCCGGAGGTCGGCGGCGCCAACGCACCGGACGCGGTCGTTCCCATCACGACTGCACTCACACAGACTGCAGCAACCACGGCGATTCTTCCGAGCATCAAGCCCACCCCTCGTCGTACCGAGGCGTAGCGGCCTACGGTTTCCCAACTCATTGTCCTATGCGCACTGCCCTGAGCACCAGACGTGTGCATCCACTTCTGCGGAATCCACCGATTCCAGGTGCGCAGCGACACCGGCGTAAAATGCCCGAAGGTTGCTCGGCCGATTCACCGGGCCAGACGAGGTTCGGAAGGAATCGGTGGAGTAGTTGTCCGGCGTCATCGCGGGTTTCACCGTCATCTTCGTCATCATCGCGATCGGGTATGCACTCGGCCGATTCGCGACCCTCGGCCCGGAAGGCGAGACCGTCCTCGGCCGACTCGTCTTCTTCGTCGCGACTCCGGCGCTGCTGTTCGACACCCTCGCCACCTCCGACCTCTCGGTGATCTTCTCCGCGACATTGGCCGTCGCCTCCGCAACCGCCTTCGCGGTCGGGACGCTGTACGTGGTGATCGCCACGCTTTGGCTGAAGCGCCCGATCCCCGAACTGACCATCGGTGCACTGTCGTCGTCCTACGTGAACTCCGCCAACCTGGGCATTCCGATAGCGGTGTTCGTTCTGGGTGACGCGTCGTTCGTGGCGCCCCTCCTGCTGTTCCAGATCGTCGTGTACTCCCCCATCGCGCTGAGCATTCTGGACATCGCGGCACTGCCCGGCGGTGCTTCACGATGGGCGACGATCAGCGCTCCGTTCAAGAACCCGATCGTGGTGGCCGGCGCCGCCGGGCTTCTGCTCGCGGTCACGCACTGGACGCCACCCGAGGCACTGATGCAGCCGTTCCGCCTCGTCGGCGGAGCGTCCGTGCCCGGTGCTCTCATCGCCTTCGGACTCTCCTTGTACGGCGTGCGCGTGCTCGAGAAAGGCACGAGTCCTCGCCGAGACGTGGCCCTCGCCTCGGCACTCAAGATCGTGGTCCAGCCTGTCCTGGCCTACCTCATGGCGCACTACCTGCTGGGTCTGGACGGACACGAACTGTTCGCGATCGTGGTGGTGTCCACGCTGCCGACCGCGCAGAACGTGTTCGTGTACGCGAGCCGCTACCGGCGGGGCACCGTCCTCGCGCGCGACAGCGCTTTCGTCACCACACTGGCGTCCATCCCGGCCATCGCGATCGTGGCGGCGCTGCTCGCCTGACGGGGCGTTACGGTTGGTCATGCGCGTTTACGCCCTCGCTACGTTGATCTGCCTCGCCATCGCCGGGTGCTCGTCCGGGGCCGAGAACGAGGCCACACCCGAGCCGAGTTCCGAATCGTCGGCGCCCACCACGGTGCCCACACCCGACGTGCCGAAAACACCGGTCGAAGAGTTTCGTACGTCGTTCACGCCGAGACCGGACATCGTCCGCGCGCGGAACACCCCGGTCGAATCCTGGTCGGAGGTGAATCCGAACGCCATCGCCCTGAACTTCACCGCGGGCACTCCTGAGTGCTACGGCGTCGACCCGGTGGTCACCGAGACCGACACCACCGTGGAGGTGGCCGTGCGCACCGGAGTTCTGCCGGAGACAGCGGACAAGATGTGCGTCCTGATATCGGTGATGGGCACAGTCGAGGTGCCGCTGCAGGCGCCCGTCGGCGACCGCACGGTGGTCGGTCGCTGACACGTGGGCCGATGGTTTCTCAACGTCTGCATCGCGACCGCGCTGCTGCAGGCCGTCTACCACGCGGTCCGGGTGCTGGTGTCGTACCGGATCCTGAACCTCGGCGGTGACGCCACCTCGGTCGGTATTGTCACCGCCCTGTTCGCGCTGACTCCACTGCTTCTCGCCGTTCGGATCGGTCGGGCGGTCGACCGGCATCACACCGCGACGCTCATGCGAATCGGCGTCGCCCTCACGGCCTTCGGAACCGTCGTGATCGCATTCAGCGGCAATCTGGGAGTCGTAGCGGCCGGCAACATTCTGCTGGGCTTCGGCCAGATCCTGGTGACTCTCACGGGACAGAGTTTCGTGTCTCTCCTGTCGCCGCCCGGTGAACTCGATCGCGGTTTCGCCGGCCTTACGCTCGGTGTGTCGATCGGCCAGGCCGTGGGCATTCCGGCCGTGGGACTGATCGTCTCGCTGAGCAGCGACGCATCCGGAGTCCACACGGCGCCTGCGTTGTTCGTCATGGCGGCCGTGTCCGCCCTGGCGATTCCGTTCGCATTCGCACTGCACGATCCCGGCCCCGCCGAGCACGACGGCCCGCGTGCGGCGCCCGAATCGGTGTCGAGCATGGCCCGGACACCCGGCATGAAGGCTGCCTTGCTGAGCAGCCTCGTAGTGCTGTCCTCGATGGACCTGGTTCTCGCCTATCTCCCGGTCCTCGGAAGCGAGTTCGGGTTCAGCGTGATGACCGTGACGCTGCTTCTCACCGCACGCACCGTCGCGACGATCGCCTCGCGCGCCTTTCTGCCCCGGCTGTTGACCCGGGTGCCGCGCGAACGACTCCTCGTCTCCGCGACGCTGTGCTCCGCGGTTCCGATGGCTCTCATCCCGTTCGTTCCGCACCCGGTGCCGATCGCAGCACTGCTCGTGATCGCCGGCGCCTTCTGGGGGATCGGTCAGCCGCTCACCATGACATGGGTGGTCGGGCTCGTGGCATCGACCGACCGTGGCGCGGCCTTGTCACTTCGCCTGACGGGAAATCGACTCGGCCAGGTCGTCGTTCCGCTTGCTGCTGCCGGCGCCGCGGGCGTCGCCGGTGTCGCGTCGATCTTCGTGATCACGGGTGGCCTTCTCTGCCTGTCGGCGGCCTCCACGTGGCACGCGGTGCGAAGGCCTAGCTTCAGGAATTGAGGAAGGACAATCCGATTGGCGAGACATCAGGTGCGACTCGAGGCGGAAAGGCAACGGTCACGAACCCGTTCGAGTTCGTGACCGTTGCTGTGGTGGTCGTCTATACAGGTTGGTTGGCGCGACGGGGAGTTTCGGTCAGCACATCGTTGCTTCGTCACCCAGCCTACGCCGACCGCATGAGTTCGGCGCGGGTGCCGGGCATGTCACTGCGTCCCCGGTCGCTGCACTTGACCGCCAGTACCTGGTTGATCCCGAGCCGGTTTCCCTCGAATCCCAATGCCGCACCGGCCATGTACAACCGCCACACTCGTGCTCGCCCAGCACTGCTGTGGGCCACCGCCTCGTCCCAGTTCGCCTCCAGGTTTCGCACCCAGGCACGCAGGGTCAGCGCGTAGTGCTCACGCAACGACTCGACGTCGCGCACCTCGAAACCGGATCCTTCGAGCGCCTCGATCATCGTTGCGAGCGGCAGAATCTCCCCGTCCGGGAAGACATACCGATCGATGAAGGACGTCTTGGAAAACGTGGCGGGCGGGCCCGGACGCCGCGAGATCGCATGATTGAGCAACCGGCCCTGCGGACGTAGCAAGGCAAACAGGTCCGCCGCATATGTCGCCAGCATCACGTCGCCGACGTGCTCGGCCATACCGATGCTCGAGATCGCGTCGTAGGGGCCGTCGCCGATGTCGCGATAGTCCTGGACCCGGATTTCCACCAGACCGCCCACGCCCGCGTCGACCATCCGCTGACTCGCGTAGTCCGCCTGCTCCTGGGACAGGGTTACGCCGACGACGTGCGCACCGTACTGACGTGCCGCGTGCAGCGCGAAGGTTCCCCAGCCGCATCCGACGTCGAGTACTCGCATCCCCTCGGTCAGGCCGAGCTTGCGGGCCACCAAATCGCACTTGGCGAATTGAGCCGCGGTCACGTCGTCGGCCTGCTGATCCCAGTATGCGCACGAGTACGTCATCGACTCGCCGAGCACGAGCTCGTAGAAGTCGTTACCGACGTCGTAGTGGTGACTGATCGCGGCGGCGTCACGGGCCTTGTCGTGCCGGCGCCCGCGTACCGGCTTCATCTCCTCCGCCGGCGGTTTCGGCGGCGGGCCGACGATCCCCAGGCGCAGAGCCGCTCTCGCAAGCGCCTTCTTGGTGTTCCCGTCGATCTGCACACCGGGACCCCGAGTCGGGTCCGCCACCTCCTCGAGTGCGTCCAGGCCGGCGAGCAGATCGCCCTCGATGTCGATGTCGCCGGAGACGTAGGCCCGAGCGAAACCGAGGTCGTTGGGAGCCCACAACAACCGCCGTAGACCGCGACGATTGTTGATGCGCACCTGCCAGGGCGCATCCGGAGGCCCACTCCTGCTCCCGTCCCAACACATGATCCCGACCGGAACCTGATCACCCAGCACTGCACGAGCCAGCGGCGCAACCGAGTCGGCAACTGTCATACACACCTCCGTCACAGGGTGTGCCCGACATTACCGGCGTCGGGCGTATTCGGTCACCGCAACACCGGAATCGAATGTGCGCGTGTCGATCACCTCGAACGCATTGGATCTGGAGGCATTCGAAGACATTGCCGGTATACCGCTGCCGAACACCTACGGATGCCGTTTGACGACGATCCGGTCGGTCTCGCCGACGAGTTGGCCCGCAAGGTTGCATCCGCCGCACAGCCAGATGTCGGCGCCCTGCTCCTGCACGAGCATTCGCACGACCTCGACGAGGTCGGCATCGGTCACCTCGAGATTCTCCGCCTCGGCTGGCTGCCGGCGCGAGAACACGATCTGACGCAGGTGCCGATAGGGCTGACCAGACCCTCCTTCAGGCCCACGGCATCCGTATTCCGCCCGATGAGAACAGTGTCGAACCGAGTACACGACTGAGCGACTCCGAGATGCTCGGCGCCCGGCAGTCGGAAGTGCGTCGGCTGACCGAGAACCACGAGGTGACGCCGGCATTGTTCGGACCTCTCTTCGACCGCCTCCCACACCGCTCATGCCGGACACGTCGACCGACCAGATCATCGACGATCTGGTCGAGGGGATCCTCCCGCAGTGACCGAGGTTCAGCGGCGCCTACGTACGTAGTCCCCCACGACCGCCGCACCGAGGCCGTCGAGACCCGGCGCCACCACCCTGCCACCGACGCGCTGAGCAAGACGGTCGACGACGCGAGCGAGGCCGGGATCGTCACCCAGCCGGTAGAACGTGACGCGTGCACCGATACGCGCAACCGAATCCAATTCCCGCACTGTCAATCCCAACGTCCGAGTCGTGGGCGGATAGGCGAAGTGCGCGTATCCCTCCGGCTCCAGATGTGCGGTCGGCTCACCGTCCGTCACGATCATGACCACCGGTTGCGCGTTGGGGTGCCGGCGCAGATGACGTTCCGCGAGCAGCAGCGCATGGTGCAGGTTGGTGCCTTGCTCCCACACACCGTCCAGTCCGGCCAACTCGGTTGGCGTCACCACCTGTGCGTGCCGACCGAACCCGATGATCTGCAACTCGTCGCTGCGGAACCGTGTCGTCACAAGGTGATTCAACGCTAGGGCAGTGCGCTTCATCGGCACCCACCGACCCTCCATCACCATCGAGAAAGACGTGTCCACGAGCAGTGCCACCGCAGCGCGCGAGCGAAGTTCGGTCTCGGAGACCTCCACGTCCGACACCTGCAGACGCACGGGCACGCGGCCGGGGTCGCGCAGTATCGCATTGGTGATCGTGCGGGTCACGTCCCACGGTTCGGTGTCCCCGAATTCCCATTCGCGGGAGGCACCCGTCGGCTCCCCCAACGCCCCGGCTCGTCTCGTTTCCCGTTCACCGCCGCGCGCCGAAAGCTGGCCGGCCAGATCCCGCAGCGCGGTTTGTCCCAACTGGCGCATCGCCTTCGGCGACAACCGCCACTGCCCGTCCGCACCGCGATCGAACAGACCCTGCTCACGCAGCGCCCTCTCGAGGTCGGCAAGAGTGCGCGCGTCGGCGACGGCCTCGTCGCCCAACTGGCGCGCGAGCGCCTCAGGGTCGATGTCGTCCAATTGCGCGCCCGGATACTCCTGCGCGAGTTGCTCGGCCAGCGATTCGAGTTCTGCGATGTCCTGGAGCGCGCCGGTTCCCTCACCGAGCCCCATGCCGCTGTCGCCGCGGAACCGCTCCCCACCCTGCCAATCCTCGCCAGGACGAGCAGCCTGCAGGTACTGATCGAGACGATCGAGTTGGCCGGTCAGGGACGGGTCACCGAACGCCTGCTGGGCCAACGCATCCAGCTCGTCGCGCTGTTCCTGACTCAGCGAATTACGCAGGCGCTGAGCCGCCGCCGCCCGCTGAGCCAGCGAGTCCAACAGCTCCTCGACGTCACGTGGATTCTCCGGAAAGAACTCACCGTACTCGTCCATGAACGCGTCGAACTGCTGCCGGGTGTCCGTCCCGTTCGAATGATCTTCGAGGAGCCGATTGAGGCTCTCGAGCATGTCACGGATGCGCTCGCGGTCTTCGTCCGTGGCGCCCTCGAGCGCCTGCTTCATCCCCTCGAACCGCTGATCCAACATCTCGCGGCCCAGCAGGTCGCGAATCTGCTCGTACTTCTCCCGCGCCTCGGAGCTGCGCCATTCGTAATCGGCCAGATCCTGCACTGCCTGCGCGGTCGAGGGCGGTAGCTCTTCGATGCGCATCTCCGCGAACCGGGCATCGTCGTCCAGCGCCCGGGCGAGCTGTTTCCGCTCCTCGAGCACGGCCTCGTCGAGGAGCTTGCGGACTTCCTCGAGCGTTCCGTTCAGGTTGTTTCGCTTCAACATCTCACGGCGGCGACGGTTCGCCTCCGCTGCGAGCTCGTCCAAACCACGCATGCGTTCGTTGCCGCGGCGCAGGTGTTCACGTAGCGCTTGCCGCGGTGAGGTACCGGCGAGGACATCCTCGCCGATCGAGGACAAGGCATCACGCAGGTCGACGGGCGGCGCCAGCGGATCGCCCCCTTCGTACGGGCCGTAACGCGAGCCGTGGGACATCAGGAGTACACCGTCTGCCCTGTCGGATCGGGGTTCTTGGAGATGCGCCGCGCCAGGTACAGCCCTTCCAACGCCAATTCGGCAGCAGCAGCACGCTCGCCGTCCGACTCGGCACCGAGTCGCACCGCCAGCTCGTCGAGCACATCCAGTTCGGGCAGCTCGTCCAACAGGGCCTTCGCCGTGATTCGCTCTCCCGTCACTACGGGTTCGCCCTGCTCCACGGCCGACACGAGTGAAGCCAGATCGATTCCGCCGAGCCGGGCACGCACCGTGTCCGCAGTCGCTCGACGAAGTAGGTGGGACAGAACCTCGAATTCGCGGCCCTCTTCACCGGATTCGAACTCGACCTTGCCGCGCAACACCTCCACCACCGTGTCCAGGTCGACGGGCCGGGCCACCGGATCCGCTTCCCCGAGAACCGCCGCACGATGTACTGCTGCCGCACCGACCGTTTCCGCCCCGGCCACTGCGAACCTCGCGGAGACACCGGATCGCTGGTCCACCGACGTCGACTCGCGCAACAATCTCGTGAACCGAGCCAGGATCTCGAGCAGGTACTCGGGCACCGTGGCCTTCAGCTTTGCTTCCTGCTCGATCACGGCAATCTCGTCGCTCAGTTCGGACGGGTAGTGAGTCCGAATCTCCGCACCGAACCTGTCCTTGAGCGGCGTGATGATGCGACCACGATTGGTGTAGTCCTCCGGGTTCGCGCTCGCGACGAGGAGCACGTCCAAGGGAAGACGCAACGTGTAGCCGCGAACCTGAATGTCACGTTCCTCCATGACGTTGAGCAGCGACACCTGGATGCGCTCTGCCAGGTCGGGCAGTTCGTTGATGGCAACGATGCCGCGATGAGCACGCGGGACGAGGCCGAAGTGGATCGTCTCGGGGTCTCCGAGGCTGCGGCCTTCCGCCACCTTCACCGGATCCACGTCGCCGACGAGGTCCGCGACCGACGTATCGGGAGTCGCCAACTTCTCCGAATAGCGTTCACTGCGGTGGCGCCAGCGGACGGGTAGGTCCTCACCCAGCTCCTTCGCCCGCCGAATCGAAGCCGGAGTGATGGGCTCATAGGGATGCTCACCCAGTTCGGAGCCGTCGATCACGGGAGTCCACTCGTCCAGCAGCAGGTGCAGGGTACGCAGCACACGAGTCTTGCCTTGCCCGCGTTCACCGAGCAGCACCACATCGTGACCGGCAATCAAGGCCCGCTCGAGTTGCGGAGACACGGTGTCCTCGAAACCGAGGATGCCGGGCCACGGATCGCGCCCGTCCCGAAGAGCCGCGAGCAGATTCTCACGAAGCTCTTCCTTGACGGTGCGATGCACGTGGCCCGACTCACGAAGCTCACCCAGGGTCGAGGGACGGTCTGCCGAAGGACGTTGTCCGGTGGAAGTCACCACTCCAAGCTACGAGGGTTCACCGGAAACGTCACGCGATCAACGAGTGAAGGGCATGACGTCCCGAACTCGCTTGTCGCGCAGGTAGAGCGCTCCCCAAACCACGATTCCCACATAGACGGGGAACAGGGTCTCACCGAACAGCGATCCCTCGACCCTCATATGGGTGAACACTGCTCCGCCGAGGTATCCGGTGAGCAGAACCGCACCGAGGAATGCCGTGGCAGGAATTACGTAGAGGATCGTGCACACCAGCAACACCACCCCGATCCAGACCACGATGCTCTCGGGAATCCCCAGATCGGGCAGCGAGTCCTTCACCGCCTGCGCCTTTGTCAGCTTCCCGAAGGCGTCGAACAGGAAGAACAACGTCAGCAAGGCCATGAGCACCCACCCGACCTTGATTCCGACGCGGGACCGCCCCTTCACTGGGGTCGCTACGGTGCTCATGGCTGTTCACCGGTGGCAGCGGCGGGGTCCATCCACATGATCTCCCAGAGGTGCCCGTCCGGGTCCTGGAAGCTGCGGCCGTACATGAATCCCTCGTCCATGGGCTCGTTGGAGAACGATCCGCCGGATGAGAGGGCCTTGTCCGCGAGGGCGTCCGCGGCTTCGCGGCTCTCCGCCGAAATACAGAGGATCGCCTCGGTGCTCGTGCTCGCGTCGACGATCTCCTTCTTGGTGAACGTCTTGAAGAACGGTTCGACCAGCAGCATCAGGAAGATCTCCTCGCTGACGACAATGCAGGACGCATTGTCGTCCGAGAACGCGGGATTGCGCTTGTAGCCGAGTCCTTCGTAGAACTCGGTGGACTTGGCTAGATCTTTCACCGGCAGGTTGACGAAAATCATGGTGGACATCAGGTTCCTCATTTCGTGTGCAACGAATCCAGCAATGCGGGGTGCTTCAGATCACTTACTAATGTTGCAAAATGAAACCTACAGATGTCAATAGGCAACTTTGATCTATAATCAGGACCATGGCTAAGCAAGGGTATGGACAGTACTGCGGCCTCGCTCATGCGCTCGATCTCGTCGGTCAACGGTGGGCGATGCTGATCGTTCGTGATCTCCTGGTCGGCCCCCGCCGCTACACCGACCTCAGACAAGGCCTCCCGGGCATCCCGTCGAACATCCTGTCCACGCGACTCAAGGAACTCGAGGAGGCGGACGTGATCACTCGGCGTGCACTTCCCCGCCCGTCGAACGCTGTCGTCTACGAACTCACGGAGTACGGCCAAGGCCTGGAGGAGGCCATGAAATCCCTGGGACGCTGGGGAGCACGAACCCTGAGGGACCCTCGACCGGACGACGCGATAACCATCGACTCGATGGTCATGGCCTTACGTTCGACCTTCCATTCCGAGCACGCCGACAGCACGGACAGCACCTACGAGTTGCGCCTCGGTGACATCATCCTCTCCGCGCACGTGCACGACGGCGCGGTCGACGTGCGCGATGGGCCGGCTGAGGCACCCGACCTGGTCATTATCACCGGACCCGCGATCAAGGCGCTCATGGCCGGTGAGATCTCCCCCGCCGAAGCACTCGAGCAGGGCAGCGTCGTCGTCGCCGGAGACGCCGCCCTGCTCGAGGACTTCGCGAGAACCTTCAGCATTCCCTGACGTCCAACACGCCTCGGTTACCGCATGATCACCACGGCTGCTGCGGTGGCTTGTTCGCGACAACACTCTTGTAGTAGTCGGTCAATGTCAGCTCTGCTGCTGCGGCCTCGTCCAACACCACCGTGCAGTGTGGATGCAACTGCATGACGGAGGCGGGACAGAATGCACTGAGCGGGCCTTCCACGGCTTTGGCGATCGCCGAAGCCTTCGCGGAGCCGGTCGCCACCATCACCAGGTGCCTCGCCTCCAGGATCGTGCCCAAACCCTGCGTGAGAACGTGCCGAGGAACATCGGCCTCGGAGTCGAAGAAGCGCGCGTTGTCTTTGCGAGTCCGATCGGTCAGCGTCTTGACACGGGTACGCGACGACAGGGATGACGTCGGCTCGTTGAATCCGAGGTGCCCGTCGGTGCCGATGCCGAGGAACTGCACGTCCACGCCTCCTGCGGCACGGATGGCGGCATCGTATCGAGCGCCCTCACCGAATACGTCGTCCGAGTTGCCGTTCGGGCTGTGCACACGCTGCGGGTCCAGATTCACGTGGTCGACGAAGTCACGCCGAATCACCGCGAAGTAGGTTTCCGGGTGCCCTTCGGGAAGCCCGATGTACTCGTCCAACAGGAAAGTCGACAGCGAGGCGAAGTCGAGCCCGTCCTCACGGTGTCGGCGGGCAAGTTCGCCGTATGCGGCCACCGGGGAGGAGCCGGTGGCCAATCCCAGTACCGTGTTCCCGCGTCTCACATAGGGTTCCACCACGTCCGCCACCGTTGTGGCTGCTTCCTCAGGGCTGGATCTGATGATGATTTCCATCGGTACTCCTCGGTCCGCACACCCACTGGCCGTTTTTCATCACGGCAAGTGGATACAAGTCGTTGTCGACCGCGGTACGTAGTCCGGACGAGTCCGCGATGAGTGCGCCGATGGGTGTTCCGGACCAGCCGGGCATGAGGGTGGACGCGAACAGCCAGTAGCATTTCGGAGATTGCTGCGGCGATGGCGTGACCACCGACCGGAGTGGGCTGTCGAATCTTCTCGAGCACCACCGGTATGCCGTCGTCCGTTCCCAGGTCGACTATCCCGGCCGCGATCTTCGTCCCGCCGAGGTCGACTGCAAGAACCTTCGTCGTCACAGCAACCCGGCGTCGGCCAGAAGACTCTTGATCGCGGCGATCTCACCGTCCTCGAACGGGGTCGACGGCAGCGCGGCGCGTCGTGAGCTGAAGACACCCAGCAGTTCGAGTGCGATCTTGAACGAACCACGGCCGGCGGAATTCCCACTCATCCGGGACTGGTCGCCACATGCGACGATTCCGAAGAGCCGAATGAGGCGCTCCTGTTCCGCCCGCACCGAGGCAACATCACCGCTCGCGCACAGCTGGGCGAGCCGCACGTACCCGGCAGGGTCGACGTTACCCAGCCCGGGTACGACCCCGTCTGCTCCGAAGAACAGTGCCGAGTCGACCGTGGTTTCCGAACCGGTCAACAATGTGAAGTCGTCCAGACCGAGATCGTTTCGGCGCATCACGAGGGTGCGCAATCCACTGTCGTCGCCGGACGAATCCTTGACGCCCTGAAGTACGCCCTCCTGCGCAAGACCGATGAGCAGGTCGGCCGACAGCTTGTTGTGTACGCACACGGGAATGTCGTAGGCGTACAACGGAACGTCTCCGACCGCTTCCTTGACGTACCGGAAGTGGGCCGCGATCTCGTTGGGGTTGGTACGGGCGTAGAAGGGTGCCGTGACCACGACCCCGTCCACCCCGACCTCGAGTGCATCTGCGACGTGATCGAGAACGAGCGGAGTGGCCATGACCCCCGCAATCAACGGGACCCGACCAGCGGCCGATTTCCTTTGCCGTGCGCAGTACGTCACGTCGGCGTTCGCGACCGAGGAAAGCAACCTCGCTCGAAGAACCGAGCACGAACAGGCCGTCGACCCCTCCGGAAATCAGGTGGTCGACAACTCGGGCGTAGGACGCCGTGTCGACCGACCAATCCTCGTTGAAGGGTGTGCAGACGGGGGGAATGACTCCGGACAGGCGACTCACTGTGTACGCCCATGAGGGCCCCATCTCACCTGCCATCGACCGAGAGTTTCATGCCGCGCTGTATCGGCCGCTGGGCAATTCGCTGGTCGGGAGCCTTCTGGGATGTCTACCACAATCTGCAACACGCACTTCCCACACTCGAGCCGGGAGTCGCGGAGACCACCGCTGCGCACCACCGCGACATTTTGACCGCCGTCGAAAGCCGTGATGCCGAGGGCGCCCACGCCGCACTGGTCGCTCATTTCGCGGGAATTCGGGAGCGCCTCACGGCGGGCCGACACCGACCCGCCGTCCCAGGCTCGATCCGTCATATCAGGCATATGCGACGGCGTCGACACGCCCCAGAGAATCCCACACCATCTCGAAGCGCTTGTGCGTCATCTCGTCGGCATCGGCCAGCAACGCCATCAGGATCAGTCGTGGATTCGCTTCCCAGGCGAACGCGGCATCTGCGACCACCCGGTTGGAGAACAGGCCCGAGCGTGCGATCGCGTTCACCCAGTCGTCGACCTCGCCGTTGTGGATCCGGGCCACCGACTCGAAGCTGTACGGTGCGGCCAGGAAGTCGAGCCCGAACACTGCGCTGATGTAGTCGCCAGGGGTGAGTGCCGTTGCATTCGAGGACAGGTTCGCTGCGCTCATGGTGGGCCGCCTTTCCTATGCTGCGAGAGACGTTCTCGCTGCTGTCGAACTGATGACAACGACGTTAGGAGCGGGTTTTGTGAGGACCGTAAACCTTCTCTGAGAGCTCGGACAGTTCACGGAAATGCAGTCCGAACTGGTAGACAGGCGGAATGTCCGACAACGAGATCACCTTCGACAGCGGCGACGTCACACTCCACGGAAGCCTCCGAATCCCGGACGGCGACGGCAAGGCCCCGGCGGCCCTCATCCTCGCGGGCAGCGGACCCACCGACCGCAACGGCGACAGCGGCCTCCTGTCCGGCGACATCGGGACGCTGCGTCACATCGCCGACGTGCTCGAGAAGAACGGCTATGCCAGCCTGCGGTACGACAAGCTCGGCAGCGGACAGACCGCACTCGGCCCTTACGAAGTGGACGACATCGCGGAGCTCGGCTTCAACACGTTCGTGGACGCCGCTTCGGCCGGTCTCGAGTTTCTCGCTGCCCAGGAGCAGGTCGACGGGTCGAAGATTCTCGTCATCGGACACAGCGACGGTGCACTGGTAGCCATGGCACTCGCCACCGGCAAGGATTCGGCCCGCATCCACGGACTCGGATTGCTCGAACCGCTGAGCATCCGGTTGCTCGACCTGCTGACCACGCAGATCCACGCCCAGCTCGACGCGGTGGTCTCGACCAACCAGCTGCCCGTGGAACTGGCCGACGAACTTCGCGTCGCACTCGCCGGGGCCGTCGAGTCACTCCGTGGCGACGGCACGATCAGCGACGACCTGCCCGAGCCACTGCGAAACGCGGGACTCGTGCACGCGAACGCCAAGGCACTCGCCGAAGAGGACGCGCTCGACCCGCGCGAACTCGCCCGGTCGCTGCCCGACGGATTCCCGGTTCTCACCAGTTGCTCCGAAAAGGACATTCAGGTCGACGCAGCAGACGTCGACGGTCTCGACTCCGCACTCGCACACACGAACCTGGTGTCGGTTCGGATGCGCAACGCCAATCACGTCCTCAAGGACGTCGGAGACGAGCCGTCGACGGGTGCCGATTACGTTGCCCCACTGCCCTACTCGCTCGAGTTCACAGAGCCTTTCGAGCAGTGGGTGTCATCACTCTGACTATTCGGTCGCGCCGAGCGCTGTGGCCAACAGTGCACTCGCCATGTCCGAGACAAGGCCCAGGTTCTCGTCGTTGACGAGGTCCTGGAGTCCGTCCACGCCGCCGGCCTCGAGTAGCGGCTTCAAGATCGCCATGACTCGCGCCAAGACCTCGGACGAGTCCGAGGACGTCTGATCGTCCGTACCGGGCTCGGTCGATTCCGGCGCTTTCGGCGTGGTGGGGGCCTTCGGCGTGGTCGGAGTCGCCTTCGGGGTCGACGGCGTGGCAGGAGCCGCCTTCGGGGTGTTGGGGGTCGACTCCGCCTTGTCACTACCGGGTGGTGTTGCGGCGGCTGCCGCACCGGCATCCGCGGCGGGTGTATCCGCACGGGTCAAGAGGTCGGTGACAATGCCGGTCGTGATCGCGATCGCATGTTTGACCTGGCCGTCCGGGCTCTCGAGAACGGCGGCGTCCTCTGGATTGGCTCCGTTGCCCATCTCGACGAACACGAGCGGCACCTGGGTCAGTGCCGGCCCGGCGACGTCGGACCGAGTTTGGATGCCATCGACGACGCCTGCGTAGTTGGCAGGGACCATGCCGTTGCTCTTGTATGCATCGCGCATCGCATTGGATGCGGCCAGGCCCGCCCCGGACTGGGCCGCGTTCGCCTCGGCATCCGGGATCGGCAAGGTGGGAACGATCATGTGGAAGCCGTGATTGGTCGCGTCTTCACCCGCAGCCGTGGAGTCGGCGTGAATGCTCACCGCGAGATCTGCCCCGGACTCGTTGGCCGCCCGCGCTCGCTCGTCGATGCAGCCTCCCCATCCGGTGTCGTCCTGGCGGCTCTTCTGTACGTTCGCGCCGAGACTCTGGAGGCTCGAGGCCACCATTTCCGAGATCTTCCAGTTGATGGTGTGTTCGGGGACGCCGCCGAGGGACGTCATGCCGGTTGTCTGGCAGTCCTTTGTTCCGCCACGTCCGTCGTCGACCTGCTTGGCGAGGTCCTGACCGTCGGATGAACCCTGGTGCCCCGGGTCGAGGAAGACCGTTTTGCCTGCGAGTTCGTTGCCGGCCGGTGCCGCTTCCGGCGGCGCAGGTTCGGCACCGGCGGTCACGGGAACGAGGATCGATGCGCCTACCGCCGCAGCGCAGAGACCAGCCCTGATTGCACTTTTCTTCATACGGAAATTGGACGACCGATCTGCGATCGCCACTCTCCTTCCACATCACACAACAGATGCCACTCGGATCACATCGACCACAAGTGAAACACCAACCACAGTGGTAACCGCAAGTTCGCCACCGGATCGAAAGCAACCTGTGACCTGGCGAATCGGACATTCATTTCAGAACAGTGCGTCTCACCACCGAATATTCGACGTGCGAAGCCCGCAGAGTTCAGGTAACGTCGTCGGTCAACCAGCGATACACCGGATGAAGGGTACGGCCATGATGCAGCTTCACGCGCTCGTCGGCTCCGTACCTTCTTGGCATTGCTGCACCGCAGACAAGCTGGCCTTCACGCACGGCACCGCCCGAGAATGACTCGATCCATTCGATCCGTTCACGGGCACCCCAGGCACTCGCCTCGGGTGCCTTTTCTTTTACCTTTCACCTTCAGGAGCATCACATGAAACTTCGCATCAACGAACAGTCCACCTCTCCCCCGTATCTCGACCTTCCCGAGGACCTCACCGGTTACGCGGTGACCCTCGACCTCTCGCACGCAGATCCGGGCCACGAGGCAGGCCTCGGCGCACTGATCAGCGAGATCCGCAGCCGCGGCGCGGCACGAGTCGTGATCAGCGGGTCACGGCGGGAACTGATGGAAACTGGCCGGGCCGCCTGACCGGAGTCAGAGCGAGGCGAGATCCGCCTCCACCCGCGTGAGCATTCGTTGTACTTCCCGCGCCACCACGTAGGGGGATGCCGATACGGCCGCGATCGTGTCCGCATTGCGGATCACGTACCGTCCGTCGTCCGCGAAATCGATCCACTGCAGCACTTCGCCTGCGGCTTCGGTCCGCCCCTCGCGTCGGGGGGACGCGCGCACCAGAACTTCGCCGAACATCGTGTGGGGCCGATCGAAGAACCTGATCGCCTCGGCGCGCGGACTCACGTAACCGGCGGACCGCATCAATGAACCGTCTCCCCGATTGCCGAGATCCGAGCGGTGCACCGTGAGCCCCTTACCTTTCCCCGCTGGTGCCGTGGGAAGCGACTGGGCGAGCGCCTCGCCCACCTCGGTCCGGCGCTGCAGGGACAACAGGACGTCTGATCCGGCTTCACGGGTGTGGCCGGGGAGCTGGGTCACCACCGCGCCAACAGTACGATCGACCCCAGCACGAATACGCACCAGGTTCTCCGACGCACGGTTGTCCACACCGCAGACAACGGCCTCTGCCAGCGGCTCCGCAAGAACTGTGAGGGCACGGTGCAAGTTGTCGTCACCTTTGGAGAGCAGAGTTCGGGCAGCCGCGGCCTTGTGCGTTTCGAACTCGGCGGCAGTTTCAGCCGTCCCGAGGAATGACAAAGGAGTCGGGAGTCGATCGAATCCGAGGTGTTCCCAGGCAACGACGAACTCGAGCGCACTCAGACGCCAGCGGGTGGTCACTACTGGCCGCCGAGGACCGGAGGCGCTCCGCGCGGCAGGTCGCCGATCAGTTCGTTGCCGTTCTGCACGTTGACCAGGTAATCGGGTGTCTTGTGTTCGGTGTCGTCATCGCCTTTGCCACGAGCACCCGGAGGCATCATGGCCCCACCCATTCCCATGCGCCCGGCGCCTGCGCCGCCCGCGGCTCTTGCGCCGCTGGCCTGTCCTGGGGACACGGCTCCGGGTTTCTGCGGTGCGCCCAATGGAGCTGCACTCGCGCCCGAACCGAAACCTCCTCCAGTGCCGACGCCTCCAGTGCCGACACCCCGTCCTGCGGAACCGCTGCCGAGCGATCCCGAACCAGATCCGCCGCCGAGGCCTGCGGCGGCAGGTGCGACGAACGGATTGCGGGCGCTGTCCTGACCGACGCCAGAACCGGGGAGGCCGGACGCGGCGGCGGGAACAGCACTTGCCGGTGCGATGGGAGGTTGGGCCGTCGGCCCGATAGAACTCGGGGCAGTCGAAGCAGGTGCGGTCGACTGCGGGAAACCCGCTGCCGGTGAGCCGGGCGCGGCCGACGGCCCACTGATGTCCGGTCCGCCGCTGGGTCCGATACCCGGTCCACCCGGGGTGCCCGGGGTGCCGGTCGACGGATCGGTCGGATCGACGGCGGCGGGCAACATCGGGACACCCGTATCAGCCTGCTGCACCACGGGTGTGTACACGGTGTTCATCACCCGAATGGCCTCTTGCCGAGCATCGTCGTTCCCGTCGACCATATTGACCACCGATCCGGGATTGGCGATCAAACCGATACCGCCCCGCACGAAATCTCCGAACGATGTTCCGGTATCTGGTTCCGGCAGTTGCGCTTTGACCTGAGCAAAGCCCGTATACGCCTCTTCCATCTTGTTGCCGACGAGGGTGAAGGCGCCGCCGAGCTTTGCGGATTCTCCCGCGTAACGAGCAATCGCGGCCTGCGCATTACTCGCAGCCTCGCCCTGCCAATCCGAAGCCGTGATCGACGCAATGGCCTCCTGAAAATCCGTGATCAGTTCGGTGGCATCCTGTTCCGCTGCCCGCCACATCTGCGAACTTTCGAATACGGGGCCTGGCTGGATCGAGTCGACCTTGGCCTTGATGTCCTGGTGCGACATGGCCTCGAATGATTCGGTGATGACAGTCGGCGGCAGCGTGCCGAGTCCGAATTCCCCTGCAATTCGGTTGGCCTCACCGTAGAGGTCGGCGCGCTGGTGATTACCTTCGTTCTGGGCGACACGGCTTTCAGCCCAACCACTGATATCGCTACCGGTGACAGAGTCGTAGCCGTCGAGCAACGCGCGGTTCTTCCCAGACATCGAATCGACGAATTCCGCAGTCCCCCGACTCACGGTGTCGGACACGCTGCTCCAGAAATCGCTCGACCACGGCAATCCCATTGCTGTTCTCCCCCTCGAGTAATACGACTGCTCTGCTACAGGTCACTACCGATAGACCCGAGAGCGCCCGCGTTGGAGTCCTCGGTCTGCCTATACGCCGCACCTGCATTGATGAACACATCCTGCATCTTCATCGCCACATCGATGTGCTGCTGAATGACCTGCTCGAACGATCCTTCACCGCCGGTAGCCAAATCGGAGAACTTCTTACCCAACTGCTGAGCAGAAGCGAGGTCACCGAATGCCTCCCACCTTACTAGGTGTCTGCCCTGCCCCTTCAGCCTGCTCAACCCGTCGGCATACCGCGCACACGCTTCGGCGCACCGATTGGCGGCGTCGCCATTCAAACGAAGCTGACCACCATCGACGGCCACCGACAGCGCCTGCAAGTCGCCAAGAACTCCTGAACCAGACATATCTATTCCCCCTACAAATCAGGCGTCACATTGGCAGAACGTCGTTCAATGCCACGGCCCCTCGTACCGCCATCACACACGGCAACTCCTGCGCCAGTTCGGTGCCCTTCTTATCGGAACGCACAATCAGCGTCCCTCCCTCGAACGGGAACGCGGCATCACAGGTTTCCCTATTGACGTCACTCTTGTCGCGATACGTCACCGCATCGCGCCCCGGAATCGAATCGACGGCAGTCAACTCAAGATTGTTTGGGTTCGACTTCACCTCGTCGAACGAATGTGTCGTCGACAGAACAGCAAGGTAGTACCACCCAGCCTCCCAAGTGCATAGCTCCCAGCCGGTGGCCTGAACCCCGAAAAAGTCGGCATCCTCCGTCGCCGGGTCGAGGCCTGCGGCCTCCAACGCCACATCCGGAATATCGCACGGCTCGAACAAACCCGGATTCTTGTTGGCGCCATCCGCTGCGGGTGCCGCGGTTTGCTCCACCGAATCCGCAGCACCACACCCCACCAGCAGCGCCGAGGCGGCAATCAACGCCCCCAACCCCATTGCCTTACGCATCGCCATTCCTCCCGAAAGCTTTCGCGCATGAACACTACATGCATATGTCCGGTTCG
Organism: Rhodococcus sp. NPDC058521; assembly: GCF_042719695.1. Lineage (NCBI taxonomy): Bacteria > Bacillati > Actinomycetota > Actinomycetes > Mycobacteriales > Nocardiaceae > Rhodococcus > Rhodococcus sp. NPDC058521. Next base: position 147,645 of record NZ_JBHXNL010000007.1, read on the forward strand.
ACCGCTACGAAGAATGGCCGAACCGGACATCGCCAACGCCTCAATGTGCGAAGTGGCGGGCACCCGTCAGGTAGAGGGTGACGCCGGCTTCCTTGGCCGCGTCGATCACTTCGTTGTCGCGTACCGAACCACCGGGCTGAACAACAGCACGGACACCGCCGTCGATGAGGACCTGCAGCCCGTCAGGAAACGGGAAGAACGCATCCGATGCACCTACCGAACCCTTCGCCCGGTCGCCCGCGCGCGCAACCGCGAGGTGTGCCGAATCGACACGGTTGACCTGCCCCATTCCGACACCCACAGACGCACCGCCCGCCGCCAACAGAATGGCGTTCGACTTCACGGAGCGGCAGGCCCGCCAAGCGAACTCCAGATCCCTCAATGTCCCGGCATCTGCCGGCTCACCCGTTACGAGAGTCCAGTTGCTCGGATCGTCGCCCTCGGCGTCGAGGACGTCACGCTGCTGAAGGAGCGCACCACCCGACACCGGCCGCAGTTCGACCCCGCTGGACGACGGCGTCTCCGCCAGTAGAACGCGAATATTCTTCTTGCGCTGCAGAACTCCCAACGCTCCGTCTGCGTACGACGGCGCGATGATCACCTCGGTGAAGATCTCCGCGACCTGCTCCGCCATCTCGACGGTAACTTCACGGTTCGCTGCGATCACGCCACCGTAAGCGCTGACCGGGTCGCATGCATGCGCCTTCCGGTGCGCCTCGGCGATATCCGCACCCACCGCAATGCCACACGGGTTTGCGTGCTTGATGATCGCGACGGCGGGATCTGTGAAGTCGAACGCGGCACGCCAGGCGGCATCGCCGTCTGTGTAGTTGTTGTAGGACATCTCTTTACCGTGGAACTGCTGCGCCTGCGCAAGGCCGGCCGGCGCAGCCGGGTTCACGTACAACGCCGCAGCCTGATGCGGGTTCTCGCCGTAACGCAGCACGGTCGAACGCTCCCACGTCGCACCCACCCACGCCGGGAAGTCCGACTCGGATTCAGGTGTCTCGACGGCGACACTGTTCATCCAGCTCGCAACGGCCACGTCGTACGAGGCGGTGTGCTGGAACGCCTGGGCAGCAAGGGCCGTGCGCTCCGCCAACGTGAACCCGCCACCCGACACTACGGTCAGCACGTCGGCGTACTTGCCCGGGTCGACCACGACAGCCACCGACGGATGGTTCTTGGCGGCCGCGCGCACCATCGACGGTCCACCGATGTCGATCTGCTCCACACACTCGTCCGGCGTCGCACCCGAAGCAACGGTCTCGGTGAAGGGGTACAGATTCACGACCACCAGCTGAAATGCCTCGATTCCGAGGTCTTCCAGCTGAGCGAGGTGCTCGGGCTTGCGGGTGTCGGCGAGAACACCGGCGTGCACGCGTGGGTGCAGCGTCTTCACGCGCCCTTCGAGGCACTCGGGGAAGCCTGTCAGCTCCTCGACCCTCGTGACCGGGATACCGGCATCGGCGATCTTGGCTGCGGTCGAACCGGTGGATACCAGCTCAACCCCGGCCTTCTGCAGACCGGTGGCCAGCTCCACCAGCCCGGTCTTGTCGTAGACGCTGACAAGTGCGCGGCGCACAGCCTTGCGTTCACTCACTGGGGATCACGGCCTTTCGTCCATCGGATAGAACTCCACGGGTGGCGATGGCGGCGATGACCTCAGTCAACAACCGTCGCTCCACAATTTTGATGCGCTCGTGCAGCGTCGACTCGTCGTCGTCTGCGAGCACCGGCACCGACTCCTGGGCCAGCACCGGCCCGGTATCGATACCCGAATCCACGAGATGCACCGTCGACCCGGACACCTTGACGCCGTACGCGAGTGCGTCGGCGACCGCGTGCGCACCCGGGAACGAGGGCAGCAACGCGGGATGGGTGTTGATGATTCGGCCGCCGAAGCGGCCCAGAAACGTGGGGCCGAGAATCTTCATGAACCCCGCACTCACGACGAGGTCGGGTGCGAACCCGGCAACCTTGTCGGTGAGCGCGGCATCCCACGCTGCACGATCGTCGTGATCACGCACGGAAACCGTGAAAGACGGGATTCCGAACTGTTCGGCCTGTCCGATGGCCGCGCACTCACGGTCGACTCCGACGGCCACGATCGTCGCGGGATAACCGTCGCCCCCGGCAGAGTCGATCAGTCCTCTCAGGAGGGTGCCCGCTCCGGAAGCGAGTACGACGACGCGCGCCGGCGTCGGCGGCCGCACATGTACACGCGGGGCAGTCAGCGCTCTACTCCTGAGAACTCGAAAGGTTGCAGTCGAGGTCGTCGACCACACCGAAGCCTAGTCGCTGGGGGTCTGCCCACTCTGCGGCAGGTCGGCTTCCGTCCCGCCGGAGTCCTCGAGTTCCTCGACCTCGGCATCCACGACATGGGTCTCGGCAGCGTCGGCCTTCTCGTCCGACGCCTCGAGCTTCGGGGTCGCGTCCGGGGCTTCGGTGTCGTCGTCCTCGACGATCTCGGCCTCGAGCACGCGCGCCGAGGCAGCTGAAGTGGATGGAGTGGCTGCCACAGGGGCCGAGGCAGGTTCGGACGTTTCGCCGCTTCCCTGTTCGAGAGCTTCGGGCGCACCCAACGGGCTCGCCACGATCTCGTCGGGCACGTCCGCAGACTCCGCTGCGTGCGTCTCGTCCGCCCCCTCGCCGGCACCGGACCGACGGCGCGAGCGCACCCACGCGACCGCCACTGCGGTAACCGAACCCGACAGAGCGAGCCACACGAACGCCAACAGCCCGAAGGCCCACCAGTTGAGGTCGACCGCACCGAAGGTTCCCAGCTCGCCGCCGCCCATCAACCCCGCGAGGGCTGCCACGACACCGACACCGGCTGCCGCCGCCAACACCGTGAACAAAGCCTGCTGACCGGCAACCTTTCGTCCACAATCGCGGCCGAGGAAGATTCCCACCACGAAAGGCGCGGCCAACAGAATCGGCCACAGACCTCCGGCAGGACCATCCGGAACCGCCGCGAGAATCGGCAGCGGCGGGAGCGGCCCACCGACATCACCGAACACACTCACCGACACGTCACCGACCCGCGCGGTTGCCCCGGTCAGAGCCGAAACCGCCCCGATGACGACGTTGGGCAGATACAGGATGGACAGCACGGTGAGTCCGAGCATTCCCAGCACGGTCTCACCGCGTTCCAACAGCTCACCTGTCGTCGACCACGCGAAGAGCATCGACACCAGCACTGCAAGCGCGCCCGCTCCGAGGAGCGTGACCAGCGCTCGTGCGGCCGGACGGATCGCGCCGAGCACCCAGCCCGGAAGCGATGCCTGCAGAGTCGGCCACAGGGCGGTCCCGAATCCGATCGCGAGCGCAACCGCATGCACCCCGAGTGTCCACGCCACAGCAACCACGACGTTGGGAGTGGACAGCGGGATGACGACCGAGGCGTCGGCTATCACCGCCAATGCGGTGAGTGTGATCAGGAACGGGCCGGCCAGCGATGCACAGGCAACGCGCAGAATCCAGGAGCGCGAACTCTGCGTGGTCACCGCGCCGGCACTCCCCTTCGCGGAGAACCAGACCATCACCACCGTGGGCAGAATCGGCAAGACGCCCAGGGTCGTGTCGTCGATGGTCACGGGAACCTGGTGAATGGCGAGCCAGGTCGCGGCGATCGCACCGAAAGTGCCGGTCAGATCGCTGTTGGCTGCCATCAATGTGACCACGACCAGCACCGACAACAGCACGAGCGTGACCGCTGCGAGACGGAACGCCACCGTCAACAGTTTCCGCGCCTCGTCCGGGTCCGCTGCCGGGCGACGACCCGTGGATTGCCGCTGCGCACGATCGATCAAAGAACTCATCCCCTCGAGAATGACACTTCGGCGGCCAGAGACCCCTCAGGCGCGCCGCCCTTGGACTCCGAGTAACCGCATGACGGTGGCCTCCGACCGTTGTGGTCGGAGGCCACCGTGACCAGCCGAATCTACTTGTCGTCGGTCTTCTTCGAGTCCGACTCCGAAGTCTGATCACCGTACTCGAGCGGGCGCTCGAACGGTGAAGCCTCGGGCTGACTCCGACCATAGGACGGCGCCGCGTGCTGAGCCGAGCCGAAGCTGCTGCTACCGGCCTGGAACTGAGCAGTGGGAGCAGCCGAACCTGCACTCGAATCCTGTGCCGTTGAACCGGTGGTGTCCCCCGCGTTCTGACCGGCACCGCTCTGACCTGCACTGCTCTGACCTGTGGGCGAGGTGTAGCCCGGGTACTGCTGCTGGCCGTAGGCCTGCTGGTACGGCGACTGCTCACCCGAGACCGGGTACGCACCGAACGGACCTGTGGAATCGGATTCGGTCGAGCCGGACGCCCCCTGTGCAGCGGTCTGATCCTGTGAAGACTGCTGCCCCTGCGAGGCGGACGAACCCTGCGACTGGCCGAACGCGGGCGTCCCGGGCGCCGTGTACCCGGGGTACTGCTGCTGACCATAAGCCGGCTGACCGTACTGCTGCTGGCCGTAGCCCTGCTGGCCGTAAGGCTGCTGACCGTACGCCGATTGACCGTACGGCGACTGCGGTTGCCCGTAGCTCTGCTGCTGCTGAGCCTGTCCGTATGCAGCTGCCTGCTGGTTCGCCGGTCCGTAGCCCTGGCTCTGGATCTGCTGCTGACCCGGCACCTGGGACTGCTGCCCCTGGCCGAATGCCTGCTGCTGCGCGGCCGGGCCGTACCCCTGCTGGCCACCCCCGAAGCCCTGCGGCGCGGCCGCCTTGGGCTCGGGAGCCTTGACGATGCCCGTGGCGAAGAGCAGAGCAACCACACTCACGACGACCTGGACGAAGCCCAGAACGAGGATTGCGATGGCACCGATCTTCAGCGAACCGTCGGACGTCAGTGCCTCCGCGAGGACCGTGAGGAAACCGGCCACAGATGCTGCAGCCGCCGCCCCCACATAGTTCTGCTTCGGAACGACGGACACACCGGCGAGCAGACCACCGAGCAGAAGAAGACCCACACCGTAGATGCCAGCCTCGAAAGCATTGGCCGAAATTGCGGGAACGCCGAACGTCGAGTCGCCACCGCCGATCTCGAAGAAGCTCGCGAATCCGAGGAGGAAGGTGATGACACCGAGCGCCGCCGCACCTACGAGCAGGAAGAAGCCGAGGTCCTTCGACCCCTCCCCCGAGTTCGATGGCGCGGGGTTCGGCTGCGCGGGCGGACCGTAGCTCGGTCCTCCGGGCGTGAACGTCATGACATCTCCTTGTCGACATCGTGGTCGTCGGCGTAATACGTGTGCGTTTCGACGCTAGCCTACGTAACCGGTCGGGTCACCACGTGAGTCGTCGGTCGGCCCGGTTCACACGACCGGCGACAATGAGGCCATGCAGTACACGCTGGCCGGACCCGTCGGCACCGAGACGACGGTGGGCACGGAGATCAAGCACTCCCGATTCATAGCCACGCTGCGCCGTATCGCGACGGAACAGGACGCGCGCGACTTCCTCGACGAACAGCGGCGACTCTTCCCGGACGCACGACATCACTGCTGGGCGTACGTCGTCGGTGACGACTCGGTCGACCGAATCGAAAGGTCCAGCGACGACGGCGAGCCCGGTGGGACAGCCGGGCTGCCCATGTTGCAGATGCTGAAGGGCCGCGATCTGGTGAACGTCGCAGCGGTGGTCACCCGATACTTCGGCGGGATCAAGCTCGGCGCCGGTGGACTCGTGCGCGCCTACTCGGGCGCGGTTGGTTCCGTCGTCGACCAGTCGCGATTGATCGGCCGCAGACGTCTGGAGATGTTCACCCTCGGCGTCGATCACGCCGATGCGGGCCGGGTCGAATCGGAATTGCGTGGACGCGGTGTCGCGGTGACCGACACGGTTTACGCGGAGAATGCCGTTCTCACGCTTGCCGCGCACGACTCGGCGGAACTGGAGAATCTGGTCGCGGCCACGACATCCGGGGTGGGAACTCTCGAACCCGCAGGCGAGATGTGGACCGACACCGATAACGCCCTGTGAGTGGTTGACGAGTCCAGAGACTCGTCAACCACTCACAGGCGGCGAAGCCGCTAAGCCTCGACGGCGAGGTTCTGGAGAATCTCGTGGGCGAGCTCAGCGGTCTCGGACGGCGTCTTGCCGACCTTCACGCCTGCAGCCTCGAGGGCATCCTTCTTGGCCTGCGCCGTTCCCGAGGAGCCCGAGACGATGGCGCCGGCATGGCCCATGGTCTTGCCCTCGGGTGCGGTGAAGCCTGCGACGTAGCCGACGACCGGCTTCGTGACATTGGCCTTGATGTAATCGGCCGCACGCTCCTCGGCGTCGCCGCCGATCTCACCGATCATCACGATGACCTTGGTCTCGGGATCCTTCTCGAACGCCTCGATCGCGTCGATGTGGGTGGTTCCGATGACCGGGTCGCCGCCGATGCCGATCGCGGTCGAGAAGCCGTGCTCACGCAGCTCGAACATCATCTGATAGGTCAGGGTGCCCGACTTGGACACCAGGCCGATGGGACCGGAGCCCGCGATGTTGGCCGGGGTGATGCCGACGAGCGACTCGCCCGGGGTGATGATGCCGGGGCAGTTGGGGCCGATGATGCGGGTCTTGTTGCCCTTCGACTCGTTGTACGCCCAGGCGTACGCGGAGTCCTGCACCGGGATGCCCTCGGTGATGACGACGAGCAGCGGGATCTCCGCGTCGATCGCCTCGACGATGGCGTCCTTGGCGAACTTCGGCGGAACGAACGCGATGGACACGTCCGCACCGGTCTTCTCGATGGCCTCGGCGACGGTGCCGAAGACGGGCAGCTCCACGCCGCCGTCGTGCGACACGGTGGTGCCGGCCTTGCGCGCGTTGACGCCGCCGACGACCTGCGTTCCGGCCTTCAGCATGAGTGCCGTGTGCTTGGTGCCCTCGCCGCCGGTGATGCCCTGGACGATGACCTTGGAGTCCTTGGTCAGGAAGATTGCCATTTGTATATGTCCCTTACTTTGCGGCGAAGGCCAGCTCGGCTGCCTTGTCGGCTGCCTCGTCCATGGTTCCGACTACCGTGACCAGCGGGTGAGCGGCCTCGGCGAGGATCCGGCGACCCTCTTCGACGTTGTTGCCGTCCAAGCGGACGACCAGCGGCTTGTTCGCCTCGTCGCCGAGCGTCTTCAGGGCGCCCACGATGCCGTTGGCGACCGCGTCGCACGCGGTGATGCCACCGAAGACGTTGACGAACACACTCTTGACCTGCTCGTCGTTGAGGATGACGTCCAGACCGTTCGCCATCACCTCTGCGGAGGCGCCGCCACCGATGTCGAGGAAGTTGGCGGGCTTGACGTTGCCGTGCTTCTCACCGGCGTACGCGACGACGTCGAGGGTCGACATGACCAGGCCGGCACCGTTGCCGATGATTCCGACCTGTCCGTCGAGCTTGACGTAGTTGAGGTCGTTCTCCTTGGCCTTGAGCTCCAGGGGATCCGTTGCGTCCTTGTCCTCGAACGCCTCGTGACCGGGCTGACGGAAGTCTGCGTTGGCATCCAGCGTGACCTTGCCGTCGAGGGCGAGGATCTGGTCGTCCGGGGTGCGCACGAGAGGGTTGACCTCGACGAGGAGAGCGTCTTCCTTGGTGAAGACCTCCCACAGCTTCTGGATCGTGACCGCTGCCGCGTCGAGCACCTCGGCGGGGAGCTTGCCCGCCTCAGCGATGCTGCGGGCAAATGCGAGGTCGACACCCTTGACTGCGTCGACCGGGATCTTCGCGAGCGCGTCGGGGTTCTCTTCTGCGGTGACCTCGATCTCGACGCCACCCTCGACGGAACACATCGCGAGGTAGGTGCGGTTCGTGCGGTCCAGAAGGAAGGAGATGTAGTACTCCTCCGCAATGTCGCTCGCCTCGGCGACCAGAAGCTTCTTGACGACGTGGCCCTTGATGTCGAGTCCGAGGATCGACTCTGCGTTGGCCTGCGCCTCGTCTGCGTCCTTGGAGTACTTCACGCCGCCGGCCTTGCCGCGGCCACCGACCTTGACCTGGGCCTTGACCATAACGGGCTTGCCGATTTCTTCGGCAATCTCACGTGCCCCGGCGACCGTGTCGGTAACACGTCCAGCCGACGTAGGCACCTCGTGCTTGGCGAAAAGTTCCTTCGCCTGGTATTCGAAGAGATCCATCTGCTCACCGTCTCGTCTGCAGTTTGACACCCGCTCGAGGGGTAGGAGCGGGCCTGGTTTTGGACTTTAACTAGTTGCAGCGGTCCGATTACGTCCGCATACATGCTATGTGGTCCAGATCACGCATCTGAAGCCATTGAGGTGCACCTCACCGATACTTCGTGCGTGATGTGAGGATCGCTGCAGCCCCGATCAACACTATGCCCAGAGCAATCGCGATGACACCCGCCCCCGGTTGGGCCTCTTGCACCCGAGAACTCGTGAGCGGCAGCGCCAAGACGTAGACGACGGCGAGAGCTGCCGAACCGAGCAGCAGTGCTGCTGCCCGGGCGGGCCGGGATCGAGAGGCGACGATCAACGCGACGATCGCGGCCACAGCAAGCATCGCGGGCCCCCACCATTCGAGACCGCGACCGAAGTCGGCGAGTGTCGTGGCGACGTACTCGTCACCGCGCACGTCCACTCCGCGATACAGCGGCAGCCCGAGTCCCACCACGAAGGCCGCGACACCGAGGCCGCCCACGAGCAAGAGCGTGATGTTGGCAGATCGGTCGTCGGAAACGTCGATCTCTTCTCGCTCCGCGGAGCCCGCCAGCCCCGTGAAGAAGCCGACGACCACGGCTCCCGCCGCGGCCACCCACATGACTACGACGCCGATACCGATCGACACGCCGGGCACGTCCGCGGCGGTGACCACCGACGCCGTGACACCGGTGACAGCGAAAGGCGCGGCGACCCACACGACGCCGACGACAGGGCGGAGCGCGGCCGCGAACTCGGAGAACCACAGCCACACGCTTGCAAGAACGAGAACGACGCCTGCCACGAGTACGAGCCTGGTCGCGTAGATCTGCGGTGTGGAGTCGACGCTGTCGGTGGCGTCGACATCGAGAGTGGGAAGCAACGAACCGAGCCCGGTAAGGATCCCCACCACCACACCGAGAGTTCCGGTCGCGACGTGCCAGCGGGTACGTCGCTGAGCTGCTGCCGCTGCCTCGGCACGCATGGCTGCTTTGGCGACACCTTTGGCCGACGGCGCGACCGCCCCCTTCTTCGAGGTGGCCGCGGCTTCGGCGTCGGTCGACACCGCGAGCGTTCGGAGTATCCGGCGATCACGAATCCGGTCGACCGGCACCACCGCAAGCCCGGCGATCACGAGCACTACCGCCGCGGCGGTACCGAGCACCGACCCTGCGCCGGGCTCGATCCGATCGTCCACCGACAACGAAGCGACGAGTCGAGTGCCCACGAGGGCCAGTGCGGCGAGGGCCGAACCGACGATCGCGGCAGCGGACACCGCCGGCGCGATGGATGCGAGTGCCGATGCGACGACCAGCAGTACGGCAACGGCGGCTATGCCTGCACCGGCCGAGGCGGTGACGTCCGAATCGACGACGGCGGGCACCAGGATCATGGGGTTCTCGGACTCGAGAGCCGGGGCGAACAGAGCGGTCCCGAACACCATGCCCGCGAGGACGACCAGGGCGGAGAGCAGAAAGCCGATGCGGGCGCCGGTTGCTCGTCCGACCTGCTCGGAACTTCGCGCCGAGCCGTAACCGTCGACGAGGGACGCACGATGCACGGCGAACAGTCCGAGCACACCACCGAACACCATCAGCAGATGACCGGCCAGGACGGCGTATGCGCCGGGACCGGGACCGAGTTCCACTGCGGTCTCCGGTCTGAAGAGTTCGAGACGATTCGCGTCGACCGCATCCGTCCACAGTTGCGCATCGGAGACGGCGGCACCCAGTGCGACGACGCCGGAACCTGCCAGCAGCGCCCCCGACACCGCAACCCTGCGGATGAGCAGCGCCACGAGCGCGAGAGCGGCAGGAAGAAGCGAGAAGACTGCGGCCCAGCCCACTGCGGCCAGGGCCCCGGATGCCCAGTCACCTTCCGAGTCGGATCGGACCGCGCCGAGAACCGGGCCGACTGCCACGGCAGCGCCGCCGACGAGTGCAACCACGACGGCCGCGATACCGCCACCGCGGGTGCCGGACTCGTCCCCGAGTTCCGCGAACACGGAGCGTGAGGGAATCCGCTCGGGCACGGCACGTCGGCCGGCGCCGACCGACTCACGGTCACCAGGTCGAGTTGTAGATGCCACGTGGCGACGCTAACCCGTCCGCAACGTTTTCCACGCAGTCGTGACACGCGGCAACTGCGAGTGTCGTCCCGAATGGTGGACAACGGCACCGGGGGTGGGTGTGGCGTAGATCGTTTCCCCAGCTCACAAAGTGATGCACGTCACATATCGGTAAAGGAGCGCGTTACAGGTTGCGCCCGTCGCAACCGTTTCGTTACCGTTCCCAGGTCTTAGTCACAGGCAGGTCACAAGCAGGAGGACGAACGGGCACATGCACCACCGCAGCCAGTTCACGACCAGCCGATTCGGAAACCCGACGAATCACGTGAACGAAGGCTCACCCGCTCATCCTTCGAGGTCGGTTCCGCGTTACGCCGGTGCTGATAGTCCCGAAAGTTCGATCAGCATGCGTCACAACGACAACCACGCCGACCTGTACGTCGACGAATACGCGGAATACGGTTACGAGTCCGGCTACGAATACCGCGATCACGAGTACGTGTACACACAGGCGCCGACTTCTTACTTCACCGCCCCGGGATCCGCTTCGCAGGACCGGATGACGGCGGAACCGGCTCCTGCCACTCGCCGCAGTGGAGCTCACCGCCTCCCCACTCCCCCCACCGCCCTCAAGGGTCGCGCAGCAGTCCTCGCAGTCGCCGCAGGCGCCGTGGTCGCAGCCGGACAGGCCGGACTCTCCAATGGCTCTTCCGATTCGAGCCAGACCGAAGTTGCCCTCGCCTCGGACAACGAGTCCACCGTCGGCACCACCGCCGAGCCGCAAGCCGCCCAGTTCTCGACTCTCTCGGACACCACACCCTCGGCCGCTTCGCAGTCGGACGCACCCCAGGTCCTGAACGTCGCGAACCCCACCGACCTGTCACAGTTCAACAATCTGCTCGCCAAGGGCCAGCGCTTCAGCGAAGAGCGCGCTGCTCGCGAAGCCGCTGCACGTCGCCCCCTCTTCGTCCTTCCCGCCATCGGAAACTTCACATCGAGTTTCGGTAGCCGCTGGGGAACTCTCCACGCCGGCGTCGACATCGCAGCTCCGATCGGCACCCCGATCGTCGCGGTCGCGGACGGCAAGGTCATCGACTCCGGCCCGGCCTCCGGTTTCGGAATGTGGGTTCGTCTCCTGCACGCTGATGGCACCATCACCGTGTACGGCCACATCAACGAATCCATGGTCTCCGTCGGACAGGAAGTGATGGCGGGCGACCAGATCGCCACCATAGGCAACCGTGGCTTCTCCACCGGTCCGCACCTCCACTTCGAGGTCCACCTGCCCGGCGAGAACAAGATCGACCCGATACCGTGGCTTGCCTCCCGCGGCATCAGCCTCGGTATCCAACAAGACTGATCGTCTTCTCCGTTTCACCCCTCATGTATTCCGGCATCACCGACATTCAACGACGCCTGCTCGACGGCTGGCTGGGCACCTGGCAGATCGTCGACGACTACTCGTGGCCGCTACAGGACACCACCGTCCTGCACGTCCGTACTGCGGACGAGGACTGCATCGTCAAGGCCAGTGCGGCCAGCCATCACATTCCGCGTGAAATCGCCGCGCACCACGTTCTGCGCGACCTCCCTGGCACCGCTCCCACGCTGTTGCACGAGTCCGCGGCCGACTTCCTCCTCGTCACTCGATACCAACCCGGCGAGATCGTGGAAGGCGCACCGGCCGAATGGTCCGCCGACACCTATCGCCAGGCCGGTGCACTTCTGAACCGGTTGCTCGTCCCCGGGGACCCTTCGAGCGATTACTCGGAGAGGCTGCGACGCCAGTGCACCTTCGACCTCGACAACGCCGTCGGCCTGGTTGCCACAGAGCACCTGAACTCGCTGCGTGATCAGCTCGATTCCGTTGTGGTGCAACCGGTTCCCGTGTGCTTCACACATGGCGACTACCATCCGCGAAACTGGTTGATCGACGAGGGCCAAGTCTCGGTGATCGACTTCGGCCGCGCCGAACAACGGCACTGGACGAGCGACCTGTTCCGCTTGCACAACCAACAGTTCGTCGACCGCCCGGACTTCGAGGAAGCCTTCTTGGAAGGACTGGGTCGCACACTCGACGAGAGCGACCGAGACGTCTGGAAGCTCGAACAGATCCACCAGTCGTTGTCCACGGTGGTCTGGGCGAACGGCATCGGCGACACACACTTCGAAGACGCGGGCCGCGCAATGGTCGCACGAATCGCCTGAACGGACGTCTCTTACAGCTTCACCATCGGTACGCCCCCGATCAGCATGAGGCGAACCTTGCCCGCGCTGCCGAAGTCGATGGTGACCGTTGCGGTGGGACCGGCGCCCTTGGTTTCGAGAACCGTACCGAGACCGTACTTGTCGTGGCTCACGCGGTCTCCCACCGCCAATACCAGGTTGTTGTTGCGTCGCGCCGCACCGAACCCGGTGGAACCGCCGCCCGTGTTGGCGCCGCCGTATCCCCCACTTCCGAATCCACCGACGTAGCCGGCGCCGCCACGCGGGTGCCCGCCACCGATCGCACCGCCGGGACCGGGGCCGGGATCGACCCGGCGCCAGTCGAGAAGATCGGTTGGAATCTCCTGCAGAAATCGTGATTCCGGGTTCTGTATCGGCTGCCCCCACGCCGAGCGCATCACAGCTCGGGTCAGATACAGACGATGCCTGGCGCGAGTGATTCCCACGTACGCAAGGCGCCGTTCCTCGGACAGCTCGGCCGGGTCACCGAGCGCCCGCATGTGCGGGAACTGCCCGTCCTCCCAGCCGGTGACGAAAACGACCGGAAACTCGAGCCCCTTCGCGGTGTGCAGAGTCATCAACGTGACGACCCCGTCCTCGGAATCGGGGAGCTGATCGGCATCGGCCACCAGAGAAACTCGTTCGAGGAAGGCGGCAAGCGAACCGGGTTCCGGTTCTCCGTCGCGTTCATCCGCGCCGCCCGGCAGGTCGTCTTCGATTCCGGCGGCGTTGCGGGCATCCGCGCTGAACTCGCGCGCAACGCTCACCAATTCGTTGAGGTTGTCGAGCCGTGCACCGTCCTGAGGGTCGCTGCTCTTGGCGAGCTCGGCGTGGTAACCGGTGCGTTCGAGAACCGCTTCGATGATCTCCCCGAGATCGCCGATCTCGTCGCTGCCTGCGGCAGGTAGAAGCTTTCGGAGCTCGTCCATCATCTCGGTGAACGCGGCAATGGCTTTCTGCGACCGAGTGTTCAGCAGCGGCACCTTGCCGTCGGCGCCGTCGCGCAAGGCTTGCGCGAAACTGACGTCCCTCTGCTCGGCGTGCACGGCGACGCATGCTTCGGCGCGGTCGCCGATCCCGCGGCGTGGCGTATTCAAGATGCGGCGCAGGCTCACCGTGTCGTCGGGGTTGGCGAGCACGCGCAGGTACGCGACGACGTCTCGTACCTCCTTGCGCTCGTAGAAGCGCACACCGCCCACGACCTTGTACGGCACACCGAGCCGAATGAAGATCTCCTCGATGGCTCGCGAGGAGTTGTTGGTGCGGTAGAAGACCGCCACATCGGCGAACTTCGCGTCACCCGCGTCGACCAACTTGTCGATCTCGGAGGCCACGAAAGACGCCTCGTCGTGCTCGTTGTCGGCCACGTAGGCGGTGATGAGTTCGCCTTCGCCGGAGTCGGTCCACAGTTGCTTCTCACGGCGGCCGGTGTTCTTGGAGATCACCGAGTTGGCCGCGGACAGAATGTTCTGGGTGGACCGGTAGTTCTGTTCGAGAAGGATGGTGCGCGCGTCCGGGTAGTCGCGCTCGAACTCCTCGATGTTGCGAATCGTGGCCCCGCGAAACGCATAGATCGATTGATCCGCATCACCGACGACACACAGCTCGGCGGGCGGCACGCCGTGCTCCCCCTCGGCCGGCGCGGAACCGACGAGTTCCCGTACCAGCATGTACTGGGCGTGGTTGGTGTCCTGATACTCGTCGACCAGCACGTGCCGGAAGCGGCGACGGTAGTACTCGGCCACCTGCGGGAACGCCTGCAGCATCCCCACCGTCTCGCCGATCAGGTCGTCGAAGTCGAGAGCATTGGCCGCCCGCAGCCGCTGCTGGTAGTGCCCGTATATCTTCGCGACGAGCTTCGGCAGCTCCGCCGGCTCCTTCTCTGCGTCCGTCACCGCTTGCTCGGGATCGACCAGCTCGTTCTTCAGATTCGAGATGCAGGTGGCCAGAAGCCGGGGCGAATGCTTCTTCGAATCGATCCCGAGGTCCTTCGAGATCATCGTCAGCAATCGACGTGAATCGTCCGAGTCGTAGATCGAGAAATTGGAGTTCAGTCCTGGAAGAAGAGCGGCCTGAGCTCGCAGAATGCGAACACAGCTCGAGTGGAATGTGGACACCCACATGCTGTTGGCGCGGGGACCCACGAGCTGGGCGACCCGCTCACGCATCTCGGCCGCAGCCTTGTTGGTGAACGTGATGGCGAGGATCTGGCCGGGGCGCACGTCGCGCTCTGCCAGCAGATATGCGATGCGCCGGGTGAGGACCGCCGTCTTCCCCGAACCTGCGCCGGCCACGATGAGCAGCGGCGACCCTGTGTGCAGCACCGCCTCACGCTGGTGTGGGTTCAATCCGCGCAGCAGCGCATCGGACCGGGAATCGGTTGACGTGTCGGCGGGAAAGGTGGGGCCGGCGGGTGCATTCCGGCCGGAAACCGACGGGCTGGGAAAGGTAGTCATCGCCCCTTTACGCTACCGCTGGGCACCGACAGGATCGCATGCACGCACCCTCAACTTGGCCGGGCACCGACGAGCGTGGCAAAATGGTACGTATGTTCAGCGCTTCTCGTCGCGCACTGCGGCGATTTCACGGGCACCGGCGACCGGTGCCCGTGAACTGAACAGCTCACGAGCCTCGAGGTCCCACCCGGATCCCGGGGCTCTTTTCGTCAGTGAGCCTGGATCGGTAACGACCCGAGCCGAAACAACGATCCAAGTTCTGAGAAGAGGAGACGAACCCATGAGCATTCAGACCGTCACGGAAGCCTCGACGGAGACCCCTGTTCCGACCACCGAGGCAGAGATCGACGAACTTCGTCGCGAGATCGACCGCCTCGACGCCGAGATCTTGGCCGCGGTCAAGCGCCGCGCAGAAGTGTCACAGCTGATCGGCCGCACTCGTATGGCATCCGGCGGTCCCCGACTCGTTCACAGCCGCGAGATGAAGGTTCTCGAGCGCTACAACGAGCTCGGCCAGGAAGGCCACACCCTCGCAATGTTGCTGCTTCGTCTCGGACGCGGACGTCTCGGGCACTGACGCTCTTCACGGTTCCATCCTTCGCGCGACCTCGTGCATCCGAACAGTCGTTCCGGTGCATGAGGTCGTTCGCGTGTCAGGACTGTAGAGCGATGTACTTGGTCTCCAAGTACTCCTCGATGCCCTCCGAGCCGCCCTCACGGCCGAATCCCGAGGATTTGATTCCACCGAAGGGTGCCGCCGGGTCGGAGATCACTCCCCTGTTGACGCCGACCATGCCGGTCTCCACCGCCTCGGCCACCCGGAGCGCTCGATCGAGATCACGGGTGTAGATGTAGGACGCAAGTCCGTACTCGGTGTCGTTGGCGGCAGCCACACCCTCGTCCTCGGTGTCGAAGGTGGTCACCGCAGCCACGGGACCGAAGACCTCCTCCTTCAAGATCCTGGCGCTCGCGGGTACGTCGCCGAGTACCGTCGCCGGGTAGTACCAGCCGGGCCCCTCCGGTGCCTTGCCGCCGAGAAGCACCTTCGCACCCGCAGCCACCGCGTCGTCGACCAACTCCGACACGGTTCGCAGCTGCTTCTCGCTCACCAACGGCCCGAGTGTGGTGGAGGAATCCGCGCCCGGCCCGAGCACGAACTCACTCATCTTCTGCACGAGCTTCGCGGTGAAGTCCTCCTCGACGGACTCGGCCACGTGGAACCGATTGGCGGCCGTGCAGGCTTCGCCTCCGTTCCGCAGCTTCGCGAGGATCGCGCCGTCGACGGCGGCGTCGACGTCCGCATCGTCGAAGACCACGAACGGTGCGTTTCCTCCGAGTTCCATCGACGTGCGCAGGAGACCCTTCGCGGACTTCTCGACGAGCATCCTGCCCACGCCGGTCGATCCCGTGAACGTGAGCTTGCGCAGTCGCGGATCCTCGAGCAATGGATCGGTGATGTCGCCGGATCGCGATGTGGGCAGCACCGACACCACACCCTTCGGAACTCCGGCATCGCTCATCAGCTTCGCGAGGTACAGCAAGGTGAGCGGGGTCTCCGAAGCCGGCTTGACCATCATGGTGCAGCCTGCAGCCAGGGCGGGAGCCAGCTTGCGGGTTCCCATCGCCAATGGAAAGTTCCACGGTGTGATGGCCAGACACGGCCCGACGGGCTGCTTGGTGACGATGATCCGGCCGGTGCCTGCCGGAGCCTGGGTGTAGCGTCCGGCGACCCGCACGGCCTCCTCGGCGAACCATCGGAAGAACTCGGCGCCGTACTTGATCTCGGCCCGACTCTCGGGCAATGCCTTACCCATCTCCAGGGTCATGAGCAGTGCGAGTTCTTCGGTGTGCTCGACGATCCTGTCGTATACGCCGCGTAGCAGCTCACCGCGTTCACGGGCCGGCGTGCCTGCCCAGTCGGCCTGCACCGCCACTGCCGCATCGAGGGCGCGGCGGGCATCGTCCGGGCTCGCGTCGGCAACTGCGGTGAGGACGTCACCGGTCGACGGGTCGTGGACATCGAAGGTGGCACCTTCCTCGGCGTCCACCTCCTCGCCGCCCAGGAACAACTTGGTCGGGGCCGATCGAATGAGCTCGAGTGCATCCATGACCTCCATCATGCGCCCGATGTTCAGGGAACGGGCAGGCGCCGAGTAAGGGCTGGTGAAGGACAACGCGGGACGATTCGGACGCCAGACACTAAGCTCGACGATCGTGAGCACAGACATAACTCGAACCGACGCCTGGCAGAACCTTCGCGCCCATCACGCCGGTATCGAGTCTGTGCACCTGCGAAAGCTCTTCGCAGACGACCCCGATCGCGGCAGCGAGCTCCAGGTTAACGCCGGGGACCTGTACATCGACTACAGCAAGCACCGCGTCGACCGCGAGACCCTCGCCCTGCTGCTCGACCTCGCTCGCACGGCCGGCGTGGAGGAGCGCCGGGACACCATGTTCGCCGGCGGACACATCAACACGTCGGAAGACCGTGCAGTGCTGCACACTGCCCTTCGGCTCACCCGCGACGCGACGCTCGTCGTCGACGGCGAGAACGTCGTCGCAGACGTCCACGAAGTTCTCGACCGCATGGGCGATTTCACCGACCGAGTGCGGTCCGGGGAATGGCGTGGCGCCACCGGCAAGAAGATCGAGACAGTCGTCAACATCGGCATCGGCGGATCCGATCTCGGCCCCGTGATGGTCTACCGCGCCCTGCGGCACTACGCCGATGCCGGTATCAGCGTTCGCTTCATCTCCAACATCGACCCGTCCGACCTTGTGCGAAGTCTCCACGGACTCGATCCGGCGACCACTCTCTTCGTCGTCGCGTCCAAGACCTTCTCGACACTCGAGACCCTCACCAACGCGACCGCCGCGAAGCGTTGGCTTCTCGATTCGTTGGGTCTCGAAAACGACGCGGTGGCAAAACATTTCGTGGCCGTGTCCACCCACGCCGAACGTGTCGCGGAGTTCGGCATCGACACCGACAACATGTTCGGATTCTGGGACTGGGTCGGCGGACGCTACTCCGTCGACTCCGCGATCGGCCTGTGTGTGATGGCAGCGATCGGTCGTGAACGGTTCGCGGAGTTCCTCGCCGGGTTCCACGAGATCGACGAGCACTTCCGCACGGCACCCCTCGAGCGCAATGCCCCGGCGATTCTCGGGCTGCTCGGACTCTGGTACTCCAATTTCTTCGGCGCCGAGTCACGTGCGGTGTTGCCGTACTCGAACGATCTCGTGCGTTTCGCCGCATACCTGCAACAGCTCACGATGGAGTCGAACGGCAAGTCCGTTCGCGCAGACGGCAGTCCGGTTTCGACGTCGACCGGCGAAATCTTCTGGGGCGAGCCGGGAACCAACGGTCAGCACGCCTTCTATCAGTTGCTGCACCAGGGAACTCGCCTCGTTCCCGCCGACTTCATCGGTTTCGTCTCGCCCACCGACGACCTGCCCACGATGGACGGCACCGGCAGCATGCACGATCTGCTGATGAGCAACTTCTTCGCGCAGACGAAGGTGCTGGCATTCGGGAAGACGGCCGAGGAGATCGCCGCGGAGGGCACCGATCCCGAGTTGGTTCCGCACAAGGTCATGCCAGGCAACCGCCCCTCGACCACCATTCTCGCGCCGAAACTGACCCCGTCGGTCATCGGCCAATTGATCGCCTTGTACGAGCATCAGGTGTTCGTCGAAGGCGTCGTGTGGGGCATCGACTCGTTCGACCAGTGGGGTGTCGAACTCGGCAAGACTCAGGCGAACGAACTGCAACCCGTGCTCACCGCGCAGGAGGCCCCCGAACCGCAGGACGACTCGTCCACCACAGCCCTGATCGACTGGTACCGCAAAGGCCGTGGCCGCGCCTAGGCGGCTCCGCCGCCCGTGAGTGGCCCACGAGTCTCTGGACTCGCTAACCACTCACAGACGTGGGGCGTGCAGCGTCCAGTTCTCGGTCGTGTACTCGCGCCCGCTGCGGTCCACCAGCCGGGCCCGCAAATCGTGCTGCTCGATCCATCTGATCGCGCCGATCCGCCGGGCCAGCGCCGCCTCGGCCGCCGCGTACGCCCACAACGGGTCGGCCGCGACCACGGTCACTTGTTCCCACTCCGTCTCGTTCGGCAGCGGGTCGTCGGCCGCACCCGATCGGCCCACGGTGGCCATCGCCGTCCCGTTGACCAGTTCGACGACACCGTCGGATGGCACATCGATCTGCCACCCGCCCGCCGGACAGTGCCCCGCAGTCGCGACCACTTCTCCGATCCGCACGGCCGCACCACATTCGAGCTCCGTAGCGACCAGTTCCGCTGCACGGGCGACCGTATCGGCCTTCGCCGTTTCCGTGATGTCGAAAGACGCACCCCACGGCGCGAAGACGATGTCGTCGTCGATCTGCACGTCCTGGTACGTCGGTACCGGATGTACGGGCGGAATCTTCTCGTCGTCGAAGCGTGCCGCCGCCAGCGGACCGACGACACCGTCGGTCATCCGGGCCGCCCACAACGCCGACCGCAACAGGGCCGACATTCGTCTGCTCACTTTCACCGGCTCACCCTGCGAAAGGTTGACGGCGTGGATCTCGGCGTCGCCACGCCGAAGATCGCACACCGACTCCGTGTCCTCGATGACCCGGGCGATCAGTGCACTTGCAGCCGACAGCGCCGCGCCCTCGGTCACGTCGACCTCGACCACGGAATCCCACACAACCCACTGCTCGGCACTGACCATGTCCTACTCCGTGCGCTAGTCGCAACAGCTCACGTTTCCATTATGCGCCGTTTGTCCAGAGGGGCCTTCCGTCGCTGGTCAGGCGAACTGACCCGTAGACTTCCGGTCGTGGACTCCGGACGCACCCTCGGCGAAGCTCGTCTGGGTGTGGTCGACGAGATCTTCCTCCGTGGCCACCGCGGTTGGGGCAATCTCGTGGTGATGCAGGGGCTGTGGCGGTGTGCGGATCGCATCGAGCCCGCCCTTCTCGCCTCGGTACACGACGCGCTCGCCCATGGACGCCTAGGACGACGAGTAGTACGTTCCCGAGTCCCGCTGGCGAGGCCGCGGTTCGTTCCCGACGCCTCGACCTTTCCCGTCGAGTACCGCACGGTCTCGGACCTGACGACCTGGGCGGACGAGCAGGCCGCGCACGACGTCGATCCGGAGAACGGTCCCGGGTGGCGTATGTCGGTCGCACGTCTGGAAGACGGCGGTACCGCGGTGTCGTTGGTGTGCTCCCACGTGATCGCCGATGCCCGCGGCCTGGCTTCTGCAATCGAGTCCGCGTTGACCGGGGCTGAGCCGGTCGAGATGCACCAATCAGCCACGTCGGATGTTCGTGACGCTATGGCGCTCGTCGGCAGGGTCGCGACGAGAACGCTTGCCGCAGTAGTCGGGTTGATCAGACACCCCGAACGACGTCACGAACTCCGCAGCAGGACCCCGGAGGCGTCGATCTCTTCGCCCGAGGCATGCACCCGCCTGATCGTCGAGCTGGACGCAGATGATTGGCGGGCAGCAGCCGAGCGGGACGGCGGCACTCCGAACAGCCTGTTCATTTCGGTGATCGCCGAACTCGCGCGTACACACCCCGACGACACCGTGGTCGTCAGTGTTCCGATGGACATGCGTTCCATTCCGGGAATCGACAACGCGGTCGCAATGGTGGAGGTCGAAGTTGCAGCGCAGGATTCGGGAGGACGAGTCCGAGACAACAGTCGAGCTGCTTACGCATCCCCACCGATGTCGAGTCCGGCGGGCTTCCCCGACGAATTGCTCCAAGTGGTTCCGGACCGCGCTGCACACTCGCTGTCGAGTTCGGCCGGCGAGCGAGACGCTCTGTGTTCCAACATAGGTCGACTTCCCGAGGGCGTCCGGACACTGGGCCCGCACACTGCAGGCAGTATCGCCACCAGGGCCGTCCACCCCGGTCCACTTCGCACGCGGTCCCGAATCTTTGCTTTCTTCAACGAGTTCGACGGCAGCTACACCCTTGCGTTGGAGAGCACCGTGGACCGATCGCGGGACCAACTCCGTCGCCGCACGGCCGACGCGCTGAATCGAAAGGGCCTACGCCCCCGATCCTGGTGAAATCTACTGCCCGAACGTCGACCGAAGGTTCGCGTTGACGAGTGCGTTGAGGCGCTTACGCATTCGAACCACCGTTTCGCCGTCAGGACGTGCCTCGTCGACCAACAGAGTCCACCTCAGGATCGAGCACCCTGGGACGTTGTTCGTCTTCGTGCATCGTCAGCCACGGACATACAGGATCACGATCGGGGTGGATCAGTGCGTCGAACACTGTTCTCTTGGGCGGCGGTAGTGTCCGCTGCCTGGTCGCGACTTCGATCACGCGCCGACCATAGCTGGTCACCATAGGGCTGACGAGCGGTTTCCGGATCGCCGTAGGTGACTGCGCGTTCGCGACGCGAACCGGTGGCGAGAGTGGCGGCCCAGTTCAGGAACGTACTCATCCGGTTTCGGGGACTCGCGAGGAACGCGATGTGTATGACTCCCCACGACACCCAGCCGACGAAACCGGACAGATTGATCGGCCCCACCTGCACGATCGCCTGTCGTCGCGCGATGTACGCGGCGGTGCCGAGGTCCCGGTATTTGAACTTCCGGCGTGGGGTGCCTTTGCCGAGTACGGCCCGAACCTGCTTGCCCGCGAATCGGCCGCCCTGCATGGCGACCTCGGCCACGCCCGGAAGTTTGTCGAGTGACATGAGATCTCCGACCACCCATACGTTCGGATGGCCGGGAACCGTCAGATCCTCGAGCACGGGGATTCGTCCACCCGAGTCCGGCTCGACGTCGAGCGCCTTCGCCAGCTTCCCTGCGAAGGGCACGGCCTCGACACCGGCTGTCCACAGCACGGTTTTCGCTTCGTATCGCGTCACCGTCTTCGGCTCTGCCTTGGCGGTCGTCTCGACGCCCGTCTCGGACACGTCGGTGACATGAACACCGAGATGGGTTTCGACACCGATGTGATCGAGCGTCTTCTGAGCCGTCGCGGACAACCTGCGATGAAACGCCGGAAGTACCCGGTCACCGCCATGGAACAGCAGCACTCGCGCCTCGGACGGGTCGATCTCGTCGAATTCGTGTGCGAGCGCGCGGGTGGCGAGTTCGCGAATCTGGCCCGCGAGCTCGACTCCGGTCGGACCTCCGCCGGACACCGCGAACGTCAACCACGGCCGGCGCTCCTCGGCAGTCGGAAGCGTCTCGGCCATCTCGAAGGCGGTGACGATCTTGCGCCTGATGGCCAGCGCGTCGTCCAGTGTCTTCATGCCCGGCGCCCATTGGCTGTACTCGTCGTGTCCGTGGTACGACTGCCGCATTCCGGCCGCGACGATCAGATAGTCGTACGGCAGCGTGAACTTCGATCCGTCCAGCCGGATCGCGGTGAGCTCGCCTGCTTCCGGATCGATCGAGTGTGCCTCACCCAGAATCACCCGCAGACTCGGCCCCTTACGGAGAAGTGACCGAAGTGGGCTGGTGATCTCGCCCTGGGACAACAACCCTGTGGCGCACTGATAGAGCAGCGGCTGGAACAGATGACTCGTGCCGCGATCGATCAGGGTGACTTCGGCGCCCACGTCGCGCAGTTGTCGCGCTGCATGGAGGCCACCGAATCCACCACCGACGATGACGACGCGCTTGCCCATACTCGAAACCTACGCCCTCCCCCTGTGCGTGGTCAGCGAGTCCAGAGACTCGTCAACCACTCACAGGGGTCAGGCGAGGCGGGCAGTGAGTGCGTTGGGGAGGAATCGGAATGCGACGTCGACAACGCGCCACTTGAGACCCGGGAGCGCTACTCGCGTCGATTCCTTCTCGATGGCGGCGACCATCGCGTCCACGCCCTCCTTCAGGGTCGCGGTCATCTGCGCGCTGTCCCCTGCCTTCGACGACATGTCCGTTGCAATGAATCCGGGGAGCAACGTCGTCACCGAGATGTCGGTTTTCGCGAGCTCCGTGGACAACGATTCTCCGAGCGAGGCGACGGCGGCCTTGCTCGCGGAGTACGCGGCCTTCGGTCCGGTCAGCCCTCGGTCGGCACTGATCGAGGACACCAGCACGAGGTGCCCTGCGTTCTGTCCCCGGAACGTGTCGAGCGCCGCCTCGCACTGGGACAACGCACCGACGAAGTTGGTTCGTGCGGTAGCGAGGTTCGCGTCGGCACGGCCCGTACCGATCTTGGCGCCCTTTCCGAGCCCCGCGTTCACGATCACCCGATCCAGCCCGCCGAGTTCGTCCCTGAGTTCGCCGAATACGCGCACGACGGCCTCGTGGTCCGTGACGTCGAGGGCGCGCACCGCGATGCGAATGTTCGGATGCGATTGCTTCAGCTTCGCCGCCAGCACCTCGAGGTTCTCGAGACGCCGTGCGCACAACGCCAGGTCCCGACCCATCGCGGCGAAGCGTCGCGCCATCTCCTCTCCCAGACCCGAACTGGCACCGGTGATGAGGATCTTCTGCCGTTTCATGCAGACACCGTATCGGGTCGGCCGATGCGGCTTACCGTGGAGCAATGGACGAATTCGATGTCATCGTCATCGGAGGCGGGCCGGCAGGCGAGAACGCGGCCGACTACGCAATCGCAGGCAGCACTCGGACCGCAGTGCTGATCGAACACGAACTCGTCGGTGGCGAATGCTCCTATTGGGCCTGTATGCCGAGCAAGGCGCTCCTGCGTCCGGGGCAGGTTCTCGGGGCAGGCCGCAACATGCCCGGCGTGCGCGCCGACGGTCTCGACGTTCCCGCCGTTCTCGCTCGCCGCGACTCGTACACCAGCGGTCACGACGATTCCTCGCAGGTGAAGTGGGCCGAGAACCAGGGCATCGAGGTGCTGCGCGGGCACGCTCGGATCAGCGGCGACCGCACCGTCACCATCGACGGCGTGCGGACGCTCCGCGCCCGTGAGGCCGTCGTCCTCGCAACGGGCACCGGTGCATCGATTCCCGGCACCCCGGGACTGAAGGAGTCGCGGCCCTGGACCTCGAGGGACGTGACGAATCTGCGCGAGGTCCCACGCCGGGTGGTGGTCGTGGGAGGTGGGGTCGTGGCGTGTGAGGCCGCGACCTGGCTCCTCGATCTCGGAGTGGAAGAGCTGACCCTCGTGGTTCGTGGCCACGGACTCCTCCCGCGAATGGAGCCGTCGGCCGGAGACCGGGTGGCCGAGGCCTTCCTCGCCCGCGGCGCCTCGGTGCTACTCGGCACCGAGGTGACCTCCGCGTCACGGCCGGGCGTCGCGGACACGGGAATCGGACGCATCCACGGCGGACCCGTCACCGTCGAGGTCGCCGGCGGGGACTCGATCGAGGCCGACGAGATCGTCGTCGCCACCGGCCGAGTACCGAACACTGCCGATCTCGGTCTCGACCCGAGCCTCCTGGACGACCGCGGCTACATCACCGTCGACGACACCCTGGCTACCCCGAACGGCTGGCTGTACGCCGTCGGCGACTGCAACGGGCGCTCGCTGCTCACCCACATGGGCAAGTACCAGGCTCGCGTGTGCGGGGACGTCATCGCCGCGCGGGCGGAGAACCGGGACCTCGACCATCCACGACTGCGTGCTTCGGCCGACCACGGGCAGGTTCCGCAGGTGGTGTTCACTGCCCCCGAAGCCGCATCTGTGGGCATGACCGAGGCCGAAGCCAAGGAGGCGGGGGTGGACGTCGAGACCGTTCAAACGGACATAGCGGTCGCGGGCTCCGCCCTTGCTCGCGACGACTTCTCCGGGCACGCGAAACTCGTCATCGATCGGTCAACCGACACCCTCGTCGGTGCGACTTTCGTGGGGACGGAGGTGTCGGAACTGGTCCACGCTGCGACCGTGGCCGTGGTCGGCCGGCTCGGCATGGACACTCTGTGGCATGCGGTTCCTTCGTATCCGACCGTCAGTGAGGTGTGGCTGCGCCTGCTCGAGGCGCGAGGCTGACTCTCAGGTTCACCCGACATCGCTTCCGTATAGTCGCCGCCATGGCGCGCAGCACAATCGTGGACACCACCGAGGGACCCGTTCGCGGGCGTTCGTCTCATGGCCTCATCGCCTGGCGCGGCATCCCATATGCGGCACCGCCGGTCGGAAAGGACCGATTCCGCGCTCCCCGCCCGCCGAGTCCCCGCCAGGACGTGCTCGACTGCACCGAATTCGGCAGTGCCGCTCCGCAGCGCAAGCTCTACACGATCCTCCGGCCCGGCAAGTATCAGCCGACCAGCGAAGACTGCTTGACGGTCAACGTGGTGGCGCCCGACAGTAACGCCGACCGCAAGCGGCCCGTGATGGTGTTCATCCACGGCGGGGCGTACATCCTCGGAAGTTCGGCAACCGGCTTGTACGGTGGCTCTTCCCTTGTGCGCCGCGGGGACGTCGTGTACGTGTCGCTCAACTATCGACTCGGCGCCTTCGGCTACCTCGACTTCAGCCGCTACTCCACCCCCGAACGCCCCTTCGACTCCAACCTCGGCCTCCGCGACCAGGTCGCCGCCCTCGAATGGATCGAACGCAACATCGCGGCATTCGGCGGCGACCCCGACAACATCACCCTCTTCGGCGAATCCGCCGGCGCCAACGCCGTCACCACCCTCATGACCACCCCCGCAGCCGAAGGACTCTTCACCCGCGCCATCGCGGAAAGCTCCGCACCGGGACTGGTCACCTCCGCGGAGCGGGCGGCCGGATGGGCGGCAGACTTCGTCGATCTCCTACCGATGGAGGTCGACGACCCGGTCGAAGCTCTCGAGACCGCGACGCCCGGACAGCTCGGACGGGCCGCCAATCGTCTCAACGCCAAGGTCGTCTCGGAGACGCCCGGCCTGCACCCGTTCGGTCCGGTGGTCGACGGTGACTTCCTGCCCCGATCACCGCTCGACGCGTTCGCCGACGGTTCTGCTCACCGAGTGCCACTGATCATCGGCAACAACTCCCGCGAGGGGACGCTCTTCACGAAATTCCTCGGGGGCCTCCCGACCACGCCCGATCGAATCCACAAGATGTTCACCCTCACCGATCCGGACGCCGAATCACGGGTCACCTCTGCGTATCCCGGCTATCCGAGCGAATCGACGGCCGTCGACATCGGGGGTGACGTCACGTTCTGGGCGTCCTCGATCGCCATCACGGAATCTCACGCGAATCACGCGCCCACCTACAGCTATCGGTTCGATTTCGCGCCGAGAGCGCTGAACCGTCTCGGACTCGGGGCAACCCACGGTTTCGAGATGTTCGCGGTGTTCGGTTACGGCCGTAGTGCGCTGGGACGCGCAATCACCCTGCCCGGTGGACGTCGAGGTATGCGGGCCGTCACGGACGCAGTGCAACAGCACTGGTTGTCCTTCGCGCGTAGCGGTGTCCCGTCGAGGTCGTGGCCCGCGTACGACACGGGCACGCGCGCAACGATGATTTTCGACGAGAAGAGCACGGTTCGAAACGATCCACGTCACGAGCGCCGGCTCGCATGGTCGGGATATCAGGGGTACTGGACCACCGGTCATCAGAACGAGCAGACGCACGACAAGCAGGGGGAACATGCCGGACGTGAATGAACGGTCGACGCACCTTCGGGTCGTCACCGATGCCGGTGAGGTGCTCGGCAGGGAGGTCGACGGCGTTTCCACCTGGCGTGGAATCCCTTACGCCGCACCACCGGTCGGCCCGGACCGCTTCCGTGCACCGAAACGAGCGACACCGTGGTCGGGTGTCCTGAACGCACACGAGTACGGACCGCACTCCGTTCAACCTTCGGTGAAGTCCAGCGAGGACTGTCTGCTGTTGAACGTGGTCACGCCGCTGGGAGCACCCAACGACGACCAACCCCCACGGGCGGTGATGGTGTTCGTCCACGGGGGTGGGTACTCGGGCGGCTCGTCCGCATCAGGGTTGTACGGTGGCTCTTCCCTCGTGCGCCGCGGGGACATCGTCTACGTCTCGCTCAACTACCGACTCGGCGCCCTCGGCTACCTCGACTTCAGCCGATACTCCACCCCCGAACGCACCTTCGACTCCAACCTCGGCCTCCGCGACCAGGTCGCCGCCCTCGAATGGGTCAGGCGCAACATCGCCGCATTCGGCGGCGACCCCGACAACGTCACCCTCTTCGGCGAATCCGCCGGCGGGGGCGCCGTCACCACCCTGATGACCACCCCCGCAGCCGAAGGACTCTTCACCCGCGCCATCGCGCAGAGCCCCTGGTCCGCCGCCGTGTACGGAGCCGACCGAGCCGCACGGTGGGCACACGAGTTCATCGAGACCGCGGGCGTCGACGATGCCGAAGCCTGCGACTGGCTGTCCACCACCGAACCGAAGCGCCTCGCCGAGATCGGTCGCACCCTCGCGGGCAGAGTCGCCGACGACGAGCCTGGCACCAGAGTGTTCGCACCCACCGTCGACAGTGACTTCCTACCAGAACATCCGATGGACGTCTTCGCTGCGGGCAAGGCACATCCGGTGCCCCTGATCGTCGGGACCAATGCGCACGAGGGTCGGGTCTTTCCGTTCTTCCTGAACATCTTGCCCACCGACCGAAATCGGATCGAGCGGATGTTCGCGGGCGCCGATTCTGCTGTCGTGCAGAAAATCCTCGACGCGTATCCCAAGTATCCAAAGCGTTTCGCCGCGGCCGATCTCGGAGGCGACATGATGTTCTGGTTGCCCTCGATCGCGGTGACGGAGGGGCATTCCCGCACGGCACCGACGTATTCGTACCGCTACGACTTCGCCACCCGTCTGCTACGCATCACCGGCTTCGGCGCAACCCATGCAACCGAGATGTACGCCGTGTTCGGCCTCTCCGGTCTGTGGCGGCGAGTCTTGACGTTGCTCGGTGGTGCGGATGCATTCGCCCGGGTGACGGATTCGGTGCAGAATCACTGGCTCCACTTCACGAAACACGGTGCACCGGAATCCGATTGGCCCACCTACGACGCCGAGGACCGAAAAACTCTACTGTTCGACGACGTCGATCGTGTCGAACGCGATCCGCGCCGTCATCGGAGGTTGGCATGGGAAGGCTACGAGTACCCGCGGTGACGCCGGACGCCGTTCGCTCACTTCAGCAGGCGTGACATTCTGCGATCCGCCAGAATCTTTCCACCGGTCTGGCAGGTCGGGCAGTACTGGAACGATTTCTCGACGAACGACACTTCCCGGACGGTGTCCCCACATACCGGGCACGGCAGTCCGGTCCGGGCGTGCACGCGCATTCCCGCTCGCTTCTCGCCTTTCAGTCTGGCCGCATCCTGGCCGAGAGACCGTGAGATGGCGTCGGTGAGCACCGTACGCATCGTCTCGTACAGGGCGTGGACCTGCTCCTGTGACAGTGCGCGTGACGTGGCGAACGGTGAAAGCTTTGCCGTGTGGAGGATTTCGTCGGAGTAGGCGTTGCCCACGCCGGCGAGGAGTGACTGATCCACCAGTGAGTTCTTGATGCGTGCGGTCGTCGATCCAAGGATCTCGGCGAACTCCGGTTCGGTGACGGTCAGCGCGTCCGGCCCGAGCCGGGCAATTCCGGGGACCTCCTGCGGATCGCGCACCACCCACACCGCCAACCGCTTCTTGGTTCCTGCCTCGGTCAGGTCGAAGGCGGGCGTCCCCCCCTCCGGTGTGAAGAAGTGGACGCGAAGCGCCAGCGGCCCCTTACCCGGTTTCGGAGGCGCCGACGAGGGGTTGTCCGTCCACCGCAACCAACCACCCCGCGACAGGTGGGTGATCAACGAGAGTTCTCCGCACTCGAGTGCGAGGTGCTTTCCGTATCGGGATGCCCCGGTGACGTCGCGCCCCTGCAGATCGGTGATGGGCGGATCGAACGTCTTGAGAACGCTGAGTGCGGCCACGTCGATGCGTCCCACGACCGCGCCTACCGCGTGGTTGCGCAGGAATCCGGCGAGTGCCTCGACTTCCGGAAGTTCGGGCATAGCCGAACACTACCCACGTCGAAGCATGTACGTGTCCATGATCCAGCCCTTGCGTGCCCGAAGTTCGGCGCGCACCCGCACGATCTGCTCTTCCACCTCGCGCAGGTTGCCCGAGACGAGTACCTCGTCGGGAGTTCCGAGATATGCACCCCACCAGATGTGGACGTCGTCTCCTGGAACCTGGGTGAACGTGCAGTGCGCGTCGAGCATCACCACCACGTTGTCGATGCCGTCCGGCAGGCCTTCGGCCAGGCGGCGTCCGGTGGTGATGTGAATCGGCTCCCCGACGCGGTGGAGAACAGTGCGATGCGCCGCGGCCAGGGCGTGGACACTGGTCACGCCCGGGACCACGGACCACTCGAACGTGACGTTGCCCCGGGCGAGGACCCGCTCGACGATCCTGATGGTGCTGTCGTACAGCGCCGGGTCACCCCACACGAGGATGGCGCCGACGTCCTCGCCGGTGGCAGCGAACTCGGTCTCGAACAGGGCTGCCCGCTTCTCGTGCCAGTCCTCCACCACACCTCGGTAATCGGACGGCGTGCGGTCTCGCGGTGGATCGACGATGTCGACAACCCGGTGCGGGTGCGTGACGTGCTCGGCGAGCAGACCGGTGCGCAGGTCCACGAGTTCCTGCTTCTCGTCCCCTTTGCCGATCACGAAGAACACGTCGGCCGTGTTCATCGCCTTGACAGCCTGGACCGTCACTTGATCCGGGTCGCCGACGCCGATGCCGATCAGGAGTAGTTCACGCACCCTCGAACGGTAGCCCACAATGGCTACCGAACCACTGAGGAAACGATGCGGAAGGAAGTGACCGTGGTGATCGGCGAAGCCCTCATCGACGTCGTACGTGACGTACGCGGCGGCATAGCGGAGTACGTCGGCGGTAGCCCACTCAACGTAGCGATCGGGCTCGCGAGGCTCGACCATCCGGTTTCCTTCGTCACTCGCGTCGGAGAGGACGCACGGGGTGATCGAATCTGCGCCCACCTCGAAGCGTCGGATGTACAACTCGCGGCCGGCAGCGTCACCGCCTGTCGAACCGCGACAGCACAGGCCACGCTCGACTCGGCGGGTTCGGCGACCTACGAATTCGACATCGACTGGGACCTCGAGGGCATGCAGCAGCCGCCGCCACCGCGCTGCGCCCACACGGGTTCCATCGCAGGAGTGATGGAGCCGGGGAGCACCGCCGTAGCCGAGTTGCTCGACAACTACCGCGGCTCCGCGACGATCAGCTACGACCCGAACGTACGGCCCGACCTCTTCGATGACGCACCGAACGCGCGAGAGCGAATTCGGAAGTTGGTGTCCCTTGCCGACATCGTGAAAGTCAGCGACGAGGATCTACGCTGGTTCGACCCGGCAGACGAACCCGAAACCACCGCACAGCAGTGGCTTTCAAGCGGTGTGGCCGTTGTCGTGGTCACCGCCGGAGCTGACGGAGCCTTCGCGCTGTCCGACGCCGGTCGCGTCGACGTCACCGCACGGAACGTTCAGGTGGTCGACACAGTCGGAGCCGGCGACGCCTTCATGGCCGGACTGCTCGACGGATTCGCGGCACAGGACCTTCTGGGTGCCGACCGGCGTGATCTACTACGCGCCGTCGACCGTTCGACGCTTCTCGACGTGATGACCAACGCCACAACAGCATCTGCGCTCACGGTCTCGAAGGCCGGAGCAGACCTTCCGACCCGCCGGATGCTGACCGACGCTGTAGGACTACAGCGATGACCGACGCCCCTCCCGAGGCGATTCGGCTCGACGGCGCGACAGTACGCCGCGAGGCTGTCGCGGACGCACCTCGGATCGCGAGGGTGATCGACGAGAACTTGCCGCGACTGTCATTCTGGATGGACTGGGCCACCCCCGAAGTCGCGAACACCGCAGCTCAAGTGGCGAGGATCGACTCCGCACATGCGAAGTGGACTGCGCGCGAAGCCTTCGACTACTTGATTGTCGATATCGAGGACGAAGTTCTGGGCAAGATCGGGTTCCCCCGCAGAATCGGCGCGGATGCACTGGAACTCGGCTATTGGCTCACGCAGGGCGCCGAAGGTCGCGGGCTGATCACCCAGGCGGCAAGGGCCCTCACCCGCGCCGGGCTGCAGGTGGACGGAATCGAGCGCATAGAGATCCATTGCGACGAGGCGAACACCAAGAGCAGTGCGGTACCGCATCGTCTCGGTTATCGCCTCGATCGGATCGTAGACTTCCCCGTCACCACCGAGGGCCAGACAGGCCGTCAGATGATCTGGGTCGATCCCGCAGAGCACACACCCCCGTCGTAGACCGATTTCACTGGAACCCACTCATTCCTCGGCGAGCTGCGTCCGCAACTGACCCAGGGTTCGCGCCAGTATGCGCGAGACCTGCATCTGAGATACGCCGACACGGCTTGCTATCTCGGTTTGTGTCATCGAACCGAAGAATCTCAACAGGAGCACCCGACGTTCGACAGAAGGGAGCTTCTCCAACACGGGTCTGATCGCGTCGTGAATCTCCACGTTCGCCAGTTCGGCGTCGTCCTCACCCACCATCTCCGACAGTGACAAATCGTCCGAGTCGCCGAAGGTGGCATCCATCGACAAGGTCTGATAGGCATTCTTGGCCAGTAAGCCCTCCGAGACCTCGCGGATGTCGATCCCGAGTTCGGCTGCAATCTCGCGTGCGGAAGGTGAACGTCCGAGAGTCTGCGACAAACTGTCCACAGCTCGGTTGATGTGCGCGTTCAACTCCTGAACTCGACGCGGAACTCGCATCGACCAGCCGGCATCTCGAAAGTAGCGCCGCACTTCGCCCATGATGGTGGGAACCGCGTAGGACACGAACTCGAACCCACGCTCGGGCTCGAATCCGTCGATCGCTTTGACCAGCCCGAGCCGAGCGACTTGTACCAGATCGTCGAGAGCCTCACCCCGCCCGTCGAATCGCCGCGCAATGTGCTCTGCCAGCGGAAGACACCGGGTGATCGTGGCTTCACGAAGCTGGGCAGCAGCCGCCGAGGACGCGTCCAGTCCCGCAAGCCGAGACAGTGTCGGCGCCACGTCCTTGTAGTCGTCCCGCTCTCTCCGGCGCCGCTCGCCGGGCAGGGAGGCGTTCGCCATCTAGCCGTTGTTCCTTCGCTTGACCAATTCGATCGTCGTGGACTGCTCCCCCGTGTCGATCAGGTCGCGCGATACCGAGACACTCGACATCAACGTCTCCAGTACGTGCCACCCGAAACTTTCGTGGTCGGGCACACGAGCGGCTCCGGTAAGCGAACGGAGCGTGATCCGGATGTCGGCCTCCGTCACGGCGAAAGCGCAAACGAGCTCCTCTCCCGTCGAGGCGGCGGCGATCAGTTCGGAGCACACTTCGTCCACCGCGAGCTTGATGTCGGCTACATCGTCGAAGGGGTAGTCTGCGAGGATGGCGAGAGTTTCGGTGACCGCGCGTACCACTGCAAGCTGCTCGAACTCTGCTGCGACGTGCAGGACCACAGGCGTGTCCGACCTAGCCTTCATTGACGTCACCTCGTCCACATTGCCCATCTGATCTCCACATCCGCGTTTCCGTCCCAACATCTCTTTTCACTGCAGAATACCCAGCTGCGGCCGTCCGCAATCGCTTGTCGAGTGTGGGCCACGACCCTGGGTCGGCGGCCGGCGCCTGGAAGTCATTTCCTCGCACGGACCACCACCAATTCTTCGGTGTGCTGTCCGGCGCCGATGAGACCACGAGCTTTCAGAAGCGCACTGCGAGACCTCATCACCGCACCGAAATCGACTTCTGCCCGCGCTGCGACAGCCACCGCGAGCCCCTTCTCCTCGAGCATGGACTGCGTCTTCTCCACACCGGTCAACGCCGACTGGACCAAGAGCAACACCCCGGTCGGCGCGAGCAGTTCCGGCGCATGTTCGCAGACGCGGTCGAGAAGGGCGCGCCCGTTCTTGCCCGCGTCCCACGCCCTTGCGATCCCTCCGGTCGGCAGGACATCGTCGTCCGCCGGAACGTACGGGGGGTTGGACACGATGATGTCGAAGCATCGGCCCCGAACCGGATCGACAAGATCGCCGCGGAGGACTCGAACGCGATGACCTCCGATGCGAGCATTGATCCGTGCGTTCGTCGTTGCTCGCGGCGACACGTCGACAGCTGTCACCCGGCCACCCGCCGCGGCGGCGCTCACAGCCAATGCCCCTGTACCCGTGCACAAGTCGAGGACGCGCGTATTCGCGGCGATGTCCTCTCGCCTCAGTGCGTCCGCCAGTAACCATGTGTCCTCCTGCGGAGGGTAGACGCCCGGAAGACGGAAGACCGACCTCGTCGACCCGGGTTTCGTGACCGTGGCCTTCGGTCCACTGAAAAGCCCCGACAGCGTTCCGATCCGGACTGAATTCACGTGAGGCTCCTCGGTGGGTTCGGACGAGTCCGTCGCCGTGTGCCCGAAGTCGTGCGCAAATAAACTCCGTCCGGTCGACACCGTTTCAGGCGTGCCGAAGGAGCGCTGCACATCCGTCGGTCGGCGCGATCCGCTCGTCGACTCTGACGAGCCGACCGCCCAGCATCAATGTTGCAAATGGCAGCGCCTCGTCGGCACGGCGCGTGCTCGTAGTGGACGATCCGAGTTCGGACAGTCGACCGGCTTCGACGGCGACCCAGGTCGGCTCGTCTCCCACGAGCACCGTGCGGTCGGCGATATCACCCATGACGAGCGTTTCCACGTTTCCCGCCCGCAACGCATCACACACGGCATCGAGCCCTTCTGCAGCCAAACCGGAATTACGACCCAGTTCAGCGCGCACCCGCTGCGCGATATCGTCGATCTCCGCGACTCGACGTTTCGCGAATTCCTCCGCGACCGCGGCACGGATGGCATCGGTGTCGGCACCGGCCGCCCGCGCTCCGACCTGTAGTTCGACGGTCAGCGTCCGCGCATGTTCCGACAACGCTCCGAACAGCTCCTCACGAGTTCGCGTCTCACCCACGAGAAAGATCGGATCCGGACCGTACTGCGCCACCAACTTGTCGATTCGGTGGGCGACCTCGGACACGTTACGGCGCATCGCCTCCTCCGCCCGTGGTTGCGGATCACCGTATCCGGACGTCTCGGCACCGGCCGCCTTGTGCACCGGATAATCGCTTCCGCTGAGAGTTTCGGAAACCACCGTGCTCTTACCGAAGTGGTGAACCGACAGGTCTGCGCCTTCGTGATCCACGAACACCAGCAAGTAGGTTCGCCCAGTGGCACCGTGTTCGATCACCGGAACGAGATACGGGAGGTCCGAGTGCCGCGCTTCCGTTGCGTCCGGCGGCCG
Source organism: Rhodococcus sp. NPDC058521 (assembly GCF_042719695.1). Taxonomy (NCBI): domain Bacteria; kingdom Bacillati; phylum Actinomycetota; class Actinomycetes; order Mycobacteriales; family Nocardiaceae; genus Rhodococcus; species Rhodococcus sp. NPDC058521. The sequence continues at coordinate 181,741 of NZ_JBHXNL010000007.1, forward strand.
TAGAAGGGGCTCGTCCAGCAGAACCGTTTCCTCGTTCGCAACGACAGCACGCCCGCTACGACCCACCGCGGGCGTTGCCTGCTCGAACGCAGTGGTCACGGTTTCGAGCGACTTCGCCGAAGCACCTTGTTCTTCGAGGCGAGTCCGAATATCCCGGAGCTCCAACTCCAAGCGTTTTGCTGCGTCTTCGGTTTCGTGCGAATCATCGAAGTACACCGACGAGAACGGACCCGAGGCGGTGGAGAGGTTGTGAAAACGGTTGGTGTGCACAGTCTGGCCTCCAATCCATGCAACATTCACCGACCGTGTGCCCCGAAGTCGCCGGGACAAACACATCCAGGACGGTTCAGTCGGGCCAACTCCAATCCGCTACCTCCGGAATGTCGGCGCCATAGCGCCGCGTCCACGCCCTGGCGTTCGCTCTCGCATCCACCATGTCCTGCCGCAGACCCGCCGCGTTCTCGCGTAGGTGTGGCACTCGATCGACGACATCGATCACGAGGTGATAGCGGTCGAGATCGTTGAGCATCACCATGTCGAAAGGGGTGGTGGTCGTCCCGTTCTCCTTGTATCCACGGACGTGAATGTGGTGGTGAACCGCTCGGCGGTACGTCAACCGATGAACCAGCCACGGATAGCCGTGGAAAGCGAAGATGACGGGCCGGTCTCGTGTGAACAACGTGTCGAACTCTCTGTCGGGAAGGCCGTGCGGGTGCTCCGTCTCGGGCAGTAGCCGCATCAGATCCACGACATTGACGACCCGGACCCGCAGGGAAGGCAGCTTGTTTCGCAGAATAGCTGCGGCAGCGAGAGTTTCGAGTGTGGGCACGTCACCGGCACAGGCCAGCACGACATCCGGCGTGGTACCGACATCGTCGTTGGCGCCCGCCCAATGCCAGCTTCCGACGCCACGCGCACAGTGCAGTGCAGCTTCGTCCGCCGACAGCCAATCGGGCTGTGGTTGTTTCCCTGCGACGACGACGTTCACGTAGTGACGCGAACGCAGGCAATGATCGAACGTCGACAGCAATGTGTTGGTATCCGGTGGCAGATACACCCGCACGATTTCTGGCTTCTTGTTCACGACCAGATCGAGAAAACCCGGGTCTTGATGGGTGAACCCGTTGTGATCCTGTCGCCATACGTGCGAAGAGAGCAGATAGTTCAGACTGGCGATGGGACGCCGCCAGTCCACCCGAGCGCTGGCGTCGAGCCACTTCGCATGCTGATTGAACATGGCATCGACGATGTGCACGAACGCCTCGTAGCAGGTGAAAACGCCGTGCCGCCCGGACAACAGATATCCTTCCAGCAATCCTTGGCACGTGTTTTCGGACAGCACCTCGACGACTCGACCGTCACGAGAAAGGTTCTCGTCGGTACTCGCTATCCGCGTTTCCCAACGCCGGCCCGTGACATCGAGGATGGCCTGCAGACGGTTGCTGGCCAACTCGTCCGGCGCAAAGGTGAGAAAATTGTCGGTGTTGCGCGCAGTGACGTCACGTATCCATCCACCCAGCACGCGCGTCGGCTCGTGGTTTGCGCGCCCCGGTTCGGGCACATCGACAGCATGATCTCGCCAGTCGGGCAGACGTAGATCACGCAGCAGCAGTCCACCGTTGGCCACAGGACTGGCGCTCATCCTGTTCTCGCCGGACGGGACGGAGTCGAGAATTTCCCTCGATGGTCGGCCGTCGTCGTCGAAAAGCTGCTCGGGCCGGTAGGACTGCAGCCATTGCTCGAGTGTTCTGCGGTGCGTGTCGTCGGTGCGGGCTGTGGGCAATGGCACCTGATGAGATCGAAAAGTGCCTTCGACCTGCTCGCCGTCCACCGTGGGTGGGCACGTCCACCCCTTCGGCGTCCGCAGGACGATCATCGGCCACCGCGGCGTGGCGTCCTCGTCGCCGACGTCCCCGTCGCGCCGCGCCCTTCGTTGAACGGTTGCTATGTGGTCCAGCGATTCGTCCAGCGCCGCACTCATCGCCTGATGCACTTGTGCCGGATCGTCCCCCGAGACGATGTGCGGTGTGTAGCCGTAGCCAGTCAGCAGCTCGATCAGCTGCGGTTCCGGTATGCGGGCGAGGAGCGTCGGGTTGGCGATCTTGTATTCGTTCAGTGCGAGAATGGGCACCACTGCACCGTCTCGCGAGGGGTCGATGAACTTGTTCGCATGCCAACTCGTTGCCAACGCTGCGGTTTCCGCCTCACCGTCGCCTATGACGCAGAAGACGGTCAGGTCGGGGTTGTCGAGGGCCGCGCCATATGCGTGCAGCAACGAATAGCCGAGTTCGCCACCTTCGTGGAACGATCCGGGCGTCTCCGGTGCGCAGTGGCTCGGTACCCCACCGGGAAACGAGAATTGCCTGAAGAAGGCGGACATCCCCTCCGCGTCCTGCGGAATGTGGCTGTACAACTCGGAATAGGTGCCCTCGAGCCAGGCGCAAGCATTCGGCCCGGGCCCTCCATGACCAGGACCTGCCACGAACGCCGCATCGAGATGGCGCCGAGTGATCTGCCGGTTCGCGTGCGTCCAGACCAAGTTGAGACCGGGAACCGTCCCGAAGTGCCCCAACAGTCTCGGTTTGATGTGCTCAGGCCGCAAAGCCTCGCGCAACAGCGGGTTGGCCATGAGATAGATCTGGCCGACCGACAGATAGTTCGCCGCACGCCAGAATGCGTCGATACTCTCCAGTTCCGAACGTGCAAGGGGCCCCGGGGCATCACCGAGATCGTAAGGATGGGGCGCCAGCGTCTTCCGACCGTCCACATTGGTATCGGTGTCGTGAGAAGAGCGGTCGGCGGCCTCGTCCTCACCGAGAGCACGTTCGATCATCTCGAGCGCGTGGGTAGTGGCGGCGTCCACGATTGCTTCCGGACTTCCTGAGAACCGACGCAACTCGGCGATCGTGTTCCCGTCGACGAACAAGCCGAACCATACCGTGCCGGGAGGGTCACCTTCCTGGGCGTCCGGCCCGCCGACACCAGTCACGGCGAGCGCGATGTCCGCATCCAACAGGTCGGCCACCGAGGCGGCCATCGCCCGCGCGCTCTCATCGCTCACGCCAGCGCCCGGCACGTCGAGTATCCGGTGTTTGACCGACGAAGAGTAGGCGACGACGCTACCCCTGAACCACTCCGACGAGGATTGTGCTCCACCGAGTACGCACGAAATGCGGCCCCCGGTCAGTGATTCCGCCGCAGCGACAGCAAGTTCGCGGCGCCGGGCCGCTTCCGAGATTCTGTCGGCCAACCGGCTCTGGCTCGTCATGAGACCTCGTTTCGCTCGACAGTAGAACCCGGTGGTCGACGTCGCTTGCGATGACTCGTGTCGCACAGTGGAAATATCTTGCTCCGACGACACCGGCAGACTGCCACGACGAATCGGTCGGAGGACACCACGTGGCCGTCCGGCATCGTGATACTCACGGGGCCGCGCACCAGCGTGGGCCCGCCGAGTACCCGTCGAACGCATTCGACCTCCGGCGCGTTCCACTCCGGAATGTCACTTCGGGCGTCGGAGTTGTCCGTCATCGGATCCGAGTGCCCACACGATCGACGAACGAAACCGCCCGTCACACGTGGTCTCGCGGAATCACCTTCGTCCAGATCCGTGACATGATGCGCTCGTCGCCCTCGTATGCGTCCAACTCCGCGTGCATACGAAATTCGTCTTCGCTGCAGGTCAGCCGGGTATGGGTCACTGTGGTCGCGGACCAGTCGTCTCGGCTGAAGGTTACCGACCAACGGGTGTCTCCGAACACCGACGTGTGATCGTCGGCTTTCCAGCCGTATGTCTCTTCCACCCGCTTGGCCACGTCGATTCCCGGCGCACCGATACGGACGAGCCCGTTGTCTTTGACGATCCTCAGACTGTTGTCGTAATTCGCCAGGTCGCGTGCCACGACCCAACTGTGCTCCGGTTGCTGGATTTGCTCGACGCTGATCGGCGTCGCGCCTTCCGGCTCTTGGAACGGACTCTCCGTTTGTCGGGCGTACTCGTCGAACACCGGCAACCTCAGCGAAGACGTTCCCGTGTACAGGCTCAGCATCACCGGCTGCGGAGAGGGCCAGGCCAAGGGCCAGTAGCAAGTGGACACCGAGAGCCGAATGCGATGGCCCGCCGGAAACTGTTGCGCGACACCGTTGAGCGTGACGGTGGTCCGATAACGTCGGCCCGGCTCGAGCACACTCGGACTCGTGTGGTCGTCGCGATGCGTGAGATTGAGAAGGCCATACGTGACGCGGGTGGCACGCCCGTCGGGCCAGACGTCACTGAGCCGCACCGCCACCATTGCAACCGGTCTGTCCACCGAGAACTCGATGTCCACCGTGGGCGCACCGAGAATCTCCACGGGTTCGTCGAGCACTGCGCTGTCGAAAACCAGCGATCCGCCATCTTCCTCCCGCTGGTCGTACGGAAGGTCCGGAGGGGCGTTGTACGAAGCCCACTTTCCTGCATACTGGCCGACTGACAGGGGTGAACACACCGTGAGGCGGTCTTCGGTGACTGCGCGGTCCGGTGCAACGAGATGATGATGATCGAGTAGCTGGTCGCGCAGCCGTATTTCCGGGGCCGGCCACTCGTCTACGGCGACCCAGCGACCCGGCCGGTCTTCGTACGCAGTCGACGGTGGAACACTCTCCTGCATCCAGACCCTCAGCAGTGGCCCGTGCTCGACGCCGTTGTCGAGGCCTTTGAGCCAGTGGTCCCACCAGGCGACGAGTTCCTGCAGGTAGCCGATTGCCGGCCCCGGCTCACCCAGGTGCGCAAACTTGTGCGACCACGGGCCGATGAGACCTCTTCTCGGAACGTCGAGGTGAGCGAGAAGGCGGGTGACCGCATTCGAGTATCCGTCGGCCCAGCCACTCGAGGCCAGCACCGGAACGTCGATCGCACTGTAGTCCTCGCACACGGATGCCCGCTGCCAATAGAGGTCGCGTCGTTGGTGACCCAGCCACTCGTCGATCCACGGTCCGCTGCCTTCGAGCCGTTCGCACCACCTCTCACGCCAGCCGTCGCCCACTATCTCGGGGTCGGGGGGCATCGTAGCGTGCGAGAACATGGTTCCGGCCTCGGCAAGGTTGTCCGAAAGTAGACATCCACCCATGTAATGCATGTCGTCGCCGTATCTGTCGTCCGTGAAGGACGAGATCGCGATCGCTTTCAGGTTCGGCGGTCTGCGAGCAGCGATCTGCAACGAGTTGAAGCCGCCCCACGAAATCCCCATCATGCCGAGAGTTCCGTTGCACCAGGGCTGTTCGGCAATCCAGGCCAGTATCTCCTCGCCGTCACGATGTTCGTCTTCGGTGTACTCGTCGACGAGTACACCCCCCGAGGCCCCCGTGCCGCGAATGTCCACGCGGACGCAGGCATAGCCATGGGCCGCCAGGTACGGATGATGAATCGAGTCCCGCCACGAAGTCAGATCGTCCTTGCGATAGGGCAGGTATTCGAGGATCCCGGGCACCGGGTCGGCGTCGGATGTAGCTGGTCGCCAGATTCGTGCCGCGAGCACTGTTCCGTCCGAAACCGTGATCCATGCATTCGGTTCCTCGTGAACGTCACGAGGCAGGGTCGGCGTGCGCATGTCGATACGGCTCCTCCTCACCGAACTCGAATTCCAGGTGGTCGACGACGTCTCGGTACTTCCTGCGGACCTCCTCGTCGTCGTCACCGCCGACATAGACGTAGGCCAGTTCGAAGCTGTAGCTGTCCTGTGCCGACATCTCGGAGAGCCAGGTACCTTCCGTGGTCTGGATGTCGACGACCACGCCGGGTATTCGTCGGTAAAGAGCGTCGAGTTCGTCCTGCATCGGAACCCGTTGCACGAATGCATCCGAGAATTTGCGGAAGTACCACTTGGAGGCGGTCTGGTACGGACCTTCTCCTCTCGGTGGTGCCGGATCACGACCGAGACCCAACTGCAGCATGCAGTAATGATTCGGGAAGCCGTCGACGTACTCGAACAGTTCCGAGTGCGATTGTGAATGACGTGCATTGATTTCGAGTATCTGCACGGACTCGTTCTCCACATCGCAGAAGAACTCGATACTGAAAGTCGAGTTGTCCAAACCGATCTGAGACATCACCGCCTCGGACACCTCTTCCATGCGGCGTACGACACGATCGGGCAGTTCGGATGGGTAACGATGACGCTCGAACGAGGACATGTCGCGGTAGGACAGCGAGTCGAGTGTTCCGTTCACCGTGACTCGGCCGCCGTGCATATAACCCTCCGTTGCAGCCTGAAGTCCGTCCATCTTCTGCTCTGCCAGACAGGCACTCCCGCCGATCTTCGCTATCTCGTCCGGAAGTTGGACCTGCTCCATCACGTACTCGAACGGTTTGCCCACACGTTCGATACCATCGGAGATCTGCCTGACGGCATCGACGAGTTGTTCGTCGCTCTCGACCTGGAAGGCGAGCTCGGAAGAGAAGGATTTCACCGGCTTCAACCAGATCGGATATCTCAACCCCTCAGGGCAGATCGGATCGGACAGATCGACAAGACCGAATGGCGGTACTCCGTCCGTGACCTTCTGCTGTTCGAGGCGACTCCAATACTTGTGCTCGCATTTGAGCACCGCTTCCAGCGAGGTGCTCGGGAGTCCGTACTCCCCGCAGAGGATCGGGACGATGCTCGTGACGGGAAAGTCCCAATAGCCGACAACGGCGCCGATGGTGCCATCGAAGGAATCGAGCTCACTTCTGGCCTTGTCGAGCAACTCCACGATGGGAATTTCGCCGTGCTGAATTTCGGCCACCGACAGCAACCCGTGAAACTCGTAGCGCACCGCCTCGGGGACGTCTCGCAGGGTTCTCAGGTTTGCATCGTCGAGACCCACGACGAACACGTCGATCTTTGCCATTTCTTTCCTCCGATCGGCTTTTCTCCGATCCTGCGCAAGGCCGAACGGGTAATCAGGGCCACGCGTTAGTGGTAACCGAAAAACTTCGTATGCAACTTGCCGTGGCGGGACTGCGGTTCTGCGTCCGAATGTGCTCTGTCGCGGTCGCCGATATAGCGCTCGATGACCATCACGGCACCCAGACTTCCGAGTAGCGGGACCAGTACGTAGATCACGTTGACATCCATAATTCCTCCGTCGTCACCCCGCGGCTGCTGCGCCACCGAAGGTGAACAGATACACCAGCATGAGGATGAACAGAATCCAGCCCGCGCCCTGCCATATCGGCCAGGTGCCTCCGCGCTTCCACGCACGGTAGGCGCGGACGAAGGCGCTCACGCCGCCGACGAGCAGAATCGCCGTGGGCACACCGGCCAGCAGGTATCGGTCGGGACTCTCACATATCCGGAACGCCGCATCTTCACACGTCCCTTCGTTGGCGACCGACGCCCACACGATGATCGCCGCCATCGATGCGAGTGCTAGAGCGATCGCCGCGCCCGCATGGATGGCAGCCTTACGAAGCGTGGTCCGATCGGACCACCGCTTCTCGACATCGTTCACCACCGCGTGTCCCTACCGTTCCGGTGTGCCGTCGCCCTCTCCTGTGATCATTTCGAAGCGAGTCGTGCGGCCAGGAGCTCCTTACCTTGCTCACCGCCCTTTCGGCTTTCACCCTGCGCACGGCGAAAGAAATCGGCCAACTCGTCGTCTCCGACTCGCTCGGCGTCGGCGATGTACGTCTCGAGACGGAGTGCGTTGCTCAGTGCTGCCTCGACGAACCACACGATGTTGTAGTTCTTGTCCTTGGTGCCCGTGACCGTTCCTGCTTCGTCAGTCATATGCGCCTCCTCGTTCGCTGGGTCGTTGACCCGTTACGTCTACCCGAACATGGCACTCGTCAATCAGGTCTGTCGATCAGCGCGGTCGCTTCCGTGAACAAAGCTGTGCAACTGCCGTTTCGGACACTTGGGGAAGTGATCGTTTGAGTTCGATCTCCTCGGGTAGTCGGGGCTCTGCAGGAATCGTCCTGCATGAATATCGCAGAGCACCACAGGAGGTGACGTCGATGGCAAACGAGAACTCGGGCCCGGCAGAAGGCGTGAAGGGCGTCGTCGAAGGTGTGAAGGGCAAGGCGAAGGAAGCAGCCGGCGCTCTCAGCGGAAACGACGACATGACCCGTGAGGGGCGGGCCCAACAGGACAAGGCCGATGCGCAACGCGAGGCCTCCGAGAAGGAGGCTGCGGCAGAAAAGGCTCGTAGCGAGGCGAAGGCCGAGGAACAGCGCCAAAGGGCGCAGCAGGACGGCTGACTCCGGCTTCGATTCCGTCGCGTCGGAAGGCGCGGCGGAATCGGCAGGCCAGAGCCGGCTCGCAGCTACGGCTGCGCTTGACCGACAGGGGTTTCCGACGACATGAGCGGACTCGACATCCTGGTGTGGCACGTGCACGGCTCGTGGACCACCGCGTTCGTGCAGGGCAGACACCGCTACCTTGTCCCCTGCCTCCCCGAAGGCGGGCAATGGGGACGAGGGGTGTGCGGCCGCGAGTGGCCACAGTCCGTTGTCGAGGTCACTCCCGACGAGCTCGCCGAGAGCAACGTGGACGTGGTGGTGTTGCAACGACCCCAGGAGCTGGAACTTGTCGAAGAATGGCTCGGTCGCAGGCCCGGACGCGACGTGCCGGCCCTGTACCTCGAACACAACACCCCCACGTCGAGCGCCGCGAAGTCACGGCACCCGTTGGCAGGCCAGACTTCGATCCCCATCGTTCATGTCACAGCTTTCAACGACCTCATGTGGGACAACGGGATTGCGATTCGGCACGTCATTCCACACGGGATCGTCGACCCCGGACACCGTTACACCGGTGAATTACCCAGAGCCGCAAGCATGATCAACGAGCCCTCGCGGAGAGCTCGAGTAACGGGAAGTGACCTCTTGGTGCACCTGTCGACCGCTGCACCACTGGACGTATTCGGCATCGGCACGCGCGAGTGGGCGCAATCGTGCACCGGGTTCGTGACCGGTTGCGGTGACCTCCCGACCGACGACCTGCATCGAGAGGTCGCGCGGCGAAGGGTTTTCGTGCACACCGCACGCTGGACCTCGTTGGGTCTGTCTCTGATCGAAGCCATGCACCTCGGTATGCCGATAGTGGTGTTGGCAACCACCGAGGCTCCTTCCTCGGTGCCGTCCGAAGCCGGCGTGTGCAGTACCGAGCCTTCGGAACTGTCCCGCACCTTGCGGGACTTCGTACACGACCCGGCCCGGGCGAACATGTGCGGAAAGGTGGCCCGGCAGTTTGCACTGCAACGGTTCGGAATCGCGCCGTTTCTTCGACGATGGGACGAGCTGTTGGCGGACGCGGCAGGCCCGTGACTCGACCCGATACAGCACAGACGCTCACGACACTTGTTCGCGAAGGACGAGCCGCGAGCCGGGACGGAGGATGATGAAGATCGCATTGGTGTCGGAACACGCCAGTCCCCTCGCTGCCCTCGGCGGTGCGGATGCCGGTGGACAGAACGTCCACGTTGCCGAACTGTCGGCCGGACTGGTCCGATTGGGACACGAAGTGACCGTGTACACCCGCCGCGACGACCCGCAATTGCCGGACGAGCTCCTGGTTCCCGCGGGTTATCACGTGCGACACGTTCCGGCAGGACCTCCCTGCCGACTCCCCAAGGACGACTTGCTGCCGTGGATGAACGATTTCGGGAACTGGCTCCAATGTGTCTGGTCCGCCGATCCTCCCGAGGTCGCCCATGCTCACTTCTGGATGTCGGGCTATGCCACGCGCGTCGGAGTAGCGGGGCTGGGCATACCTACTGCCCAGACCTTCCACGCTCTGGGCGTGGTCAAACGCAGGTTCCAGGGGGCAGCAGACACCAGTCCGCCCGGCCGAATCACCATCGAGCTCGAGCTGGCTCGCGCATTCGACCGCGTGATAGCCACGTGCTCGGACGAGGTGTTCGAGCTCGTTCGGATGGGTCTGCGCCGCTCGAACATGTCGGTCGCGCCGTGTGGCGTCGATCTCGGCCGGTTCGCGCCGGTCGGTCGTGTGGCACCCAAGACCTCGCGCAGACGGATCGTGACGGTAGGTCGGCTCGTGCCCCGTAAGGGTTTCGACACCGCGATCGCTGCGCTCACCGAACTACCGGACGCCGAGCTGGTCATCGCCGGCGGGCCGGCACATGGATCTCTCGATCACGACCCGGAAGCCGTTCGTCTTCTGCGCCTCGCCGACGAACTCGGTGTGCGAGATCGGGTCGATATGCCCGGACAGGTATCACGAGAAGACATGCCCGCGCTACTCCGGTCGGCGGATGTCGTCACGTGCACGCCTTGGTACGAGCCGTTCGGGATCGTTCCGGTCGAGGCGATGGCATGCGGCGTGCCGGTCGTCGCAGCGGCCGTCGGAGGGATGCTCGACACCGTTGTGGACGGCTCTTCCGGTCGTCTTGTTCCCCCTCGTGATTCGGCAGCCCTCTCCGCAGCTGTGGGAAGGCTTCTCGCCGACGAGAAGACACGTGCGGCGCTGGGCCGAGCGGGACGTGAGCGCGCCTGTTCACGCTATTCGTGGGACCGGATAGCAGCTGACACCCTTCGCGTGTACCAGCGCATCGCCGCGGCGGGCAGCACGTCCGACACTGCGGCTGCGAGGTGACCCAGATGCCTCGTTTCGAACGGGCGCTCGTCACCGGCGGTGCAGGTTTCCTCGGATCCCATCTGTGCGAACAGCTCTCGAGTGCAGGCACTGTCGTGTACTGCCTCGACAACTTGTCCACCGGCGACCACGCGAATGTGGCTCACCTACAGCGGGATCGAGGATTCGCTTTTGTGGCGCACGATGTGACGGAACCGATTCCGGATCTGGGACCGATCGACGTCGTGTTCCATCTGGCGTCCCCAGCTTCCCCCGTCGACTATCTTTCGCTGCCGATCGAGACGATGTCGGCCGGCGCCTACGGGACGCGCAACGCACTCGACTTCGCTGCTCGCACGAACGCGCGTTTCGTCCTTGCATCCACCAGCGAGGTGTACGGCGACCCATTGGAGCATCCGCAGCGAGAAACCTACTGGGGAAACGTCAACCCGGTAGGGTCCAGAAGCGTTTACGACGAAGCGAAACGTTATGGGGAGGCACTGTGCAGCGCATACGAACGTCAGAACAGCTGCGATACCGCCATCGCCCGCATCTTCAACACGTACGGACCACGCATGCGAGACGACGACGGTCGCATGATTCCCACCTTCATCGACCAGGCATTGCGCGGATCACCGATCACGGTCGCCGGCACGGGGAAACAAACGCGGTCACTGTGTTACGTCGACGACACGGTCGCCGGATTGCGCGCCCTGGCCGAGTCCGACGAAACGGGCCCGATCAACATCGGTAACCCCGGTGAACTGTCGGTCCGCTCGGTAGCTGAACGCATCCGAACCATCACCGACAGCCGGTGCGACATCATCGAGGTGGCCCCTGCCGCGGACGATCCACAACGACGATGTCCTGATATCACCCGTGCTCGGTCACTGCTCGACTGGTCCCCGGTCGTAGACGTGGACACCGGGTTGAGACGCACGATCGAGTGGGTGCGCGAGCGCCCGCACGCTGCCTGAGTGGGAAACGAACAGCTGTTTGCGGTGCACGGGTCCGGGTAATCGAGCGCGAGCCGAAGCGAAATACGGACTGTCACTCGAGCGAGAGGAGACACCATGCGAATCCTCGGCATCAACGCCGTCTTCCACGATTCGGCGGCAGCGCTGGTCGTGGACGGCCACATCGTGGCCGCGGCCGAGGAGGAACGCTTCTCTCGCCGAAAGCACGGGAAGCGCCCGGTGCCCTTTTCCACCTGGGAGCTCCCCGAACAGGCAGCCCGGTGGTGCCTGGACTACGCGGGGCTACGCCCCGAGGACGTCGACGCCATCGGATATTCCTACGACCCGGATCTCGTCGAACATGATCTGGGCGGGATGGATCCTGCTTGGGAAGAACTCCGCACCACATACACCCGCCGGTTCCCGCAGTTCCTCTCCACAGCTCTGCCCGGTTCGGATCCCGAAAGGGTGCGCTTCGTGCGCCACCACACAGCACACGCAGCATCCGCCGGATTGGCCGCACCATTCGGCGATTGCGCGGTCCTCACCTTGGACGGGCGTGGTGAGAACACCTCGATGCTCTCCGGTGAGTACCGCGACCGCAAACTCGACGTACACGCGACACAGCGTCTCCCCCATTCACTCGGTCTCCTGTACGAAGATCTGACGGAGCATCTCGGCTTTGCCCGCTCCAGCGACGAATACAAAGTAATGGCACTTGCGTCGTACGGGCGGCCGCGTCACCTCGAGTTTTTTCGTGAACGCGTCTTCACAACGAAGGACGGCGGCTTCCGAACTCTTCCGATCTCGTGGCGTGATGTGGTCGAACCCCGCTCGCCGGGTTCCGAATTCACCGACGAGCACGCCGATCTCGCCTGCTCTGTGCAAACCCGGCTCGAGGAAGTTCTTCTCGAGTTGTGCTCGTGGCTTCACGAACGAACCGGCGCACGGCGTCTCGCTCTCGCGGGTGGAATCGCCCTCAATTGTGTAGCCAACACCCGGATTCACAACGACAGCCCATTCGATGAAGTATGGGTGCAGCCCGCCGCAGGCGACTCGGGCACTGCCTTGGGCGCCGCGCTGTCCCTTGCTGCCGAGGCCGGCGAACCACCCACGCATTGGCAGGGAGCAGATCTGGGTCGCGGATTCGCCGAGGCGCAGATCCGTGAGGCGCTCGATACAGCACGAGTTCCGTACGAGCGTCCCGACGATGTCGCCGAGACGGTTGCGGAAGCGTTGGCCGACAACGCGATAGTGGCGTGGTTCGAGGGCCGCTCCGAGTTCGGTCCACGCGCACTCGGTCATCGTTCGCTCCTCGCGCATCCGGGCCACCGCGGGAACCTCGAGCGACTCAACGACGTGAAGGGTCGGGAACAGTTTCGTCCTGTGGCGCCGATGTTGCTCGCCGACCGTGCACCGAATGTATTCCGGCGTGGTCCGATTCCGAGTCCGTACATGCTCTTCGTCCACGATGTGGACGAAGAATGGCGCGAGCGTATTCCCGCAGTGACCCACGTCGACGGCACCGCACGGATTCAGACGGTGGACACGGCCGCCGAACCGTTGGTCGCTCGAATGCTCGAACGCTTCGAGAAACTCACCGGCCTGCCGGTGGTGGTCAACACGAGCCTCAACACTGCGGGACGCCCGATGGTCGACTCACCCCGAGATGCGTTGGAATGTTTCGGTTCCGCTCCCGTCGACGTTTTGGCGATCGGCCCCTTCGTGGTGCGTCGACAACGATCACCTGCGGGGCATCGATGAGGAGCAATCAGAGCGTGTCCGTGGTCGTCCCAACGGTCGGCAGGCCCAGTTTGCAGCGCCTGCTCGGAGTACTGACGAACGCCACAGGACCGCCGCCGACCGAAGTGATCGTCGTCGACGATCGCAGTGAGGGGCCGGACGGATCGCTTTCTCTGCCTTCGGCTCCCTTTCCGATCCGGCTGCTTTCGTCCGGAGGTCATGGCCCCGCGGCCGCACGCAATGTGGGGTGGCGCGCTGCTCGAGGACATTGGATAGCGTTTCTCGACGACGACGTGGTAGTGGCAGACAGCTGGTTCGCCGATCTTCGAGCCGACATCGAGAATGCAGTAAGTCGGAGCACCGACGACGTTCCTGTCGGCGCCACCTCGGCTCGTATCGTGGTCCCGTTGCCGAACGGTCGGCGTCCCGACGACGACGAGCGGCGAACTGCCACGCTCGAGAATGCACGATGGATTACCGCGGACATGGCCTATCTGCGCTCGGCTCTCCATGTGGTGGGCGGGTTCGACGAAAGGTTCCCGCGGGCGTACCGGGAAGACGCAGATCTCGCATTGCGAGTCACGCGGACCGGGCACCGAATCGTTTCGGGAACCCGCGTGACCACCCATCCCGCGTCGTCGGGCGCCTTTCTCGAGAGCGTGCGCGCACAGGCAGGAAACGCCGACAACGCGCTAATGCGGCACAAGTTCGGCCGTGGATGGCGGCGTGCCGTGGGCGAGGGCCCCGGTCGTATGGGCAGACACTGCGCTGCCACAGCATCGGCGATCACCACCATTTCGGCAGCTGTTCTCGGACGTCGAAACGTCGCTGCCGTGGGAGCGTTGGCCTGGGCCTTCACGACCGCAGAGTTCGCGTGCCGCCGTATCGCGCCCGGCCCTCGGACTCGACGTGAAATAGCCCGAATGGTCGCGACCAGTGCACTCATCCCACCCGCAGCCTGCATGTGGCGAATACGGGGCGAGTGGTCGGTGAGGGGTTCTCATCGCAGCCGCCCCGCGGCCGTGTTGTTCGATCGTGACGACACGATCATCGTCGACATCCCCTACTTGGCCGATCCCGATCAGGTACGTCCGGTTCCAGGGGCCGTCGAAACGTTGGGCAATCTACGCGCGCAAGGCGTGCCGATCGGAATCGTCAGCAATCAATCGGGCGTGGCCAAGGGCTTGATCGCACCCGAAGCACTCGCTGCAGTGAACGCCCGCGTCGAGGAACTGTTTGGCCCGATCGACACGTGGCAGGTGTGCACGCACGACGACGTGGATGGATGCGAATGCCGTAAACCTCTGCCGGCCATGGTGCGTCGAGCTGCCGACGAATTGGCAGTCGATGTGCGTCGGTGCGTCGTGATCGGAGACACCGGCTCGGACGTGCAAGCCGCGCTCGCCGCCGGCGCACGCGCCGTACTGGTGCCGACCCGACGCACTTTGCCGAGCGAGGTGGCATCCGCACGCCTCGCGGCGTCCGTATCGCCGACGTTGGTCGCTGCTGTCGGTTCGGTTCTGGGAGTGCGCCCATGATCGGTCACACGCTCGTAGCCCGGCTCGACAGTGTCGGCGACGTCTTGTTGGCCGGACCCGCGGTCCGCGCAGTGGCCGGCGACAGCAACCGGGTCACGATGCTCGTCGGCCCTCGTGGCCGAACTGCCGCAGATCTGCTTCCCGGCGTGGACGAAGTGATCGAGTGGCAGGCGCCTTGGGTCGACTTCGACCACCCCCCGTTGACTGCCGACGCCGTACACCAGTTGGTCAAGCAGGTGGAAGCCCTCGATGCCGATCGCGCTTTGGTCCTGACGTCTTTCCACCAATCTCCACTGCCGCTGGCCCTGATCCTCAGAATGGCGGCCGTCCCATGGATCGGCGCCATCAGCGTGGACTATCCGGGTGCACTTCTCGATCTCCGGCACCATGTCGACGGCGACCCACCCGAAGCAGTGCGGGGCCTGTCGTTGGCGGCAGCAGCCGGGTACGGCGAACTTTCGATCGTGGACAGCGCGCTGGCCGTGAAGCGGCCGTTGCCCGACGTCCGTTCGATCACGGGCGAGTCCCCTTACGTCGTCGTACACCCCGGCGCCGCAGTACCGGCCCGGCAATTGTCTCCGGCACGCAGTCGCGCCGTCGTTGCTGCCTTGGTGTCGGCTGGGCACCGGGTGCTGGTCACCGGCGCGCCCGAGGAAGCCGAACTGACTCGTGCCACCGCCATCGGTGGTGGAATCGATCTCGGCGGACGTACTGGGCTTGCCGAGCTCGCCTCCGTTCTGGATGGTGCCGAGGTAGCGGTCGTGCCCAATACCGGCCCTGCTCACCTCGCCGCGGCCGTCGGCACCCCGGTCGTGTCTCTGTTCGCACCGGTCGTGCCTGTATCCCGCTGGGCACCGCACGGCGTTCCGTGTGTCGTTCTCGGTGCACAGGACTCCCCGTGTGCAGGTACCCGCGCCCGAACGTGTCCCGTCCCGGGGCATCCGTGCCTCGACGACATCGCCACCGACGACGTCGTGTCGGCAGTCGCCCACCTCAGCTCGAGGCCGAGCATTCGAGACGAACGCGAGGAGATGCGTGATGAATGAAGTTCGCGAACATCGAAGCACACACGGAGCAGTCGCACACTTCGGCGAACTACAGTCCGCTCTGTCGCTGAACATCGGTTGCGCCTCGACCGTCAGTCGTTGGGGACGCCGATTGGCCGACGTCTACCGAGCCGAGGGGCGGTTGCTGGCATGCGGAAACGGTGGTAGTGCCGCCGAAGCGCAGCATCTCACCGGCGAACTCGTCGGCCGGTTTCGAAGCGAACGACAGCCGTTGTCGGCGATCGCCCTGCATGCCGAGACATCTGCCCTGACAGCCATCGCCAACGACTACGGCGGTGACGAGCTGTTCGCCCGACAGGTACGCGCTCACGGTCGTCGCGGCGACGTTCTGGTGGCGCTGTCCACCAGCGGCGCCAGCACCAACGTTGTGGCTGCCGCCAAAGCAGCCCACGACATCGGCGTGGACACGTGGGCGCTCACCGGCCCGGCGCCCAACCCACTTGCGTCGCTGTGCCACGACGCCGTGGCCGTCGAGGCACCGACCGTAGCAACGGTTCAGGAGATGCATCTCGTTCTCATTCACGCGATGTGTGAGGCGCTCGACGCCGAACTGGGGGTGCCGACGTGAGCGGGCTCGTGATCGTCGGCGATTGCCTGTTGGACGTCGACATCGAAGGCAGCGTCGAGCGGCTCTGTCCAGAAGCGCCGGTACCCGTCGTGGACGTGGAGCGTCGCGGGGAACGTCCGGGCGGCGCGGGTCTCGCGGCCTTGCTTGCGGCACGAACCGTCGACTCGGTAACGCTGATCACCGCACTCGGCACCGACGCAGACGCCGGACGACTCACCGATCTTCTTCGTAGCGTCCACGTGGTGCCGATGGCCTTGGAAGGCACAACCGTCTGCAAGAGTCGGGTGCGAGCCGGCGGGCAGTCACTGCTACGTCTCGACTCCGGCGGAGGTACCGCGTCGATGCGGGCACTGCCCAGAGACGTTCGCCGGGCGCTGGCGAGCGCCGACGCCATTCTCGTCTCCGATTACGGACGCGGCGTTGCCGCGCACCCGCACATCCGAGACCTGGTCGCTCGTCGTGCATCCGAAGTCCCGGTCGTGTGGGATCCCCATCCCCGCGGACCGAAACCGGTGGCCGGCGTTCACTTGATCACGCCGAACGATGCCGAGGCGACACGGGCGGAACCGCATTGTGTCGGGCCGAGCGAGCGGGCCAGTGCTCTCGTGCATCGTTGGCACAGCGATTCTGTCGCGGTCACCGTGGGGGCATCCGGTGCCGTGATCGGTTCGGCGACTGGCGAACCCGTTTCGATCGCAGTCCCCGAAGCAGCCCGGCTCGTCGCCGGGAGCAGGCCGGACACGTGCGGGGCCGGCGACCGATTCGCGAGTGCGGCCGTCGCCGCCCTGCTCGACGATGCCACGGTCAGGGATGCGGTGTCCGCGGCGGTGGAGTCCGCTGCAAGATTCGTCGGGCTCGGCGGCGCCTCTGCGGTTTCCGTGTGCGCGGCCACGGCGTCGAGCTCGATCCTTGCAGACGACTCGCCCGACGATCCGTACTGCTTCGCGGAGCGAGTACGCCGCAGCGGCGGCCGCCTGATCGCCACCGGCGGCTGTTTCGACCTATTGCACCGTGGCCACGTCAGCCTTCTACAACAGGCGCGGACCTTGGGGGACGCGTTGATCGTGTGTGTGAACTCGGACGACTCGGTACGGCGGATGAAGGGCCCGGACCGGCCGCTCGTCCCCGCCGAGGACCGAGCGCGAGTGTTGCGCGAACTCGGCTCCGTGGATGCCGTGGTGGTGTTCGACGAACCCTCGCCTGCTCAGGTCCTCGAACGCCTGCGTCCCGACGTGTGGGTGAAAGGCGAGGATTATGCGGACGCTCCGATCCCGGAAGCAGAGGTAGTCCGCCGACACGGCGGTGAACTGGCGTTCGTTCCCATCGTCGACGGGTACTCGACCACTCGAATGCTTGCCTCTGCCCGCGCATCTCGATCCGTCCGCACCGGCGGCCGTATTCGTCGAAAGGAGACATCATGACCACGAGTACACACCCGGTGGGAACCGTCATCGTCACCGGAGGCGCTCGCGGGCTGGGAGCGGCGACGGTCGACGCGGTACGTCGTGCCGGCGGTCGTCCCCTCGTGATCGACCGAGTTGCGCCGGACTCCGATGTCGAGCATGTGATTGCAGATCTCGCCGACTCGTCGGCGGCCGAACGCGCAGTCGACGAACTCGTCGAGATCGCTGGCGGGCGGCTGGATGGCGTGTTCACCGCAGCCGGAATCGACAGCTGTGGTCGGCTCGACACCGTGCCGGCGAAGGACTGGGAACGGGTAGTTCACGTCAACCTTCTCGGCACAGCCGCCGTCGTACGCGCCGCCTTGCCGCACTTGAAGAAGACTCATGGGCGAGTCGTGACCTGCGCCTCCACGCTCGGCATCAAAGCGGTGAGCGACGCGACAGCCTACTGCGCCTCCAAGTTCGGGATCGTCGGATTCAGTCGCGCGCTGGCCGCCGAGACTGCGGGTGAGCTGGGAGTCACGATGCTGGTTCCAGGGGGGATGACCACATCGTTCTTCGACGACCGGGACGAGCAGTACAAGCCGCCCCCCGATGCAAAACTCAACGACCCTGCCGATGTCGCCGAAACCGTCCTGTTCGCACTCACCCAGCCGCCGGGCTGCGAGGTTCGTGAACTGGTCGTGTGCTCCTCGACCGAGGGATCATGGCCCTGACTGTGCCGACGACGGGGTCGGCCGCACCTACCGTGTTGGTGTTGCGCGCGCTGGGCATCGGCGACTTCCTGACCGCAATCCCCGCCATCCGGGGATTGCGTGCGCAGTTTCCCGATCACCAGCTGATCCTCGCAGGGCCCGTCGCTCTCACCCCCTTGGTGAAGCTCGTCGACGAGATCGACAACCTGATCGATACGCCGTCGCTCGGCACATTGGACTGTCGCGGTGGCCGCATCGCGGTCGCGGTGAACCTGCACGGATGCGGCCCGGACAGTATCACCGACCTCACTCGGCAGAATCCCGAACAGGTTTTCACACATCGGCATCCGGACTTCCCCGGTCTTCCGGGTCCGGCCTGGGTGAGTGATCAGCACGAGCGCCATCGCTGGTGTGCTCTTCTCGAGTGGTACGGAATCGGCTCGGCTCCAGACGACGTCGGAATCCGAGTGCCCACAGACGGAGAGAGACCGAGAGCTGTGGTGATCCATCCCGGTGCTGCGGCGGCGGCACGACGTTGGCCGGCAGAACGTTACGCGTCGGTGGCACGGGCACTCGCCGCCGAAGGTGCGTACGTCGTCGTCACCGGCAACGCCGACGAACGACAGCTCGCGGAATCCATTGCCCACGAAGCCGGTTTGTCTCCGGACAGAGCTCTCGCCGGCACCTCTCTCTCGGACACTGCCGCCCTCGTCGCGGCCGCTGCACTGGTCGTCAGCGGGGACACCGGAATCGCACACCTCGCCAGCGCGTACGACGTTCCCTCGGTCGTGCTGTTCGGCCCGACGAGTCCTGCGCACTGGGGTCCGCCGGATCGCCCGCATCACATCACGCTGTGGGCGGGCCGGGAGGGCGACCCACATTCCACGGTGCTCGACCCCGGGTTGGAGGAGATCAGCGTCGACGATGTCCGTGACGCCATCGCGCGTCTTCCCGCCTCCGCGCGGCGTGACCTCACCTTGGGGGGTGCGCATGTTTGATACATCTTCCGTGCAGCACGTCGGCGTCATCGGCGCCGGCTACGTGGGGCTGACCACGGCAACCGGAATGCATCACCTCGGTCATCGGGTCACGCTCGTCGACATCGACTCCGAGCGAATCGCGACCATACGTCGCGGCGTGTGCCCTCTTCGCGAACCCGAACTCGGACCACTGCTGAATGCCGGGCTCGAGGACGGACGTTTGTCCGCGACGACCGATTCGTCAGCGCTGGCCACCTGCGACACCGTGTTTGTGTGCGTCCCCACGCCGACCGGCGCGGACGACGACGTCGACCTGAATGCGGTCGACGGAGCGGTTGCCCTGCTACGCGGACTGCTCCCCCGCGGCGCCGTCGTCGCCGTGAAGTCGACAGTTCCCGTGGGAACCACCTCACGAATCGCCGCTTCCCTCAACGACTATGGCATCGCGGCGGTAAGCAACCCGGAGTTCCTTCGGGAGAGCCATGCGGTTCACGACTTTCTTCATCCGGACAGAATCGTCGTCGGTGCGTCCGATGACACGTCAGCGCAGCGAGTGGCCGACCTGTACACGGCGTTGCACGCTCCGATTCTCCGGATGGACACGGCAAGTGCAGAACTCGCCAAGTACGCGAGCAACGCTTTTCTGGGCGTGAAAGCGTCCTATGTGAACGCGATGGCCGAAATCTGCGACGACGTGGGCGCCGATATTCGTTGTGTGGAAGACGTCATGGCGGCCGACCCGCGTATCGGGCCCGCCTTCCTTCGTCCCGGGCCCGGCTGGGGCGGCTCGTGCCTTCCGAAGGACACCAAGGCGCTGCTGTCGTCCACCCGGTCGACCACTGCCGCATCGCTCCTTCGTGCGTCCTTGGACGTCAATGCCGCACAGGTGGGCCGAGTGGTCGACAAGATTCGTGCGACCACGAACGGCGATCTTCGTGGGCGACGCATCGGGCTACTCGGCCTCGCATTCAAGGCAGGTACCAGCGACACGAGGGATTCACCCGCACTCGCCATCGCGGCCGGACTCGCGCAGGCCGGTGCCCTCCTCACCGCTTACGATCCGGGCGTTACTGCCACCGTTGCGGTCGACGGCGTGAACGTCGTCGACGACCCGTACCTCGTTGCGAAAGACGCCGCGGTCGTGGTCGTACTCACCGAATGGGACGAATTTCGTGAACTCGACTGGTCGGTGATGGGCGATCTCAGCCGAACGCGGGCGGTGGTGGACATGCGCAACATACTCGACCATTCGGCCCTGATGGCCAATGGATTCCACGTTGCTACCAATGGAACAGTGCCGTCTTGAACCGAGCTGCCGTCTTGAACCGAGCTGCCGTCTTGAACACTCACCCCGCTTCGACCCGACTCGCTGCGCATCCGCATCCGCATCCAGGAGCTGGTAACAGCGCCCGAGCGGTTGAGTAAACACTGCAGACGACGTAGCGTTGAGCATGCGTGGTTGAGAACACAGCCCGCGGATGGTCCGGAGACCCGGCTCGCGTTCGCGCGCTTGCCCGCAATCCCCCGTGCACACCCATGAGTAGTGCTGGGATTGGTTCGCGCTTCGGCATCGAAGATTGCACTCGCTACTGCAGGTGATCGGAGAGTCATGGAACTGTCACGTACCGCCAACTCGATCGACGAATCGACCGAAGCGTCAGATGGGCGCCATTCAACGGGCGACACGGAGATACCCTGCGATCCCGGCATTCAGATCGTCATCGATACATACAGCCCGGTCGCAGTCGGACGCGTTCTCGGCGACGTCGACATCCTGACTTCCCCTTCCCTCGCCCTCGCGCTCGCCGAGTTGGCCAAGTCCGATACGCCGTTCGTACTCGACATGACGAACGTCGGATTCATAGGCACATCCGCTTTGTCGGTAATATCCGATTTCGCGACATCCGCTCGCTACGAAGACATTTCGTGGACTCTGGCTGCAAGCCGTTCTCTGAGACACCTCTTGGCCGCAACCGGGATCGACACGAAGATGTCCGTATGCAGGTCCGTCGAGGAAGCGTCGCGGCGAGTTCGGGCCGCCTGAACTCCCGTCACCACGGAACATGGAGATTTTGTTGCACCGTGAAAGGTCCATGGGAATTTCATTGCAGTCATTGCGAGTACGACTTCACGACGCCCGCTGAAGACCGTGCCGTAGCAGCGACCGTGGCACGGCTCAATGGGTGGATCGTGAATCGATTGGGGCACGGTGACGAAAGTCGAGAGACGTGTGTCTGCCCGGGCTGCGCGGGTGCCGCAGCCCGGCAGCGCACGCCCGATCAAGCGGGGCCCACCGCCGACGAGTCGATCGTTCAGCCGTGAGCGCGTCGGCTGACGCCTACGGCGCGGGTACCGCAGGAGCGAAAACGCAATACATCCTGAGCTGCGTGTAGGCGATGATCGTATGGCGCTCGTGGCCGTCCAGGAGGTACATGCCTCCCGGTGCCAGCGGATACGTCGTCTCGTTGTCCCGATCGACCAGTTCTCCGCGACCCTCGATCAGCCACACCGCTTCGATGTAGTCGGGATAGTGCAAAGGCGTTTCGGTGTCTGCTGCGACCTTGGTCTCGTGGTATGAGAACCCAACTTTGTCGTCCCCGAGAATGATTCGCTTCGAGGTCCAGTGATCGGAATCCACTTGCCTGTCCGTGCCGGTAATTCCGGCTGTTGTGCGCACGATCATGCGTCCACCTCCGGACGTGTTCTCAGAAATCGGTCCAATTCAGTTCGCGCTGCACTACCTTCGGGCATTCGGTGCATGATCCAGTTGTGAAACATGGCACGGAACTCGTTGTAGTCGACGTGCACTCCGGCCAATCTGGCGCGTTCACGAAAACGTCGTGCATCCGCCAACAGAATGTCGCTCGTACCGGTGAAAATCGCAATGGGTGGGAAGCCCGTCAAATCCGTGAAAAGCGTGCTCATGTCCGGATCGACCGGCGACTTGTCGTTCGCATACCAGCGGCCTGCCAGCTGTAGCCCCGCCATACCCAATTCCGGGTCGTACCGGTCGAGTTCCACCGAGAGTGGGTCGTCGGTCGCGAGGTTGAGCCACGGCAAGAAAGGGCAAGGGCGGCCGGCATCGGGCCTTTCTCCGCCCGCAGCTGCGCAGTCAACCACAGCGCGAGGCCCCCACCTGCGGAGTCACCGAACACGATGCGGTCTTCGTCTGCACTCGGCCCGACGAACCGGTCGTACGTGCGACGGACCATCTCCTGGATTGCCTGGTGGTGGTACTCGGGGGCCATCGGATACATCGAAAACACCACCGTCGCGTTGGTGGTCTGGACGATTCTGGTGACGAATCGCCAGTGGTGTCGCTCCGGCTGCTCGACGAAACCACCGCCGTGAATGTGCAGAATGCGCACCGGACTGCGACGCGCTTCCTCTTTCGGCGCCAGCAAATAGCACGCAAAGCGGTCGATGATTGCACACTCCACGCTGACCGCTCGTCGCACGAACCGGGGCGGGACCGTTCGCCGTGGGTTCTGATGGTGCGAGAGGCGCTCACGCATTTTGTGTGGGTCGGTATAGAACTTCTTGCTGCGCCGCGCGCGTAACGAAGCCGTCACAGCCCACGCACGAAACGAAACCATACGAGCGCGGTGCCCAATTCCGCGAGTTCTCAAACGGCCGACGGGCACTCCCAACTCGGTGCGTCTTCAGGGCTCAGAGGACCGCGGGTGTTCTTCGTCTCCACGGAAACACTGAGCGTCGCGCTCCTCGCCATCCTGGTGATAGGGAGCGCGCGGCGGTTCGAGTTCGTCGAGGCGTTCGTTGATGGCGTGCGCGATCATGTCCTGCTGTATGCGATGCAGGGGCATCAGGCCACTGAGGAAAGCCTCGATCTCGAGTTTGCCTGCGTCACCGCCCAGCCCGAAGTACCGCAGCCACAGTTCCTCCGTGGACAGCTCCGCGGCTGCGAACGCATCCAGTATCAGACGGTGATGATCGTCGGTGTTGTCGTCTCCGTGTGCCCGTATTGTCATCGTTACCGCCGATCCAGTACGGACCGCACCAGATCGTCAGCTGTATCTCGGAGTGTTGTGCGAGTGCTGCGCGCTCGAGTGAGTAGCTGCCGCTGGGCCTGCTCCGGTTCGAGACCGTCACGGAGCATGACAATTCCACGTGCCGTCGCAATCAAATCGCGGGTTCGCAACGCTTCCTTGAGCCGATCACTGAGCTGTTCGGCGTCGCGCAACGTATGAACATTGGCGATCAGAATGGCGGCTTGGTCGGCAAACCGCCGCAGCAGCGCCTCACTGATCTCGTCATAGGCGCCGGGCTGATCGGAATACACCTTGATCGCGCCCAAGGTCCTGGTATCGGCAATCAGCGGCGCGCTGAGCACGGAGCGGGCGCCCGTTGATCGCGCTGGCTCGGTCCACTGAGGCCACCGATGCTCGGTATCCAGATCGTTCGAACGGACGACCGCCTGCCCGGCCCACGCCGCCAGACACGGCCCGTCCCCGACGTCATACTGCAGAGTGTCCAGCTGTTCGACGATCGGGTCGGTGGCCGCCGAGGTGACTCGATTTCCCTGAGTATCGGTCAAGGTCACCCCCGAGCCCACGGTTCCGTGAACCGTGTCCTTGGCCAAGGATGTGATCAACTCGAGTGCAGTGGCAACCGTCTCCTCGGACAGCAATAACCCCGACATCCGGGCATACACGGTAGCCAGTTCGTCCGAGACGTCTTTCGGCGTCGACACCACGACTCCCTCCATACTCGGCCAGCCATCGCACACTGACGATGCCGCAATCTTCCAAACATCACAGCGTGGGTACTTTCAGCTTATCGGACAAGAGCGCCCTTTACCTCAACTGCCGTGAGCGGTTCGATCGTGTTCGGCGGTCAACCACGCAGCAACATCATGAAGTTTCATATTGGCATGCTGAGAAGCACCGACAAGCATCGCGAAGGCCTTGTCTGCGGTGACATTCTCGCGGCCCATCAAGATTCCCTTCGCCATGCCGATTGCGTCCCGAGTACGGATCGCATACCTCAAGTCGGCTTCTTGGGTCGACCCTATGAGTGCGATGGCGGCGTGTGCGGCGAACAGTTCACCGGTCAGTTCCGCGTCGGCATTGAATGCGTTCGGCTCGAACGCATATAGGTCGAGCGATCCCAGAGTGCGTTCGCTGGTGAACAACCGGTAGCCGAGCATCGACTCGATGCCCAGATCGTGCGCGGCGGCGGCAAACCGTGGCCAACGAGTTTCCTGCTCCATGAGGTCGATCCGGTAGATCCGGTCGAACCTGACCGCGTCCACGCACGGCCCGTCCCCCAGTTTGTGTTCGATAGCATTGACCTGTGCTGCAAGTTCGCTGGTGGCAGCGACGCTGCGAAGCTTGCTGGCCGCACACATCGAGACCGCCGCGTGGTCGACGGCTGGGATGGTGTCGGCGACAGCGTGGACGATACCGGTGACCGTTCGTTCGACGTCCGGTTCGGCCTCGAGCGACCGCGCGACGGCAGTCAGAGCAGCCGCGACGTCTCGCCCCTTGTCAGCACGGGGGTACGGGGTGTCTTTCGTGGACATCTGGTCACCATCTCCTTATGCGGCGTGGGCTGGCGTCACAGTGCGCTCAACGTTTGCCCACCATCCAGTCTGCAACGACTTCCGTGTGGGCGCGAGTAGAACCAGTTTGCCGCGCATCACGCTCTCCCTGCCTCGTTCGGGCCGGCCCCCGTGCCCGCCCGGTCCACCGTTTTCGAGATGCGCAGACAGTCGGCAGAAGGGGTCTCGGCAACTCGCGGCGTGGAGGGCTTGCCCTGCGGTTCGCTGGTGTGGCACGCGAGTCTGATGGCTCTGGTCACCGACGCTTTCACTGCAATGTACTCCGCTCCCAAGCCTGCCTGGAAGCCTTCGCGGACGCTGCGCCTGGGGCGGTACCGTCCCGAATACAATCGCTCGGGTCGCTGTCGTCGGACTTCTCCACACGCAGATTTGCCCGGGGACCCGTGTCGATGTCCCGTTCGGCCAAGCGCAATGGGACTTCCCTACCGAAACCGATGCGCTTGGTCGCGAAGTCAACGGTCAAAGACTGATGCCGACCCTGACGAACCCGGATTCGTAGCGACGAATGCAGTGCAGTTCGAGAGGCCCGGCAGTCCGTATGAAGTCTGACTCCTGGGGCAACGTCAAGCCGAAATATCTCCTTCAGAGCCACGCCCGGGCGAGATCGCACACGGCCGACAGGAGCATCGCACCAACGCCGTGTCGTTGCCAGCTGTCTTCAACCAGCAGAGACCTCCGCAGTGCCAGGAGAATCGGGCATGCGAATCAACTGGGTAAATCCTACGATCGTCGAGTGGCGCCGACTACGAGAACACCTTGATACGACTGCCCGCTCAACCTACTTCGAAAAGCGCAGAAACTCCGGTCCTCCGAAGATCCTCATGACCCAACAGGGGCTGTCGTGCGGCGCCCGTACACACGAAACTCGGGATGTGATAGCGTGAAGTCGTGGTTGAGCAGTCTGCCGCACGGATACTCATCCGACCGCATGACGCTCTCCTCGCACTATTCGAGGTGTGGACTCTAATCGTGAGCGTCTGGGTCGTACCGCACCAAAGTGAGGTGTTCACCGTGACGCACCATCCCTTCCCGGCTCAGTCGAATCGCTCCGCCCCCGTCGGCGCCACGCGCAGGCACGACTACGCAAAACGGCCGTTCATTCCTGTCCAAGGCGGATTTGTCCCTTCAGGACTGTGGCTTTCAGCGATCGGAATCGTTCTCAGCACAACAGGATTGAGCATTGCTGCGGTAGCGGTCACCGGTTCGCTGATGCTCGGTGGGCTCATAATGCTGTTGACGTTGGGGAGCGTGTCTCTCGCTGCCGTGATGATCTGATCGGCGGCGGGAAGGCGGCGGCGCAAGAATCCACACAGGGAAGATCTCTACCGTGCCGCCTTTCCCTGCCTCGTGACGGCGTTCCATTTCTGCGTAGCAGGACGGATCTGCATTGTCTGCGACGGAAGGCCCGACCAGCTCCCCCGGCCATGCCGAGGGATGCCGTCAGCTATCCCAATTTCAGATGGTGCCGATGCTCGAGCAGAACCCCGGATCGGCGACGATGCCGATCTGCACGGTCCACCCCTTTCGCTACCGATTGCTTCCCATCCACTTCGGGTACCCGGATGCGTACCCGCATCGCCGAACCGAGGAGGAGTAGGTGTCGAAGGAACATGTAGGACCAGCCGGAGCGCCCGATCAGTACGACGGCGATCCGTCGAGGACCCAACGCGAACACGCTGGCGAGGCCTTGACCGATGCACGTGGATACCCCGGCTTCATCGCCATCGGTCTGTCGTTCGTCCTTCTGGGGCTCTTTCTGGTTGCTCTGGGCGGAGGTTTCGAAGGCTGGGCGACTATCGCCGGCATCGCTTTCGTAATAATGATGATCGGCGGCGTAGTCTACGTACTGTTCGAATATCGGCGGGTGCGCAAGCTGAATATTCGGCAGGGTCGTCCTGACATGGAAGGTCACTGACCTTCGAGGGCATGCGAGACGTGCGTCTCTTCCTGTGCTCACAGCACGTCGAGCACGACCCACACGGCTGCGGCAGCGAAAAGCAGCACGAGCACCACGGTGGCGATGATCGCGCCTACACCGGTGGGCGGGAAAGACCAGCTGGTTCGCGGCTCGGGGGCCGAATGTCCCGAAGTCTGACCTGCGTCGGGCGGTGTGTCTCCGGGCCGGACCCCACCTCCGGCCTCGAGATTCGGAGTCTCTTCCGGATCAGGGCCGGGGTTCGCGTTCGCGTCAGTCATCGGCACTCTCCTCCAATCGACGTTCCGGTTTCACTTACCCCGAATTCGAAATTCGACACGCACCTTCACGAGGTCACACCGACTGCATGTTCTGACTCGATCTGGGTATCACTGGCCCATGACTGATCTACGCGTACTGGCATTCAATTGTTCACTCAAACCGTCACCGGCAGAATCGAGTACCGATCTGCTCATCGGTCAGGTTCTCGGTGAACTCGAACGGGCCGGAGCAACGACCGATACCGTCCGACTGGCCGATTTCGACATCAAGCCCGGCGTGGAGAAAGACATGGGCAACGGCGACGCTTGGCCGAGTATCGCGAGCAAGGTCAGGGAAGCCGACATCCTTGTCTTCGGCACGCCGACCTGGCTTGGCCACCCTTCGAGCATCGCACAGCGGGCTCTGGAACGGTTGAACGCCGAATCGTCACAAACGGACGACAACGGCGTCCCCGTGCTTTTCGGAAAGGTAGCCGTCGTCGCCGTCGTCGGTAACGAGGACGGCGCACACGCGATCATCGCCGACACGTTCCAGGGCTTGAACGACTGCGGGTTCAGCATCCCGGCGCATGGCGCGACCTACTGGAACGGCGAGGCGATGAGCGGCGACGACTACAAGGACCTCGACGAGACTCCGTCCGCCGTGGACGGCACGAACAAGACGTCTGCGCACAACGCGGTTCATCTCGCCCGGTTGTTGCGCGAGTCGGGGTACCCGGCCACGAGTTCGTAGGAGTCCTGTGAACATCGAGCAGCTCCATCGGCTTGTGGCCGTCGACGGCCCGTTCTCCTCGATCTACTTCTCCGATCCTGGACGCTCCGTATCGGCGGTCGAACGTGAAGCCCACTGGTGGGACGTGGCGCACGGGCTCGTCGAACTCCACATTCCACCCGTGCACATCGAGCATGCGGCGGCGACGGTCCTCGATGAAACGCCACCTTCGACCCACGTCGGACGAGCAGTGATCACGAACGACCAGCAGACCTGGCTGGACCACATTCTGAGCTGGGTGCCGGAGACGGTCGTTGCACGGCACTCGCGTTTGCCGCATCTGTTCCCGCTCATCGAATCCGAGCTCACGGAAGACCTCGGCCCGATCACGGATCACCACTCCCGGTCGGCGCGCCGGTTGGAGGGGCTGGCCGATGTGTGCCGGGCATTACGATCCGGAGCCGTGGACACGCTCGAGGTCGGAAACCTTCGAAACGAAGTGGTGTTCGTCGGCGACCTGCCCAACTGGGTGGCGACCGAGGCCGATGTTCTCGTCGAACTCGGTTCGGTGGCGATCACCACCGAACTTGCGGTCGAAGCTCTTCCCTACGCGGCGGTCGCAACCGAGAGCGCGATCGTGCTTCTGCATGATCGGGCGACGTCGAACTGTGCGTGTGCGGCATCCATTCGTGGCGTGCCCGCCACAGGTAGGCTGAAAACACATGCGGACCAAGGACATCGATCCGGCAGAGGTTAGGTGGAGATGACCACATCGATTGCTCGGAACTCTGTGAGCCCCGTCCTTCCCACTGCGCGCGGTCCCATAACCGAACGTCTGTTCGCTGTGCTCGGGGGCGATGGCACGGACGTCGACGACTTGCGCCACCTCGGGCACCGCGCCGGTGAGTCGAACGATCTCCATCTGGCCCTGTACGCCTGTTACGAACTGCATTATCGCGGGTTCGCGGGCGTCGATGCGGAGTGGGAGTGGGCGCCCGATCTCATCGCACTACGAAATCGGTTGGAGCAGCACTTCCTCGACGACCTCCGGGCAAACGTGGCCGGTGGCACCGACGCCGACGTTGCCCTCTCCCAACTCACGGTACCCGAAGCGGAGAGCCCCTTCGGATCATTTCTTCGCGACGAGGCGACCTGGGGCCAGATGCGGGAACTGTTCGCACATCGCTCGATCTACCACTTGAAGGAGGCCGAACCACACATCTGGGTGGTGCCTCGGCTACAGGGACAGGCGAAGGCGGCGATGGTCGCGGTGGAGTTCGACGAGTTCGGTGGTGGCCGAGGCGATCATATGCACTCGCGTCTGTTCGAGAATCTGCTGACGGCCGCAGACCTCGACGGCACCTATCTCGGGTACATCGATGTGGTCCCCGCGGAGACGCTCGCAGTCGTCAACTTCATGTCGATGTGCGGCCTGCATCGCAGTCTGCGTGGCGCACTGGTCGGTCATTTCGCAGATGTGGAGACGACCTCCTCCCCCGGGTCCGCGCGCATGGTCGCGGCACTGGAGCGTCTCGGTGCCCCAGATGCGTGCATCCACTTCTATGCGGAGCACATCGAGGCCGACGCTGTTCACGAGCAGGTGGTGAGACACGACGTCGTCGGTGATCTTCTCCGCCGTGAACCCGAACTCGAGGCGGATGTCGTCTTCGGCATCGAGGCCACCGAGTGGCTCGAGGGCCGGTTGAGCGATCACCTCGGCAACAGGTGGCGCACGGGGGCCAGTTCGCTCATCGCTGACCCCGGGCACAGTCGTTCGCAGGACTTCGGTGATTGAAAGCCGACCCTCGGGGTACTCGAAGGCGCTGTAGTCGCATGCGTTGGCCGTCAGGAGGTAACCGATGCCCAAGACCACGAAGTCCGGGAAGGCCAAGAACAACGAATTGCCCGAGACTCTGAAGCGCTCGTCCGTGAAAGCGCAACGCACATTCGCGAAAACACACGATTCTGCCGCTGCAGAATATGGCGAGGGTGAGCGGGCACACCGTGTCGCCTACTCCGCGCTCAAGCACAGCTTCGAAAAGGTCGGAGATCACTGGGAGGAGAAGAAGTCTCGTGGCCCGTCGGACGCTCGGGCCAGGAGTGGTGGTCCCGATGCCAAAGGCGCGACCGCAGAGGGTGTCGACGCGAACTCTTCGAAGAAGCATCTGTACGACATCGCCAAACGACTCGACATCTCTGGACGCTCGACAATGTCCAAAGCCGGGCTGGTCGAGGCGATCGAGAAGAGCAACAGGCGTTCGTCGGCGCGCAGTCGTCACTGACGGGTCTTCAACCGACATCCTCGATTCCCTCCCGAAGCATGCGGGCAAGGGAATCGAGGTGTTGCTCACTTCCCGCGGCAACAGCGGCGGCTGCGGCTGCGCACTCTCGGGCTTCCTTCGACAGTGCCCACTGCACCATCTCCCTGAGCGCCCCGGCGGAAAGCGATTCGGGCGACAGCACACCAGGCCAATTCCAGGCGGCGGCCTGCGCGCTGACTTTGGCACCACCTGCAATCGGGTCGACTGCGACGGCAGGTACGCCGTTCCTGAGCGCCAAGACCATTCCGTGCAATCGCATGGTGAGCACGGCATCCATTCGCCGGAGAATGGCTTCGAACTGTTCCGATGACGTACTCGACTTCCAGTCGTATGGATCGAGGCGGGTATCGAGAGGCAGGACTGCGACGCGCTTTCCGAACCCGCTCCCATCGCCGTCGAGGCAGTCCAGGATAGTACGCCGCACCTCCGGGTGTCGGCGCTTGTTCCCGTACTCACGCTGACCGTCGGTGAGTAACACCCCGACGACCGAAAGGCTCGAGCTGGGCGCGACCGACGACAGATCCCGCGTCGGAGCGCCCTCACCGCCATCTCTCGGCGCAACAGCATGGAAGCCGTTCGCTGCGGGACTCTTTCGGTCCACAATACTCACGCCGACTGCTATTCGAACGCAGTGAGCGAACCTGGCATGCATGGCAACTATCGGTTCTCCGGACAGCGGTCCACAGACGAACACCAGATGGCTGAATCTGTTCGGTTCGACATCGCCGTACGTTGTGTCGGCCACGGACAACGTCTCCGATCCGATCATCACCTCACTCCATGCAACCGAGTAGGCCATACCTTGTCGTCGTAGTTCGCCTTCGACGACCCGCATGGACATGACGTCGCCGGCAGTGGCTTCACCGTGCCGGAAACTCGGCCAACCGACCACCAGAGTATTCGTGCGTGTACTCGACATCCGCATGTTGCTCGAGTACCCACCAGTGCCTCGAACGACACAGGTGACAGTTTCAGGCTACGAAACCAGGGTAGCCGGTAGTGAACTTCGCACCAGAGGGGTCCTTGTGAACACGACGGTCATCATCGCGACACGCAACCGAGCACGCAGTCTCGAGACGACACTGCAGCACCTGTGTGAACTCGACCCCACACCGCCGATTGTGGTGGTGGACAACGCCTCGACAGACGCAACCGCAGACATCGCCTTCGACGCCGCTCGGCGCGGCGGCACCTCGATCAAGTACGTCGCGCTCGACCGGAACGAAGGCGCGGTAGCCCGAAACGAGGGCGTCAAGTTGGCGATCACACCATACATCGCGTTCAGCGATGACGATTCCTGGTGGGAGGCCGACGCGTTGGCGCAAGCAGAACAGATTCTGGACGAGAACGAGAATGTCGGTCTACTGGCCGGCCGCACTCTGGTCGGACCCGAGAACCTGCCGGACCCCGTCAACGCGGCACTGGCACACAGCCCATTGGGCTACTCCCCCGACCTGCCCGGTCCCTCCATCATGGGCTTCCTGGCCTGTGCAGCGGTGGTCCGCCGCGATGCGTTCGAGGCGGTGGGCGGCTTCTCGAAAGTACTCGAATTCGTCGGCGAGGAAACACTGTTGGCCATGGATCTCGCCTCCGCTGGTTGGCAACTGTGCTACGCCGAGTCCGTGATCGCACATCACCATCCGTTTCCGCACCGGCCGGACAGCGACGCTCGCGCCGGACGCGAATTGCGCAACCGAACCCTCACAGCGTTGATGCGAAGGCCGATCGGCGTGTGCGCTCGTTCCGGCGTGGACCTCACCTCGAAGGTGTTGCAAGGCCACGCCGATCCACACACGTTGTGGGACACCGTCACGCGGGTTCCGGGCGCCCTACGGAAGCGGCGAACCATGCCGGAGAGCGTCGAGGAGAACGTGCGTCGACTCGAGCAGGAAGGATGAGCTCCGATGACCTCCCGCGGCCCGTTGCGCTCCGTCACGGTCGTCGTCATAACCCACGATCGAATCGACGAGCTTCGTCGCACGCTCGAGCACATGTGCGCCCTCGAGGAAGCTCCGCCGATCATCGTGGCCGACAACGCGAGCAGTGACGGAACGGCGCGGATGGTGCGGCGCGAGTTCCCGTCCGTCCGCCTCCTGACGTTCCAGGACAACCTCGGTGCAGTGGCGCGCAACCGGGCGGTCGCACTGGTGCAGACCCCCTACGTCGCGTTCTGCGACGACGACACCCGTTGGCAGCCTGGAGCACTCACGACCGGAAGCGATCTGCTCGATCAGTACGAGGGTCTTGGCTCGGTGACAGGTAGGTGCCTTGTCGCGCCCCGACTCGACGAGGATCCGATCACCCCCGAGATGCGCTACTCGCCTGTTCCGGGGCCGCCTTGGCTTCCCGGGCCCGCTCTTCTCGGAATCATGGCGGGGCTCTCGATGCTCCGTGTGAGCGCCTTCCGCGACGTGGGTGGATTCTGCGAGCGGATGTGGCTCGGTGGCGAGGAGGAGTTGCTCGCCCTCGACCTCGCAGCCGCAGGCTGGTGGATGGTGTGGTCCGAGGAGATGGTGATCCATCATCATCCCTCGCGGATGCGTGATTCCACCCGGCGTCGCCAGCTCGGAATTCGAAACACCCTGTGGACACTGTGGTTACGCCGCCCGATTCGCAGCGCAACACGCCGCAGCGTGGCGGTGCTGAGGAGTGCACCGTGCGACGGCTCGACGGCCTCGGCCGTGATCGAGACACTGACCGGCGTGGCGTGGGTACTACGACATCGAAAAGTCGTACCGCCCACAGTCGAGGCGGGACTCGTCCTGTTGGAAGAGCCGCAATCGCGCTCCGCTGCCCGTCGTTACGTCGGTTGACGTACGCCCGTCACCGGCTGGGGACACCGTGCGCGGTGCCCGATCCCAGCGCGTAGGCGAGATGTCCGCCGAGAGCGCCGGCAGCACCGACGAGAGGCAGCGCGCCTGCACTCAACGCCTTCGTGACCGAATCGGGCTCTCCACCACCGCGTCGACGTACGTACGAGGCAAAGATCAACGTCGCAGCGGTGGCATTTCCGGCCGCGTGTATCAACCCGACGCGGCGTTGCCGTTCGTCACCGACCGACCAATCAGCCCAACCGGTGGTCAACACGCCACCGAGGGACACCAACCCGATGCCGAGCAGGCGTCGGGAGGCCACGGCGTCGTCGGTGAAGTTGTCGAACAGGGTGGCAGCGGTCCAAGCCCCGATCGGCAGCGATACGAGTGCAGGGTGCAGGGGATGCCCGAGCCACTCGCCACGAAGGGCCCGATCCGCGGCTGATCGGCCCAGCACCTTACGGATGCCATCTCGAAGAACGATTCCGACGCCGTCGACGGCAGTGGCCTTCTCGCTGTAGGACAACAGTTTCCGAACTCTCTTCGTCATGGCGTCAGTCCGATCTTGATTGCGCCGTCCAGTTTCTTCTGAAAGATGTCGTACGCGTGGGGTGCGTCGTCGAGCGTCAGGTGGTGCGTGGCGAACCCACCGACGCCCAACGGATCCTCGTCCGTCAGCAACGGCAGGATCTCGGGAACCCAGCGCTTGACGTTCGCCTGGCCCATGTGGAGGCGAATCTGTTTGTCGAACATGGTCAACATCGGCAGAGGGTCGGCGGCGCCGCCGTAGACGCCGGACAGGGAGATCGTGCCACCACGCCGGACGACATCGATCGCACTGTGCAGCGCAGACAGCCTGTCGAGCCCTGCCTTGGACAGCACGGATTTGCCCACGGTGGACGGGAGGTACGAAGTGAGCGTCTGCGCAGCGTGTGCGATCGGCGCACCATGCGCTTCCATGCCCACTGCGTCGATCACCGAGTCGGTTCCGCGGCCATCTGTCCTGTCTCGCACCGCATCTCCGATCCCATCGCCAAATGTCGCGAGATCGAGCACGTCGACATCGCGCGCCGCGGTCCGATTCAACCGCTCAGGAACCAAGTCCACGCCGATCACCCGAGCTCCACGATGGTGCGCGATCCTCGCCGCCATGTCGCCGATCGGCCCGAGCCCCAACACGGTCACAGATCCGCCGGGCGGAATGTCCGCGTACTCCACTGCCTGCCACGCCGTGGGCAGCACATCGGAGAGGTACACGAAACGTGAATCCGGAGGGCCGTTCGGCACCTTGATGTGCGTGTAATCGGCGTGGGGCACGCGAAGATACTCGGCCTGACCCCCTGGGACACTCCCGTACAACTCCGAATACCCGAACAATGCAGCACCAGTGCCCATCTCACGCACCTGAGTGGTTTCGCACTGCGTCTGCAACCCGATGTCGCACATCACGCACGAACCGCACGAAATCTGGAATGGAATCACCACTCGGTCACCGATCGACAGATTGGTGACTTCGGCACCCAGTTCGACAACTTCTCCCATTGCCTCGTGCCCGAGTATGTCCCCCGGCCGCATGAAGGCACCCAGCACCTCGTACAGATGCAGATCCGACCCACAAATGTTCGTCGTGGTGACACGAATGACGGCGTCTGTCGGCTTCTCGATCCGCGGGTCGGGGACGTTGTCCACACGAACATCCCTTTTACCCTGCCACGTAACAGCTTTCATGTCGAAGCATTCCTTTCAGCCGTTGTTCACCACGATATCGATGCCGCCGAGTGCGGTCGCGGTCCCGGAGACCACTGAACGACAGTGCTCCGCCGAGGCGTGATCGCCCGGAAACAACGCATACGTACGTCCTTCGGCTTTCACCAGGTCCGCCGTATGCTGGGCGTCGGAGCTCTCCTCGAGATAGGCAATTGCGATATCGGCGCCCTCTTTGGCGAACAGAACGGCAACGGCGCGACCGATACCCGAGTCGCCACCCGTGATCAGCGCCCGGCGCCCGCCCAGAAGCCGATGCCCTCGGTAACCGCGCATCGAATCGCGCGGTTGATCGTTCATCTCACCGGTATAGCCCGGATACTCGATGGTGTGATCGTGCTCGTCGCTCACGGTCGCTCCTTCCCGAACCTGACGGTTCGGGCGACCGAGTACCCAGACGAGAAGGCCTCAATCCGGAGCGCCGATGTTCATGTCGTCAGGGTGCGCGCCGACCCGGTTGCCGTTGTCGAGCGTGTCCAGCTCGCTGAGGTCCTGATCGGTGAGTTCGAAGTCGAACACGTCGATGTTTTGGGAAATCCGTGCGTCGTGCACGGACTTCGGGATGACGATCAG
The DNA here is from genome assembly GCF_042719695.1 of Rhodococcus sp. NPDC058521. Classification (NCBI taxonomy): domain Bacteria; kingdom Bacillati; phylum Actinomycetota; class Actinomycetes; order Mycobacteriales; family Nocardiaceae; genus Rhodococcus; species Rhodococcus sp. NPDC058521. The sequence goes on from NZ_JBHXNL010000007.1 coordinate 217,207, forward strand.
ATCGTTCTGCAGGTGCCATCGGATCAGCACCTGGGCCGGCGACTTGCTGTGCCGGTCCGCGATACGGGTGATGATCGGATCCACGAGCAAGGTGTTGGGCTTCGATGCCTTGCCCCAACCCGAGTTGCTCGTGCCGCCGAGCGGGCTCCAGGATTCGACGGCAATACCGTGGCCGGAGGCGAACGCACGAATAGCGCGTTGCGGCAGGTTGGGGTGCAACTCGACTTGGTCGACCGCGGGGAGCATTCCGCCCCGATCGATCAGCAACTGCAGGTGACGTGGTTCGAAATTGCAGACGCCGATCGACTTCGCACGTCCGGTCTCCGCAATGTTCTCCAATGCGTCCCACGTGTGCAGCAGCCGCTCCTCGTTCTGCAACGGCCAATGGACCAGGTACAGGTCCACGTAGTCGACACCGAGCTTGCCGAGGCTGGCATCGAACGCTTTCCGGGCCTCCGCGTAACCCTGATCGGAGTTCCAGAGCTTGGTCGTAAGGAAGATGTCCTCGCGGGGCACGCCGGAGTTGGCAATTCCCCGGCCCACACCCGTCTCGTTCTCGTACGCGGCAGCGGTGTCGATGTGGCGGTATCCCGCCTCGTCGAGTGCGTAACGAACGCCGTGCTCCGTCTCCTCGTCCGTGGCCTGCCAGACGCCCAGACCGAGCTGCGGGATGGTGGTTCCGGAATTCAGAGCGATGTCGGGAATACTCATCATCCCAGGCTAACGATCCTGGCGTACACCTGCCGAGCTCCTGCGTAAACTGGCCCTCGTGACTGTGCCTACCCCGTACGAGAACCTCCTTCGGCTGGTCCAGACCGAGGGCACCGCGAAGGCCGATCGCACCGGAACCGGAACCAGGTCCGTGTTCGGTCACCAGATGCGCTGGAACCTCGCCGAAGGTTTTCCGCTGGTCACCACCAAGAAAGTACATCTGAAGTCGATCGTCTACGAACTTCTGTGGTTCCTGCGCGGCGAATCGAACGTCAGCTGGCTGCAGGACAAAGGCGTCACCATCTGGGACGAGTGGGCGACCGAGGAGGGTGACCTCGGCCCCGTGTACGGCGTGCAGTGGCGAAGCTGGCCCACACCGTCCGGCGAGCACATCGACCAGATCGCACAGGTCATCGAGACCTTGAAGACCAACCCGGACTCGCGTCGCATGATCGTCTCGGCGTGGAACGTCGGCGACATCCCGCAGATGGCGCTCGCACCGTGCCACGCGTTCTTCCAGTTCTACGTCGCCGACGGCAAGCTGTCGTGCCAGCTCTACCAGCGCAGTGCGGACCTGTTCCTCGGTGTTCCCTTCAACATCGCCAGCTACGCGCTCCTCACGCACATGGTGGCTCAGCAGACCGGACTGGAAGTGGGTGACTTCGTCTGGACCGGCGGCGACTGCCACATCTACGACAATCACGTCGAGCAGGTGAACGAGCAGCTCTCGCGTGAGCCGTTCCCCTACCCGACACTGAAGTTGAACAAGCGCGATTCCATCTTCGACTACACGTTCGAGGACATCGAGATCGTCGGCTACGAGCACCACCCGGCAATCAAGGCGCCGGTGGCCGTCTGATGCCGCAGCGACAGGTCAGCCTCGTCTGGGCGCAGGCGCGCGGCGGTGTCATCGGAGTCGACAACACGATCCCGTGGCACGTTCCCGAGGACATGGCCCACTTCAAGGACGTCACCGCAGGCAAACCCGTCGTGATGGGTCGCCGCACCTGGGACTCGCTTCCGCCGCGGTTTCGTCCGCTGCCCGGTCGACGCAACATCGTCGTGACCAGACAACCGGACTGGGCGGACGAAGGCGCCGAGAGGGTCGCGTCCGTCGACGAGGCTCTCACTCTGACCTCGGAGAACGTCTGCATCACCGGTGGATCCCAAATCTATGCTGCGGCAATGCCCTTCGCGACCGAACTGGTCGTCACCGAGATCGACGCCGAATTCGACGGTGACACCTACGCACCCGAGATCGGGGACGGCTGGCGGGCAAGCACCACCGGCGCCTGGCTGCGTTCGGAGAAAAGCGGGGTCCGCTTCCGGTTCGTGACCTGGACACTCCCCCACACCGCACGTGGTTAGGCCATTCGGCGTTACCACCGTAGCGAGGTGGGTCATACTCCAAGTAGGTAATTCGCAGCAGCCCCTGCGATTGTCGGACCCTTCCAGGAGTGGCTCCACATGGACAAGAAGTCTCTGACCGCACTCGCGCGCCAGCAGTTGAAGCTGGCGACCGCAGCGTCGAGCGGCCGCAGTTCGCAAACCGTGTACGGCGGTCACGCGCGCAGCCTTCGGCAGACTCTGGTGGCGCTCACCGCCGGGCAGGGGATGGCAGAACACGTGAGCCCCGGCGAGGCCACACTTCTGGTTCTCGACGGAAAGCTCAACCTCATGTGCGGTGACGACTCGTGGAAGGGATCCACCGGAGACTTCCTGGTGCTGCCGGCAGAACGCCACAGCGTGGATGCAATCGAAGACGTCGTCTTTCTGCTCACCGTCGCGATGTGAAGACCGGCTCGCGACTGCGGTGCTCGGCACCGAGGAGGGTCCCGTGATCGCGCGAGCGAAGGCTCGGACGGACCGAACCTGCCACTCTCGAAACCCGGTGGTCCGTCAGAAGAGGAGCCATCCTCGGCGACCAGGTGATGTCTTGATGTTCCCGTATCGCCTCGATGGTGGACCCTGTTATCAAGCGACGGTTTCGCAATTTCGCTGCTGGGTAAGCGTCAATTACTGGGTGAGCAGCCCAAGTATCGCTCGGCGACGGGATGTGGGCCATGAACATTGCATCGAAGGCCGTGGGAGTCGCTTCGACCACTACGTCGACGGCAGTGGGCGCGGCAGGTGCGTTGGGCGGTGCGGCCGTCGGCGGGCTATGGGGCGCCGCCCGGGGGACGGCGACAGGCGTGCGCTCGGGCGCTCGACTTGGTGTGCAATCGACCCCTGCTGCTGCTCTGACCCTTGTGGTCGTGGGCGCGGTGGGGATCGTCGAATGGCCGGTGGTGTTGACCGTCGGCGGCGCGGCACTCGTAGTTCGCGAACTGGTCCGGTCGAACAATTCGGCCGAGGCCAACGAACCCGGCGGTAAGAGTTCGACCGCGCAGCGATCCTCTCGGTCGTCCAAATCTCGGCCTGCCGCCAAATCGACGTCGAAGTCGCCCCGCAAGACCGCCGCCAAGCGAACCGGCACGAAGTCCGGCAATCGTTCGCGCGCCGCCCGATGATATTCGAGATCTGGAATCAGCGTGCGCTACTGACATCCCCGGTCCGCGCACCCTTCGACCTTGCCGCGAAGGTGACGCGCACAATGACGCGGGCGCCGGTGGGCTTGGCCCGCGCGGTGGCTCCTGCTGTCGTCTCGGAACTGATCGAACACGCCGCCGGCGACCTTTCCGCGCTGCTGGACCCACGCACGGTTCGAAACCAACGACGTGTCACGAACCGTCCCGGGCACGTATTCGCCGAGGTACGTGGACTCGCAACGTCCGAAGGGGCGGATCTGGCTCGTGATCTTGCCGAGCAACTGCGCCGTACAGACGGGGTGACGTGGTTCAACATCAACGCAGCAACGGGACGCGTCGCGGTCGAACACTCGTCACTGCTGGATGTGGACGCAGTCTTGAAGGTGCTCGAGGAAGTCGAGGAGGCCGGTGGCGTCGCCACGGAGCCTTGGAGCAGGCGAGACGACCACCCCGCCGACCGCGAGCCGCTATTTGCGGGGGTCGCCCAGTTGACGACCGATGCCGTCGGCGCAATCTTCTCCCTCACGACGACTGCGGTGCCCTCGATTCCGGTAATGCGGACTTTCCAAGCTGCGGCAGCGCTGATGGACGTGCAACCACGCCTTCGAAGAGGGTTGGAAGGGCGATTGGGGAACGCCCGAGCCGACCTCACCGTCACCGTGGCGAACGGTTTGGGACATGCGATCGGTGGTTCTCCGTCGAGCTTGCTCATCGACGCGTGTCAGCGGGCTGTACGCCTTGCCGAGAACACGTCTCGTTACGAGCTGTGGCGCGCCTGGGAACAGCATCCGAACTACAGGCGACAAACACACGTAGAACAACCCACCCAGGCCTCCGGTCGCCCTGTCCCTTTACCCCGCGGCCCCATCGAGTCTTTTGCCGATTCGGCGGCCGTCGGCTCGGGCGTCGCATCGATAGCGGCATTGCTGAGTAACCGCGGCCTGCACGATGCCGCCTCCGCCGCGTTGATCGGCGTGCCCACGGCGACCCGCGCCAGCCGAGAGTGCTTCGCCGGATCGTTGTCGACGATGATGGCCCGCCACGGTGTGCTGTCGATGAAACCCCAAGCATGGCGGCATCTCGACCGGCTCACGGCGGTGGTCGTCGACCAGCACGCTTTGTGCAGCTCGAGGAGACTTGTTCTCGACGCGGAGAATCTGGACGCCGAGTGGAACAAGGAACACGTGTGGCGCGCCGCGCAGCGATTACTGTGGACGGCGCGGCATGGGAAGGAGGAAGGCCACCCCGCCACGCTCCCCATTCCGCCGCCACCCGGACGTCAACGAAACCGATTGCAGCTGCTTGAATCTCGACGACGTACCGATAGACAACTCGATACAGCGTGGTACGAGTTGCGCGACAACGACCACCCGGTGGGCCGAGTTCTGGTCGGTCCGGAACTCGATTCGCATGCCGGGAGCCTCCTCGCCGAAGCTCGCCGCGCGGGCCTGCGGGTTATCGTGATCGGCGACGCGAGCGGTAACGAATTACGCCCAATCACAGATGAATTCGTGACCAACCATGGTTCCACGACCGAGGTCGTGCAGCGCCTGCAACAAGATGGATACGTCGTCGGCCTCGTCAGCCGGGACGCACACAAGGCCATGGCCGCCGCCGACCTGTCGATCGGCTTGTTCACAGATGGCCAGCACACGCAGGTGGTGGTGCCGTGGAACGCCGACCTCATCTGCCCGGACCTGCAGTGTGCCGAACGGATACTCGCGGCCACGCCCGTCGCGCGTCAAGTAAGCCGGCGCGGGCGCGTTCTAGCCTTCTCCGCCAGTACCATCGGCGGGTTGTTGATGGTTGCGGGGCAGGGCAAAGCACGGCGTTCGCGGGTGACCAGCCCGTTGGTGATAGCCCAGTTGGCTGGAATGTGCTTCAGCATCTACGACGGCGTTCGCGCTGGGCTCGGATGGTCGCCCGACGAGGTCCCACTCGTTCCGTGGCACGGCTTGGAACCCGACGAAGTCCTCGCCCGCTTACCTGATCCTGACCGAAAGTCCGACGCAACGACGGCCGCTTCCCCGCCCGCCGCACTCAGTGCAGTCTCGACAGCAATCGGCAAGGCGGACAAGTTCTCCGGGCCGCTCGGAGCTGGGCTGCGCTCGACCGTCGTGGGATCAGTGAACTTTGCCGGTCAGGTCCGGCGGGAACTTCAGGACCCCATCACGCCGTTGCTCGGCGTCGGGGCAACGGCTTCTGCGATCCTGGGGTCACCGACCGACGCAATCCTGGTCGGCTCGGTGCTGGGGCTCGACGCGATTGTTTCTGCCCTGCAGCATCGTCGAGCTGATCAGGCGCTGGAGGAGATGCTGATCACCGAGCGGCAGAGCGCACGACTGCTGATTCACCCCGCTGCCCGTGATCGCGGATACGAACTGCGAGAGACGGACGAGGAGGCCGTGCCTGCCGACGAACTGCGGCCGGGAGATGTTATTGCCGTGCGCGGTGGAGACATAGTCCCGGCAGACGCCCGACTACTCGCCGTCGATGGGCTCGAAACCGACGAGTCAGGGCTGACCGGCGAGTCGGTCACCGTCGACAAACAGACAGGCGCCACTCCTGGAGCGCAGCTGAGCGACCGAGCGTGCATGGTGTTCGAAGGCAGCGTCGTCGTCAACGGAACCGGGCGCGCGGTCGTCGTAGCAGTCGGCGCAGGAACCCAGTCCGGTCGTGCTCTGGCGGTGTCCGGGCCTCCGCCGCGTAGTGGCGTCCAGAATCAGCTTCACGAGCTCACCGACAGAACCCTGCCCGTGACCCTGGCCGGTGGTGGCCTCGTCACTGCACTGAGTTTCCTTCGCGGCAGGCAACTGCGGCCTGCTCTGGCGGACGGAATTGCGGTGGCTGTGGCCGCCGTACCGGAGGGCCTTCCCTTGGTCGCCACTGTTGCCCAGTTGGCAGCGGCGCGCCGTCTTCTACACAAAGGCGTGCTGGTTCGATCCAGTCGCACCGTCGAGGCGCTTGGTCGCGTCGACACCATGTGCTTCGACAAAACCGGAACACTTACCGAAGGCCGACTGGATCTCGTCGCGCTTGCCGACGCCGACGACGAGTGGGACACCGAGCAGTCCGAAAATTCCAAGGACGCGAGACGACTGCTACGCGCTGCCGCACGGGCCTGCCCGGACCCCGACGAAGGACCTGTTTCACACGCAACCGATCGCGCCGTCATCGAAGGCGCGCAGCGTCACCTCGGCAAACAATCCCCGCACCGTTGGGATCCGATCGAGGAAATTCCTTTCGAAAGCAATCGCGGTTACGCTGCCACTCTCGGTCACACGTCGAAACACACTCGCCTTTGTGTCAAGGGCGCACCGGAGGTCTTACTGCCTCGCTGCACCCGCGGCCTGCGCGGCAAACGCGAAGGTACTGCCGAGGCGACCCGATCGGTTGTCGACATGACAATGGCGGACCGCCGGAAGACCGACACCGTCGTGGAAAGACTGGCCAAGCGCGGACTGCGCGTGCTCGTCGTTGCAAGGAGAGACTTCACCAACGCCCCAGACGAGCTCGAGGACTCGGTCGAGGAACTCACCTTGCTCGGGTTCATCGGGTTGGCCGACACCCCTCGGCCCGAAACATTACCGCTGATAACCGAACTCACCCACAACGACCTGAGCGTCCGCATGATCACAGGCGACCATCCCGTCACTGCTCGCGCCATCGCCGAACAGCTCGGCATCTCCGCCGAGGAAGTCACCACGGGAAAGGACCTGGACGAACTGGACGAAAGCGGGCAGGCAGCACTGATAGACCGCTCTTCGGTTTTTGCACGGGTCAGTCCAGAACACAAGGTACGAATCGTCACCGCGCTCCGCCACGCCGGCCATACGGTGGCGATGACCGGCGACGGGAGCAATGACGCCGCCGCTATCCGAACGGCCGATGTCGGCATCGGCATCGCAGCCCAAGGCTCTGCGGCGGCCCGCAATGCGGCCGATCTGGTGCTCACCGAGTCCGATACGACACTTCTCCTGGATGCACTGGTGGAGGGCAGGGGGATGTGGCAACGAGTGCGTGACGCCGTCGGTGTGCTGGTCGGAGGCAATGCCGGTGAGGTCGCATTCACGTTGATCGGCACCACTGTGATCGGCCGAGCACCGGTAGGAACGCGGCAATATCTCTTGGTCAACTTGTTCACCGACATGTTCCCGGCGATGGCCGTTGCGCTGTCGAAACGAACGCCGACCAATGGCGACACCCCAGTTGCCGAAGCGCCGGACATTCGTTCGCGGGCAGCGGTAGCGAGTGCAGAACTGGCAGCGTTGCCACGTCCCGAACTCGGGGCGGAAATGATGCGTATCATTGCAGTTCGTGGCGCCACCACCGCCGCAGGAGCCACCGCCGCCTGGACCATCGGACGCTTCACCGGGCCCCGCATGCGCGCGAGCACAATGGGATTGGCTGCGCTCGTCGGCACCCAACTCGGACAGACGTTGGTCACGGCGTGGCACAGCCCGCTCGTGTGGGCAACCACCTCGGCCAGCGCTGCCGCACTCGCCGTGATCATCATGACACCTGGCGTCGGTAGCTTCTTCGGCTGCGTCCCCCTCGATCCGTTCGCGTGGTTCGTCGTAGCCTCGAGTTCGGCAGCCGCTACTGCCATGGCAGCGATCCTGCCCGCCCGCTCCACATCGGAGGGCCAGACGCCGGTACGAAAGGAGATCCACACGTGACCGAGAACAAGGACGGTCAACACGAGGCACGAGGCCACGCGCCGCCCGAAGCAAACGTGGACGCGACGCTCCCGATTGAAGATCCAGAGCTCGTATCAACCAGCTCGGATCAAACGCAGTCTTGGCAGAGCATTCGTTCGGTGTCGGCCAGGCAGCTGCGGTGCTATACGAGAAAGCAAGACATGCAGGTGAATTCATCTCGCTGTTCGGGAACGACCTTCACGTCAAGGTTCTCACCGGACAAGTCCGCCCCTGAGACACCTCGTCGCAAAGCATCAGGGCGCGCAGAAGGCCACCGGTCATCTCCTCGAGGCTACTACGCTCACGGACGAGGAAGATTCCGTACAGCACCTGGTTCCGCAGACTCAATTCGGCCAGTTTCGCCGTCAAGACTTCGCCAGGTCGAGCTTCCGGTTTGTCGATGTTGAGGGGCCGCGCGAATGCCCATCCCGCCGGAAACGACACAAGCCACCGAGGATCGCAGAGCGGCTCGCTCCAAGCTCATGCTATTGCGATCCGCGCATCCTCGGCGATGGAAGGAATCCGATGGCCATTCTCCACCCTGTTCCCGATACTTCCCTTCGTCGGCCGTCGCGGTCTGTTTCGATACTGCGGTGAAAGCCTTCGACGCTGCTCGAGGAATGGAGCCCACCGGCGACGCGGCCAATACACAATCGGTCGCCGGCGGATAGGAAACCACTGCGACAACGACACAATCGAACCTACCGAGCTTGCAGTGATTTCCACGTTCGAGGTCTTAGCCCGAATCCACCGATTCGGTTCGCTGGTGAGACTGGATTCGTTTGTGCGCGTTGATGGCGGATGAGGCCGTGGAGTATCGCCCGATCTCATGTATCGGCTTGTTCCACTGGGGTTTTCGCATCGAGGGTGGGCAGGTGTGCCCGGTGTTAGACGATGATCGGCTTGTTGCGGTCGAAGGTTTTGGCGAACAGGGTGTTCCAGGCTGCTTCCCAGGGCCAGTCTGTCGGTAGGTGCAGCGTCAGTCGGCGGGCGGAGGACGCGATCCGGGCGGGGACC
>NZ_JBHXNL010000008.1:0-173474 GCF_042719695.1 Rhodococcus sp. NPDC058521
ACTCACTCAACGGGCGACCCCGTCAAACGCTAGGCTGGCGCACACCAACGCAAGCGTTCAACGAGCTCGTTGCATCCGCCACTTGAAACCGCCTGAATCGAACCGGTGTGACATTGGTCGGATCAGGTCAGGCCGTGTCGGGCCCGGACACTCAAGCCTTGTCGGGCTCGGACGCCTTGAGCATGTCGTGACGCTCGACGACCTTGATCCGCTCGCGGCCCTCGGGCTCGCCGAGGCTGCGCTCGTGGGCGTCGAGGCGGTACCAGCCCTGCCAGGTGGTGTACGGAACCTGCTTGTTCTCGAGGAACTCGATGATCGCGTCCTCGGCGGGGTTGGTCGGCTCGGCGAAGTCCGCTGCGTCTTCGAGGAGATTGGCGACCGTCTCGTTGGCATCGCCCTTGGTGTGGCCGATGAGGCCGACGGGGCCACGCTTGATCCAACCGGTGACGTAGGTGGCCTTCATGAACCGGGCGGCGCCCTCGGCGGTGTCGTCGGCGATGACGCGACCGGCTTCGTTCGGGACGGTGCCCGCCTGCTCGTCGAACGGCAGCTTCGCGATGTTCTGCGACAGGTAGCCGACGGCGCGGTACACGGCCTGGACGTCCCAGTCGTTGAACTTGCCGGTGCCCTTGACGTTGCCGGTGCCGTCGAGCTGGGTGCGCTCGGTGCGCAGGCCGACGACCCTGCCGTCCTCACCGAGAACCTCGGTGGGCGACTCGAAGAAGTGCAGGAACAGCTTGTGCGGGCGGCTTCCCACGTCGCGGATGGCCCAGTCCTGGAGGGTGTTGGCGACCATGTCCACCTGCTTGGAGTTGCGGCGGGCGGTCTCGGAACCCTCGTCGTAATCGATGTCCTCGGGGTCGACGATGACCTCGATGGTGGGCGAATGATCGAGTTCGCGCAGTTCGAGCGGGGTGAACTTCGCCTGCGCCGGTCCGCGGCGGCCGAACACGTGGACCTCGAGAGCCTTGTTGGCCTTTAGGCCCTCGTATACGTTCGCGGGGATTTCGGTGGGGAGGAGTTCGTCGCCGGTCTTCGCGAGGACACGGGCGATGTCGAGTGCGACGTTGCCGACGCCGAGCACTGCGACCTTCTCGGCTTCGAGCGGCCAGGTGCGTGGGACGTCTGGGTGGCCGTCGTACCAGGACACGAAGTCGGCGGCGCCGTAGCTGCCGTCGAGGTCGATGCCCGGGATGTTGAGTGCGCGGTCGGCGTTGGCTCCGGTCGAGAAGATCACCGCATCGTAGAAGCTGTGCAGATCCTCGAGCGTGATGTCGGATCCGTAGTCGATGTTGCCGAGCAGACGCACGTTCGGCTTGTCGAGCACCTTGTGCAGGGCCGTCACGATGCCCTTGATCCGCGGGTGATCGGGGGCGACGCCGTAGCGGATCAGACCGAAGGGTGCGGGCATCCGTTCGAACAGATCGATGCTGACGTCTGCGTCGGATTTCATGAGGGCGTCGGCGGCGTAGATGCCGGCGGGGCCGGCACCGACGATTGCAACGCGCAAGGCGCGGGCCTGCGCGGACGCAGCTTCCGAACGAGTCTGATCAGTCATCTGGAGCGAACTACCTTCTGATGGGCGACAAGTTGTGCACAGTAAACAAAGCCCAGCCTAATAGGATTGGCCGATTCTGCGGTAGGTGGGTTTCGATTGAGCCCCCACAAATCGGGCTTGTGATGTGCACCGTGGGAGGTGGTGCACCCGTCGATACAATCGCTGTCGTCACGACCCGAAGGGAAGTCATGTCCGACTCGAGTGGATCATCCGAACATGATCCGGGAGAAGATCCCAGGCGCGTCACCGCCACCCCGTTTCTCGCCGCGGTGGCGATCGTCACGCTGGTGATCGTCGGCATCTTCGTCGCCGGCTGGATCTCGCCGGCCGACGAGAACGTCACCGAGTCCGACCGCATCAACCGCGCCGTCGCCGACTACGTGCAGGCGCACAATCACAACGATTCGGACCTGTTGGACACGCTCGTGTGTGAGAACTATTCGGAAGATCGTGCGCCCGTCGCCGGTCGCGACGGTGAGATCGAGGTAGCTGGCGTCGACGAAGCCGAGGTCAACGGCGACCGTGCTCGGGCACAGGTGCGGATCAACGCTTCCGACGACAAGGGCGAGACCACCGACACGTGGGAACTGACCCGCGACGGCGACAAGTGGGTCATCTGCAACTGACGGCGGGAAGACCGTGCCGACCGCCCGCGCAGGCGAGCTTTCGGCGCCTGTGGAAAGCTGGTCGTGTGAGTTACGCAGGCGACATAACGCCGGAGCACGCTTGGGAGCTGCTCCGCGACAACCCTGACGCCGTTCTCGTAGATGTGCGCACGGACGCCGAATGGCGGTACGTGGGAGTCCCGGACCTCGAGTCTTTGGGCCGCAGAACCGTCCTGGTCGAGTGGGTGGGATACCCGACTGGCGCGCGCAACGACAACTTCGTCGATCAGCTGAAAGAGGCAGGAATCACGGGCGGCGAATCCGCGCCGGTGGTCTTTCTGTGTCGCTCGGGTCAGCGATCGATCGGTGCGGCAGTATCAGCAACGGCGGCAGGAATCGGTCCGTCGTACAACGTGCTCGACGGTTTCGAAGGCGCACTCGACGCCGACGGACACCGGGGAGCTGTGGGTTGGCGGGCAGTCGGCCTGCCGTGGAGGCAGTCGTGAGCAAGAACATTCCCCAGGGCGGCGCGTTCGAGAGCGAGCTTCCCGAGGACGTAGGACTGGGCACGATCAGTGTGCGCGGTGGGACGCTGCGATCGGGATTCGAGGAGACGTCCGAGGCGCTGTTCCTCAACTCGGGGTTCGTCTTCGAGAGTGCGCGTGCCGCCGAGGCTTCGTTCACCGGCGACCTCGACCACTTCGTCTACTCCCGCTACGGCAACCCCACGGTCAAGATGTTCGAGGAACGGCTGCGGCTCATCGACGGCGCGGAAGCCGCCTTCGGTACCTCGAGCGGCATGTCCGCGGTGTTCACCGCACTGGGCGCGCTACTCGGCGCCGGTGACCGTCTGGTCGCAGCCCGAAGCCTCTTCGGGTCGTGCTTCGTGGTGTGCAACGAGATCCTCCCGCGCTGGGGAGTCGAGACGGTCTTCGTCGACGGCGACGACCTCGAGCAGTGGGAGGAAGCGCTTTCGGTTCCGACCACGGCCGTGTTCTTCGAGACCCCGTCGAATCCGATGCAGTCACTCGTCGACGTTCCGCGCGTCGTCGAAATGGCGCATGCTGCCGACGCGAAGGTGGTGCTGGACAACGTGTTTGCCACGCCCCTGTTGCAGCGCAGTTTCGAGCTGGGCGCGGACGTCGTCGTGTACTCGGGGACCAAGCACATCGACGGCCAGGGCCGCGTGCTCGGCGGTGCGATCCTCGGAAGCCAGGAGTACATCGACGGCCCGGTGCAGAACTTGATGCGGCATACCGGGCCGGCTTTGAGTCCGTTCAATGCATGGACCCTTCTCAAGGGTCTCGAGACGATGCCGATCAGGATTCGCCACTCGGTCGACTCGGCGCTGCAGATCGCGAAGTTCCTCGAGGGCCACGACGCTATCGAGTGGGTGCGTTACCCGTACCTGGAGTCGCATCCGCAGTACGAACTCGCCAAGAGACAGATGAGCGGTGGTGGAACTGTCGTCACGTTCTCGGTGAAGGGTGACGGCGACGTCGCGAAGAAGCGGGCGTTCGACGTTCTGGATGGATTGAGTCTGGTCAACATCTCGAACAACCTGGGCGATTCGAAGTCTCTGATCACCCACCCGGCCACCACGACGCACCGCGCGATGGGCCCGGAAGGGCGTGCGGCAGTGGGGATCACGGACGGTGTGGTGCGTGTTTCGGTCGGCCTCGAAGAGCCTGTCGACCTGCTGAACGACTTCGACCGCGCACTCACAGGCGCTCCGCGCCTGTGAGTGGTTGACGAGTCCCTGGACTCGCTAACCACTCACAGGGGTGAAGGGGTGGGCAGTACGGCCGACCAGATCGGCCACGGAGGTCAGCACCGCGGTGGGCCGGTATGGGTAGCGTTCGACGGACTCGCGGGTGGAGATGCCCGTGAGGACGAGGATGGTCTGTAATCCCGCCTCGAGACCGCACACGATGTCTGTGTCCATGCGATCGCCGATCATCAGGGTGTGCTCCGAATGCGCACCGATCTCGCGCAGCGCGGACCTCATCATGAGTGCATTCGGCTTGCCCACGTAGTACGGATCGCGTCCCGTCGCCCGGCTGATGAGCGCGGCGACGGAGCCGGTGGCGGGTAGTGACCCGTCGCGGGACGGCCCGGTCGGATCGGGGTTGGTGGCGATGAACCGCGCGCCCCGTTCGACCAGACGAATCGCGGTGGTGATCGCCTCGAAGGAATAGGTACGGGTTTCGCCGAGGACCACGTAGTCGGGGTCGTTCTCGGTCAGGACGTAGCCGATGTCGTGCAGGGCGGTGGTCAGGCCCGATTCGCCGACGACATACGCACTGCCGTTGGGCCGTTGACTCGCCAGGAAGGTGGCGGTGGCCAGGGCCGAGGTCCAGATCGACTTCTCCGGGATGTCCAGGCCCGACTGCAGCAGTCGGGCCCGCAGGTCTCGCGGGGTGCGGATCGAGTTGTTGGTGAGGACGACGAACGGCGTTTCGGTCTCCCGGAGTTCGATGATGAGTTCGTCGGCTCCCGGGACGAGATGCTCCTCGTGGACGAGGACACCGTCCATGTCCATGAGGTATGTCCAGCCGGGGTTCTCTTCGCTTCCGCCCATGCACGCCATTATGCGACAGCACCCGAGGTTGCGTGACGGCTCCAAGCCAGGCTGACGAGTCAGCCGAGAAGTCGCCACAGGCCGATGAGGCCGACGACGACGATGGTCCCACGCAGGACGGGAGGCGACATTCGGCGTCCGTACCTGGCGCCGATCACGCCACCCACCAGGGAACCGATCGCGATCAAGCCTGCCGCAGCCCAGTTGATCCGGTCGAACGCGACGAAGGTGAACGCCAGTGCCGCAACGACGTTGACGACGAGTGCGAGAAGATTCTTGGCGGCGTTCATGCGCTGGAGACTCTCGGGCAGGATCGCACCCATCACACCCATCAACAGGATTCCCTGCGCGGCCGTGAAGTAGCCGCCGTAGACGCCGACGAGGAAGGTTCCCATCGTCAGGAGCGTCAGCCGCAGCGGACCGAGCCCCGCCTCGACGTCGGCGCGCTTCTTCGCCCATTTCTGAATTCGGGGTTGGAGGACGACCAGCACCAGCGCCAGAACAAGCAGAACCGGCACGACCGTCGCGAACACCGTCTCCGGCAGGTGAAGGAGCAGCCACGACCCGAGAACAGCGCCCAGCAGAGATGCCGGAATCTGCCAACGGAGCCGGTCGAGCTGTCCGGACAGTTCGCGTCGATACCCCCAGGTTGCGGAGACACCGCCCGCGACGAGTCCGACGGCATTCGACATCGTTGCGGTGACCGGAGGGAATCCGAAAGCCACGAGCGTGGGGAACGTGATCAATGTGCCACTGCCGACGACGGCGTTGATCGCACCCGCGCCCAACCCGGCGACGAGGATGCCGACAACTTCGAGTGGAGTCACAGCCTGGACACTAACGGGGGAGTCAGGCCCCGATTGCACCGCCTATGACCGACCAGGATTCACGGAGCTCGGACTCGAACAGCCCCCAGGAGTGCGAACCCTGCGACACGTAGTGGAACGTCGCCGGAATACCGAGCGAAGCGAGTCTGGCCTGGAAAGCGCCGGTGCACACGCCGGACACCAGCTCGACGACGCTGCCGCCGATGGTCTGCGGGACGACGAGAGCTGGGTTGTGGTTGTCGATCGGGCCCGGAACACCGTTTCCGCTCGAGACGAACAGTGCTGTTCCGCGTAGGCGTTCCGCGTTCACCATCGGATCGTGTACGCGCCACAACGGATCGATCATCGAACCCCACATGTTCGTGGCGTTGCCGCCGCCACGGAGTTCGACCATGGACCGAACCATCGCTTGCCCGATCACGCCACTGGTATTGGCGCAGCCGCTGTACGAGCCGACCGCCCGGTACATGCCCGGCGCCTGGGTTGCGAGATCGAGGACCGAACTGCCGGCCATGGACACCCCGCCGATCGCATTGACTCCGTTGGCTCCGAGCCTGCTCTCGATCGCAGCGGGTAGTTCCCTGGTCAGGTAGGTCTGCCACTGGTTGCGGCCGAGGACTGGATCGTCCGCGAGCCAGTCGGTGTACATGCTGTACTCGCCGCCCACCGGCATCACGACGTTGACGTGCTTGTCGTCGAAGAAGTCACGGACGTTCGTATTGTTGAACCAGGAGATTCCGTCGGTGCCCCCGCCGATTCCGGTGAGGAGATAGAACGTGGGTGCGCTGCCGCCGCCTGCCGGGGTGATGACGTCGTTGGGGATCCAGCGCCCCATCGACGGCGAATACACGTCGATGCGCATGATCTGCGATTGCGCCGACGCGGACGGTGCGGCAACCAACGCCCAGACGAGGGACAGCACCATGAGCGCGGGAATGCTCAGAACCCGAAGTCTCGACGGCCTTGTGCGCATGGCGCCCCCTGTTCCTCGTGTGAATCTCACGCTAGACCGGTCGAGCACGGCCCCGACGAACATTTCGGTGTCAGTATGGGAAACGTGACGGAACCGGAACGTCCCGACGAACGATTCACACTCGCGAGCGAACGCACCTTTCTCGCCTGGATGCGCAGTTCCCTGGCACTGCTTGCCGGTGGCATCGCCATGATGCATCTCATCCCGGGGTTCAGCACCGGCTGGGTGCGCACCCTTCTCGGGCTCGTGCTGATCGCGCTGGCCGGGTTGGCCGCACTCGTCGGAATGCGTCGTTGGCGGCAGGTCGAGAAGGCGCTTCGCGACGGATCTCCGATGCCGCGCCCACACGAGATGTGGCTCTTCTCGGTGAGCTTGATCGCGGTGGCGGTAGGTGCGGGTATCGCCAGCGTCGTCGCTGCGTTCTAGTGTGCAGGCAGGAGAACGACCGACGGACAGGAGCACACGGTGGCGCAGGAACTGAAGCTCGGATACAAGGCCTCGGCGGAGCAGTTCGGTCCGCGAGAACTGGTGGAACTGGGTGTCCTCGCGGAGGCACACGGCATGGATTCGGCCACCGTGTCCGATCATTTCCAACCCTGGCGTCACGAAGGTGGGCACGCGCCCTTCTCGATCGCCTGGATGACCGCGGTCGGTGAGCGCACCGAGCGGCTTCAGCTCGGGACCTCGGTGATGACGCCGACCTTCCGCTACAACCCCGCCGTCATCGCACAGGCGTTCGCGACGATGGGATGCCTGTACCCGGGCCGAGTGATGCTCGGCGTCGGCACCGGTGAAGCACTCAACGAGATCGCCACGGGATTCGACGGGCCTTGGCCGGAATTCAAGGAGCGATTCGCCCGGCTCCGGGAATCGGTGCGACTCATGCGTGAACTCTGGCTGGGTGATCGCGTCGACTTCGAAGGTGACTACTACACGACCCGGGGCGCCTCGATCTACGACGTTCCCGAAGGTGGAATCCCCGTCTACATCGCCGCAGGCGGGCCCGTTGTCGCGCGCTACGCGGGGCGCGCGGGTGACGGTTTCATCTGCACGTCCGGCAAGGGCATGGAGCTCTACAACGACAAGTTGCTGCCGGCAGTTGCCGAGGGGGCGGCGAAGGCAGAACGCGATGTCGCCGAGGTCGACAAGATGATCGAGATCAAGATCTCCTACGACACCGACCCGGACAAGGCGTTGGAGAACACCAGGTTCTGGGCGCCGCTGTCACTGACGCCCGAGCAGAAGCACAGCATCGACGACCCGATCGAGATGGAGAAGGCCGCCGATGCACTGCCGATCGAGCAGGTCGCGAAGCGGTGGATCGTCGCGTCCGACCCGGATCAGGCCGTCGACCTGATCAAGCCGTACCTGGATGCGGGACTCAACCACCTCGTGTTCCACGCGCCCGGCAATGATCAGCGGCGATTCCTCGATCTCTTCGAGCGCGACCTGGCCCCGCGGCTCCGCCGCCTGTGAGTGGTTAGCGAGTCTCTGCACTCGCCAACCACTCACGGGGCGGAGCCCCGTTATGGTGGTGCACATGCCTGCCGCATCCGTGAACGGAACCGTGTCGAGTGTGTACATCGCCTCCCCGGAAGGCGATACCGGAAAGTCGACGATTGCACTGGGTGTCCTCCAGATGCTGTGCGCGTCGGCAGCGCGGGTCGGTGTTTTTCGGCCGATCGCGCGATCGACCGATGAACCCGACTACATCCTCGAGCTCCTGCTCGAACAGACGACAGCCGATCTGAGCTACGAACAGACCGTCGGCGTCAGCTACGAGCAGGTGCACGCGGACCCGGAGGGTGCGCTCAGCGAGATCGTCTCCAAGTACCACGAAGTGGCCGATCACTGCGATGCCGTCGTGATCGTCGGTAGCGACTACACCGATGTCGGCAGCCCCAGTGAGCTTGGATTCAATGCGCGCATCGCCGTGAATCTGGGATCCCCAGTGCTGCTCGCACTTCGCGGGGCGCGGCGCACCCCCGACGAGGTCGCACAGCTCGCACAAATGTGTGCGGGCGAACTGGCAACGCACCACGCGCACCTGCTCGCCGTTGTCGCCAACCGGTGCGATCCCGGCGACCTCGAGACGGTGAAGTCCGCCCTGGGGGCGCTCGACGTTCCGGCGTGGAGTCTGCCCGAGATTCCCCTCCTCGTCGCGCCGACGATGGCGGAGCTCCTCGAAGCGATCGACGGGTCGCTCTACAGCGGCGACCCCGAACTGCTGCACCGCGAGGCGCTGCACGTGATGGTCGGCGGCATGACGTCCGAACATATCCTCGAACGTCTCGTCGACGGTGAGGTCGTCATCGCCCCCGGTGACCGCTCGGACGTGCTGTTGGCACTGGTGAACGCGCACGAGGCCGAAGGTTTCCCCTCGCTTGCGGGAATCATCATGAACGGCGGACTCGAACCGCACCCGTCGATAGCTGCCCTGATGGAGGGTCTCAAACCTCGGTTGCCGATTCTCACAACCCAACTCGGCACCTTCGACACCGCCAACGCTGCGGCTCAGACTCGCGGTCGCGTTGCGGTCGGCTCGCAGCGCAAGGTCGACACGGCCCTCAGCCTGATGGAACAGCGCGTCGACTCGGCTGTGCTGCTCGACCGGCTGAAGGTGCAGATTCCGTCGGTCGTCACCCCACAGATGTTCGAATACCAGCTGATCGACCGCGCACGCGACGAACGCAAGCACATCGTCCTTCCCGAAGGTGGAGACGATCGGATTCTGCGGGCAGCGGGACGGCTCCTGCAGCGGCGTGTGGCGGACCTGACTCTGCTCGGTGAGGAAGCGAGCGTCCGCCGCCGTGCGGCAGAACTCGGTGTGGATCTGGCGGACGCCCAGGTCCTCGATCCGCGAGAATCCGACTACGGCGATCGGTTCGCCGAGGAGTACGCCCGCCTCCGCAAGCACAAGGGTATGACAGTCGAGCGCGCGCGGGAGACGATGCTCGACATCTCCTACTTCGGAACCATGATGGTGCACTTGGGAATTGCCGACGGAATGGTGTCCGGCGCGGCCCACACGACAGCTCACACCATCCGGCCGTCCTTCGAGATCATCAAGACGAAACCGGAAGTGTCGACGGTGTCGAGCATCTTCCTGATGTGTCTCGCGGACCGGGTTCTGGCCTATGGTGACTGCGCTGTGGTTCCCGATCCGACCGCAGAGCAGCTTGCGGACATCGCAATTTCTTCGGCCGAGACGTCTTCGCAGTTCGGTGTCGATCCGCGCATCGCGATGCTGTCCTATTCGACGGGCGACTCCGGTACCGGCGCCGACGTCGACAAGGTGCGCAAGGCAACCGAGTTGGTGCGTGAGCGCCGCTCCGACCTACTGGTGGAGGGCCCGATTCAGTACGACGCCGCAGTCGAACAGAGCGTCGCCGATCAGAAGATGCCGGGTTCGCGGGTCGCCGGTAAAGCCACCGTGTTCGTGTTTCCGGACCTGAACACCGGTAACAACACGTACAAGGCCGTCCAGCGTAGTGCGGGAGCGATAGCGGTCGGACCGGTTCTGCAGGGACTCGACAAACCCGTCAACGACCTGTCGCGCGGAGCGCTGGTTCAGGACATCGTGAACACCGTCGCCATCACGGCGATTCAGGCTCAGGGAGTGGAGAAGTGAGCGAAGCGAGCAGGGCAACCGATGCAACGCAAGGCTCGGTCCTCGTCATCAACTCGGGCTCGTCCTCGATCAAGTTCCAGTTCGTCCATCCCGCCGACGGGAGCACTCCCGCTTCCGGATTGATCGAACGGATCGGTGAACCCGAAGGACGCATCGTCTTCCACCACAGTGGCGGCGACATCGAGCGGACGCTCGAGATACCCGACCACCGAGCGGGGCTGAAGATGTTGTCCGACATCGTGGCCGAGGTGGGGAGCCCACTGGACGAGTCCGGCATCATCGCCGTCGGGCACCGTATCGTGCACGGCGGCAAGGTCTTCTACGAGCCGACGTTGATCGACGACGAGGTGGTTCGCGAGATCGATCGACTGTCCTCGCTTGCGCCACTTCACAACCCGCCCAACGTGCTCGGGCTGGAGGTCGCCCGGGAAGAGTTGCCCGACGTACCGCACGTAGGTGTATTCGACACTGCGTTCTTCCACACGCTCCCCGCCGCCGCAGCCACCTACGCCATCGATCGTGACGTGACCAGAGAGCACGATATTCGGCGGTACGGATTCCACGGCACTTCGCACGAGTACGTGTCGGGGCGGGCGGCGGCGTTCCTCGACCGAGATCCGGCCGAGTTGAAGCAGATCGTCCTCCACCTCGGCAACGGGGCCTCGGCCTCGGCGATCGACGGGGGCACGGCAATCGACACCTCGATGGGGCTGACCCCCCTCGAGGGGCTGGTCATGGGTACCCGGTCCGGTGACATCGATCCCGGCATCGTGTTTCATCTTCGCCGCAGCGCGGGCCTACACGTCGACGAGATCGACAATCTGCTCAACCGGAAGTCCGGCCTCCTAGGCCTTTCCGGTGTGAACGATTTCCGTGCGCTGCGTGAGCTCGTCGAGAAGGGTGACGACGACGCGAAGTTGGCATACGACGTGTATGTGCACCGGTTGCGCCGATACATCGGGGCATACCTCGTCGAACTCGGCGGGGTGGACGTCGTCACCTTCACGGGCGGAGTGGGGGAGAACAACGTCGACGTTCGCCGGGACAGCCTCGCGGGACTCGAACGGTTGGGCATCGAGGTCGACGCTGCACGCAACGAGAACGGCGCCCGCGGTGAGCGGCGGATCTCGTCCGACGGCTCGTCCGTGGAGGTTCTGGTCATCCCCACCAACGAGGAACTGGCGATAGCCAGGGCGGCAGCGAAGTTCGTATGAGTCGGATCAGAGCAGGCTCTTGGGGCGGATGGCGTTCGCGAGATCGACCAGCGTGTAGCGGTGAGTGCGTTCGGGTGCGCTACGCGCAAGTGCGCGCAGACCGAACTCCGTGCCCTTGCGCAGGCCGCGTTCGGTGAACGGGACGCCCAGGATCGGTTCACGCCACTGCGAGGATGCGTGACCGGAACGGACCCAGTCGAGGGCGGTGCCGAGGACCAGGGTTCGCATCTGTAGTGCCCGGCTCTCCTCGGGTGGAAGCGATTCCACGCGTTCGGCGGCCTTGCGTAGCGTGGACTCGTCGATGTCTTCGATCGCACGTCCCGACAGGAGAGTGAGCACACCCGTCATGCCTGCGACGGTGTAGTGACGCGACGATGCGGGGACCTGATCGAGGGCGGCAAGGGCTTCGGAGGTGTTGCCGCGTTCGGTCAGGAGGCGGGCCAGTCCGAATGCCGCGCTGACGTTGTTGTGGTCGGTGTGCCACACCGTTCGGTAGTACCGTTCGGCGAAATCGTGCCATTGCTGCGGGTCGGAGCTTTCCCAGTGTTGCAGAATCAATTCTGCGGTGGCAGCCATCGCCAGCTTGGGTGCGGTCTCGCCCGGCATGGCGGTGAGGACGGCTTCGAAATGCGTGAACGCGGATTCGTACTCCTCGGCGAGAAGCTTTGCCGATCCGGCATACCAGTCGATCCGCCAGTTCCCACCCAGCTCGGATTCGAGCTCCGTCAGAAGTATTGCAGCTCGGGACGAATCACCAAGGTCCAGATACGCTTTCACTTCGGCCAGTCCAAGTTCGCGGGTGAACGACGTTCTGGCATTGCCGACCACCCGCTCGATGCCGTTCTCGCGGGCATGACGGATCGCATCGAGAGTCTGGTGCGGCTCGCTGTGCACGGCCGCGGTGAGGAGTTGGGCGTTGGGGTCGGAGGTGTCGATCAGCGGGACCGGAAGAGCTTGCGCCACAGACCGGGCCGTCAGGTTCTTGTCGCGGTCGACCCCGTCGACGTACACGTCGGTTTGTTCGACCGCCTCGTCCGTTCCGAACGAGGTCCTCTGCCGACTGAACACCGAGGACAACCCGGGATACTCGGAGCCGGTCTGTTCGGCAAGGATCTCACGGAGAACGCCGAGTAGCTGACCGCCGAGTTCCTCCGCAGAATCGAAGCGATTGTTCGGGTCCTCGTTGGTCGCGCGCAGCAGGAGGCGATGGAAGAACTCGTGACGAGCGAGGACCGGTTCGTCTTCGGGTGCGGGCAAACCGTCTCGGAGACGGCCCTTCTCGGCCGGCATGTCCATCGCGAGCACTGCCAGAGTGCGTCCGACCGTGAAGATGTCCGAGGCCACGGTCGGGCCCGTCGCCAGGATCTCCGGGGCTTGATAACCGGGCGTGCCGTACAGATACCCGTAGCCCCCGATGCCTGCCACGGCCCCGAGATCGATCAGCTTCAGCGAGTCCTCGGTGAACATGATGTTGTCGGGCTTGAGGTCGTTGTAGACCAGGCCGGTGGAGTGGAGGTAGCTCAGAGCCGGAAGGATTTCCAGAATGTAGGCGATTGCCTGTTCCACCGGGAGGCGTTCCGGCTTCGGGTGCTGCGCGAGGACGTCCTTCAACGAACTTCCGCCGACATACTCCATGACGATGTAACCCGTGGGTGTGCCATCGGACCGGGGATGTTCGACGAAGTTGAAGATCTTCACGATGCTCGGATGTGCGACCTCGGCGAGGAACTGGCGCTCCGCCACCGCCACCGCCTGTGCTTCGGCGTCACCGGAATGCAGGAGGCCTTTCAACACCACCCATCGGTCGCTGACGTTCCGGTCGATGGCGAGATATATCCACCCGAGGCCGCCGTGTGCCAGGCAGCCCTGAACCTCGTACTGACCCGCGACCAGGTCGCCAGTGGTGAGGGCGGGCCGAAAATCGAAGACCGCACCGCACTTCTCGCACACACCGTTGTCCACGGCGGGAGCGGTGGCGCTGGTGCGTCCGACGGGCCGGCTGCATTTCCAGCAGTACCTTTTGCCCTCGGCGACAGTGGGGTCCTTCATGACCGCGGCGATCGGATCGACCGTCGTCACGAGGGGAACCTCGACGAGCCCCCCGCCTATACGGAGTCGTTGACCGGACCGCGACATCGACGTGCGAACCGACCGGCCGGTGCTGTTGGTGCCCGGCGGCGAAGTGGGCAGGGACGCCCCGGATTCGGGGCCCGGTCGCTGAGTTGCCTGGGTGGCGTCCGCTGGTTCCGGTCGCTGCGCGGCCTGCGTCGTCCGATCGTCGTCTTCGGTCATGATCAGTCCTCGTAGACCGCGGTCGGTGGGCCCGCAGGTCGACCGAGAACGGAGAGCCAGCGGTCGTAGAGGCGCGTCCAAGTGCCGTCGCGTCGAATACGTTCGAGGGTCCCGTTGACGAAGCGCACCAGGTCTTCTCGTTCCTTGTTGATGCCCACGCCGTACGGTTCCTGTCCGATGCTTTCACCCACGATTTCGAGGTAGGGGTCCTGTGATGCGAGGCCGGCGAGGATCGTGTCGTCCGTGCTCACCGCGTCCACCTGGCGTTGTTGGAGGACGACGAGGCAGTCGGCCCACATGGGCACCGTGACGATCGTGGCCTCCGGCACCAGGTTCTGGAGCCGGGCCAGGGACGTCGTGCCGCGGGCCACGCAGACACGCTTGTCCGCCAGGTCGTCGATGTCTGTGATGCCCGAGCCTTTCACGACCAGAATGCGTTGGTGGGCTTCGAGATACTCCGTCGAGAATGCGACACGTTCGCGCCGCTCGCACGTGATGGTCATGGTCTTCACCACCACGTCCACCTTCGAATCCTGAAGTGCCTGTTCGCGATTGGCGGACGTGAGGATTCGAATATCGAGTCGGTCGGGGTCGCCGAAGAGATCGCGGGCGATTTCGTGTGCTATGTCGACGTCGAACCCGGCGACCGTTCCCGTTGCCGGGTCGCGGAAGCTCATCAGGTTGCTGCCCGTGTCCAACCCGACGACGAGCTTCCCGCGTGCCCGGATCTCCTCGACGTTCGGCAGGTTCGCGGCGTCCACGGAAACCGGACGCAGACTTGCCGTCGGTTCTTCGCAGTCCTTGTCGGTCGGGAGCGGGGACTCCGGGCGTGCCGCTGTGCTGGCACCGTTCGGGAGCGGTGGCTCGGTGTAGGAAAGGTCGGGTGTCTCGATGTGCACTGCATCGGGATGTCCGCATGCTCCGGTGAGGAGGGCGACGGCCGTGATCGCGGTCAACGCCAGTCGCCTCGACTGCCTCCTGTTCGTGGTCGTCATTGGTACTCCCGCAGACGAGGCCACAAACCGATGATGATCCCGCCGAAGGCGATGACGGCCAGGACCAACGCGCCGGGCGCGAGGGCGGTGAGCACGTTCGACCCGGTGGACAGCCGTGATCGGAGCTCGTGCCGAGCCTCGACGATTCCGTCGGTGATCGCGTCGTCCACCTCGGCGAACTGTGCGGCCGACTTGTTCGGGCCCACGCCCACAGTGATGTCTGCGGCGGTCTCGAAATCGCCTTCGGTGAAGGCGGCGTTCATGCGTTCGTGGGACTGCGCCCACAATTGCCTGGCCGACACTGCCCGCTCCGCCGATTCCGTACTGACGCCGATGTCGTTGCGGACATATGCCTCGAGTGTGGCGGTGAGGCGCTCCGCTTTGTCTCCGTACACGTCGTCGTAATTGCCGGCAGAGTCACGCCGGACGAGTTTCAAGGTCTCCTCCGCCCGGGCCTGCTGGGCGAGAATGCGGGCAGTCGTCAGTTCGTGCAGCGGCTCGGCGCCGTCGGAGAGTGCACGACGAACATCCATGGAGGACAGCAGACCGGCAACGAGCAACCACAGGAGCAGCAGTCCGAGCGCCGCCGAAGCCGAGATCAGTCCGAGGTTGAAGGTTCGGCGGGTCCGACGTGCCACGAGAACCTGACCGATCACGAGACCGATCAGGGCCACCACGAGAAGGACGATGGCGGGCCACGGCGGTAGCGAGAAGTCCCGCTGCGTGTCCGAGACGTTCGTTTCCTGCCTGGCATGCAGATCCTGGGCCATCGGTAGGAGACCGGTCTGCATCAGTGTCGATGCCTCTGTCAGATAGGCGGCCCCGACAGGATGCCCGGCGCGGTTGTTCGCACGCGCTGTCTCGACAAGACCGGTGTAAACGGTGAAATCGCTCGAAATCGAGGCGAGCAGACGCCGGCTGTCCGCATCGTCGTCTGCCAGACCTGCGGCTGCATACACGAGTTCGGCCGAGGCGACGCCCACCGTCTGGGTATACCTGTTCCGAACGTCTTCAGGCTCGATCCCGCCCGAGATGAAACCTGTCGTTGCGGCGGCATCGGCGACGGAAAGTGCGCCGTAGAGATCCTGCGCCGAATTGGCCAACGGTTCCGTCTCGGCGAGCGAGGTTTCGAGGGTGGACTGCCTACTCTCGACCGAGTTCGCCGTGACCACGCCGGCGGAGAGGGTCAGCATCGCGAGCACCGCTCCGAGAGCAGTCAACCGTGCGGGCGTGGAGAACAGGAAGGCGCGGAGTTCGCGTCGTCGGAGCGCAGTGGGGTCGTCGACCTCCTCTCCCGTGGACACGGCTTCGTTGCCGTGCGGTTCGATCGACGGTGCCTCACGCAGAATCACGGCGCACCCCCTCTCGTTCGTCCGCCTCACAGGGAGCATATAAGCAGCAGGCGACCGCGCACCGTGATCGTCGTGTCCCGGGCACGATCGGCGAGGTCGGCTAGGGTGTGGTCACAGCTGAGAGATGCGCGAAGTCGGACAGGGGTAGTCGATGCGTGGTGACGGTGACGGTTGGGCGACGGGCCCGGACGGAAGTCGTCACTGGGGAAAGCACGGTGCTGCGGGACTTCTACTGCGCGCACCCGCCGCCGACGGTTCTCCGACGGTACTCCTGCAGCACCGCGCCGAATGGAGTCATCAGGGTGGAACGTGGGCACTGCCCGGCGGTGCCCGCGACAGTCACGAGACCACCACGCACGCTGCAGTCCGTGAGGCAGAAGAAGAAACCGGCATAGAAGTAGCCGTCATCACGGTGCGCGAAGAGATCGTCACCATGCGTGTCGACAGCGGGTGGAGCTACACCACCGTCATCGCCGATGTGGAGCACCAGCTCGAGACCGTCCCCAACCGGGAGAGCACGGAGTTGCGCTGGGTTCGTGAAGACGAGGTCGGCATGCTGCCGCTTCACCCCGGGTTCGAGGCCGCTTGGCCGCAACTGCGCGAGATGATGCTGCGCATTCCGCCAGCGTCCGGCGTCGATCGCTGACCGACCGGTCGGTCCGGGCGACCCGTTCGTCCGGGCGGGGTGCTCAGGCCCCGGCGTTGCTCCGCAGTCTTTCGCTCAACGACCGAGCCGCTTCCTGCGGGTCGTCGGCTGCCGTGATGGCGCGGACCACGACGATCCGGTCGGCGCCCGCGGCCAGAACCTCGGGCAGGCGCTCCTCGTCGATGCCGCCGATCGCGAACCAGGGACGGTTCGGCTGCGCGTCCGCGGTCGAGCGAACCAGATCGAGGCCCGCAGCGGTGCGCCCCGGCTTGGTGGGGGTCGCCCACAGTGGCCCGGTGCAGAAGTAGTCGACACCTTCTTCGATGGCAGCGAGGCCGGCCTGGGCCCTGTTGTGCGTGGAACGGCCGATCAGAACGTCCGATCCGACGACGTCGCGCGCGTACGGGACCGGCAGGTCGCCCTGACCGAGATGAAGGATGTCGGCGTCGGCGGCGCGCGCCAGGTCTGCTCGATCGTTCACCGCGACGAGTGCGCCGTGTCTACGGGCCGCGCTCGCGATCACGGACAGGGCGATGAGCTCGTCCTTCGCGTCCAGCGGACCGAATTCGCGTTCGCCGGCCGAACCCTTGTCGCGAAGCTGGATGATGTCGACACCACCTGCGAGAGCGGCCTCGGCGAACTGGGCCAGGTCGCCCTTCTCGCGTCGCGCGTCGGTGCACAGGTACAACCGGGAGGCGGCGAGTCGGGAGCGGCGATTCGTGTCGTTGCTGCGGTGTGGGCGCGTCACAGCCATGACGGTAACCTTTCCAGTAGGAACAGTAACCACGGGAGTCCCTGGATCGCGGGGCTGAGAGGGGCCACGCCGGCCCGACCGTCAGACCTGAACCGGATCATGCCGGCGCAGGAAGTGAGGTGAATCGATGGCCCGATCGTTGGCCGTGGTGGGTGGCGGTGTCATCGGCCTCTCCGTCGCATGGCGGGCCGCGCAGTGTGGTTGGTCGGTGCGAGTCCATGACAGCGCGAGCGGCTCCGGTGCCTCCCGGGTGGCAGGCGGGATGCTTGCGCCGCTGTCCGAAGGCTGGCCCGGTGAGGATGCGGTTCTCGCGCTCGGTGCGGCGTCGCTCGAGCGGTGGCCCGACTTCGGCAAGGAACTCGAGGTGGGCGCCGACCTCTCGCTGTTCACCTCGACCAGTTCGCTGACGGTGGCGCTCGACGGCGCCGACGTCGGTGACCTCCGCACCATCGCCGATTGGGTCGGTGCGCAGGGATACGACATGGAGATTCTCGATCGACAGCAGGTCCGTGAGCTCGAACCCGCGCTCGGCCCCAAAGTGCGGCTCGGCCTTCTCGCCCACTCGGAGCTCGCCGTCGACAATCGCCTCCTGCTGCGTGCTCTTCGCGAGAACGCGCTGGCGGCCGGCGTCGAATTCGTGACCGAGAACGTGCGCGACCTGGACAGCGTCGAGGCCGATCAGATCGTTCTCGCGTCCGGACGGGCGGCGCCTTCACTCTGGCCCTCGCTGCCGGTGCGGGCGGTGAAGGGCGAGATTCTCCGATTGGGAACGCGTCCCGGCGTCACCCCGGCTCCCGGACGTACCATTCGTGGCACCGTCCACGGGCGCCCGGCTTACCTGGTCCCACGGGCGGACGGCATCGTACTGGGGGCGACTCAGTACGAGAGCGGTGAGGACACACAGGTCACGGTGAGTGGGGTTCGCAACTTGATCGCCGATGCGGAGGCGCTGATGCCTGCGATAGGCGAGTACGAGTTGAAGGAAGCGGCGGCAGGTCTACGACCGATGACGCCGGACAACTTGCCACTGATCGGTCGTGTGTCCGATCGTGTTGTGGTGGCGGCAGGACACGGACGAAACGGCATCCTGCTGACACCGGTCACCGCAGATGCCGTGGTGGCACTGTTGAACGGGGACGCGCTCGTGGAGGCGCAGAGTGCGAATCCCGAACGATTCGGCGAACGTAGTGAGGTGTGGCGATGAGTGAACAGCAGGGTGTGGGGCGCGTCGGTGAGATGACGATTCCGATCGGGATCAGCGTCAATGGCACGGACCACGAGCTGGCCGAGCCGACCACCCTCCAGGAACTGCTGGAGCGACTGGACCTGCCTACCAAGGGCGTCGCCGTCGCGGTCAACGGTGAGGTCTTCTCGCGAGCCCGCTGGTCGGAAAGGGTCGGCCGTGGTTGGGAGATCGAGGTTCTGACGGCGGTGCAGGGTGGCTGACCATTCCACCGCGGGACGTTCCCCTGCGGGTGACACCGGCAAATTCACCATCTCGGATCGGGTTTTCGACTCCCGCCTCGTCATGGGAACCGGCGGGGCGGCCAACCTCGCCGTGCTCGAGGAGGCACTGATCGCCTCGGGGACGGAGCTGACCACCGTTGCGATGCGACGCGTCGACGCCACGGGCCGCACCGGTGTGCTCGACCTGCTTCGTCGACTCGACATCGCTCTTCTGCCCAACACCGCGGGATGCCGGGGCGCCGCAGAGGCGGTCCTCACCGCGCAGCTGGCTCGCGAGGCTCTCGAAACCGACTGGGTGAAACTCGAGGTCATCGCCGACGAACGCACTCTCCTGCCCGATGCCATCGAACTCGTGCGGGCCGCCGAGCAACTCGTCGACGACGGCTTCGTCGTGCTGCCGTACACCACCGATGATCCGGTCCTCGCCAAGCGGCTCGAGGACGTCGGGTGCGCCGCCGTCATGCCGCTCGGTTCGCCCATCGGCACCGGCCTCGGAATCGCCAATCCGCACAACATCGAGATGATCGTCGAGGCCGCAGAGGTACCCGTGATCCTCGACGCCGGCATCGGAACGGCCAGCGATGCCACCGTGGCGATGGAACTCGGCTGCGACGCGGTTCTCCTCGCCACCGCCGTAACCCGTGCGAACGATCCGTCGTTGATGGCTTCGGCAATGCGTAATGCCGTCGTTGCAGGTCATCAGGCACGTCATGCGGGTCGGATCCCCAAGAGGTTCTGGGCGCAGGCGTCGTCCTAGGGGGTACTCGGGGACGCGTTCCGGGGTACGGCTCGGGGTGCGCGTGGTACCGGAGTACTACTGCGAAACATCCCGACGGCCGATGTGCGGATTGCCCGGGTCCGGCATTCTTGTCCGCATGATCGAAGTCAACGGATTGACCAAGACCTTCGGGCAGACGAAGGCCGTGGAAGACCTGACGTTCACCGTGAAGCCGGGCATCGTCACCGGCTTCCTCGGTCCCAACGGTGCAGGTAAGTCGACGACGATGCGCATGATCCTGGGGTTGGACAAGCCGACTTCGGGAACCGCGCTGATCGACGGCAAACCCTACGGCGAGCTGACACAGCCCCTTCGCACCGTCGGTGCCCTTCTGGACGCCAAGTGGGTTCACCCCAACCGCTCCGCGCGCGCTCATCTGCAGTGGATGGCCGCCGCCAACTCCATTCCCAAGAGCCGAGTCGACGAGGTGCTTCACCTCGTCGGACTCACCGAGGTCGCCGGTAAGAAGGCCGGTGGATTCTCGCTCGGCATGTCGCAGCGACTCGGCCTGGCCGGTGCGCTGCTCGGCGACCCCAAGGTCCTGCTGTTCGACGAGCCGGTCAACGGTCTGGACCCCGAGGGCATCGTCTGGATCCGCAAGTTCATGCAGCGTCTCGCCGCCGAGGGTCGCACCGTCCTGGTGTCGAGCCACCTGCTGTCCGAGATGGCGTTGACTGCGGAACATCTCGTCGTCATCGGCCGCGGTCGGCTGAAGGCGGACACCTCGGTGCAAGAGTTCGTCGACATGGCCTCCGAATCGACGGTCCGCGTGCGCAGCCCGCAGCTCGACGTGCTGCGCAGCGCTCTGACGTCGCAGGGCCTCACCGTCCGCGACGAGGGATCGGGAGACGTTCCCGCCCTCCTCGTGCTCAATTCGAGCACCGACGCGATCGGCGACATCGCCGGATCGCAGGGCGTCGTCCTGCACGAGCTCGCATCGCAGCGCGGCTCGCTCGAGGACGCGTTCATGAAGCTGACAGGAGACGACGTGCAGTACCACGCTGAAGGCGTCGAAGACGTGATGAGGGGTGCGCTCTGATGGCTGTTCTCGAAGCGGAAAGAATCAAACTCACGACCACTCGTTCGCCATGGTGGTGCACCGGCATCATCATCGTGCTGGGCCTCGGCCTCGCCGCGGTCATCGGACTGAGTGCGAAGGCCAGCCTCAACTCGTTCAACGATCAGGTGGCTGCGGGAGACAAGCCGGACTTCGATCCGTTCCTCCCGACGCTCGCCGATGCGGTGGGCGGTGTGTCGGGCTTCGGCGTACTGGTTCTTATGATCCTCGCGGCGCTCGCCGTCACCAGCGAGTACAGGTTCGGCGTCATCCGGACCACGTTCCAGGCGATCCCGAACCGCGGTTCCGTCCTCGCGGCGAAGGCGGGTCTGATCGGCGTATTCGGTGCCCTGCTGACGCTTGTGCTCACGTTCGGTGCCTACGTGATCGCCAAGGCGACCGCAGGCGAGGAAGCCGGGGCCGCACTCACGCTGTCCGGTAGCGATGCGTGGCGCGCGATCTACGGTGTGCCGATCTACGCGCTGCTCGCAGTGATCCTCGCGGTCGGTGTCGGAGCCCTCGTGCGGCAGTCCGCCGGCGCCATCGCGCTGCTCCTGTTGTGGCCGCTGCTGATCGAGAGTCTGTTCGGGCTCTTCGGCAAGTTCGGTTCCGAGATCCAGCCGTTCCTGCCCTTCACCAACATCAACCACTTCCTGGGTGTGCCGCAGGGAATCGACTTCCATTGGGGTCCGTGGGGTGGCCTCGTGTACTTCGCGGCATTCGTGGTCATCGTGTTCGGCGCAGCCGTCGTCTCGGTGAACAAGCGCGACGCCTGAGTTACAGTTCTTCGTCATCCCTGCCTGTGCTGGTCGTTTCGTCGGGAGGCCTGCACAGGCAGTTCGGGAAGACGAGAGCCGGTGGGCCGGTGCGAAAACCATTCGCACCGGCCCACCGGTCTCTGTGCGTTAGCATCGGCCGATGCGACTACGGGGAGTCTTGACTGTTGGTATGGCCGGAGCACTCGTGCTCGCGGGATGCTCGTCGGGGGAGGACGAGCCGGCGGAGCCGGTGAACGCCACGGCACTTGCGGATTCGGTCAGGATCGACCCCGTGGTGAGTCACCTCGAGCAGCTGGAAGAGATCGCAGCGGACAACGACGACAATCGCGCTGCGGGCACGTCCGGCTACGACGCAAGCGTGGACTTCGTTGCTCAGACGCTGCGAGACAAGGGTTTCGACGTCGAGACCCCCGAGTTCGATTTCCACCGATTCGATGTGAAGAACGAGGCGCTGCGAGCAGCCGACCGCGACATCGAGGTGAAGGCACTCGCGTACTCCCCGTCCACCGGACCGGACGGGCTCACCGCTCGCGTCGTGCCGGCACCCAAGGACGACACACCGGGTTGCGAGGCAACGGACTACGACGGACTCGATATCGCCGGTGCAGTGGTGCTCGTCGATCGCGGCGTGTGCCCGTTCGCGGACAAGCAACAGGTCGCCTCCGAGCGAGGGGCAGCCGCCGTCGTGGTCGTCAACAACGAAGAAGGCCCCATGACAGGCGGCACCCTCGGTGACCCCGATGCCGGCAAGGTGCCCACCGGTGGGGTGAGCATGGCAGACGGCGCGACACTCGCCGGCGCCGGCGAGATCACCCTCACTCTCGAAACCGAGACCGAGTCGGCGAAGGCCCGGAACGTGATCGCGCAGACCACCACGGGCGCCACCGACGACGTCGTCATGGTCGGGGCGCATCTCGACAGCGTTCCCGAGGGTCCTGGAATCAACGACAACGGCACCGGCGTCGCAGCCACCTTGGAAACAGCAGTGCAACTCGGTGGCAGCCCCAACGTGCAGAACGCAGTGCGCTTCGCCTTCTGGGGTGCCGAAGAACTGGGCCTGCTCGGATCCGAGGCATACGTCGAAAGCCTGAGCCCCGAGCAGAAGTCGGACATCGCCCTCTACCTGAATTTCGACATGCTGGGGTCGGAGAACGCCGGCTACCTCGCGTACGACGGTGACGACTCCGATGTCATGGGCGAGGGACCGGGACCCGAGGGCTCGGCCGGTATCGAGCGGACGTTCGTCGACTACCTCCAGACCAAGGGCGTAGCAGTCGACGGCACGGACTTCGACGGTCGATCCGACTACGGCCCGTTCATCGAGGCGAAGATCCCGGCGGGTGGCGTGTTCAGCGGCGCCGACGACCGCAAGACCCCGGAACAGGCCGAGAAATGGGGCGGCGCAGCGGACGCGGCGTACGACAAGAACTACCACAGCCCGGACGACACCCTGGCGAACGTCGACCGTGATGCCTTGGCTCAGAACTCGGCGGCCGTTGCGTACGCAGTCGGTGTGTACGCCCAGGACCTGGGCGGGCCGAACGGGGTTCCGGTCGGCGGCGAACGTGAGAAGGCTCGCGCCGGGGAGTGAAACGGCACCTCCTTGCGTTACGCTCACGCTCGTGAGCGAGGATCCGGTCGACCCCGACGGCGGTGGTTCTCCTGCG
Organism: Rhodococcus sp. NPDC058521; assembly: GCF_042719695.1. Taxonomy (NCBI): domain Bacteria; kingdom Bacillati; phylum Actinomycetota; class Actinomycetes; order Mycobacteriales; family Nocardiaceae; genus Rhodococcus; species Rhodococcus sp. NPDC058521. The sequence goes on from NZ_JBHXNL010000008.1 coordinate 23,177, forward strand.
CCCCAGCGGCGGTCGATCTCCGCGTGGGCGTCCGCAGTGAACGGCCATCGACCGTTGGTGGACGGTCTCCGTCGAGTACGCAGGGCGTTGCCCGGCGACCCGGCTTTCGGTGACCCGTTGTCGACCTCCGGCCCCGGGAGCGCGCGGGCGATCGCCCGGATCGCCGATCGAGTGCTCGACGACCAGCCGGGAGCGTCACGGGAAGTCGGTCTGGGCGCGCTGCAGTTGTGGCAGGCGCTGCTCGAACGGACGGGACGCGGGCGTGGTACCGCGGACGTCACCATCGTCTTCACCGATCTCGTCGGATTCTCGAGTTGGTCGCTGCCCGCAGGTGATTCAGCCACACTGGAGCTTCTGCGTGAGGTCGCCCGAGTGGTGGAGACGCCGATGCTCGACCGCGGCGGCCAGATCGTGAAGCGTATGGGCGACGGCATCATGGCGGTCTTTCCCAGCGCGGACCGGGCAGTGGAGTCGGTCTTCGTGGCACGTACCGCCCTCGCCGACGTCGAGGTCGACGGCTATCGCCCGCGGATGCGCGTGGGCATTCACACCGGTACGCCCCGCAAGGTCGGTGCCGACTGGTTGGGCGTCGACGTGAACGTGGCTGCCCGCATCATGGAACTCGGCGGCGACGGCAAGGTGATGGCCTCGTCCACCGCACTGAGCGCACTTCAGCCGGGAACCCTCGAGCGACTGGGTGTCACGACGAAACCGTGGCGGCGGGCGTTCTTCGCGGCGCAGCCCAACGGGGTGCCCGAGGACCTCGGAGTCTGGCGGATGCGGGACTGAAATCCGCCACCGCTTCTACTGGTGGAGTCTCCAGAGGGGCGACACCGGGCCGTGTCCGGCGCCGAGATCGTACGAGGCCTCCAGGCACTTCGTCACCCACTCCTTGCCGAAGGCCACAGCGTCCGGGACGGATCGCCCGTTGGCCAGCGCACATGTGATCGCGGCGGCCAGGGTGTCGCCGCCGCCGTGATCGTTTCCGGTGTCGATGCGGGGGCTGCTGAATTCGAGAAACTCGTTGCCGTCGAAGAGCAGATCGGTGCTCGTCGAGGAAGTCCGTAGGTGTCCGCCCTTCACGATCGACCACTGCGCGCCAAGGACGTGGAGAGCTTCGGCGGCCTTTCGGGCGGTCGTGTCGTCGACGACCTCGATGCCGGTGATGAGGCGCACCTCGTCGAGATTGGGCGTGACCACTGTTGCGATGGGGATCAGGGTGTTGCGAACGGCGTCCAAGGCTTCCTGGTGAAGGAGGGGATCGCCGTGCATCGATGCGCACACCGGGTCGACCACGAGGGGGACCGCTCGACCCTTGCCGATGCCGACCTCGGTGCACGCGGCCGCCACAGCCTCGATGATCGCCGTCGAGGCCAGCATGCCGGTCTTGGCCGCGCTCACCCCGATATCGCCCACGACACTGTGAATCTGGGCCGCAACCACGCCCGGTGGGATCTCGTGGAAGTCGCTCACGCCGACGGAGTTCTGCACCGTCACCGCGGCGACCGCTACGCAGGCGTGTACTCCGCACATCGCCATGGTGCGAGAGTCCGCTTGAATACCGGCGCCACCGCCGGAATCCGTGCCGGCAATGGTGAGGGCACGGACCGGGGTCCGGCCGTCCGGTGTCAGCGGCAGCTCATTCACAGTCAGAACCCTACCCACCCCCTGTGAGTGGTTAGCGAGTGCAGAGACTCGTCAACCACTCACAGGGGGTTATTGCGGAACCGCTGACATCGTTGGTGCACCTCTGTATAAAGAGTGGCGTGTATCACAATTCGGTCACGACGGCGTCCCGAGGAGGTCTGATGCTCGACTCGGCGTATGCCGACGTCACGAACAATCGTGACCAGAATCGATTCGAACTTCGGCTCAGTGGGGATCTGGTCGGCATCCTCGGCTACTTCGACATGGGTGACTCGCCCGCACAGGGGAGGCCGGTGATCTCGTTCATGCACACGGTGATCGTCGAGGACTTCGGTCACCGCGGCCTGGCTGCGGTACTCGTCGGACGGTCGCTCGATCTTGCGCGTGAGTACGGATGGGGCGTCAAGCCGGTGTGCACGTACGTTCAGCGTTTCCTGGCGGATCATCGGGAGTACCGCGACGTGGTGGTGCCGCTGGCGAGTCCGGCTCGTCCGGCTCGTCCGGCAAAGGGAAAGTGACGATTCGGCGTCGAGCCGGCAGATTGTGGTGGCGAAGCCTCCCGCGCACTGGTTTCATGGTGGCATGGATCACATTTCGGAGATCGTAGGACTGTCGGGAGGCCCGGCAGCATCAGAGCTGTTGGTTCTCGACAACCCCGCGCACGAGCGCTTCGACATGTGGCTCGGAGACGATCTCGTCGGGATCCTCGGTTACCGCGACGAAGACGACATTCCCGGTTTCACGGCGAAGCCGGGGGAGGTCGTGGCCTTCATGCACACCGTGGTCAAAGAGGAATACGGCGGCCAGGGTATGGCAACGATCCTCGTTCGCAAGGCCTTCGCAGCCGCCCGAATCAACGGCTGGCGAGTGCGCCCCATCTGTACCTACGTGCAGCGATATCTCGACCGGCATCCCGAGGAAGCGGACCTTCTGGTCTCGGATTGACGTTCGGGTCGGGGACGGACCCGCGACGTCACTCTCCGAGGTCGACTATCACGGGAGCGTGGTCGCTCGCGCCCTTGCCCTTGCGCTCTTCGCGGTCGATTGCGGCCTTGTCGACTCGGGTGGCCAGTGCCGGCGACGCCAAGGCGTAATCGATGCGCATACCTTGCCGCTTGGGGAAGCGGAGCTGTGTGTAATCCCAGTACGTGTAGACGCCGGGGCCGGGAGTGTGTGGCCGCACGACGTCGGTGAACCCGGTCTGCAGAAACGCCTCGAACGCATCGCGCTCCGGCTGCGACGTGTGGGTCTTGCCCTCGAAGAAGGCAGGATCCCAGACGTCCTCGTCGGTGGGTGCCACGTTCCAGTCACCGACGAGTGCGATCTGGCTGTTCGGGTCTGCCGCCAACCAGCCTTCGGCGTCGGCCCGCAACTTGGCCAGCCAGTCCAACTTGTAGGTGTAGTGCGGGTCGGAGAGCTCACGACCGTTAGGGACGTAGAGGCTCCAGATGCGCACCCCGTTGCAGGTGGCGCCGATCGCCCGAGCTTCGCGGACCTGGTCCGCATCGGGGTCCTTGTGGAAACCGGGCTGATCCTCGAATCCGATCTGCACGTCCTCGAGTCCTACGCGGGACGCGATCGCGACGCCGTTCCACTGGCTGTGGCCGACGTGCGCGACCTCGTAGCCCAACTCGCTGAAGCGTTCGAACGGAAACTGCTCGTCCTTGCACTTGGTTTCCTGCATCGCGAGCACGTCGGTATCCGTTCGCTGCAACCAGTCGACGATTCGATCGGTACGGGCGCGGACGGAGTTGACGTTCCAGGTAGCTATACGCACGCCGCCAGACTAGCCGCCGACCCCGACACGATCGGCGAAGCGCATCGCCTGTGGGGTGTCAGTCACGCTCGGTCGCGTAGCGGTACCGGTGGTGATCGACGAATCCGATGGACCGGTACATCTCGCGTGCACCCTCGTTCTCCGCGGCCACCTGTAGGCACGCGTGTGTCGCGCCGCGCTCCCGACCCCACTTCACCACGTCGCCGCAGATGAGCGTGCCGAGGCCGTTTCGGCGGTGCTCTTGCGCCACCTCGACGGCTGTGAGGCCGACCCAGATGCGCCCGTCGTAGGCGGGCGTGACGGAACCGCGAGCGACTGCCATCAACACGGAGTCCTCGGTCCCGATACGCGCGAAAGCCAGCTTGCCGCCGCGCACCGAGGTGAGTACGTCCACCGCGAAATCGGGTAGCGGACTACCTCGATAGCGGTAGAGCGCGAGCCAGTCGGAATCCGGCCACGGGTCGATGGAGGCAACCGGGTCGCCGGATGGAAGCACCAGATTGTCGATGTCGGCAGCCATCACGACCACCTCGTCGCTGATGTTCCACCCCTCGGGGATCGGGGCGAGTCGATCGGGAATCAACAGTCTGAGCGGGCGATCCCGGTCGGCGTACCAGGTTCGGAGTCGTTCCACCGTGGTCGCATCCAACGGTGCCACCGTGCCGGGATCACCCAGCGGTGCAGCCGAATTGGCCCTGCCGGTGAATCCGTGGCCGTAACGGCACAGCCAGCCGTCGACCCACTCGAACTCGACTCCCGGCCACGCGTCGGCCGCGGCGAGTTCCAGATTTCGGATCTCACTTGTGCGGATCGGGCGCGGCGCGAGCGGCTTCAGCGTGATCACCCGATCCGGTTCGATCTCGGTCGGAGAGCCATCGGCGCCGAGTACGACGACGGACGGCTCGAGGCTGTCCAGAATCCCGATGACGTCGGTCATCGGGTGGCTCGAACCCGCGGGCAGGGAATATCGGACCACCACCCGGCTACCGAGCGGAACCTCGGAGTTCATGTTCGCGTCAGTCTTCCTCGTCGGCATCGTCGTGGCCGAACGGGTCTTCCACGGTGCCCGGAACCCAGCTGAGACCGGGCACTCCCCATCCGGCGCGCTTGATCGTCTTCTTCGCGGCGCGGGCATTCCGGCCGATCAACATGTCCACGTAGAGGAATCCGTCGAGGTGGCCCACCTCGTGCTGAAGCATTCGGGCGAAGAACCCGTGGCCCTCGATCGTGATGTCGTTGCCGTCCGCATCCGTGCCGGTGACCTTGGCCCAGTCGGCACGGCCGGTGGGAAACTGCTCGCCGGGAACGGAAAGGCACCCCTCGACGTCGTCGTCCGGGTCCGGCATGGTCTCCGGGCGCGCCGAGGTCTCGAGGACCGGATTGACGACGGCGCCACGCCGCCGGTACGGCTCACCGTTCTCGTCCGCGTCGGGGCAGTCGTACACGAACAGGCGTTTCGCCAGTCCCACCTGGTTGGCGGCAAGACCCACCCCGTTGGCCGCGTCCATGGTTTCGTACATGTCACCGATCAGTTCGGCGAGCTCTGCGGGCGACTCGGTTACCGGTTGGGTCGGCTCGTGCAGGACCGGGTCGCCGACGATCCGAATGGGAAGAATGGCCATGACCGTCGAGGATAATCGGGCGGCCGGTCGAGGGCGCAATCGTCCCGGTGTGGGCGCGATGTGACGAGCATCCATTTTTGCTGCTGACAGCGGCGCGCCCACCGAGTTGCCGCCACACCGGCCGTTCGTCGTGGTTGAATGGTCCGCGAAGCACATCGGTGTAATTCGTTTCTCGGTCGGCCACGAGACCGAGAAGTCGGGGGAAACGTGGTTTCGCTGAATTCGAGCGATAGCTAGCAGGCGAGGAGTGACATGGACGGCGCAACAGCGCGGACTCAGAACCAGTCGGACAACAACGACATCGCCGGTGGCAGCGGTGACGCTGCAGGAGTGCACGAGGTAGGCGAGGACGGCCTCACCCGTCGTGAACACGACATTCTCTCCTTCGAACGTCAGTGGTGGAAGTACGCGGGCGCCAAGGAAGAGGCGATCAAAGAACTCTTCGACATGTCGGCAACGCGCTACTACCAGGTTCTCAACGCCCTGGTCGACCGCCCCGAGTCGTTGGCTGCCGACCCGATGCTGGTCAAACGACTGCGCAGGTTGCGTGCGAGCCGTCAGAAGGCGCGCGCTGCCCGGCGTCTCGGATTCGAAGTCACGTAGGTGTTCCGCCCGGATGACCGGCTCGCTCACACACGACGGTTAAGGTCGACCAGGTGAGCACTCAGAAACCCGACTCCTCCGGTCCGCCTCTGCGCGCACTCGCCATGGTGCTGATTGCGCTTGCGATTCTGTTCGCCGGCATCGGTTTCGCGTCGCTCGGCAGCTCGGATACGCAGGAAGCTTCGCCGTCTCTGCCGGCCACGACCACCACGTCGGCTGCGGCAGGTGCAGGTGCCAATTCTGCGCGCGCCACCACCACACCGCGAGCGTCCGGTTCGGATCGCGCGGCGGCCGGTGGCCTCGACGCCACCACCACGACCACATCGGGTGCGTCCACGTCGATCACGCAGGCCGACAAGGACGCAATCTCGGTTCGGGTGCTCAACAACAGCAACGTTCAGGGTCTTGCCGGCAACACGGCAAACGAACTCACCGGTTCGGGATGGACCGTGGCAGAGACCGGAAACTACAGCGAAGGCACGATTTCCAAGACCACCGTGTACTACGGCACCGGTGCTGCAGAGAAGCAGGCTGCAACGGAGATCGCATCGGAACTCGGCGTCACCGCGGAACCACGTTTTCCGGGAATCGCCGACTCGACACCCGGTGTCATCGTGATCGTCACCGAGGACGGCTAGACCGGACCGGTCGGTTCCAACAGTGCGCGGTTATGATCATGTGCACTTCCTCGCCACCTCAAAGGAGCGGTTCGATGTCGAGTTCCACCCGTCGCATGTCCTGGCGCGTCGTCACCCCCATAGTTGCGCTGGCAGCCCTGGGTATGACCGCGTGCAGCAACAACGAGGAGCCCAGCGATATCCCGGGCACCACACCGCCGGTGTGGACGGGTGCCGCAGATCCCGAAGCGCACGGCGGCGAGGGCCACGGCGCAGAGCACGGTAGCGAGGGCTCGTCCGCGAGCGAATCCGGCAGCGGCGCTCTGACTGCGACCTTGAAGGACCCCAGTGGCGCCGAGGTCGGAACCGTCACCTTCTCCGACGCAGACGGCGGCGTGAAGGTCGAGGCGACCGCCGAGGGACTCACCCCCGGATTCCACGGGTTCCACATCCACTCCGTTGCCAAGTGCGAGGCCAACTCGGTCGCGCCGTCGGGTGGCGCGCCCGGCAACTTCCTGTCCGCGGGCGGTCACTTCCAGGCAGAGGGGCACGAGGGGCATCCCGCGAGTGGCGATCTCACCTCGATCGAGGCCCTGCAGGACGGCAGCGCACACCTGACCACCGTCACGGACACGTTCACGATCGACGACCTGCGCAACGACGGCGAAGGCACGTCCGTGATGATCCACGCGAACGCGGACAACTTCGGCAACATCCCCACTCGTTACGCGCCTGCCCCCGATCAGGACACCCTGAGCACCGGTGATGCCGGCGGCCGTGTCGCCTGCGGCGTCATCGCCGGCAGCTGACGGACAAGCACTTCATACCCGATCACACCCGGTCCACCGACGTGACCGAGCGCTCGCGCGTTCTGTTCCGCGTCCGCGGATCGGGTGTGGTTTGATCGGCGAGTGGTAGTTCATTTTCCCGGATCTCCGCGTCCAACTCTGGGTGTGGAGTGGGAGATCGCCCTGGTGGACCGAGTCACCCGCGATCTGTCGAATACGGCTGCCGAGGTGTTCGACTCGGTGGCCGAGCTCGCGGGTGACCGTACCCCGCGCATCACCAAGGAACTCCTCCGAAACACCGTCGAACTGGTCACCGGCATCCACACCACTGTCGGTGAGGCGATGGGGGACCTGGACGAATCCCTCGGTTTGCTGCGGCGGGCCGCCGAGCCGCTCGGAGTCGATCTGATCTCCGCAGGCACTCATCCGTTCGCCCAGTGGTCGAGCCAGCTCGTCACCCGCACACCGGACTACGACGAGCTGATCGAGCGCACCCAATGGTGGGGCCGACAGATGCTCATCTGGGGTGTACACGTTCATGTGGGGGTTTCCTCCCCGCAGAAGGTGTTTCCAATCCTCAATGCGCTGTTGCAGCGCTACCCGCATCTACTCGCGCTTTCGGCGTCCTCGCCCATGTGGGCTGGAGTCGACACCGGATACGCGAGCAACAGGGCGCTGATGTTCCAGCAGCTGCCCACTGCCGGTCTGCCGTACCAATTTCCCAACTGGACGGAGTACGAGCGTTTCATCGCAGATCAGCTGAAGACCGGGGTGATCACCAAGATCGGCGGCATGCACTGGGACATTCGACCGGCGCCACAGTGGGGAACGATCGAGGTCCGTGTCTTCGACGGCATCTCCTCACGGAGCGAACTGAGCGCGCTGGTAGCCCTCGTGCACTGCCTCGTCGTAGACCTCGACCGGCGGTTCGAGGCCGGGGAGAACCTTCCCAACATGCAGCCCTGGCACGTCAAGGAAAACAAGTGGCGGGCCGCCCGGTACGGGCTCGATGCAGAGATCATTCTGGACGAGGACGCCAACGAGCGTCTCGTGACCGATGACCTGAACGACCTCCTCGAGAAACTTCACCCCGTGGCCGTGCGACTCGGATGTGCCGAAGAACTCGCGTCCGTTGCGGACATTCCGCGCCGTGGGGCCTCCTATCAACGGCAGCGGGAAGCGGCTCGGAAATTCGACGGCGACCTCGTTGCGGTCGTGGATTCACTGGTCGGAGAACTCGGAAACTGAGTGCCGATCGGTTATCCGATCGAGACAACGAATCGTCCATTGCCGCACAAATGTGACCGTCGGCGCTCGAACAAATGCGCCGTAACCGTACCGAACGGTGTCATTATCGTGCTTGTGGCGCCGAAATCCACGTGAAAACAACGGGTGCCACAGAACGCCGAGGGTAGAGACAATCACATAAGTATGCCGAGCACCGTGAAACTTCGGACGGAGCCGAGCCAATGAAAAGATTGTGTGTTCCTTTCGCATTGTTCGTCGCCTGCGGTCTGTTCACATCCGCCGTGGCGACGGCACAACCCGCATTGCCAGGTTTTCCTCCGTTTCCGGATTCTCCACAAGCCGTGATCGACGGTATGGTGCCGCCGCCGGAATCCTCGCCGGCAGGGGTGGTCAGAGCGCCTGTAGCCCAACTGCCACCAGGGCGCGCCCGCGACGCCGGACTGGGCGACCTGTACGCCTCGGTCGTCCCCTCGGACGTCGGTGATCCGTTCTTCGATCTCTATCCGCCGGGCCTCGCGGAGCAGGCGCCCGGTGCGGTCCTCGATCGACGCGACGTCACGGCAACGTCAGCCCCGTTCGTCGGGGCTCCGGTCGAGCGGGTGGAACAGGTCAAATTCCGCTCCGAGGACGCCGCCGGAAATCCATCTTTCGGGACTGCCTCCCTCATCGTCCCGGCCACCGAATGGACTGGTGAAGGCGACCGCCCGGTCGTCGTCAACAACGTCCCCATCGACTCGTTGGGGCGGGTGTGCACGCCCGGTTACACGATGGCGCACGGGGTCTCGATCACCACGAATCCGACCGACTACATACCGCCGATCACCCTGCTCGCCGCCCAGCGCGGATACGCCGTTCTCGTACCCGACCACGAGGGGCCACGGATGGCGTATGCCGAACCCACGACGGCAGGGCACGTCGTTCTCGATTCGCTGCGGGCCATCCGTTCCATGGACGAAGGATTCGACGACAGTCCCATCGTGATGACCGGATACTCCGGCGGTGCCATCGCGACCAACGGCGCGGCGAAACTCATCGATTCCTATGCTCCCGATTTGAAGGGGGCGATCAGGGGAGCTGCACTCGGTGGCACACCCATCGATTACGAGGTTCTGGTTCGGAGTATGACGGGCGGCCTGCTGAATCTGGGCAAGGGATTGTTCGTTGCCGCGGGACTGGGTGTGGCGCGCGAGAACCCGGACATATTCACGAAGGTGAACAATCCCGCGCTCCGCATTGCACCGGCATTCCGGGATCTCTGTGTGATTCCGATGGCAATGCTCGGTGGCCTACCCGTTCCCATCGAATTGCTGTCCAACATGGGTGACCCGTTCAATTCGGAGTTCGCTCACGAAATGTATTCGAAGACCGGGATGAAAGGAATTGCATACGGAACCCCGATGTACGTCTACAACGGGGCCCAAGAATTTTGGGTCCCCTCGGAAATGGCGACCGATCTCTACGCGGAACAGTGTTCGCTCGGCACGCCTGCGGTCTTGCGGCTGCCGGCCGGGGAGCACCTGATCGCCGCACTGAGCGGGCTGCCGGAGACGTGGGACTGGATCGACCAGCGCCTGCGCGGCGTCCTCGCACCCGACGAGTGCGGGTGAGGTGCGACACCGATCGGCCGGGCCTGGTCCATAACTCGTTCACCTGGCGTTTACTATTCATCGGTGCTGATGGACAGGGCGGCCGAGTCGCGGCCGAGTGGGGGACGCACGGGACGGACGGTCCTGCTCGCAGGCCTCGGCGGCGTGCTGCTCGTGTTGATTGCGGTGCAAGCGCTTGCGGCGATGCGCGGATTCCAGGGTCCGATCGAAAGCCTGGCCCGCGACTACATCGGCACGCCCAAGTCGGCATCGGTGTCGTGGGCTGGCCTCGCGCTCGCGATGGTTGGCCTCACCGTTCGCCACCGGGCGATTGCACTCTCTGCCGCCGCCGGAATCGACGTCGCGGTCGCGGCGGTCCGGTACCTGGCCGGCGGACCACTGACCGTCGGCAACGGCGCCACCTGGGTCCTCACCGCGGTCGGTGTGTACGCGCTGTGGAAACTGACGGGCGAGAGCCGACGGAATGCACTGAAGGGTGTCGGGCTCGGTGCCCTGCTGATCATCGCCACCAAGTTCGGTGACGCCTGGCTCAGCGTCACGATCATGGTCGGCCCGATGGTGCTCGACGAGTACGTACAGCTGGCGGATCACGCACTCGGCAGTCCGTCGTGGTACCTCGGCCAGTTCGTGGATGCGATCGGCCCGATCGGGTACGGGGTCCTGCACTGGGTGTACATCGAACTTCCGGTCGCAGCCATCGCCGTTGCGTTCTATCAGCTGCGCAACGGCTGGCCATCACATCACCTGGTGCGGACCTTCCTGCTGATCGGCCTGGTGGGGCCGCTGTTCTACGTGTTGTTCCCCGTGGTCGGCCCGATCTTCGCGTTCGGCCCGGACGGTCAGGGATTCCAGGTCAGCGACTACTGGCCGAACCTCGTGCCCACTCCGGACCTGTCCCCGCACCCGATCCCGTTCGACCAGGTGACGCCGCGCAACTGCATGCCGAGCCTGCACACTGCCTGGGCGCTGGCCCTGTTCATCCACTCCCGGCACGGTCACTGGGCGGTGCGAGCAGGCGGCACGTTCTGGCTGGTCTGCACGCTCATCGCCACGTTGGGATTCGGCTACCACTACGGGGTCGACCTCGTAGTGGGAGCGGTCCTCACCCTCACCCTCGAATCGGCGTTGCGTGATCCCGAACGCGGGTGGGGATGGTTCCGGATCCGACTGGTGGCAGGCGGTGCGCTCACCGTCGTGGCACTGCTGCTGAGCTACCGCTACCTGGCGGTCCCGATGGCGACCGCCCCGGGTGTGGCCGGACCGTTGGTTCTCGGCGCGCTCCTAGCGATGAGCCTGGCGTTCTACGCGACGTTCTTCGCCAGGCAGGGCACGCTCCTGGGCTCGTGGGGCGGTCGCAGCGCCCTGCCGGCCGCACCTGTCATGGACGACGCTCTGGGTTCTCCCAGTCGTTGATCATGTCGAGGCCGTCCTGGCTGCGCTGCTCCCGGTAGACCACGCGACCGACCCGGTGCGCGATGACCGACGCGGTGAACAGGGTGAAGATGCAGGCGAGAATCAACATCCAGATGTCGACGTTGCCCCGCAGAATCACCACGGCGCCGATCAGGACGAGCAACAGTCCGATCACCTGTGGTTTGGTGGCCGCGTGCATACGTCGCAAGGTGTCCGGGAACCGGACGATGCCCACTGCGGCGGTGAGAGCGAAGAACGATCCGGCCAGCATGAGAACTGCGCCGACGGTGTCGAGTGCGGTTTTCATCAGTCACGCACCCGGAATCGTGCGACGGCAATCGAGCCGATGAAGCTCACCAGCGACAGCGCCACGATGGACGGAACGATCGTGGTGTCGCCGCTGTAGGCGGCCCATACGGCCAGACCACACATCGCGACCGCGATCAGAGTGTCCAGCGCGACCAGGCGATCCAACGACCCTGGGCCGTCGAGAAGGCGGAACGTGGTCAGAAGGGAGGCGATGGCTAGGGCCACCCCGGCCACCACCGCGACGATCGAGATCACTTTTCCTCCTCCGGCAGTGGGGCACCCTCGTCGGGTTCGTCCTGCGCGTGCCAGGGACTCGGCTGCCAGTCGCTGTCACGCTCGAACGAGGCGACGAAGAGGCGTTCGAGCTGCGAGATCGTGCTGTAGAACTGGTTGACGGCCTTCTCCGAACCGACATCGAGGACGTGTATGTAGGCGATGCGGCGTGGCTGGTCGATCTCGAGAACCATCGTGCCCGGGATCAGATTGATGACGTCGACACACAGCGTGAGAACCAGATCCGACTTGAAGTTCAAGTGATAGCGCAGAACCCCGGTGACCGGGGGAGCGCTCGGGCGAATCGCCAACCAGGCCACCTGAATGCTGGACTGGGCCGCGTACCAGACAGCCAGACAGATCAGTTTCAGTAGCGACCACAGATGGATTCGCCCCTCGACGGGAACCCGGGGAAGGGGCAACAGCACCATTATCAGCGTGGCCACGGCCATGCCGCCGAGGATGTTGGCGATGCTCACGTTCCCCCACAGGAGAACCCACACGGTGGTCAGCCACAGCAGGATGCCGAGCTTGCGAAGTAGTCCGCGATTCATCGTGGGGCCTCCGCCTGTCCACCGGGCACGGCGTTCTCACCGAGAACCGCTTCGATGTAGTTCGACCGATCACGTAGATCCTGGGACGCGCGATCGCTGATGTCGATGAACGGCCCGGCGAACACGGTCAGAGCCAATCCCACGAGCACCAGGGCGACCGTGGGCACCAACATGAGCGTCGGTACCTTGCCCACGTCCTCGCGGTCGACGAAGGCGATGTCCTCCTCCGATTCGTCGAGCAGGGCGGAGGGGCCGACGTCCGCGAGGTCGCCTTCGGGGGCGTCCGCGCGTGCTCGCCAGAAGGCCTTGGTCCAGACGCGGGCGACGGCGTACAGCGTCAGCAGGCTGGTGACGATTCCACCCGCCACGAGAACCCAGGCGAGGACGCTGGCTTCCGAGACACCGGCCTGCACGAGTGCGACCTTGCCGATGAATCCGGAGAAGGGTGGGATACCGCCGAGGTTGAGGGCGGGCACGAGGAACACGATCGCCAGCACGGGGCTGGCAGCTGCGAGACCACCCAGGCGTCGCAGCGAGGCGGATCCTGCCTGCCGCTCGATGAGGCCCACGACGAGGAACAGTGTGGTCTGCACGAGGATGTGGTGGGCGACGTAGTAGATCGCTCCCGCCAGGCCTGCCTGCGTCGACAGTGCGACACCGAACACCATGTACCCGATGTGGCTCACCAGGGTGAACGACAGCAGTCGTTTTATGTCGGTCTGTGCGATCGCACCGAAGATACCCATCACCATCGTCAGCAGACCGCACACCATGAGGACGGTGTCGAGCTCGCCCTCCGGGAAGAGGAGGGTGTGGGCACGGATGATCGCGTAGATACCCACCTTGGTGAGCAAACCGGCGAACACGGCCGTGACCGGTGCAGGCGCGGTGGGATACGAGTCGGGCAGCCACGTCGAGAGCGGGAACACCGCGGCCTTGATTCCGAAGGCGACGAGAAGCACCCCGAAGATCGCGGTGCGGGTACCCGACGGAATCGAGTCGAGTCGCAGTGCCATGTCGGCGAGATTCAGTGTTCCCGTCGAGGCGTACGCGAACGCGATTCCGGCCAGGAAGATGAGCGAGGAGACCATCGACACCATCACGTACGACACGCCGGCGCGCACGCGGTCGGCGCTGGCGCCCAGGGTGAGAAGCACGAAGCTCGCTGCGAGGAGGACCTCGAACCCGACGTACAGGTTGAAGAGGTCACCTGCCAGGAAGGCGTTGGAGATGCCGGCGGTCAGTGCCAGGTACGTGGGCAGGAAGATCGAGACGGGCTGAGCCTCGCTCCCGTCGTGAATACCCTGACCGACGGCGTACGCCATGACCGCCAGCAGCACGATCGACGAGACCACCAGCATGATCGCGGACAGTCGGTCGACGACCAGGGTGATGCCGATCGGTGAGTCCCAGCCGCCCACCTGGATGGCCGTGGCGCCGTAGCGGTCGGCGAGCAGGAGGAGCATGCCCGACACCGCCACCACGACGATCAATGCGGTCAGGGTGATGAAACGCTGAATCCGGGGCTGACGGCCGAGAATCAGCGTTGCGGCAGCGGCGAGCATCGGCACCAGGACCGGTAGGGGAGCCAGTGCTGTGATGAGTCCACTGGTCAGTGTCACTTGTCCCCCTTCCGGTCGGTGGAGTCGTCGTCATCGTCGTCGAAGTCGCCTTCGTGAAGGTCTTCGTAGCTTTCGAGGTCTTCGAGGTTCTCGAGCTCGTCGATGGGGATCGGGTTTCCGTCCTTGTCGAAGGCGTCGCCGCTGAAGCTCGGCTCACCGGTGACGGGGTCGTCGGAGCGGTCACGGTCGGGCGCCTCCGCCGCCGAACGGCGACGCAGGACCTTCACGTCCTCGGGGTCGTTCTGGACGACGTCCGCGGTGGTGATCTTGAAGGAGCGGTAGGCGAGGGCCAGTACGAAGCTGGCGATACCCATCGTGATGACGATGGCGGTCAGGATCATCGCCTGGGCCAGCGGGTCCGCCATCGATTCGTGGACCGATTCTCTGCCGACGATCGGGGGATTACCGTCCTGTCCGCCCGACGTCAGGATCAGGATGTTGACGCCGTTGCCGAACAGCAGCAGTCCGAGCAACATTCGGGTGATGCTGCGCTCGATGAGCAGGTAGACGCCGGCCGAGATCAGCACGCCGACCACGATCAGAATTCCGATGTTCGCGCTCATCGCTGCTCCACCTCGATTTGTGCGTCGAGTCTGGCGCCCAGACTGCGGAGTACGTCGAGTACCAGGCCGACGACGATCAGATAGACACCGAGATCGAAGAACAGCGAGGTGACCAGTTTGATGTCACCGAGCAGCGGCAACGTCACCTCGAACACCGCCGAGGACAGTGCGGGTGCACCGAGGAACAGCGAGAACAGGGCGGTACCCGCCGCGAGGGTGAGGCCGAGGCCGAGGATCTTGCCTGCATCGATCGGAACCGTCTCGCCGAGTTCGTACCGTCCGCCTGCCAGGTAGCGCAGCACCAGCGCCAGTCCGGCGGTGAGACCGCCTGCGAAGCCGCCGCCGGGTGCATTGTGACCGGAGAAGAAGAAGTACACGGACAGCACCATGATCACCGGGAACAGGAACCGGGTGGTCACCTCGAGAACCAGCGAGCGATGCTGAGGATCGATCAGGTCACCGCCGAGCAACCAGGTGGTGGTGTCCGAACTCGATCCCTCGGAGGTCGTCGACGGGGCATCCGAGACGCGGGGCGCCGTGCCGAACCGTCGGTTCCGGAAAACCAGGCTGGCAACGCCGGTCGCGGCGACGAGCAGCACCGAGATCTCGCCCATGGTGTCCCAGGCGCGGATGTCGACGAGCAGAACGTTGACGACGTTCTTGCCGTTGCCCAGGTAGTACGCCGCGTCGGGAAGCCGTAGATGGATGGGAACCGAGTTGCGGGCGTTGATCGCGTAGGCGGCGATCGTCGTGATGGTCACGCCGACGGCGATGGCGAGGAGTGCGCGCGGGAACTTGAATCCGATGGCCTTCGACTCGTCGACCTCCGCAGGGAGCTTCCGCAGCACCAGAACGAACACGACGAGGGTCAGTGTCTCGACCAGGAATTGCGTGAGTGCGAGGTCGGGTGCGCCGTGCAGTGCGAACAGGACGCCGCACCCGTAGCCGGTGAGTCCGACGAGAAGCACAGCGGCCAGTCTGTTGCGCATCACCGTGGCGGCCACAGCCGTGCACACCATGATCCCGCCGATGGTCATCTGCAGTGAGGAGTCCCAGATGCGTAGGTCGGCATGGGTGTTCGTGCCGACCACGAGCAACGTGAGCGGAACGACCACGAGCGTCACGAGAATCGTGGTCAACGTCAGCGGCAGCGAACCACGCTGGGTGGCACCGGTCAGGCGCATGGACACGGTGTCCATCGTTCGTAGCGTGGCGTCGTACATGCGATCGGCGTTGCCGAGGGGAGGGTGCTCGAACTTCAGGCGGGCAACGGTGCGTTGCGCCACGAAGAGTCCGGTACCGGCCGCGAACACGACGAGCGTGAGGATCAGCGGAGTGTTGATGCCGTGCCAGAGTCCGAGGTGGTAGTCCGTGCCCTCGCCGGCAGGCAGGGTTGTCGAGTACGGGGTGAGGAGCTTCTCGAACTGGGGTGCAGCGAGGCCCGCGAGGAGCCCGAGCGCTGCCAGGAAGGTGGGTGCGGCGAGGAACAGCGAACTCGGAGTCTTCATCTTCTCCACTGCGGGACTGGGCCGCTGGAGCTGCTTGCGTCCGAAAGCGCCCCACATGAATCGGACGCTGTACGCGAGCGTGAGGATCGAGCCGATCACGACGACAGCGACGGTGGTGACAGAAGCCCAGGTGTCGAGTGGCTGTGCGTGCAGGATCGATTCGAGTGCGGCTTCTTTGCCGACGAAGCCGAGGAAGGGCGGAATACCCGCCATGCTGGCTGCGGCCATCGCCGCGACGATTGCCAGTAGCGGAGCCTTGTGACGCAGGTGGGCGAGTTTACGGATATCACGTGTGCCCGTGGTCTTGTCGATTACGCCGACCACCATGAACAACGTCGCCTTGAACATGGCGTGGGCGACGACCATCGCCATGCCGGCGAGTGCAGCGTCACGGGTGCCGATTCCGACGAGCACCATGATGAAACCGAGCTGGCTCACGGTGCCGAAGGCGAGGACGAGCTTGAGGTCGAATGCGCGCATCGCACGCCAACCCGACAGGACCATCGTGACGAGTCCGAGCACGATGATCGTGAATCGCCACGTGGTCTGATCCGCGTAGCCGGGGGCGAGGCGGGCCACCAGATACACACCGGCCTTCACCATCGCCGCGGCATGCAGGTACGCGCTCACCGGGGTGGGAGCGGCCATCGCGCCGGGCAGCCAGAAGTGCAGGGGCACGATCGCCGACTTCGACAGTGCGCCGACGAGAATCAGGACGATCGCGACACCGACCAGCCAGCCGCTCGGCGGTGCGTCGATCAACTCGGACAGCTGGTAGCTACCGCCGACCTGGCCCAGAATGATGATGCCGACGAGCATGGCGAGCCCGCCCGCCGTCGTGACGAGGAGCGCCTGGGTGGCGGCACGTCGACTCGATGCGCGCTCGGCGTAATGGCCCACGAGCAGGAACGACAGCACGGTGGTCAGTTCCCAGAACGTGTAGAGAATCAGGAGGTTGTCGCTGACGACCAGTCCGAACATGGCTCCGGCGAACGCGACCATCTCGGCGGCGAAGATGCCGAGGCGGGGTTCTTCGTCGGTGAAGTACCGGCCGCAGTAGATCAGGATGAGCGAACCGATGCCGAGTACGAGTACCGACATGATGGCGGCCAGTGAGTCGAACCACAGATCGATGTCCATCGACATGCCGGGCGCCCAGGTGATGTGGAGCCGGACTTCCTGACCCCAGTGTGCGATGACCCAGCCGAGGCTCACGAGTGGAACGAGTGCCAACGGGTAGAACGCGTTGCGACCGAAATTGCGCACGAACAGCGGAGCCGAAACTGCTGCAACGGCATGGGCAATCAAGATCGCGAGCAAAAGGCACTCCGTCGGTGGGCGGGGTGTCGGCACGGTACGAGCCGAAACGTACGTAGACCGTTCGCGCAGCTAGCGACCTGGGCTACGAACCCATAGTACTGGGTAACTATTCGCTACCGTGAATCGCGGCAATTCGGGCGAACGAGACCGGACTGTGATAGATGGGCTGTTGTTTCCCGCGTGTGCACGGCGATACCTCGTCATCACCCTGCGTGACGCTTTATGTTGAAGTGCGTGAGCACCGAGATCCGCACGGCCGCGTTGGCGTACATCCGCGACAGACGACTGCTCCAGGCGCGGTCGGCCGGAAAGTCGGCCTTCTACATGGCGGGCGGCAAGATCGATCCCGGCGAAACTCCGGAGGAGGCCTTGCACCGGGAGATTCGCGAGGAGCTGGACTCTCGGATCGTTCCGGACAGCGTCGCGGAGCTCGGCGTCTTCGAGGCGCCGGCCTACGGACATCCCACAGGCACCGGATTGCACATGACTTGCTTCACGGCCGATCTCGTCACGGAGCCACGGCCGACGAGCGAAATCGCGGAACTTCGGTATTTCACGGTCGGGGAATACTCCCGAATGCCGGACGTCGCACCCGGATCGATGATGGTCTTCCGGAGGCTTCACTCGCTCGGACTGGTGGACTGATCGTGATCTTCTCCGCCGGCACTCTCGACGGGATCAAATCCGGTGCCGTCACCCTAGCGTTCCGGCGGTGGAGTACTCCGCGAGTGAAGGCGGGGTCGACGCAAAGAACTCGCGTCGGGGTCATCGCGTTCGATTCCGTCGAGGAAGTCACCGCCATCACCGAGGCCGACGCCAAGGATGCGGGGTTCTCCTCGGCCGAGGAACTGTACGGCGTCGTCGATCGCACCGCCCACGGTCCGTCGCTGT
This sequence comes from Rhodococcus sp. NPDC058521, assembly GCF_042719695.1. Classification (NCBI taxonomy): domain Bacteria; kingdom Bacillati; phylum Actinomycetota; class Actinomycetes; order Mycobacteriales; family Nocardiaceae; genus Rhodococcus; species Rhodococcus sp. NPDC058521. Next base: position 41,539 of record NZ_JBHXNL010000008.1, read on the forward strand.
ACCGGATAGCGCTGCGCTACGAGGGAGCCGATCCGCGGGTGGCCCTGCGCGAGGCCGACGATCTGACACCCGACGACGTGGACGACCTGCGACGCAGATTTGCCAGGATGGATGCGCGCGGTGCCTGGACGGAGCCGACGCTCAGGCTCATCGGCGACAACCCGGGTGTGGTTTCCACCGAACTCGCACGGACGCTCGGCGCGAATCGTGCGCCGTTCAAGCAGCGAGTTCGCAAGCTCAAGGAACTGGGACTCACGGAGTCTCTGGAGGTGGGTTATCGCCTGAGTCCTCGTGGCGTGGCACTTCTGAAGTTGCTCTGACCGCCGATCGATGTCGTGCGAGCGCGGCCCCGCACGCGAGCACGGTGGCGAACATTGCGGCACCCGCGAGGCGGTGGGGCAGATTCGATCCTGCCGAGCCGAGGTCTTCGAGCGATACGACCCGGCTGAGTGGAATGGTGGTGGCGGCCGCGAACACGAGCGATCCGAAGGGCAGAGCCAGCGCCAGTGCGGCGACAGAAACCGCGCCCGGGATCGAACCGCCGACTGCAAGGCCCACGCCGATACCCAGTACGGCGAGCCGAACGACCAACAGTGCACCGTTGCTGCCGAATTCCGGAGCGACGACGGAGACGAGTGGCACGACCGCCACCACGGTGATGCCCAGAACGCTCTGTCGGATTCGCAAACGCTCGGACCGGGCGGGCAGGCCCATTCCGCACGCGACGGCGACCACTCCGACCACCAATGCGAGCCACGGGTGCACCGAGACGGACGGTGCCCGGAGGTCGTTGATCACGGTGATAGCGCCGGCGGCGACCGCCGTGGTGGCGAGGACGAACCTGCCGTCGAGGCCGGGCAGCATCCGCGCGACGGTCACGGTGAGTGCGAGCACGACGGCCAGCGACACCACGACCACCGTCCAGACCCGGAACTGACTGCCGAACTCCTGGTCTTCGATCCAGGCGCCGAGGAGCCGGTTCGCGACAGCGAGTGTCAACGCGCCGCCGAGAGCCACCAGCAGGGTGGGGTGGTCGAGTCGTTGCACCCGGAATTGCTTACTCGCGACCACTGCAGCGGCGAGGGTGAGGGCGAATGCTGCTCCCAGCAGGATCCACGAGGGCTCGCCGATCGCGGATGTGCTGAGTGACGCCGGTTCCAGATACTCCGAGTCGCCGCGGGCTGGGGGTTGGACGCCGGCGAGGACATAGGTGGCGGACACCCCGAGGACCACCGCGACCTGGGGGATTCGCGCGCCCCAGGAACCGGCCACACTCGAGCCGAGCAGTACGCCCGCGGCCGCGGTCTTCCCGAAGTGCAACGCGATGAGGGTGTCGATGTCACCGACGTCGGGGACCGTCCAGTGAGCTGCGGCGAGCACGATCACGCACAGGGCGGACAGCACCCAAGCCGTTCGCCGTGAACCCGAACGCTGCAGGCCTGCAACCGCAATCACGGCCAACACGACGCCGACGACGACGCCGGTCGGTTGGCTCGACAACCACCGGTCGAGTTCACGGTCGGATGCGTAGACCGCCCACGATCTGCTACGGGGATTGGTCAACACGAAGGCGGCCAGCGCCCCCGCGGTGAGGGCTGCGCCCGCCGCCAACGCCTCACGCGCCGTGGGCAGTGCAGTTCGCACGTCGGAGCGCATCAGGCGACAGCCTCGGAATCGAGATGGGCTGTGCGCCGGATCCGAAGGGGTCGACAATGGTCGGTGCCGAAGGAATGGTCGGTGCCGAATGCGTTCACACCACCGAGGCTAGTTGACCTCACCGACGCCAGGAGATTGCGAATGACCGAGATCGAGCAGAAGGCAACCGCACTACTCGCATTGCACCAGCCGGGAAATCCGGTGGTGTTGCCGACCGTGTGGGACGGATGGTCGGCAACTCTCGCGGCCGGTGTCGGATTCGAGGGGCTCACCGTGGGCAGTCACCCGGTGTCCGATTCGATCGGTAAGCCGGACAACGAGGGCATCACGTTCGACGAGCTGCTGCATCGGGTTTCGCAGATCACCGCTGCCGTCGACCTGCCTGTGTCGGTGGACATCGAGAGTGGCTACGGACTCGAGCCGGCTCGCCTCGTCGAAGGGCTGGTGGGTGCGGGAGCCGTGGGACTGAACATCGAGGACACCGTGCACAGCGAGAGCGGGCGCCTGCGTGAAGCCCAGGAGCACGCCGACTTCGTCGGCGGCCTGCGCAGTGCTGCGGACGCCGCCGGCGTGCACGTGGTCGTCAACGCTCGCACCGATCTGTTCGTCAAGCAGGTGGGGGAGGACTCGGACCGAGTGGACCGTGCCATAGCCCGGCTGAAGCTGGCTGCCGACGCCGGAGCGGACGTGCTGTACCCGGTCGGTCGCCACGACGACGACACGATGAAACGTCTGACATCCGAGCTGCCGCTCCCCGTCAACGCCATCGCGTTACCGGACCAGGACGATCTGTCGGCGTTCGGCCCGCTCGGTGTCGGTCGCATCAGCTTCGGCCCGTTCTTCCAGGCAGCCCTGTCCGCGCAGGCACAGGAACTGCTCGGCCGCTGGCGTCAACGCCCGTCCGCGTACGCCTGAAGGTGCGCAACCTGCTCGGGATCGAGGGAGGGGCGCACCTTCTCGCGTGCGGCGGCCACGTCCTCGGCGGTCACGTCCGCGGCGTCGATGCTGCGGCGCATGGCGGCGAGGGCGGCCTCGCGCAGCAGCGCCGAGCAGTCGGCCGCCGAGTATCCGTCGAGTTCTGCCCCGAGGTCGACCAGGTCGACGTCGTCGGCCAGAGGTACCGATTTTCCGGACGTGCGCAGCACCTCGGTGCGCGCCTCGGCGTCCGGTGGCGGTACGAACACGAGGCGTTCGAGTCGTCCGGGACGCAGCAGCGCAGGGTCGATGAGGTCGGGACGGTTGGTGGCTCCGAGGACGACCACGTCGCGCAGGGGCTCCACACCGTCGAGTTCGGTCAGCAACGCCGCCACGACCCGGTCGCCGACCCCCGAATCGGAGCTCTGGCCGCGGCGTGGCGCCAGCGCGTCCACCTCGTCCAGGAAGATCAGCGAGGGTGCGGAGTCTCGGGCCCGTTGAAACAGTTCACGGACCGCCTTCTCGGACGCCCCCACCCACTTGTCCATCAGTTCCGCGCCCTTCACGGCGTGGACGCTGAGGTGACCCGAGCTGGCCAGGGCCCGCACGAGGTACGTCTTGCCGCACCCCGGAGGCCCGTACAGCAGGACGCCCCGCGGAGGGTCGACCCCGAGCCGGGCGAACGAATCGGGGTGCTGCAACGGCCACAGCACGGCCTCGGTGAGCGCTTGCTTCACTTCGGCCATGTCACCCACATCGTCGAGGGTGACGGTGCCGATCGCGAGTTCCTCGGTGCCGGAGCGCGAGAGCGGCCGGATCACTTCGAGTGCGCCGACGAGATCGGCTTGTTCGAGGCTCGGCTCCGCGCTGGACTTGCTTGCCCGCGACGCAGCCCTGAGGGCAGCTTCGCGGCACAGCGCAGCGAGGTCGGCGACGACGAACCCGGGGGTTCTGGAGGCGATGTCCTCGAGCGTGAGGTCGGTGGTCGGAACCTTCTTCAGGAGCAGTTCGAGGAGCGCCTTGCGGGTGGCGCCGTCCGGAAGGGGCAGGGCGAGCTCACGATCGCAGAGATCCTGCCCCCGTACTCGTGTGTCCAGGGCTTCTGGGTGGGCGCTGGTGGCGACGAACGCGACCCCGGTGGTGTCGACGGCCTTGCGGAGCTGCTCGACGATCAGCGCGGACACGGGTTCGGTGGTCTCGGGTAACAACGCATCGACGTCGGTGATCAGGAGGACCCCACCACTGCGAACCCGTTCGACAGCTTCGGTCACGCGTTTCAACCGGGAGTCGGCTTCTATCGCGCCGGCGCCGGGTCCGTCGATCTCGACGACGTTGCGTCCGGCGAGGACGGATCGGGCGAACGTGGCTTTACCGACGCCTGCCGGTCCGGTCACCAAGACGCCCAGGTGCGCGGACGCCCCCAGTTTGGACAACAGTTCGGGTTCGTCGAGTGCGAGTCCGAGCCACTCGGTGAGTTTCGCGGCCTGGCTGCGAGCCCCCAGCAGATCGTCCACCGGAACGACCGGGGCAGCCTCCTCTTCGGTCACGTGGGCCTGCGGGCGGACCTCGGTAGCGGACGCCGTGCCGGTGATCCGTTCGGAGTGCGCGTGTCCGTCCCGCCAGCCGACGGCTGAGTTGGGCTGAATGCTCACCGGGCCGTCGCCGGGATCGACCGCGGTGACGGTGAGCAGTTCGGTGGTCCAGGCGACACCGAACGTGCGCGACAGAGCTTGCGATGCGGGTGCCGTACTCGTCCCGGGGCCGAGGTCGCGCGGCAGCAGCGACACCGTGTCACCGACGGACACGACCTTCCCCAGCAGTGCCTGCCGAAGGGTGGTCTCGGAAATCGACTGCACGGCCATCGTGGAACCACTGAGGGTGACCGATCGTGCCCCGTACACCGTGACGGGCGTGGCGACGATCGTGGCGTTCTCGGTGAGACCGGCATTGGACAGGGTGACGTCGTCGAGCAGGATCGTCCCGGTCGGTGTCCCCGAAGGTGCGAGTCCCGCGACCGCCGCGGTGCGCCGGGCCCCGACGAGGGCTATCGCGTCCCATTCACGCAGTCCGAGTGCCGCGAGAGCTTCTGGATGCAAGCGGGTGACACCGCGTCGGGTGTCGGAGGCCGACGTGTTGAGACGGACGGTGAGCGCCAGTTCCGGTGTGGTCACGCCGCCGAGACTACTTATCCGTCGAGACCTCGGCGGTCGCAGAGCGGTTGCCGCGAGCCCACCCGAGGCTCATCCGTGAGCGGGCGACGGTCACCTTCGCGATCGGGCTGCGCAACAGCACCTCGACGAACACGAGGGAGACGGCGAGCACCGCCAGTGCGAGGATGAGGCTCCGGGTCGTGCTGGACTCGGGGAAAGCGGAGAACAACCAGCGGGCGAAGCCTGCCTTGTGCAGAAGGTCGATCACGAGCGGGTGCACCGCGAAAACGCCGAAGGCGCGGTGTGAGCCGAAGTCGACGATCCGGCCGATCACGCCGGTTCCGTCGCCGCGATGATCGTTCCAGGCCGCCGCGATCAGGTAGAGAACCGCGACTGCTGCCAGGAACCACGGCAACGAAGCCGGGTTGACCGCGGAGGCGGCGACCTTCGGTACGTTCCCCGGTTCGGTGAGATACATGTAAGCGCCGATGCTGAAAGAGGCGCCGATGACCGAAAGTGCGAGCACCTGCGGGATGTGCGACCGGAACCAGCTGTCGACGCGATCGAAGTGGTATGCCGACAGGGCACCGACGGCAGCGAAGAACGCGTAGGTGGGGAGGGTCTTCCAGGCATGTTCGTGGACGACCGCCAGAACGCCACCTTGCGGATGCGTGAACGTGATCGCGCACCACACCCCCATCTGCATCACGAATGCCCCGGCGAGCAACAGTCCGTGATGCCCCGCGGTCTTGCGAATCAACATCCTGATCAGTGGGAAGAAAAGGTAGATCTGCATCGAGATGAGCAGGAAGTACATCTGATACTTGGCATCGCCACGCAGGATGCCCAAGCCCGCGTTTCGGGCCAGTTCACCGATACCGGGAAGGTCGTCGGGCGAGAGCATCCATGCGTCCGTCACCACGTACACGGCCGACCACACGACATACGGCAACACGATGGTGCTGAACCGGGTACGCCAGAAGGTCAGCGGCCTCAGGCTGCGCTTCGAATACGCCAGGCACAGCACGAACAGGGTGACGAACACGAACCCGTAGCGCGTGAAGTGGATGAGCATCGAGAGCAGCGACATCCGGCGGGCGACGTCCTCGAGATTGATCGTGCCGACCGTGTGCACCATGACGACACAGGTGAACAGCGAAACCCGCATGAAGTCGATGCCGTAGTTGCGCTTCCGTTTGCCGGATGCCGTGGGTTCGCCGACCGACTCACTCGAGGGGCGAGCCTGCCCGGCGCGACGGGTCGTCGCAACCTGCTCTTCGCGCACCGACATCGGACCTTCCCGGCCGCACACCGGGGATGCGTGCTGGCCTTGGCGAATGTGCGGAGACGTTAGTACACATCGCGACGGAACCCCCAAAAAGCCAGCTCCCGTGGTTACCGGTCAGTAGTGAGGGCCGGATCAGGGCCTCGGCCTCCTCAGACCCAGGCGCGCGGCGGAACGGCGTCCCGCCTGTCCGCCGGCGTTCGGTCGCCGACGAATAGCTCGGCGCTCGGCCGGCTTGATGTCCCATGTTTCGGGGCGAGCGGCCACCCAGCGCTGCGAGCGGACCGCGAACGGGATGTGGACAAGGTACACGGCCACGAGCACGATCAACAGGATGTACGGGTACGTCACCAGGGCGGCGGCGACCAGCGCAACCAATACCAGCAGCCCAGCCGCCATTCGCGGCGGAACCGACACGGATTTCATCGCCAACGTGGGGATTCGGCTGACGATGAGAACGGCGGAGAAGATCATCCACGCGACGACGAGGACGTAATTCTGCCACCATCCGTCGCCCCACTGCGCAGTGGCTGCGAGCGGCACGAGAGCGATCAGTGCGCCTGCGGGCGCGGGAACTCCGACGAAGTATTCACGCGCGTAACCGGGCACATCGTCGTCGTCCAACAGGGTGTTGAAGCGAGCAAGTCGCAGAACGATGCTGACGGCATAGACGAGGGCTACGATCCACCCGATGCTCTGGCCGTCGAGGAGGGCAACGTACAGCACCAGTGCCGGCGCGACACCGAACGAGATGGCGTCGGCGAGGGAGTCGAGTTCGGCGCCGATCTTGCTCGTCGCGTCCAACATGCGGGCGATTCGGCCGTCGAGCGAGTCCAGGACGGCAGCGGCCCCGATCATGCCGAGGGCCAGGCCGTACTCATCGTCGAGCGCGAACTTCACCGCCGACAGCCCACTGCACAGCGCCAGAATGGTGATGACGCTCGGCAGCAGTCGCACGGCTTGTGGGCGTTGCTTGCGCGGTTTCACTGTCGGACTCACGGCAGCTGGGCGATCACGGTTTCGGCGCCGATGGTGCGCTGACCACGCTCGACCAGAAGTTTCGTGCCTGCGGGGAAGTAGGTGTCCACGCGCGAGCCGAATCGAATCAGACCGTAGGTGTCGCCGATGGGGAGCATGTCGCCGGCTTTGGCGTCGCACACGATGCGGCGGGCGAGCAGACCGGCGATCTGGACGACCGCGACCTCGTGGCCGTCGGTGGTCTCGAGCAACATGCTGTTGCGCTCGTTCTTCTCGCTCGCGTCGGGAAGGTCGGCGGACAGGAACTGGCCGGCGCGGTGTTCGACCTGCCGCACTGTGCCACCGACAGGGCTGCGCTGGACGTGCACGTCCAGCACCGACAGGAAGATGCTCACCCGCGGTACGGGCGCGTCGCCCATGTTCAACTCGGCGGGAGGTACGGCCGAGTCGACGAGTGCGACCTCACCGTCGGCCGGAGCGACTGCCACACCCAGCCGGTTCGGCGGAACGCGGTGCGGATGGCGGAAGAACGTGGCGCAGGCCGCGGCGGAGACGAGAGCTGTCCGCCGGATCAGCTTGCTCTTTCGTCCGATGGCAGCGACGCCCAGCGGCGCGAGAACGAAGGGGATACCGGCAGGATGCAGGGGCGGGATCGCAGCACGAACGAGGTCGACAACGTGCCCGACACCGGTGGTCTGCGGGGTTCCTGGGGGTGTGGGCTTGCGTGCCACGGGCTCCTCTAACTGTCACGGTTGGGGCGTACGTGCCCGTTTCGGGCTTTCACAGATTACGTGAGCGACGCCCGTTACCCGGTGTCAGACACCCATCCCTGGAACCCCGCCGAGTGTCACCCGGCCTTCTCGGCCTCGGACTTGATGCGGCGAAGTGTTGCGTTCATGCCTTCCACGAGGTCCTTCTCGAAGTCTTCGTTTCCGCCGAGGACTGCCTTGACGAGGACTTGTGAAACCTTGGAGATGCCGGTGGGGGCTTCGCGGCGTTCGACGACGCGGCTGCCCGTAGCGGTTGGCTCGATCTCGTACGACCAGATCGTGCGGTTCTCCACGATGCGGAACGCGATGGTCTTCTCCGGGACGTAACGCACGACCTTGGAGGTGGTCGGCCAGACGAGCATGCCCTTGCGGTTGAGGTTCACCGTCTTCGTTCCCTCGCTCACGGTGTCCCCGAGAACCTTCATCTTCCGGCATTGCGGGCTCCACTCGCCCATGCGCTTCAGGTCGGAGACGATCGCCCACACGTCGTTGGGCGTGGCGTCGATGTCGATTGTTGCTTCGAGAGTGCGGGCCACGGTGTTCCTCCGGTTGGGTTTGGCGGCGAGTCGGACGAAGTCTAGGGGACTGTATATGTGACCGGGTGTCACAGTAAAGATGTCGGAGATCAGCGCAGTGGATCGAAGTGCCGCATCACAGCCGAGACCTCGCCGGTCATCGCTTCGGCGAGCAGTCGACCGGTCAGTGGTCCGAGAGCGATGCCCCACATACCGTGACCACCTGCCACATGGATGCGAGGCGATTTCGTGCCACCGACGATCGGCAGCCCGTCCGTGGTGCACGGTCGCGACCCGACCCACTCCTCCTCACGCGCTTCCCAGTCCACACCCCGCAGCATCGGCGCGGTGGCGGCGACGATCGCATCGATGCGACGCGGGTCGAGCGGAGCATCCGGGCTGCGGAACTCCATCATCCCTGCCACCCGCAGCCGGTTGTGCAGAGGCGTGCACGCCACGCGCTGCGCGGGTAGGTACACGGGGCTTTCGGGCAGGTACTGCGGGACGACACTGAAGCTGTACCCGCGACCGGCCTGGACCAGCACTTTGACCCCGAACGGCCGCGCGAGCCGGTTCAGGTGCGCGCCACTGGCGACCACGACTGCGTCCGCTGTGACGGCTCGACCATCGGCCGAGTCGACGCGAACGGCGCCCGGATCACGGTCGTCGATGGCAGTGACGTCGAAGCCCGCAATGATGTCGCCCCCGCGATCGCGTACCGACTGTGCCAGCGATTCCACGAAAAGAGGCGGGTCGATGAAACGCTGGCCGTGCAGTCGCAGACCCGAGTGCACGCCATCGCCCAGAGCGGGTTCGAGCGAGCGAACGGCGTCATCGTCCAGTCGGTCGAATTCGACCTTCGACCCCGCTGCCGCCGAGTTCCGGAATTCGTCGATCAGGGCTTCGCGATCGCGATCCGAGGTGAAGGCTGCGATGAACCGATCGGCGGTGCGGGTCGGTTCGCGTACGCCGCCGTCCGCCAGTTCGTCATAGGCGCCGATGGACTCACGGTTGACCTCGGCGAAGACCGACATCGCGGCGCGCCATGCCGAGGAGGTGCAGTGGCGAGCGAACCCGAGGAGGAATCGGATCAGCGTGTGATCGGTCGTGAACGGGACGTACACGGGCGAAGCCGGATCGAGCATGGCCTTGATGCCGTACTTCAACACGGCCGGCTCGGGCAGCGGCAGGGTCAGCGCGGGAGCGACCCACCCCGCATTTCCCCACGAAGCGTCCGCCGCGACACCGGTGCGGTCCACGACAGTGACCTGGACTGCCCGCGATTGCAGGAACCAGGCAGTGGACAGCCCGACCATTCCGGCGCCGATGACAACTACTCGTTCGGGCGGCTTTCGCGTACCCATCCGTCCATCATCTGCCAGCTTCTAGCTACGCGTCCAGGAATCGCCGGGCCCGGTATCAGCGGGGGTGAACTCGTAATCGTCGAGGGCGAATCTGCCCGCTTCGCGGAACGCGTTGATCGTGGAGGTCGGGCGCAGGATCGCTGCTTCGCCGTGCTGGTTGAAGTAGTAGCTGCGCGAGGTCTGACAGCTGCCGCGGTAGAACACCGAGTCGTCCAGGTTGTCGGTCATCCGATCGAGGAACTCGGCGTTCGCTCGTTCGGTGACCTCGAAGGTGTCGCTGCCGCGGCGTCGTGCCTCCCGTAGGAGTCTCGTCATGTGCTTCATCTGCGACTCGATGGTCGTGAAGTACGAAAGGCCGCTGTACGAGTACGGACTCGAGAGCGTCAGGAAATTGGGGAAGTGTGGGACGGCAACACCCTCGTAGGCCTGGAAGCGGTTGTCACGCCACCACTTTCCCAGGTTTCGCCCTTCGCGTCCCACGATCTCGATCGCCGGAAAGTTCACGTCCCACAGATTGAATCCGGTGGCGAGGACGAGGGAGTCGATCTGGGTCTTGTGGCCGTCGGTGGTGACGATGCCGTCCGGTTCGATGTGATCGATCGAGTTGGTTTCGAGGTGCACGTTCGGGCGGTTGAACACCCGAAAGTAGTGGTTGGAGAACGTGGGCCGTTTGCACCCGAAATCGTAATCGGGCGTCAGTTTGCTGCGTACGGCGCGTGAGCGAACCTGTGCCCGCAGATGGGCTCTGGCCGCGAGGGCAGCGGCTCTGTTGAGGAACTTCGCCTGCCGGTAATGCAACACGGCGCTGACCATGATCGCCTCGAGAATGCTGGTGCTGACGGCACGCGCAATCCATTGGGTGAACGGAAGTCGGGCGAACAGGCGCTGGACAGCGGCCGGAATGGGGACGTCCAGTTTGGGTACCACCCAGATCGGTGTCCGCTGGTAGACGGTGAGTTCTTCAGCGCGCTTGGCAAGTTCCGGTACCAACTGCACCGCGGTGGCTCCGGTGCCGATGATGCCGACTCGGCGCCCTTCCGGTTCGAATTCCGCATCCCACGCGGTGGTGTGGACGACGTCTCCTGCGAAGGAGTCGATTCCGGGAATGTCCGGGCGGTGCGGTTGCGAGAGAAACCCCGTTGCCGTCAGTAGACAGCGAGCGGTGATCGGGTCGGAGTTCTCGATCGCGACCACCCAATGGTGCGCGTTCTCGTCCCAGCGCGCGCCTTCCACGACGGTGTCGAAACGCATCCGGCGCTTCAGGTCGTATTTGTCGGCGACGTGATGGGCGTATCGGAACAGTTCTTCGCCGGGCGCGAAGAGACGCGACCAGTGCGGATTCGGCTCGAAAGAGTACGAGTACGTCACCGATGCGATGTCCACCGCCAGACCGGGGTAGCGGTTGACGTGCCACGTCCCGCCCAGGTCGTCCTCACGCTCGAGGATCACGAGGTTGCTCAGCCCCAGGCGGTCGAGGGCGATGGCGGCACCCATGCCACCGAATCCTGCGCCGACTATCACGGCGTCGTACTGCGGTGACACGTGAAGACCTCCTCGGTCCGACTTCGGAATGACTTATCAGAGAATGACACATCATTCCGTTTCTGAGAACCGTATCATCATGTCCGTGACGGATACCCTCTCTCGTGCCGAACGCAAACGCGCCGAGCTACGGCGCGACATCATCGATGCCTCCTTCTCCTGTTTCGCCGAGCAGGGGTATCACGGCACCGGTATCGCGGACATCGCGACGCGACTGGGTATCGGGCACGGCACCTTCTACCGCTACTTCGAGAACAAGCGCGACATCATCGACCATGTGCTCGACGATCTCGTCGCCCGAATCGTGGGATCCCTCGTCACCGACAACGCACCGGACGCCGCAGACTCGCTCGACGAATACCGCCGGCAGGTCGAACGGATATCCGACGCCCTGACCGCGATATTGCTGGACGATCCGCGCATCCCCCGTCTGCTGCTGTTCGAGGCGACAGGCATCGATGCCGACCTCACCCAGCGCCTGTTCGGTCTCCTCGACACCGCTGCCGAGCTCACCGGCGGATACCTGAAGCACGGGGTGGATCGCGGCTACCTGCGCGAGAACCTCGATATCGAGGGAACAGCCCAGGCGATCAACGGAATGATCCTCGCGGCGGTCGTCCGCAGCTTGCGCGGACACGACAAGGAAGACGTCGATTCCGTCGCCGCCGCGATCCGCAGTCTGATGTTCGACGGAATCAAATCGCCCGAGTAGGTCGCCGAGGAACTGCACTTGCTGGGGGCCGGTCGATAGGATCGATCGATGGGGCAGCAATCTCGGACCCCGGTCGACGGAGTGTTGTTCGACATCGACGGGGTGCTCGTCACGTCGTGGCACCCGATACCCGGCGCGGCAGAAGCGGTCGCCGACATCCGGCGGCGCGGTCTGCCGTGCGCCTTCTTGACCAACACCACGTCCCGGACGTGCGAAGGAATTGCCGAAGCGTTGCGGGCAGTCGGTATCGAGGTTGCTTCGGACGAGGTCGTCACTGCCGGCCGTCTCACGGCCGAGTACGTTCGCACCACGTACCCAGGCCGACGAGTCTGGTTGCTCAACAGCGGTGACATGGCCGCCGACCTTGCCGGAATCGAACTCGACGAGGCCGACCCCGAGGTGGTGGTGCTGGGCGGAGCGGGTCCGGAGTTCACGCACCGCGCGCTCAGTCGTGTCGTCGAGTTGATGTTCGGCGGGGTTCCGGTTGTCGCAATGCATCGGGGTACCACCTGGGCGACGGAGGACGGACTCCGAATAGACGTGGGCAGTTACCTCCCAGGTATCGAGGAAGTGACCGGTGTGAGAGTGGCGTCGGTCGGTAAACCGGCCCTGACTGCCTTCCTCACCGCAGCCGAACTGACGCGAACCGACCCCGAACGAACCGTCATGGTCGGCGACGACCTCGCCGGTGACGTGATCGCAGCACAGCGGGTCGGGCTGACCGGGGTACTGGTGCGGACCGGAAAGTTCCGGCAGCAGGTTCTCGAGTTGTCCCCGGTCCGTCCGGATCACGTTCTGGACTCGATTGCCGACCTACCTGTGCTGCTCGACGGACTCACCCAGGGATAGTGCGGCAGGTCACGTCGACTACGGGTACTGTCGCGGCGGAATCCGTCAGTTTCTCTGTTCCAGAAGGAGCATCCATGCCCTCTGTTTTCCCCTCCGCCGCGACTTCGTCCCTGTCGTCCCGTTCGCGATCGATGTCCGGATTCGGCCGTCGATTGGTTCGTGCAGGTGCGGCCGTGGCTGTGGGTGTCGGTGTCGCAGCAGGTCTTTCGGTCGCGGGGTCCGGCGTCGCGTCCGCCGCGCCGGTGCAGTGCGTCTCGCCACCGTCGGCCAACGACATCCAGGTGTCGGACACCGCCAGCTGCGGCGCGAAGGCCACCGAGGCCGGTCTCGCGCGCGCGGGGGCGATGGACAGCGGAACTGCCGTCAGCACGGCCAACGGTGCCGGGTCGACCACCACTTACGCGACCGGGTTCGGCACCTCCCTCGGCGCCACCGAAGGCAACGGACAGGCGTACGCCGTGACCATCGGCGGCGGGATCGCGCGTGCCGGTGCCGGTGAGGGCAGCACCAACGTCGCGATCGCCGGTTACGGCTCCGGCGCGACCGCCGACGCCAACGGTGTCGACTGCATGGGTGCTCTCTCCTTCGCGATCAACGTGAACACGGGACAGGCCTGCTTCATGCGCTGACGCGCCCGTGAGTGGTTGACGAGTCCAGGGACTCGTCAACCACTCACAGAGGGGGTGTCTCGACCTTGCACTCGGCACCTGCGAGTGCTAAAAATGCAGTTGGCACTCGCGAACCGTGAGTGCCAGGTCGGGACGGTGAGACTGGGATTCATCGACACCCCTGGTCGTCCGTCGCGGGCACCGAGCTCGGCCACAGGCGTAAATGAGGCGACCCGGTACGCGGTCGCCTTGTGTGTCACCCCCAATCCGGAGGATCACTTCGCAATGGCCAAGATCATCGCGTTCGACGAAGAGGCCCGCCGTGGCCTCGAGCGTGGCCTCAACAGCCTCGCCGACGCAGTCAAGGTGACGTTGGGCCCCAAGGGTCGCAACGTCGTGCTCGAGAAGAAGTGGGGCGCCCCCACGATCACCAACGATGGTGTTTCCATCGCCAAGGAGATCGAACTCGAGGACCCCTACGAGAAGATCGGTGCCGAGCTCGTCAAGGAGGTCGCCAAGAAGACGGACGACGTCGCTGGCGACGGCACCACCACCGCTACCGTCCTCGCTCAGGCTCTGGTTCGTGAAGGTCTGCGCAACGTCGCGGCCGGCGCAAACCCGCTCGGCCTCAAGCGTGGCATCGAGAAGGCCGTCGAGGCCGTCACCGCAAGCCTGCTCGACACCGCCAAGGAGATCGACACCAAGGAGCAGATCGCTGCTACCGCTGGTATCTCGGCCGGCGACCCGTCCATCGGTGAGCTCATCGCCGAGGCCATGGACAAGGTCGGCAAGGAAGGCGTCATCACGGTCGAGGAGGCACAGACCTTCGGACTCAGCCTCGAGCTCACCGAGGGCATGCGCTTCGACAAGGGCTACATCTCGGCGTACTTCGCCACCGATGCCGAGCGTCAGGAAACAGTTCTCGAGGATCCGTACATCCTCCTCGTGAGCTCCAAGATCTCGACGGTCAAGGATCTGCTGCCGCTGCTGGAGAAGGTCATCCAGTCCGGCAAGCCGCTGGCCATCATCGCCGAGGACGTCGAGGGTGAGGCTCTGTCGACCCTGGTCGTCAACAAGCTCAAGGGCACCTTCAAGTCGGTTGCCGTCAAGGCTCCCGGCTTCGGTGACCGCCGTAAGGCTCAGCTCGCCGACATCGCCATCCTCACCGGTGGCGAGGTCATCAGCGAAGAGGTCGGCCTCTCCCTGGAGACCGCCGGACTCGAGCTGCTCGGTCAGGCTCGCAAGATCGTCATCACCAAGGACGAGACCACCATCGTCGAGGGCTCGGGCGATTCCGACGCCATCGCCGGTCGTGTCAGCCAGATCCGCGCCGAGATCGAGAACAGCGACTCCGACTACGACCGTGAGAAGCTGCAGGAGCGCCTGGCCAAGTTGGCCGGCGGCGTCGCAGTCATCAAGGCCGGAGCTGCCACCGAGGTGGAGCTCAAGGAGCGCAAGCACCGCATCGAGGATGCCGTGCGCAACGCCAAGGCTGCTGTCGAAGAGGGCATCGTCGCCGGTGGTGGCGTCGCCCTGCTGCAGGCAGCTCCCGCTCTCGAGGCTCTGAAGCTCGAGGGTGACGAGGCGACCGGTGCAGCCATCGTTCGCTTCGCACTCGAGGCACCGCTCAAGCAGATCGCATTCAACGCCGGCCTCGAGCCCGGCGTCGTTGCCGAGAAGGTTCGCAACCTGCCTGCAGGTCACGGCCTGAACGCCTCGACCAACGAATACGGCGATCTCCTCGAAGCCGGCATCAACGACCCGGTCAAGGTCACCCGCTCGGCGCTGCAGAACGCAGCTTCGATCGCGGCTCTGTTCCTCACCACCGAGGCCGTCGTCGCCGACAAGCCGGAGAAGGCCGGAGCGCCCATGGGCGACCCGACCGGCGGCATGGGTGGCATGGACTTCTAGTCCATCCCTCGCTGCACGAAGCGGAGTGGCCCGGAACACCGACAGGTGTTCCGGGCTTCTTCATGTTGTCGACGTCGCTTGGTTTGCTGTTCCGGCAACAGGCGTTGCTGCTTCACCCTCTGCTGCGCATGATCGAGGTATGGACGAAGAATTCTGGGACCGCAAGTACCGGACGGCGAGCTGGTCTGGAGCAACCTGCCCAACCCGATACTGACCCTCGAAGTGGCCGATGCGAACTCCGGGCGCGCGCTGGATGTCGGATGCGGAGAGGGCGCCGACGCTCGTTGGCTCGCGGACCGAGGCTGGAAGGTGATGGCCACCGACATCTCGGCAGTCGCGCCGGGCGTGCGGCGACACTCGGCGACCGACCCGTATCGAGTGGAGGCACGCGGACGTCGTGGCCGAGCCCTTCGAGCCGGGAACGTTCGACCTGGTCTCGCTGCAGTACTTTCCGGTTCTCCGCACCGCGGACCAGCAGGGCGCGCGTGAACTGATCGATGCCGTCGCCCCCGGCGGGACCATCCTCGTTGTCGGCCACGCCCTGACGGGAGAGAAGTGGGACCACTTCGACCCGGCCGACTTCTGTCAGCCTCACGACTTCGCCGAGTTGCTCGGAGACGACTGGACCGTGCACGTCGACGAGACGCGGCGGCGGACCAACGCTCCGCCCGAGGGCACTCATCACACGCACGACACCGTGTTGAGAGCGAGCCGCCGGGCCTGACTTCGCCGCATCACTCCGGCATGATCATCCAGGCCGCAAGGTAGACGAGTACCGCTGTACCGGCACTGGCGAAGGCTGCGATTATCATGCCGAGGCGGACCAGGTTGGCGTCGATCTCGAAGTATTCCGCGATGCCGCCGCATACTCCGGAGAGTATCTTCTGCTCGCGTGAACGGGTGAACTGACGTGGGGTCTTCTCTTCGGAAGTCATGCACACAGTTTCGAAGAGACGAGCAGCGTTCGCATCGGGGGAACCCCCGATTCCGCCCCTGAAGATTCGATTGCCGCGTTCCTTCCCGTTCACTGCGGCTTCACTACGGTGATACACGCCGCCGCTACGTTTTCGCAGATGACCGATATCGAAGAACGCCCGGCGTGTCTCGGTGCCGTCGCCGATCTGTCGACGGCCGTGGATCTGAGGGACGCCTCGGCGTTCGTGGTCGACGACGAGGACGACGACGATCCCGTCCTCCTGACCGAACCTGGTGGCCTCGTG
The DNA here is from genome assembly GCF_042719695.1 of Rhodococcus sp. NPDC058521. Lineage (NCBI taxonomy): Bacteria > Bacillati > Actinomycetota > Actinomycetes > Mycobacteriales > Nocardiaceae > Rhodococcus > Rhodococcus sp. NPDC058521. The sequence goes on from NZ_JBHXNL010000008.1 coordinate 58,014, forward strand.
GTGGACACGTGGCGCGAGGGGTACCCGTACGACGAGCGGATGGCGCGTGAGCAGTACGAACTCGAGAAGCGATTGCTTCAGATCGAACTGCTGAAGCTGCAGAACTGGGTCAAGAACACCGGTCGTCGGCAGGTCGTCGTCTTCGAAGGGCGCGACGCGGCCGGAAAGGGCGGGACGATCAAGAGGTTCACGGAACACTTGAATCCGCGCGGGGCGCAGGTTGTCGCGCTGGAGAAGCCTTCCGTGCGGGAATCGACTCAGTGGTACTTCCAGCGGTACGTCGATCATCTGCCTGCTGCCGGCGAGATCGTGATGTTCGACCGTTCCTGGTACAACCGGGCGGGCGTGGAGCGAGTGATGGGCTTCTGCTCGGACAAGCAGTACGACACGTTCCTCCACCAGGCTCCGTTGTTCGAGAAGATGCTCGTCGACGACGGCATCGACCTGATCAAGTTCTGGTTCTCTGTGTCACCGCTCGAACGGCGGACGAGGTTCGCGATTCGTCAGGTCGATCCGGTTCGGCAGTGGAAGTTGTCGCCGATGGACCTCGCCTCGCTGGACAAGTGGGATTCCTACACCGCGGCCAAGGAGGAGATGTTCCGGTACACGGATACCGACGTGGCGCCGTGGATCGTGGTCAAGAGCAACGACAAGAAGCGGGCGCGGATCAATGCAATGCGTTATGTCCTCTCGCAGTTCGACTACGAGAACAAGGACGACGACGTGGTCGGGGCTCCCGATCCGCTCATCGTCGGCCGGGGAACCGAAGTGATTGCCGAATGAACGGAATGTTTGCACGTCGTTTTTGCGAACTTCATTGAATCGCGAACTGATTACGGTACAAAAAGTAGAGAGCATATTGCGGGCTTTCACGGCGTCCTCCGAACGGAGGATCACACAAAGTCGCGTTGGCCGTTTACGCTCTTCACGTGCGGTCGTCGTGGCCGGTGCACAGGGCACTCGATCCGCACCACGAACTCGTGTTCGACCACTTGGTTGTCACGAAAATGCCGACACATATCCGAAGGAGAAACCATGTCGTCCGACCTCATCACCGTTCTCGAGCTCCTCAACACCATCCTCCCTCTCCTCAGCGGCTCCGCCGGCTAGGAAGTGAGTTCGGGGAACGAACTTCCCCACCCTTTCGATCCGGGGATCGGGGGCCGCATGACAGAATGTGGCTGCCGGTCCCCGGATCGACCGGTATGTCGGGATATTCCACTAAGGAGCACGATGGTCAACCGATTGGCTACCGGGCGTTTCGCCGCGGTCTTCGCCGTTCTACTCATGGTCAGTGGCATCGGCACGGCAGCGGTTGCCGGTGCGGATCCCGCACCGGCCGGCGAACCCACGGGTTCGCACCTCGTTCGGACCGAACGGATCGACGATCGCCAGTTGACGCTGCAGGTCTACTCGGCGTCGATGGACAAGAACATTCCGCTGCGGGTCATCACTCCCGCAGACGACAGTGCTCCGCGGCCCACGCTCTACCTCCTCAACGGCGCAGGTGGCGGCGAGGATTCCGCCACCTGGCAGCGCAAGACGGACATCGTCAACTTCTTCGCCGACAAGAACGTCAATGTCGTCACGCCGATGCTCGGAGCTTTCAGTTACTACACCGACTGGTTGCAGGACGATCCGGAGCTCGGTCGCAACAAGTGGACCACCTTCCTGACGAAGGAAGCCCCGTCGATCGTGGACGAGGCTCTCGGCACCAACGGTGTCAATTCCATCGCAGGTATCTCGATGGCGGGAGGCTCCGTGTTGTCGCTCGCGGAGTCGGCACCAGAGCTCTACCAGGGTGTGGCGTCCTACAGCGGTTGCGCGCAGACCAGCACCGATCCGGGTCGCACGTATGTGAAGGTGGTCGTCGAATCACGCGGTGGCGCGGATACCGTCAACATGTGGGGCGAGGACGACAACCCGGCCTGGGCCGCCAACGATCCGACCCTCAACGCGGACAAGCTGCGCGGCAAGCAGATCTACGTCAGTAGCGGCTCCGGCCTGCCCGGGCCGCACGACAGGCTCGATGGCCCCGGAATCGAGGGCGACCTCGAGATCTACGCCAACCAGATGATTCTCGGCACCGTGATCGAGGCGGCGACCAACCAGTGCACGCACGCGCTGGCCGGAAAGCTGAACGAGTTGGGCATCCCGGCGACCTTCGACTTCCGTCCGCAGGGCACTCACGCCTGGCCGTACTGGGAGGACGACCTGCACAAGTCGTGGCCGATGCTGGCCGGCTCGCTGGGCATCTGATCCAGGCGTCCCGTCGGGCTTAGGCTGACAGGGTGGACACCGTACCCATTCAGATGCCCGACGGGACGACCACGCCCGTCCGCCTGTTCGCCGGCTCCGACGAGGCTCCTGTCGTCGTCATATTCCCCGGGCTCGGTATTCCCGCGGGATACTACGAATTGTTTGCGCAGAACTTGTGTTCGCACGGTTTCAATGTGGCAATCGGTGAACTTCGTGGACAGGGCGACAGTCGCCCCCGGCCGAGTTCGTCGAGTACATACGGCTATCACGAACTGGTCTCGGTCGATTTTCCCGCGATATTCGAGGTGGTCCGTGAGACCTTTCCCTCGTCCACTCCCTATCTGCTCGGGCACAGCATGGGTGGACAGCTCGGCGTCATGTACGCGGCACGGGTCCGAGGACGACTCGGTGGTGTCGTCCTGGTGGCTTCCGGGTCTCCGTACTACCGGGGATTCTCGGGGATGGGGTCGCCCGGGCTGCTGCTCGGCAGTGCTGCGATGTCCGTCACCGCCAACATCGCCGGATTCTGGCCGGGCGACAAACTCGACATCGGTGGTTTCGGCCGGCAGTCGAAGGTCCTGATCTCGGACTGGTCGAGGTTCGCGCGCTCCGGAAAGATCGATCCGGCCGGAGCCGACATCGACTACGAGGAGCGGATCGGCCGTCTGAAATTACCGGTGCTGTCCATCTCCATCGAAGGTGACGAGTTGGCCCCTCGCGGTTCGGCGAAGAATCTGGTGCGCAAGATGCCCGACGCCGACGTCACGATGTGGCATCAGGCGCAACCGCTGGGGCACAACGGGTGGATCCGCAATCCGACCGGGACGGTCGATCGGATTGCGGAGTGGATCCACGACCGCTAGAGCCCGAGCTTCCGGCTCAGGAACGTGTAGGTCAGTGCGGATTTGAACGCTGCCTGCTTGTTGTCTGCGGCACCGCCGTGCCCACCCTCGATGTTCTCGAAGTACCAGATCTCGTGACCCTCCTCTTCGAGGAGCGCGGCCATCTTGCGTGCGTGTCCGGGATGAACGCGATCGTCGCGGGTCGAGGTGGTGACGAGAATCGGCGGGTAGTCGGCGTTCGGGTCCGTGGTCTGATAGGGCGAGTACTTGCCGAGGAACTCCCAGTCGTCGGGGTTGTCCGGGTCCCCGTACTCCGCGACCCAGGACGCGCCCGCGAGGAGCAGGTGGTAACGCTTCATGTCGAGGAGCGGGACCGCGCAGACGATCGCCCCGAACAGTTCCGGGTAGCGAGTGAGCATGACGCCCATCAGCAGTCCGCCATTGCTACCGCCGTGGATGCCGAGTTGCTCTGCGGTGGTGATCTTCCGAGCGACGACGTCCTTTGCGACAGCGGCGAAATCCTCGTACACCTTGTGCCGGTTCTCGCGCAGGACCGAAGTGTGCCATTCGGGGCCGTATTCGCCGCCGCCACGAATATTGGCGAGCACGTACGCGCCGCCCTCTTCCAGCCAGCCGAGCCCGGTGATACCGCTGTATGCCGGGACCATCGAGTTCTCGAACCCGCCGTACCCGTATTGCAAAGTGGGGCACGGTCCCTCGACGTCGTCACGTTTGACGACGAAGTAGGGGATCTTCGTGCCGTCGTCGGAGGTCGCGAAGTACTGAGTGGTGGAGATTCCCTCCGCGTCGAAGAACGACGGGGCCTGCTTCACCGGGGTCGGTTCGCCGCCCACTTCGCCGTACAGCAGGGTCGCGGGGGTCGTGAATCCGCTGGAGTTTACGAAGAACTCGTCCGAATTGCGGGAGTCGGTGGAGATGATTCCGCTACTGGTGAGGGGCGGAAGACCGGGTACCGGCGAGGTGGTCCATCCGTCGTCGCCCGGAGTCAGGACGTGCAGATCCGTCCGAACGTCACGCAGTGTCACGAGAAGCAGGTGGTTCCGGGTCCACGTCGCTTGCTCCAGAGAAGTGTGGGCGTCGGGAGTGAAGAGCGCGGTCAGGTCGCGTTTGCCCGCCATGAAGTCGCGGAAGTCCGTGACGAGGAGCGACCCGGCCGGGTGCACCGTGCCGTCGACCTCCCAGTCGGAGCGGGGGCGGACGGTCAGCCAGTCGTGGTGGACGGACATGCCCGCGTCGTCGGGGACCTCGACCTTCGTCAGCGAACCGTCGACGGGGTTCAGTTCGTAGCGTTCGCTGTTGTAGAAGTCGGTGGACCGACTGACGAAATGTCGTTCGTAGCCGGGTACATCCGAGTAGGAAGCGCCTGCCGACACGTCGGTCGCTTCGCCCTCGTACACGGTGACGGCTTCGGCGAGTGTGGTGCCGCGCGTCCACCGCTTGGCGATGCGCGGATAGCCGGACTCGGTCATCGAACCCGCACCGAAGTCGGTCCCGACGTAGACGTTGTTCTCGTCGATCCAGCTGATCCCGCTCTTCGCTTCGGGAAGTTCGAATGCGTCCGGTCCGGTGACGAAAGTGCGGGTCTCGAGGTCGAACTCACGGACCACCGTGGCATCCGCGCCGCCGCGTGAGAGCTCGAGCAGCGCTCGTGTCTGTGAGGGTCGCAGCACGGTGGCCCCTGCCCACACCCAGTTCTCGTCCTCGTTCGCGGCGAGGGCATCGACGTCGAGCAGGATGTCCCATTCCGGGTTCTCGGTCCGGTACTGCTCGCGAGTGGTGCGGCGCCAGATGCCCCGCACGTGGTCGGAATCGCGCCAGAAGTTGTAGAGGTACTCACCGCGGATCCCGGCGTAGGGGATGCGTGCATCCGTGTCGAGCACCCCGAGGATGCGCTCCTCGAGTGCCGAGAATCGTGCGTTCTCCGTGTACTCGCCGACGGTGCGGGCGTTGCGTTCGCGCACCCAGTCGAGGGATGCATCGGCGGTCACGTCTTCGAGCCAGAGGAAGGGGTCGGTCATGGCGCCATTCTTGCAGGACGCACGAACCACGCGATTGCGCCGACGAACGGGACGCCCAGGACAAGGAGCGACCACGCCAACTTCCGGGACGTGGGCTGGTCCGATTCGGTGATCGAGAGTGCTGCGCATGCAGTCAGTGACACCCAGACGAGAGCTCCGACCACCACGAGTGCGGCGACGGCGAGGAAGTCCCCGAACCCCGGCATACAGTCCGTCTCGCTCCTCGCGCACTCGCTGAGGCCCGCTTCTGCGAGGGTCGCCCACGTCATGAAACCCGAGCGTACCGAGCACGTGCGGGCGCGCGGAGAAGGCGCCGAAACTGCTACTCGTGAGTAATACGACCAGCTCGAGACAACGATTCGGGACGGGACTACCCTGAGGAATCGTGACCTCACACTATGACGTCGTTGTCCTCGGAGCCGGTCCCGGCGGGTACGTCGCTGCTATCCGCGCGGCACAGCTGGGATTGAGCACCGCCATCATCGAGCAGAAGTACTGGGGTGGTGTGTGTCTGAACGTCGGCTGCATCCCCTCCAAGGCACTTCTCCGTAATGCCGAGCTTGCGCATCTCTTCACGAAAGAGGCAAAGACCTTCGGTATCTCGGGAGAGGCGTCCTTCGATTTCGGCGCAGCCTTCGATCGCAGCCGCAAGGTGGCGGACGGGCGCGTCAAGGGCGTTCACTTCTTGATGAAGAAGAACAAGATCACCGAGTACGACGGCCGCGGCACCTTCACCGGCCCGAACGGAATCTCGGTGGAGTTGTCGAAGGGGGGCACCGAAGAGATCACGTTCGACAACGCGATCATCGCGACCGGCAGTGAGACCAAGCTGCTCCCCGGTACCGCGCTGAGCGACAACGTGGTCACCTACGAAGAACAGATCATGACTCGCGATCTCCCGGGTTCGATGCTGATCGTCGGTGCCGGCGCGATCGGTATGGAGTTCGGTTACGTCCTGAAGAATTACGGCGTGGACGTCACCATCGTGGAGTTCCTCGACCGCGCGCTGCCCAACGAGGACGCCGACGTCTCCAAGGAGATCACCAAGGCGTACAAGAAGCTCGGTGTCACCATCAAGACCGGTGCCGCCGTGCAGTCCATCGAGGACGGTGGCGACAAGGTCACCGTGTCGATCAAGGACAACAAATCCGGCAACGTCGAGACCGTGGTGGTGGACAAGGTCCTGCAGTCGGTCGGCTTCGCGCCCCGTGTCGAGGGCTACGGTCTCGATCGCACCGGTGTCGCGCTCACCGATCGTGGTGCCATCGACATCGACGAGCGGATGCGTACCAGCGTTCCGCACATCTACGCGATCGGTGATGTCACCGCGAAGCTGCAGCTTGCCCACGTTGCCGAGGCTCAGGCTGTGGTCGCTGCCGAGACAATCGCCGATGCGGAAACGCTCGAACTCGGCGACTACCGCATGATGCCGCGTGCGACGTTCTGTCAGCCGCAGGTGGCGTCCTTCGGTCTCACCGAGGAGCAGGCGCGTGCCGAGGGTTACGACGTGCAGGTGGCGAGCTTCCCGTTCATGGCGAACGGCAAGGCACACGGCCTCGGTGATCCGACCGGATTCGTGAAGCTCATCGCCGACAAGAAGTACGGCGAGCTGATCGGTGGGCATCTCATCGGACCCGACGTGTCCGAGCTGCTTCCGGAGCTCACGCTGGCACAGAAGTGGGATCTCACGGTCAATGAGTTGGCGCGCAACGTGCACACGCACCCGACGCTCAGCGAAGCACTGCAGGAGGCCATCCACGGCCTGGCAGGGCACATGATCAACTTCTGATTCTTACGCACCGAGGCCCGCACATCGACGTGATGTGCGGGCCTCGATCGTGTGACGGCACCTTCTCCGGTCAGGTCGCCGCCAAGGCGCAGGATCTGTCCGCCCGGGGTGTGAACGTCCGCCGCGCCGACTACGGCGATCGCGGCGCACTCGAAACGGCCCTCGCGGGAGTCGACAAGTTGCTGCTCGTGTGTGGGTCTCGCGACCGAGCACGTCGCCACCGAGAAGAAGCTCGCCGATTCCGGCCTGGACCACGCCCTGCTCCGGAACGGTTGGTACTGGGAGAACTACGAGGGCAGCGTTCCGGCTGCCGTCGAGACCGGGAGGCTGTTCGGGAGTGCGGGCGACGGGCGCGTTGCCGGCGCCACCCGCAAGGACTATGCGGAAGCCGCCGCCGCCGTGCTCCTGTCCGACGACGAGGCCGGCAAGGTGTACGAGCTGGGTGGTGACACCCCGCTCACCTACCCGGAAATTGCCGCCGCCATCGGTGAGAACGCCGGTAAGGCAGTCGAGTACGTCGATCTCCCGCAGCCCGAATACGCCGCCATTCTCGAAGGTACCGGGCTTCCTTTCGCAGTGGCGAACATGCTCGCGGACTCGGACGCCGGCGTTGCCGTGGGTGGACTGGACACCGACTCGAGTGACCTGAAGAAGCTGATCGGCCACGAATCCACGCCTTTCGCAGACGTGCTGGGGAGCTGATCGACGAGCCTGACTGCACACGAACTCGCGTTTCGGGCGGAATCCCGTCGCAGAATGCGATTTGTGTGCACTCAGACTCGTTCGGGGGTCAACGGTGCAGCGCAGCCATCGAACGTTGGACGATCCCTAGTGTCTTCAAGTCGCGGGCCGAGCGGCGGAAGGTGGCGATTCGAACGGGCACGGTGAATCGTTTCCGGGTCACGGCTTGTGGTGTCACGAACTCCCGCAGCCCTTCCGTTCCGTGGATGCGGCCGAATCCCGACGAACGCACGCCTCCGAACGGGAGGGTGGGGACTCCGCCGTAGCTGATGACGTCGTTGATACTGACCATGCCCGTGTGCAGACGTTCGGCGATGTCGCTCGCGCGCTTCTTGCCGAAAACTGCAGCGCCCAAGCCGTACTCGGAGGCGTTCGTCAGTTCGATCGCCTTGTCGACGTCCGGTACCCGTGTGACCACGACGACTGGCCCGAAGGTCTCCTCGCACACGGCTGCAGAGTCTTCGGGGACGTCTACCAGAACCACGGGGTCGACGAACGGTGGCCGAATCGAATCGGGGCCACCCACGATCGCTCGTCCACCGTCCGCGATTGCCGCGTCGATGTGTCGGCGGATGATGTCGAGTTGTCCCGGCATGGTGACGGGACCGTAGTCCTCTCCGGCCCGTAACGCGTTGGCTTTCTCGACGATTTTTGCCAGGAACGGGTCGTATGCCGACTCGACAACGTACACGCGCTCGACTCCGGCGCACGATTGCCCGCCGTTCATCACTGCGCCCCAAAGGGCGCCGTCCGCAGCGGAATCGAGGTCCGCGTCCGAATCGACGATGAGTGCGTCCTTGCCGCCGAGTTCCATCAGGACCGGGGTGAGTGTGGCCGAGCACGTCGCCATCACCTTGCTGCCGGTCGGACCGGACCCGGTGAAGGCAAGTTTGTCGACGCCGGAAGTGCACAGTGCTGCGCCTGTTTCGCCGGCACCGAACACCGTTCGGAACACCGGATGCTCCGGGACGGCTTCCGCGAAGGTGTCCGCCAGCCAGCGCCCGATTGCAGGTGTGTGCTCGGACGGCTTGAAGACGACCGCGTTACCGGCGGCCAGCGCGTAACCGATCGAACCCATCGGGGTATGGATCGGGTAGTTCCACGGCCCGATCACCCCGATCACGCCGTAGGGGCGGTAGCGGATGGTTGCAGCCTGGTTGAACATGAGCAGGCCGGGCGAGACTCGCTTGTCACGTAGTGCCCGAGCCGCGTTGCAGGCCGCCCAGTCGAGGTGGTCGATCGTGAGGGTGAGCTCGAGTAGCGCGTCTGCGTGGACCTTGCCGTTCTCGCGTCGTAGCAGGTCGAAGATCTCGTTTCGACGGTCCGACATGACTCGTTTCCAGCGCAGCAGATGCTTGCGGCGTTCCCTGCTGCCGATCGATTGCCAATTCTCGGCAGCCGAGCGTGCGCTCCGTACGCAGTCGCGGACACCCTCCGGTGAATCGATGTGGAAGGTGCCGACAGTGGTGCCGTCCACTGGATTCCGGGAGGTCAGCATGGTTCGGTCCTCGTCATGACGCAAAGTCTGACACCGTGTCAGACTTTGCGTCAAGTATGGTTGCGCCCATGACCTTCAAGCGGCGTGGAACTCGGGAACGGCGGGCGATCGCGGAACAGATGGTCTTGGACTCCGCCCGTGAATTGCTGGACGAGGGTGTCGAATTCGCGGAGCTGACGGTCGAACAGATCGCTCGGCGGGCGGGTATCTCCAGGCCGGCCTTCTACGGACACTTCGTGGACAAGAGCGCTCTGCTCGTTCGCCTCGCCGAAACCGTTGTCGAGCCGGCGTACATCCGTGCCGACGAAGAACTGAGCGGGTTGCCGTCGGGCCCCGAACACGTCTATCGGGCGCTGCGATCGGTCGTCGACCCCTTGGTGGCAGATGTCGGAACGCTGCGGGCCGTGGTCCGAACGGCTACCTACGACCCTGTTGTCCGTAAGGAGTGGCGACGCATGACCTCCAGGTTGAGCAGCTCGGTGGCTACCCGAATTCGGCAACAGCAGGAGTCGGACGTGGCTTTGCCAGGTGATGCGAGTCGGATGGCAGACGTGCTCGTCACGACCGTCGTCGACACGATCGGTCTGCACATGGCAGATACCGATGTGAACGAGCGGGATGCCACGTCGGAGACCTTGGCGTTGGTCTGGCGACGTTCCATCTACGGGAGCGCTTAGCGGTCCGCGGGATCGGGTTGTTCAGAAGTCTCGCTCGAGGCGAAGCGTGCCGATGGTGGTTGCCAAGCCGTCGTACTGAGTGATCAGGAGAAGGATCTCGATCAGTCGACGGTCGTCGTAGTGCGCGGCCAGGGTCGTCCACGTGCTGTCGCCGAGCTGTTTCGTCGCGACCAGTTCGTCCACTGCGGTGAGCAGCGCGCGGTGCTTGTCGCTCCACCCGGTTGCTTCGGGGCCGCCGAGGATACGTTCGAGGATGTCCGGCGTGACCCCTGCGCGTTTGCCGAGACGTTTGTGATGGTCCATCTCGTAGTCGCATTCGCGCAGGTGCGCGACCCGGATGATGACCATCTCCGATTCGAATCTGGGCAGCCGCCCGCCTGGCATCAATTTTCCCGAATAGTGCAACCAGCCACGGAACAGCCCGCCTGTGCGGCCCAGTGTGCTGAACAGGTGGGCGTCCGGTGCCCCGGAAGCCTTCGACAGCACGCGCCAAATCGCCCAGTTGATCGGTCCGAGTTCCTTGAATCGCCCGGGTGTGATGCGTGGTGCCACGATGCCTCCCTGTTTCTGTACTTGTTCGCGAGCATACGTAACGTGCATCACGGTTTTCCGCGCCGACGTATACATTCGTCCAGGAACGTGCGTTTCACGTCCGCGCACACGCGATCAGGCCAGGAGTTGGGGAAATGTCAACGAACGCAGATGTCATCGTCGTCGGAGCCGGTCTGTCCGGTCTGGTCGCCACCCACGAGTTGGTGAAGGCCGGTAAACGCGTGGTGGTCGTCGAACAGGAGAACGAGTCGAACCTCGGGGGTCAGGCGTTCTGGTCGCTGGGCGGGCTGTTCCTCGTCGATTCGCCCGAGCAGCGCCATCTGGGGATCAAGGATTCCCATGAGTTGGCCATGCAGGACTGGTTGGGCTCCGCAGGTTTCGACCGTGAGCGCGAGGATCACTGGGGCCGGCAGTGGGCGGAGGCGTACGTCGACTTCGCGGCCGGTGAGAAGCGTTCGTATCTGTACGAGCTGGGTCTGAAGGTGATGCCCAACGTGGGATGGGCAGAACGCGGGTCCGGTCTCGCGAACGGCCACGGCAACTCCGTACCGCGTTTCCACATTGCGTGGGGGACCGGTCCCGAGGTGGTCCGAGTTTTTCGTGAACCGGTGCTGCGCGGCGTTGCGGACGGCTTGGTGACCTTCGAGTACCGCCACCAGGTGGACGAATTGATCGTCGAGAACGGTGCCGCAGTGGGTGTTCGCGGCACCGTTCTCGAACCCTCGTCCGAGGAACGCGGTGTGCAGTCCTCGCGGAATCCAGTGGGGGACTTCGAGCTGCGGGCCGGTGCGGTGATCGTCACCTCGGGCGGAATCGGCGCCAACCAGGAATTGGTGCGGCAGAACTGGCCCGAGGACCGCATGGGTCCGATGCCGCAGAACATGATCTGTGGAGTCCCGGCACACGTGGACGGGCGGATGCTCGGAATCACGGAGTCGGCGGGCGGCAACATCGTGAACCGAGACCGTATGTGGCACTACACCGAAGGCATCAAGAACTGGGATCCGATCTGGCCCAACCACGGAATCCGCATCATCCCCGGCCCGTCGTCGCTGTGGCTCGACGCCACCGGAAAGCGCATGCCGATCCCGGCGTTCCCCGGTTTCGACTCCTTGGGAACGCTCGAGCAAATCGCTCGTTCGGGGCACGACTACACGTGGTTCATCCTCACCCAGGCCATCATCGAGAAGGAGTTTGCACTTTCGGGCTCCGAACAGAACCCGGACATGACCGGCAAGGACCTCAAGCTCCTTCTGCAGAGGGTCAAGAAGGGGGCGACCGGGCCCGTCGAGGCGTTCAAGGAGCACGGAGAGGACTTCGTCGTTCGAAACAACCTGCGCGATCTGGTGGACGGTATGAACGCCATCGCGCCCGGCCCGCAACTCGACTACGAGCAGGTGGAGCGCGAAGTAGTTGCCCGCGACCGTGAACTCGACAACGCATACACCAAGGACATGCAGATCATGTCGATCAGGAATGCGCGGAACTTCCTGCCGGACAAGGTCACACGGGTGGCGAAGCTGCACAAACTGCAAGATCCCAAGGCCGGCCCCATGATCGCCGTGCGACTCAACCTGCTGACGCGAAAAACGCTCGGTGGGTTGGAGACGAACCTGGATTCACAAGTGATGCGGCCGGACGGCACGCCTTTCGAAGGCCTGTATGCCGCGGGTGAGGTTGCCGGGTTCGGCGGCGGCGGTGTGCACGGGTACAACGCGCTCGAGGGCACTTTCCTCGGCGGATGCATATTCTCCGGTCGAGCGGCCGGACGAGCTCTGGGGCGCTCCTCGTAAGGAAACGCCCCAGAGTGTAGGTCGGCGGATCAACCGAACGGCATCGGTTCCACGGCGGATTCGTCGATCTCCGGAAGGTCGAGCGGCACACCGAAATCGTGGTACCGCTTGACCTGTTCTCCGTCGTCCTCCTGGATGAGCTTGCCGGATTCGTCGACCCAGTACTGGGTCGTGTCGGGGAGCATCGCAGCCATTCCTGTCCGCATCTCTTCCGGCAACTCGCCGTCGCCGTCACCCTTCATGACATCGAGGGTCATGTCGACGACGGCGTCCTTGTCCATCGTCACCACGTAGCGGGTGGTGTCGATTCCCTCGACCGTGTCGGGGCCGGCCTCTTCCACGTTCTGTGCCGAGTCGAGCAGCAATGCAATGAATTCGGCGTCGAACGCCTTGGTCAGCATCGAGCCCATACCCTGGCCTTCCATCGGCATCCGATACCACTTTCCGGCCTCCACACCCGGCGACTCCTGGCCGAAGCGGATGAAGAAGTCGTCGTCGCGCAGGAAGGTCGTCATGGGTGCCCCGGCCGGGCCGCTGGCCGGTGAATCGGTGTAGACGGTCTTCTCCGAATGGTCGATCTGCGCGGTGGTTTCCGCGCCGTCCTTCACCGATGTCACACGCATCGGACCTTGGAAGGTCTGGTCGACGGCCGAAGAGAGGCGTTCGGCGGGCGAATCGGCTGTGTCGTTCCCACCGAAGGCGACGAATCCGACGGCGATCGCGGCTGCGGCGAGGACCGCAACACCTCCGAGTGCGTAGAGGCCACGCTTGCTCTTCGGCGCGGGTGCCGGCTGAACTGGTTGCGCGGCATCGTTCGGCGTGTCGACCTGCTGCGGTGCCTGATCTTGAATCGGCTGCATGACTGAATAACCCCCCGTGTAATCGAACGGACCGTTGTCCGTTGCGGCTGCGCAACCATAGCCGACTTGTCGATCGCGCTTCGTTCTACCCGACCGAAGGCGCCGTGCAGGCCACGACGATTCGGCATCGCGACCTGCTGGGCCCCAGTCAGCGCGCGGTGTATTCGGTGACGCAGTCACCGTTCGTAGTTCTGGTCGGTCCCGTGATCGGCGATCCCGAGGACGAGCGCGAGCGGTCCTGGCGAAGTCGCGACGTCGGGGATGGTCAGGGTGTTGTCCGGCTCTTGAACGCGCGTGACGGTTTCGCTGCCCGACCGCCCGGTATCCAGATTGGCCCAGGTGACTCGGAAGGTTTGGTCGTATCCGATGTCGGACTTCGCATCCGTGTGGAGCTGGAAATCGACTACGCCGTCGGCGGAATCGACCTGGGTGGTGCTCGTGACCGGGATCTCGATGCTGCACAGTGCGGTGGGTTCGGCGTTCGCCGTCCCCGCCATTCCTCTCGTTCGATGTTCCGTGCTTGTCGGCCTGACCTCCGCTACATCGAGTGGCACCGATGATGCGTTAGCACAAGCAGACTCGCGGTCAATTGACCACGTACGGCGACACGGAACTGCGATGCTCGCTGATGTCCAACTCCTTGCCCAGGGGAGGGAATGCGCGCTGCGGGCAGTTGAGGCGCTCGCAGACGCGGCACCCGGCCCCGATCGGGGTGCCGGGGTTGGACTCGTCGAGATCCAGTCCGTCGCTGTAGACGAGTCGGTGGGCATGCCTGATCTCGCACCCGAGACCGATCGCGAACGTCTTGCCGGGCTGTCCGTAGCGTGCGGCGCGACGTTCGACAGTGCGTGCGATCCACAGGTAGCGGCGACCGTCGGGCATCTGCGAGATCTGGTTCATGATCTTTCCGGGATACGAGAACGTCTCGTACACGTTCCACAACGGGCAGGTGCCGCCGCTCGTGGAGAAGTGAAAACCTGTGGCGGACTGGCGCTTCGACATGTTTCCCGCGCGGTCGACTCGAACGAACATGAACGGAACCCCACGCAGTTTGGGGCGCTGCAACGTGGAGAGGCGGTGGCAGACGGTCTCGTAGCTCACCGAGTAGAAGGCCGACAGGCGTTCGATGTCGTATCGGAAGTCTTCGGCGACCTCGTGGAACTGAACATAGGGGAGCACGGTTGCTGCGGCGAAGTAGTTGGCCAGGCCGAGACGGGCGAGGGTCAGCGAGGCTTCGCTCGTGAAGTTGCCTTCGGTGACGAGCTTGTCGATCAGATCTCCATGCTCGAGATACGCCAGTTCGGTTGCGAACTTGAAGACCTGCTGACCGCCCGACAGGTGTGGTGAAATCTCGAGGATTCTGGTCTCGGGGTCGTATCGGTGCAGGACGCCTTCGCCGAGGTCGATGCGCTTCTGGATCTGCACGTCGTGCACGGACTGCAGTCGGCGTGCGACCTCGCCTGCGACGTCACCACGGTGGAAGCGCATCCGCGCGGTCAGTTCCTCGGCGGCGGTGTCCAGCTCGTGCAGATAGTTCTGCCGTTGATAGAAGTAGTCGCGCACTTCCTCGTGGGGCATGGTGATGGCGCCGCTGCCGCTTCCGTCGCTGAAACGGTCTTCCGTCGCAGCCGCGAGCTGGGCGGTGGTGTTACGGAACCGGCGGTGCATGTTGACCATGGCCTTCGCCAGGCCGGGGTGGGTCGACACCATCTCGGCGATCTCCTGCGCATCGGCGTCGATCCCCATCTCCTGGTCGAGTGCGACCTCCCGCATCTCGGCGATCAGGCGGGTGTCGTCCTGCGAGGAGAAGAAGGTGGTGTCGACACCGAACACCTCGCTGATCCTGAGGAGGACGGGGACCGTCAACGGCCGTACGTCGTGTTCGATCTGGTTGAGGTAGCTGGCGGAGATCTCCAGCGTCTTCGCGAGCGCGGCCTGGCTCATCGCCCGTTCGGTCCGCAGCTGACGGAGCCGGGCGCCCACGAAGGTCTTCGACATTTCTCCAGGTTACGAGCGGTTCACCACGTTCGCAACGTACGATTCGCAGGCTTAGCTTCGTGTCAACCAGCCTGAGTGCACACAAATCGATTCGGCAGGCGGGATTCCGTCGCCTTGGGAGATTTGTGTGCAGTTACGCCCGTTCGAGCCTGATCCGCATGAGGGTGCGGCGCGGCGGCCTTAGGGTTCGGCGACTGACCGATATGTGCGACTGCCATGCCTCCCTCACCTCTCGTGGATTCGATCGATATCCGACCCGAACGAGCGCAAGGGGTCGGCATCGACCTGGCCGACAAATCGCCAGACGGGCCGCCGCTGGGTTCCAGCAAGCTCCTGAGCCGGCAGGGTGCGGAGGGATAGTCGCACGAGCCTGAGTGCACACAAATCGACTTGGCAGGCGGGATTCCGTCGCCTTGGGAGATTTGTGTGCAGTTACGCCCGTTCGAGCCTGATCGCCCTCGTAGAACGCAAGTGATTGTCCTCACAACTACCGGCGGTCGTGGTGTGAGCTCGTGGGCGCCGACCGAAATCGAGGTGAGTCGAACTGCAGTCATGGCTTCCAGGGCTGCTGCTCGTTAACCCGAGGTAGATACCTACTTGCGGGTAATGAAGGCGGAGGAAACCCTCTCCCAAGCACCTGCTTGGTTCCGTGAATCATTCGCAAAATTAGCAAAGTGTCGTGAAAAGCTAGCCAAGATTGGCATTAGCAACAGGTAGACGGCACTTTTTGGTTGTGCCATTCTCGGGAAGTACATCCGAAAGGCCTGGCAAGGATGTGAAGCAGTACATCCGTACCGGAGCCAGCAATCTAGAGAGTGGAGTCTTGATGTCGACCACCGGCACCCCGAAGACCGCAGCTGAAATCCAGCAGGATTGGGACACCAACCCGCGCTGGAAGGGGATCACCCGTAACTACACGGCCGAGCAGGTCGTGAAGCTCCAGGGCAGCGTCGTCGAAGAGGCGACCCTCGCTCGCCGTGGCTCCGAGATCCTGTGGGATCTCGTCAACAACGAGGACTACATCAACTCGCTGGGCGCCCTCACCGGTAACCAGGCCGTGCAGCAGGTTCGCGCCGGCCTCAAGGCCATCTACCTCTCCGGTTGGCAGGTCGCCGGTGACGCGAACCTCTCCGGTCACACCTACCCGGACCAGAGCCTCTACCCGGCCAACTCGGTGCCGCAGGTCGTTCGCCGCATCAACAACGCACTGCTCCGCGCCGACGAGGTTGCCAAGGTCGAGGGTGACACCTCGGTCGAGAACTGGCTCGCTCCGATTGTCGCCGACGGTGAGGCCGGCTTCGGTGGCGCCCTCAACGTCTACGAACTGCAGAAGGCCATGATCGCTGCCGGTGTCGCCGGTTCGCACTGGGAGGACCAGCTCGCTTCGGAGAAGAAGTGCGGCCACCTCGGTGGCAAGGTCCTCATCCCCACGCAGCAGCACATCCGCACCCTGACCTCGGCTCGCCTCGCAGCCGACGTCGCGGACGTCCCGACTGTCGTCATCGCTCGTACCGATGCCGAGGCCGCGACCCTCATCACCTCCGACGTCGACGACCGTGACAAGGAATTCCTCGACGGAACCCGCACGGCCGAGGGCTTCTACGGAGTCAAGAACGGCATCGAGCCCTGCATCGCGCGTGCCAAGGCCTACGCTCCCTACTCCGACCTCATCTGGATGGAGACCGGCGTGCCGGACCTCGAGGTCGCCAAGAAGTTCGCCGAGTCGGTTCGCAGCGAGTTCCCCGACCAGCTGCTGGCCTACAACTGCTCGCCGTCCTTCAACTGGAAGGCACACCTGGACGACGCCACCATCGCGAAGTTCCAGAAGGAGCTCGGCGCAATGGGCTTCAAGTTCCAGTTCATCACTCTGGCCGGCTTCCACTCGCTCAACTACGGAATGTTCGACCTGGCTCACGGCTACGCACGCGACGGCATGACCGCGTTCGTCGACCTGCAGCAGCGTGAGTTCAAGGCCGCCGAAGAGCGTGGCTTCACCGCCATCAAGCACCAGCGTGAGGTTGGCGCCGGCTACTTCGACAGCATCGCCACCACCGTCGACCCCAACACCTCGACGGCTGCTCTGAAGGGCTCCACCGAAGAGGGCCAGTTCCACTAGGAACCCCTGCTTCGAATGTTCTACCCCTGCGGGAGTGGTCCCTCTCGGACCACTCCCGCAGGTGAACGACCTCCCCCCACTCAACGAAAGGCAGCTGACGTGAGCAGCGAAAAGATTCAGCGCGTCGGCGTGATCGGCGCCGGGATCATGGGTGCCGGAATCGCCGAAGTGTGCGCCCGCGCGCATGTCGACGTCCTGGTGTTCGAGCAGACCCGTGAGCTCGCCGCAGCCGGACGCTCCCGCATCCTCCGTTCTCTCGATCGTGGTGTGAGCAGCGGCAAGATCACCGAGCGTGAGCGTGAGCAGGCCGCTTGGCGCCTGCGCTTCACTTCCGATCTCGGTGATTTCGCCGACCGGCAGTTCGTTGTGGAGGCGGTCGTCGAAGACGAGAAGATCAAGAGTGAGATCTTCACCGAGCTCGATCAGATCGTCACCGATCCCGATGCGGTGTTGGCTTCCAACACCTCGTCGATCCCGATCATGAAGCTCGGCATCGCCACGCAGCGTCCCGAGCGCGTCATCGGTATGCACTTCTTCAACCCGGTGCCGGTTCTGCCTCTGGTGGAACTCGTCACCACCCTCAAGACCAGCGCCACCGTCAACGAGCGTGCGGAAGCGTTCGCGAGTGACGTGCTCGGCAAGCAGGTCGTTCGTTCGGCGGACCGTTCCGGCTTCGTCGTCAATGCGCTCCTCGTTCCGTACCTGCTCTCGGCGATTCGCATGGTGGAGTCCGGGTTCGCGACGAAGGAAGACATCGACAAGGCGACCGTCCTCGGCCTCGCACATCCGATGGGCCCGTTGGCTCTGACGGACCTCGTCGGTCTCGACACCGTCAAGTCGATCGCGGACTCGATGTACGAAGAGTTCAAGGAGCCCCTGTACTCGGCCCCGCCGCTGCTGCTTCGCATGGTCGAAGCGGGACTGACCGGCAAGAAGTCGGGCGCAGGCTTCTACGAGTACGGCGAGAACGGCCGCGCGAACAAGAAGGCCAGCTAGGTTTTCGGACGTCGCCCCTGTGCGCCTTTCGCGGTCCCGGTAGTTTCGTTCCTGCCGGTGTCGGCGGGAGGCGCACGGGTGGTTCTGGGTAATGAAGTGTGAGCGCAGAAAGGTAGACCGCATGTCCAGCACGGCAGCATACGGCTCCAGCGTCCTGGGATATCCGCGAATCGGACCCCACCGTGAACTAAAGCGTGCGCTCGAGTCCTACTGGCACGGGACCTCCGACAAGGAGTCCCTCCAGGCGGTTGCGAAGGATCTCCAGGAAGAGACGTGGAGCGAACTCGCCGCCACTGGTCTCACTCAGGTGCCCGGTAACACCTTCTCGTTCTACGACCATGTACTCGACAACGCCTTGTTGTTCGGTGCCGTCCCGGAACGCTTCAAGCCGCTCGAGAACGAACTCGACGAGCTGGACTTCTACTTCACCATGGCTCGCGGTCGCCCCGACTTCCCGCCGCTGGAACTGGTGCGATTCTTCGGCACCAACTACCACTACCGTCAGCCGGAACTGGACGAGAACACGACCTTCTCGTTGAGGTCCGAGTCGCTTCTCGACGAGTTCGAGCGGGCCAAGGCGCGGGGGATCGAGCTTCGCCCCGTCGTGCTCGGTCCGGTGTCGTTGCTGCTACTCTCGAAGATCGGCCCCACTTCCGAGAAGGACGGGTTCCGGACTCTCGACCTGTTGGATCGCATCCTCCCCGAGTACGAGCGTCTGTTCGAACAGCTCGCGCAGGCCGGTGCGACGTGTGTGCAGCTCGACGAGCCGTCCTTCACCGAGGACCGCACGCCGGAAGAACTCGAGGCACTCGAGCGCGCATACGAGACGTTGTCGCATGCGCCGATGCGCCCGCGTCTGCTGGTGACCGGCCCTTACGGTTGGCTCGGCGACGCGCTGCCCATCCTGGCTGCGACGAAGGTCGAAGCGCTCGGTCTCGACCTGGTCAGCGGCAAGGTCACCCCGGACGATCTGGCGAAGATCCCGGGCATCAAGCGCAAGCGCATCTATGCCGGTGTCGTCAATGGGCGCAACGTGTGGCGAGTGGATCGCTATGTGACGTTGACGTACCTGAACGCGCTCAAGGACGTGGTTCCGGATCTGGTGGTCTCGACGTCGACCTCGTTGCTGCACGTGCCGTACGACGTGCTCTCCGAGTACGACATCCCCGGGGACGTCGCGGACCGTCTCGCTTTCGCCAAGCAGAAGGTCGGCGAGGTCGTCTCGCTCGCCAAGGCACTCACGGAGGGTCCGTCGGAGAAGTGGCGCAAGCGGCCCACTTCCGTGCACTTCAAGCTCAAGCATGCGGTTCGTGCGCGGGTCAACGCGGTGAAGCCGACCGATCGTGTTCGTGCGCCCTACGAAGAGCGGCGCGTGGCGCAGCAGGAGCGGTTGAACCTTCCTCCGGTGCCGGCGACGACGCTGGGCTCGTTCCCGCAGACCGACGAGATCCGTCGCGCTCGGTACGAACTGGGCCAGGGGCGCATGGAGTGGGACGACTACTACAAGCGCATCCAGGCCGAGATCGAGTCGACGATTCGGCTGCAGGAAGACATCGGCCTCGACGTGTTCGTGCACGGAGAGCACGAGCGCAACGACATGATTCAGTACTTCGCGGAGTTGCTGGAGGGGTACGCGTTCACTCACAACGGGTGGGTACAGGCCTACGGTTCACGGTGCACCCGGCCGCCGATTCTCTACGGGGACGTGGTGCGTCCGAAGCCGATGACGGTCGAGTGGATCGCGTACGCGCAGTCGTTGACCGACAGGCCGGTGAAGGCGATGCTGACAGGTCCCGTCACGATGATCGCCCGTTCCTTCGTGCGTCAGGATCAGCCGCTCTACGAGACGGCCGACCAGTTGGCCCTCGTGGTTCGCGACGAGATCGCGGATCTGGAGGCGGCGGGTATCGCGATCATTCAGGTCGACGAGCCGGCCATCCGCGAGCTGCTGCCGCTGCGTGAGGACGGTCGGGAGGCTTATCTCGAGTGGGCGGTCGATGCGTTCCGTCTGGCCACCGGCGGGGCGAAGCCGGAGACGCAGATTCACACCCACCTGACCTATTCGGGTCGGTCCTCGGTGGTCGACGCGATCGAGCGTCTGGATGCGGACGTCACGGCCATCGTCGCCACCCGGTCCATCACCTGGGTTCTCGATGCGATCAAGGAGAGGGCGCTCACGCATGGTGTGGGTCCCGGTGTGTACGAGAGCCGTTCGGCGCGGATCCCGGACATCGACGAGCTCGACGAGTTGCTGACCGAGGCAGCCGAATCGGTTCCGCTGGAAAGGCTTTGGGCAAACCCGGATGGTGGGCTCAAGACCCGGCACTACTGGCAGCTCGAGCCGTCGTTGCGGAATCTGGTGGCAGCGGCACGACGTCTGCGCCGGCGGGCGGCCAAGCAGGCGGAGCTGCAGGAACAGTAGCGAGGCTGCGTCGGCGGACGGAAAAGAGTAAGCATGTATGCATGGTTACTGCCGCTGCATATGCTGTTACGTCCGCCGGCTCCGCCTTCGAGAAGACCACCATCGAACGTCGCGATCTCGGTCCACTCGACATTCTGATCGACATCGAGTTCGCGGGCATCTGTCACTCGGACATCCACACGGCCCGCAACGAATGGGGCGGCACCCGTTACCCGGTCGTGCCCGGACACGAGATCGCGGGAATCGTCGCGGCAGTCGGGTCGGACGTCACGAAGCACAAGGTGGGGGATCGGGTCGGTGTCGGCTGTTTCGTCGATTCGTGTGGTGAGTGCGACGCGTGCAGGGCGGACGAGGAGCAGTACTGCTTCGCAGGTGTGACGGCGACGTACAACTCGCGTGGCCGTGACGGGGAGCGGACTCAGGGCGGCTACTCGACGCACGTCGTGGTCACCGAGCGCTTCGTGGTGTCCATCCCGGACGGTCTCGAACTCGACGTCGCTGCGCCGCTGTTGTGTGCCGGCATCACCCTCTACTCGCCGCTCGCGCACTGGGGTGCGGGCCCCGGTAAGAAGGTGGCGATCATCGGCATGGGTGGACTCGGCCACGTCGGCGTGAAGATCGCACATGCGATGGGAGCCGAGGTGACCGTGCTGAGTCAGTCGCTGAGCAAGCAGGACGACGGTCGCCGGTTCGGCGCGGACGGCTACTACGCAACCAGCGATCCGGCCACCTTTCAGGACTTGAAGGGCAAGTTCGACCTCATCCTGAACACGGTGTCGGTGAACCTCGACGTCGATGCCTACGTGTCGTTGCTGGCGATCAACGGCACCCTGGTCGAACTGGGCCTGCCGGAGAAGCCGATCGAGGTCCGGGCGTTCTCCCTGGCAGCGAACCGTAGGAGCCTCGCGGGGTCGATGGTCGGTGGCATCGCCCAGACCCAGGAGATGCTGAACTTCTGCGCCGAACACGGCATCGGCGCCGAGATCGAGGTCATCGGTGCGGACGATATCGATTCCGCCTACGAGCGCGTCATCGCGAGCGACGTGCGCTACCGGTTCGTGATCGACACGGCGACCATCTGATTCGGCTTCAACTGTCGAGATGAGCGCGCAGCCGTGTCAGCGTCTTCGTGAGTAGCCGTGATACGTGCATTTGCGAGATGCCGACCTGCTGCGCGATCTGCGTCTGAGTCATATTGCCGAAGAAGCGGAGCAGAAGAACCGTTCGCTCACGTTCGGGGAGCGAATCGAGAAGTGGTTTGAGGGTCTCGTGATTGTCGACGTCCTCGATGGCGGAGTCGTAGTCGCCGAGTGTCTCGAGCATCGAGACCTCGCCGGGCCGGTCGGTCGACGTGTTGTCGACCGACACGGTCTGATAGGCGTTTCCGGCCAGTAGTCCCTGCGCTACGTCCTCCGGTGAGATGCCGAGTTCCGATGCCAGCTCGCTCACCGTGGGGGCGTGTCCGAGCCGCTGCGACAATTCGCTCGTGGCATGTCCGAGTGCGAGGTGTATCTCCTTCATTCGTCGCGGCACCCGTACTGCCCACCCGGTGTCGCGGAAATGTCGGCGTACCTCGCCCATGATGGTGGGGACCGCGAAGGAAACGAAGTCCGATCCGCGGGTGACGTCGAATCGGTCCACTGCATTGACGAGGCCGAGTCGGGCAACTTGGACGAGATCGTCGTGCGCTTCCCCTCGCCCGTCGAAACGACGGGCGATGTGTTCTGCGAGGGGAAGGCATCGGGTCACGAGGGCGTCACGGCGTTTGCGTCGAGCCGGATCGTCGGGGGCGAAGGAACTCAACTCCTCGAACATGGCCTTGACGTCTCTGTACTCGTCCGGCCACTTCGTCCGAATTCCATCTCCCCCTGCGGGTGTCACGAATGTTTGCCCTTCGATCTCACGAATTCGATCGTCGTGATCGACTCCCGATTCACGCCCGGTTCCCGAGTCATGTCGATGGAGTCGGTCAGTGCGTTCAGTACGTGCCAGCCGAACGAATTGTCACGTGTGTCGTCCGATGGCGCTGTGGTAGTCGAGACCTCAACGTGCAGAGCGTTGTTCAGGTACTGAAGTCGGCACACGAGAACGGCTTCGGGAGTGGCCCGGACGATCAGGTAGGTGCAGGCCTCGTCCATTGCGAGCTTGATATCGGCGATGGAGTCGAGGTCGAAGTCTTCGTGAATGGCGATGGCCGCCGCGAGCGCGCGAAGCACCGACAGCTGGTCCGGGGTCGCACGTATCCGCAGTTCGACGACCGGGTGTGCGTAGTCCTGGTCGGGCTCTATTGTCTTGACGTTGGCCATGAGATCTCCGGCTCGGTCGTTCCTGCTGCAGGCGGGTACCGGAAGCAAGGGTAGCCATCCGGCGCACCTGTGAGGGGCGAAATGACAACCCTGGAATCCGGTTACCGCATTCGGGGTGTGGTCAAACCTGACGGCCGGTGTCCAGCGGTGCGGGAAGTACCCGACCTGCGAGGGGTACCACAATCGATCTTGTGGCACATGTCACAAAGGCGTAGGGTCGACGGCGGGTTGATCATACAAACCGGTCGGGAAATTGTGCGGCGACCAGCGGTGAATGCTGAAAACGGTCGGGCGGACGGAAACGCATCCACTGCAGTCGTTGGGAAACGTCTCGAGGTGGGTTGGACTATGACTGTTGTTCCGGGGATTCCCAAGTGCCCGAGGGCCGCTTACAGCAATGCGACATTCGGTGCGCAGCAGATCACGTCACACGTGATTCTGGTGAACGTGAGCGGGGAGATCGATCTGTTCAGTGCGCCCGAGTTCGGGAACTGCGTCAGGCGAACAGCAGGCGACGTGGGCCGTTTGATCATCGACATGACCAGGGTCGAGTTCTTCGGGACCGCCGGACTGGACGTTCTTCGGGCGGTGAACGACGAGCGTGCGAATGCCGGACGTAGTTGGGCAATGATCTGCGGCCGTCCGGTGCAGCGACTACTACACGCCGCAGGCTTGGATTCCGCGTTCCCGTGTTACTCCTCCGTGGAGGGTGCGCTCGGGTCCTGGAAGATCCGTATCGCCTGAAGAGCCACCGCCGTCACGGGTGCGAAGCGGTCCGTGCGGTGCGTGGGGGAGCGGCTACACACCATCCGTACGCACGCAGGGTGTCCGCGCCGATTCGGTCCCACGAATACCTGGCACGCGCACGGTCGGCTCCTGCCACCCCGAAGCCGGCGCGGCGCACTTCGTCGTCGAACAGTTGGCGAATGGTGTCGGCCAGCCGGGCTGGGTTGCGGGAGGACACGAGACGCCCGGTGATGCCGTCCACGACCGTGTCGCGCATGCCGCCCGTTGCAGCGGCGACAACCGGTGTGCCGCAAGCCATTGCCTCGAGAACGATCAGACCGATCGGTTCGTACCAGGGCAGGCTGACGACGGCGTCCGCCGATCGCAGCAGTGTCGGCAGATCCTTGGCCTGCACGTATCCGATGATGTGAACCCGATCCCGAACGCCGAGGGCCTCCGCCCGCGCATACAGTCGCCGTGCCTCCGGGTCGTGAGCCAGCTTCCCCGGGGGAGGGCCGCCACCGATCACCAGTTCGGTGTGGGGCAGATGTACCAGAGAGTCGATCGCCGTCTCGAATCCTTCGTTGGGAGTGAGCGTTCCGACCATCACAAGGCGGTGCGGCATCGCTCGCTTCGCAGACGGGCCGTGTGGAGTGAATGCGGTCACGTCCACACCGCACGGCACGACCGACGTCCGAGAACGAGGGAGACCTTGATGCCCCAGCTCGAAGACCTCCTCGGTGCTGGTGGCCACCACGCGCGTCGCACCACGTGCGATCAACTGTTCGAGCCGGATTCGACTCGGTGGACTCGGTGTGGTGTCGACTTTGAAGCGATTCTCCATCACGCCGAGTGCGTGGAAGGTCTGGACGGTGGGGACCGCCAGCATTCGAGCCGCCAACTGTGTTGCGATGCCCGACATCCAGAAGTGGGCGTGCACGATGTCGGGACGTTCTCGCTCCCATTGCGTTTCCAGGAAGCTTCCGAATGCTCCCATCAGCGGCAGAATTTCGTGCTTGGGAACATACGACGGCGGGCCGACCGGTACGTGGACGACGGTGTAGCCGGCGTCCGTCTCGACCCGGTCCGCAGCGTCGTTACGATCCCGTCGCGTGTACACGGTGACGTCGTGACCTGCGCGAACCAGGGCTGCGGACAAATCGGCGACGTGGCTGCACTGACCGTCGAATCCGGCGTCACCCTCCTCTGCCAGCGGGTTCGCGTGCTCCGACACCATCGAGATCGTCAGAGGTTTGACATTGGTCTGTGACGTGGCCCGAGACGCGTCGCCTCCGCATGTGCTCGATCGGGGCTTGCGTCTCGGCGTGGTCATGCCTCGTGGATTCCCCCGCAATCGGTTTGTAAACCGATCGAGACCGTAGACGGAGTCGACGGGTGTTTCGCAGAAGGGAATTCGGGCATGATCGAAGGTGGTTGGCGTGAGGGAGTAGACGAGATGACGCAGACCTTGACCGAGGGCCCCGGAGGAGTTCAGGGCTTCGACGGATACATTCGCACCGTGGTACGGGAGCTCGGCGTGCCGATCGAAAACTGGTGCTGCAGTACCGATCCGCCAATGGAGGCGATCGTGCAGATCGAGGGAATGCTGCCGGGACATCCGGGCCGCGATGTTGCGCTCGTGTGGGGCGAGAAGCTCGGTTGGGCGCTCGCCGTCGAGACCCGTTCCGGAGAAGACATGATCATCGTTCGGGAGCTCGGCGGTGAACCGATGCCGGCCCCCTCGGTGGTGCGGGCGTTCGCGAACCTTGTCGAGCTGCCGAGGCGGGCGTAACGTCGTGGCAAGCTTTCATCGAAGGTGAGGTGAGTGGTGATGAAACTCAATCTCTTCGCCGCTTGGTTCGGGTTCGGCATGATTCTGATTGCCGTGGTTTCCCTCGGCTCGTTCCTCGTGGCAGCGGGTTCGGGTCACGGTGGGTGGGCGATCATCGCCGGTTCCGTCGGCGTTGTCGCGGTTGCCCTCGCGATGGCGACTATCGGTGGCACGGTACGTCACGATCACAAGACGCATCAGGAGACGCCGCACCTGTTCTGAACAGGCGCAGCAGCCCTGAAGGGGTAGGGGTCACGACTCCGCGAGTCGTCTCTTCTCCTCGTCGATGTCGAAATCTGCGCTCGGCCAATCCAGTTCGAGTCTTTCGAGGGCATCGATCAGAAGCTCTGTGACTGCGATACGGCTGTACCACTTTCGGTCTGCGGGGATGACGTACCACGGCGCGTGATCGGTGTCGGTGCGGTCGAGGATTGCCTGATACGCCTTCTGGTACTCGGGCCAGAGGGCGCGCTCGCTGACGTCGGAAGGGTTGTACTTCCAGTATTTGTCCGGCCGATCGAGCCGCTCCTGAAGGCGTTCCTTCTGCTCGTCGAGCGACACGAACATGGCCACCTTGACGATGGTGGTGCCGCTGTCGACCAATTCCTTCTCGAACTGGTTGATTTCTTTGTAGCGGCCTTTCCAGACTTTCTTGGGGACGAGTTCGTGGACCCGTGCGACGAGTACGTCCTCGTAGTGGGAACGATCGAACACGCCGAGCTGTCCGCCTCGCGGCAGTGCCTTGTTGATGCGCCACAGGAAGTGGTGGCGCTTCTCGTTCGGGGTGGGAACGCCGAACGCTGCGTGATCGACGCCCTGCGGGTCGACATGACCGATGACGTGCCGGACCATCCCGCCCTTGCCTGAGGTGTCCATTCCCTGGAGCACCAGCAGGACCGACCGGGGGTCGCCCGAGCGGCCGTTGGCGTACAGGAGTTCCTGCAGATCGGAGAGCACCTGACCTCGGGTCTCGAGTTGCTCCTTGCCTTCGGCCTTCTTGCCCGTGAATCCGGGAGTGCTGCGAGTGTCGAGATCGGCGATCGACGAATCGGGATCGGCGCGCAGAACCTTCGTCGGTGGCGCCGTCCAGAGGTTCTTCGGTGTCTTTCCCATGATCGAACTCTGCCACACGGCAGCGCGGCTCAGGTGTGCTCGAAGGGAGGTTGTGTCGTCCCCTCGACGAGGTGACTTCCCCACAGGTCGAGTCCGGTGACCCGTGCGTCCCCGCTGCGGTCCGGGGTCGTGATGGTGAGTGTCGTCTTATCGGGTACCTCGGTGCCCAGGATCTCGGTCAATCCGCGGACCCGACCGCGCCAGAGGTATCGACCGCTGATGGGTTCGAAATTGCCCGTCAGCTGTACGGCCGTAGTGACGGTGCGCTCGCCGACGGTCACCTGCGCCGGCCCTGTATATCCGTCGAACTCGGGTTCGCTCACAACCCGAAGATACCTGTTACCGACAGTTACACGCCAGGCTCGGTGGGGGGCTCCTCGTCGGTGATCAGCGGGTGCGGAGCCGAGCGGAACCGGGCCGGAGAAGCCTTGACGGACGCGATGCCCGCGATGCCGCCCCAGATCATCATCGTGAGGTAGCTGATCAGATCCTCGGACGACATCGAACGGTTGGAGATCCACCAGTGGGTCGCGAGTTGCACGCTGCCGACGATCCCGTACGACCACGGCACGGAACCGCCCGAATCCATGTCCATGTTCCGAAGGCGTTCACCGAGCACCGTCGAGAGCAGTTCGGCGATCATCCGTTCCGAATCGGCCACCACGTCCTGGCCCGCGCCGGAACTGTTGGCCATGACGTACAGATACAGCTCCGGGTCGGCCGCGACAGTCTCGACATAGGCGCTGATGGTGGCCTCGGTGAGCTCGAACTCGTCGAGGTGGCCGCCGATAGCTGCATAGATTCGGGGGGCGAGAATCGTCTCCACGTAACGGACCATCGTCGCGTTGGTGAGGTCGCTCTTGTCCGCGAAGTAGCGGTACAGAACCGTCTTGGACACCCCGATCTCGGACGCGATCTCGTCCATGCCGACGTCGCGACCGCGGAGACGGATGGCGGCGATGGTGCCGTCGACCAACTCGGCGCGACGGGCGATCTTGTGTTCGCGCCAGCGGCGTTTGCGGCCGTCGGGCTTTTCCTGCTTGTCCGCGTTCTCGGCCTTGGTCATCGACTCGGTCACCTGTTCACGATCCTTAATGTGGTCGGTCGAGTTTCACCTTAGTGTGCGTACGGAACGACAGGTGCTCGGTCACAGGTTGCGGCCGAGTCGTGGCTGCGTTCGGCAGAATGGTCGGCGTGTCTCAATTGACCCTGTCTGCCCTCGACGACGATGCCAAGCGACGTGATCTTCGCAGAATGAAGACGGTCGCCACGGGCTTTCTGCTGTTCGCCACTGCCGTCTACCTGCTGTGCCGCTGGCAGGAATCACGTGGTGCGGGCGACTGGGTCGGATACGTGCGTGCCGCGTCCGAAGCCGGAATGGTCGGCGCGCTGGCCGACTGGTTCGCGGTCACGGCACTGTTCCGGCACCCGCTCGGCCTGCCCATTCCGCACACGGCGATCATTCGCCGCAAGAAGGATCAGCTGGGGGCCAGTCTCGGCAGTTTCGTGGGGGACAACTTCCTCGCCCCGGACGTGGTGTCGGAAAAGGTGCGCGGCGCACAGATTTCACTTCGCGTGGGCACCTGGATGGCGCAGCCGGACCACGCGGCTCGGGTCGCCGCCGAGACGTCCACGATCTTGCGTGGACTCGTCGAGGTGCTCCGCGACGAGGATGTTCAGCAAATCATCGACAGCACCATCGTGCGCAGACTGGCGGAGCCGCAGTGGGGGCCTCCGATCGGGCGGGTGCTGGCCGAACTTCTGCGTGAGAACCGACAATTGCCGATTCTCGACCTTCTCGCCGAACGCGCTCACCAGTGGGCGCTCGGTAGCCAGGAGACGATCGATCGGGTCGTCAGTCGAGACTCACCCACGTGGTCGCCCAAGTTCGTCGACGCGATGCTGGGCGAGAAGATTCATCGTGAGCTCGTCGAGTTCACCTGGAAGGTGCGCTCCAACAAGGAGCACGAGGTCCGGCAGGCAGCCAACCGATTCCTGGTCGAGTTCGCCGAGGATCTGCAGAACGACCCTTCGACGATGGAGAAGGCCGAGAAGATCAAGGCCGAGATCATGGGTCGCGAAGAGGTGACGGGCCTCGCCGCAGCGACCTGGCAGGTCGCGAAACGGTTGATCCTCGAATCCGTGGACGATCCCAACAGCACGCTGCGCACCAAGGTGACGGAGAACGTCGTCAGCTTCGGTGAGCGTCTGCGTGACGACGACGAGCTGCGTACCAAGGTGGACGGCTGGGTTCTTGCGGGCACCGAATACGTCGTCGTGAACTATGCGGACGAGGTCACCGGTCTCATCACCGACACGGTCGAGCGTTGGGACGCCGAGGAGGCGAGCCGCAAGATCGAACTTCAGGTCGGCCGCGATCTGCAGTTCATTCGTATCAACGGCACGGTGGTCGGGTCGGTTGCCGGTCTGGCGATCTACACGGTATCGACCCTGCTGTTCGGCTGACGTTCGGGTGTTGTTCGCGGGGTGCTAACTGAGGTGCTTGCAATTGTTAGCACCCTCATTTACCTTTGTAAGCACCCCACGGAGGAGGACCGATGTCGACCGAAGACCGAAACGGCGCCGGTGACATCGCTGCGCGCGTCGTCGGCTCTGCGGCACACGACATCGGTGGATTCATTCGCTCGCAACGTGAAGCAGCGCAGGTTTCGATGAGGCAACTTGCGCAACTCGCGGGTGTCAGCAATCCGTATCTCAGCCAGATCGAGCGTGGGTTGCGCAAGCCTTCTGCGGAAGTGCTCGCGCAGATCGCAAAGGGTCTCCGGGTGTCGTCGGAGGTCCTGTACGTCCAAGCGGGTTATCTCGAGGAGCGCCCACACGGACCCGTCCGCGACGCGCTGCTCGCGGACACTGCAATCACCGAGCGGCAGAAGCAGGTGTTGCTCGAGATCTACGAATCGTTCTGTCGTGAGAACGATCCGACCCGACCTGACGAATCGAACCCGTCGGCCGTGGAATCCCGCGAGGTCGACGTCCAGCACCCCGACATTTCATACTTCGAACAGGAGAACACCGATGACTGACCAGAAGGCAATCGACAACGTACGCACCTCGATCTACGCCGCAGTGGGCGCGGGCGATGTCGTCGTCCAGGCTGTTGCCGACGTCGTTGCGCAGGTCCGCGAGCGTGCCGAGTCCACCCAGGGCGACGTGAACGGCCGAGTCGAGGAAGCGCGCGAGCGTTTCGTGGACCTGCAGGGCGACGTCTTCGAGGGCGTGGAGGGCCTGCGTGAGCGTCTCGCCGGCCTGCCTTCGGAGCTGCCCGAGGAGCTTGCCGATCTGCGCGAGAAGTTCACCCCGGAGGAACTGCGCAAGGTCGCGGAGGCATACCTGAAGGTTGCTTCAGACCTCTACACCTCGCTCGCCGAGCGCGGCGAGGACACCGTCGAGCGCATCCGCAAGCAGCCGGCCGTCGAGGAGGGCATCGGTCGTGCGGAGTCCGCCTTCGGTGACGCCGTCGAGCTCACCGAGGATGCACTCGGCACCGTCGCACGTCAGACCCGCTCCGTCGGCGAGCAGGCTGCGAAGTTCGCCGGTCGCGCCGCGGGTCGCATCTCGGACACCGCGGGTGAGGTCGGCGAGTCCATCTCCGAGGCCGGCGACGACGCCGCACAGCGGGTTGTCGAGTTCGGTGACCAGGCCGATTCCGCATCCAAGGACGCCGCTGCTCGCGTAACCGAGGCGAAGGGCCGCACCACGGCCGCCGCCAAGAAGGCGCCGATCAAGGCTCCCGCCAAGAAGGCCGCACCGGCCAAGGCTGCGGCCAAGAAGGCTCCGGCCAAGCCGGCCAAGAAGGCCCCTGCGAAGAAGGCTCCGGCCAAGAAGGCTTGATCTTCGCTCGGAACCACGGCGGCGGTCCCACACACTCGAAGTGTGGGGCCGCCGCCGTTTTCTCGTAGGATGGTTGCGTGATTCAAGTCGACGGGATCGTCAGAACAATTCTGCTCGTGATCCAGGTTGTTGCCCTGGGTGCTGCCGCGTACGCGCTCTTTCATGCCGCTCGCCAGCGCAAAGATGCTTTCACGGCCGTCGACAAGCTGAGCAAACCGATCTGGTTGACGATCCTCGCGGTTGCCTTCGTCGTGTTGCTGGTGTTCACCGGTGTTCAGTTGCTCGGCATCGTCGCGATCGTGGCGGTGTGCGTCTACCTCGTGGACGTTCGTCCCCGAGTCGACGATATTCAGCGGGGCCCTCGCTGGTAGTTCCGGTGATCGGAGTGGTCTCCGGATTCCTGCCCTGACCGGCAGCTTTCTTTCGGTGTTCGTCGCTGGTGCATTGCCATCCAAAAAGATGACAATAGCCATTGTGACAATGCTAGTGTGGTAACCGCAGTCACCACGAAAGAAGGTCGACATGTCCACAGCTCACGACTACGAGCGTGATGTTCGCAGCGGTGCCCGCTCGTCGTCGCGTCTCGCCAAGGCCGGGGACCGTCAGGAGACCGCGACCAGGCTGCTCGATTCGGCAGCCCGTAAGTCTTACGACCCGCGTGTGGAGATCGACTGGGAGGCGCCCGTCCCCGAGGATCTGTACGGCATGACTCCCGAATGGTGCAGCCTCTACGGCACACAGCTGTGGGAGGACATGACGCACGAGCAGCGGGTGACCCTCACCAAGCACGAAGCCGCGAGCGTCGCGGGTACGGGCATCTGGTTCGAGATGATCCTGATGCAGATGCTGCTGCGTGACATCTACTCGCACGATCCGTCCACCCCGCACTTTCAGTTCGCACTCACCGAGATCGCCGACGAATGCCGGCATTCCACGATGTTCGCGCGCTCTGCCCAGCGGTTCGGGATTCCGTCCTACCAACCGAAGCGATGGATCCGGCAGAGTGCGCGATTCTTCAAGGCGACGGCCACGGGGGCGCTCGCGTACGGCGGCACCCTGTTCGCCGAAGAGATTCTCGACATGATGCAACGAGACTTCATGCGTGACGATCGCGTGCAGCCGATCACACGCACCGTCAGCAAGATTCACGTGACCGAAGAGGCACGGCACATCAGGTTCGCGCGCGAGGAGACCGTGCGGCGGCTACGCAA
This sequence comes from Rhodococcus sp. NPDC058521, assembly GCF_042719695.1. NCBI lineage: Bacteria > Bacillati > Actinomycetota > Actinomycetes > Mycobacteriales > Nocardiaceae > Rhodococcus > Rhodococcus sp. NPDC058521. Next base: position 89,635 of record NZ_JBHXNL010000008.1, read on the forward strand.
CGCCTCGTGGTTCACCAGAGCGCGTGTCCGTCTGGCGTTGGGTGTCACCGCCTACTTCGTCGTCACGAGTCTCGTGAACAAGAAGGTCTACGAGGCGGCAGGGCTCGACGTGAACGAGGCCGTGAAGGCCGCGAAATCCAACACGCACTACCACGACAAAGTTCGCGAAGGCAGCGCTCGGACCATGGCATTTCTCGACGAGGTCGGGCTGGTGGGCGGACCGTCGGCGCTGCTGCTGAGGCGGGCACACATCCTCTGATGAACGAATACCGAATCGACGACCTCGCACGCGCTTCCGGCGTCAGTGTCCGCAACGTACGCGTCTACCAGGACCGCGGACTGCTACCTCCGCCCCGCAAAGTCGGGCGCACCGGTTGGTACAACGACGACCATCTCGCCCGCCTCGAGCTGATCGGCCGGATGCTCGATCGCGGATACACGTTCGTGACCATCAGCGAACTGCTCACCGCCGCCCGGTACGGACTCGAGGTGAAAGACGTTCTCGAGAACGACGATCCGGGTGTACTGCGAAACCCGGACTGGCCGGGAGCGCGGCTGTCGATGGACGATCTGCGGGAGAAGTTCGGTGACGAAGCGACCGAGGCAAACATCGCCCGCGGCGTCGAACTCGACGTGATCGCCCCGCTGGGCGAGGACTTCACCGTCACCAATCCCAAGTTCCTGAAGACGGCCGAGGTACTTCACGGATCCGGAATGTCGTTGGCCGACATCCTCGAACAGAACGCAGCCGTCCGGCGAGATCTGGCAGACGTGGCCGCGCGGTTTGTGTCCGTCGTCGCCGATCGTTACCTCGCGAAGGACGGCGAGGAGCTCGAACTCGACGAAGAAACCGTGACCGAGGTGGTGAACCTCGTCAATCGGATCAAGCCGCTCGCTCACGACACCGTCAGCATCTTGTTCGCCGAGGCGATGGAATCCGAGATCGCAAAGGCTTTGCACAAGGCAGCCGCTCAACTCGGCGCCACCCCTTCCGAAGACTCTCAGGCAAGCTGAGAGCTGTAGTGAAACAAGAGGTTTCGATGTTCGACAGCATCCGTTCCACCCGTGGCCGGGTATTCGCGGCTGCGCTCGGTGCAGGTGTTCTCGCCGGGGCGGCCGGGCTCGCCGTGAAGCGGCGGCGTGCTCGCTCCGTGAAGCTCAACACCGACGTTGCGCCGAACGCGTTGCTGTGCGAGCCCACGGCTCCGATGGTCGAGTCCTGGGTCACCACCGACGACGGGGCGACACTTCGAGTGCACACCTACGGCCCCGAGGACGGCGATCCGATCGTTCTCGTTCACGGCTGGACATGCTCGATCGAGTACTGGTACCCGCAGATCAACGCGTTGGCGGACAACTATCGCGTGATCGCGTACGACCTTCGCGGACACGGCAAGAGCACGATCGGGACCGCGCGACTGCACGCAGATCTTCTGGGCACGGACCTCGACGCCGTCCTGCAGGCCACGCTGCGCGGCGGTGAGAAGGCCGTCGTGATGGGGCACAGTCTCGGCGGCATCAGCGTCATGTCCTGGGCCAACGTATGTCCCGATCACGTTCGGCAGTACGCGAAGGCGACAGTGCTGCTCAGCACCGCCAGTGACCGACTGATCGCCGAGACCACCGCCATTCCTCTGCCCAGCCGCTTCCCACGGGTTCCTGTTCCGGTCGGGCGCGCGATGATCGGTGCCCCTGTTCCCTTCGTGGACACCCCCATCACGACGAGCGTGATCAAGTACCTCAACTTCTCGTCGAACATCGGTGCCGAGGAACTGGCGTTCTGCGCGAAGATCGTCCGCGACTGCAACCCGCGTGCACGTGGTGGGTGGGGGCAGGTGCTCAGTGAGCTGGATGTGAAAGGCGGCCTCGAGAACCTGAACGTGCCCACCAGTGTGATCGTCGGTTCCAGGGACAGGCTCACCCCGCAGGCTCACTCCCACAGGCTCGCAGGGGTGTTGGACAACGCCGGCAACCTCGAGCGACTGACCGTGCTCCCCGGAATGGGACACATGAGCAACATCGAGGATCCGGATTCGGTCAACCTCGAGGTCGCGCGACTCGCCTCGCTGTGACGGAGATCCGTTTCGACCGAAGTGTCGTTCAGCTGAAGACCACGGTTTTACGCCCGTGTACGAGGACCCGGTCTTCGAGGTGCCATCGCAGCCCTCGGGAAAGCACCAGCTTCTCGATGTCGCGTCCCTGTCGGACCATGTCGGTCACTTCGTCGGCATGGTCGACACGGATGACGTCTTGCTCGATGATCGGACCGGCATCGAGTTCCGGGGTCACGTAGTGGCAGGTGGCGCCGATCAACTTCACGCCGCGCGCGAACGCCTGGTGGTACGGGCGTGCACCGACGAACGACGGCAGGAAGCTGTGGTGGATGTTGATCGCCCGGCCCGCCCAGTGCTCGCAGAGTTCTGACGGAAGCACCTGCATGAAGCGGGCGAGAACCACGGCATCCGGCTGGTGTGCGTCGACCAGCTCGCGTACGCGGTCGAACGACGGTCCACGCTCGGCCGGGTCTTTCGAGAACGGGACGTGGTGAAAATCGATTCCGTGCCGACGGGTCACCTCACCCAGATCGGGGTGGTTGCCGATGACGGCGCTGATTTCGGCGGGTAGCTCGCCGCCTGCCGCCCGACCCAGCAGATCGTGCAGGCAGTGCCCTTCCTTGCTCACCAACAGGACGACGCGTTTCGGCGCTCTGGTGTCGTGCAGGGACCATTCGGTGTCCGGGCCCAGTTCGGCGGCAACCGCCTGGAATCGTTCGCGCAGTTCGTCGGCGGACAGGGTCACTGACGAAGCGCGTATCGCCTGCCGGGTGAAGAACCATCCACTGTCCGCGTCCGCGTGGTAGGCGGCTTCGACGATCCACCCACCCACATCCGTCAGGAATGCGGAGATGCGGGCGACGATGCCCGTCTGGTCGCGGCATCCGAGGGAGAGTACGAACCGGTGGTCGTCGCTGGCTGGAGCGGTCATACTGACAGTCTCTCAGGTGGGGTTCGGGCCCACGGCGACTGCCGTCCCGATCAGGGTTCCCGCATCGATGGTGTGTACCTCGCGTTCGACGAGGAGGTCGAGGAACCGTAGGCGTATCGACTCCACGACGTCGGGGCCGACGCCGAGAAGTGCCGAGCGCAACCTGCCGCCACACGCGAAGTCCCAGGCGAACTCCGGAGTCGCTGGAATCAAGTTGGACAGTTCGCGTACCTCGGGCGAGATCGTGCCCGCCGCCTCGAGCCAGGAGCGAAGACCCTCGGGGGTGTCGAGGGGAGCAAGAATGTTCGGCCGATCCTCCGGTACCGCGTACTCGGGACGGAACTCGCCGACTGCCGCCAGGAACGCATCCATGAATTCGATCAGTGCTCCCCGGCGCCACACCGTGACCCCGACTCGCCCGCCCGGACGAACCAGCGAGACCAACCGCGCGAAATCCGAATCCATGTGCGGCAGAAAGAAGACTCCGTACGAACACGAGAGGACGTCGTATCCGGAGGTGTGCAGATCCGAAGGAGCCTCCCACTGCGTGGCGTCCGCCTGCACGAAATCGATGTTCTGTAAGCCGCGTTCGGAAGCCAGTACGCGACCGTGTTCGAGCAGCTCGTCCGACAGGTCGATCGCATGGACCCGGCCGTCCGGGCCCACCGCGGCTGCCGCCGGCAGTGCCGACGCGCCGCCGCCACAGCACACGTCCAGAACGGACTCGCCGGGTGCGGCGGCGAGCTGGAACGTCAAGGCTTGCCCGGCGGGACCCCACACGGTCGGAGTGAGTCGGGCGAACTCCGTTCCGGCCTCGTCGAACACGTCACCGATGTTCATGATCCGAGGCTAGTCCGAAAGGACCCGGCATGGTTGTGCGAAGCTGTGAACATGTCCGACACGACGCTCCGTCGCGCCCAGGTTGCTGCGATGATCGATCACACTCTGCTCAAGCCCGAGGCCACCCCTGACGACGTGGCCGCCCTCGTGGCGGAGGCCCGAGACCTCGGGGTTCTCGCGGTGTGTGTATCGCCCTCGATGCTGCCCCTGAAAGCGGACGGTCTGGTGAAGGCTGCGGTCGTCGGATTTCCGTCGGGCAAGCATCACTCACTGGTGAAGGGCAGCGAGGCCCGCCTCGCCGTTCAGCAGGGTGCAGAGGAAATCGACATGGTCATCGACGTCGGTGCCGCGGTGGAAGGCGATTTCAACGCGGTGCTCGCGGACGTGATCACCGTGCGCGAGGCGATCGGGTCCGGCGCGGTACTCAAGGTGATTCTCGAGACCGCCGCACTGTCCGAAGACTCGATCGTGGGAGCGTGCCGCGCTGCGGAACGTGGCGGCGCCGATTTCGTCAAGACATCGACCGGTTTCCATCCGGCAGGCGGTGCAACGGTGGAGGCCGTGCAATTGCTCGCGCGCACCGTCGACGGACGTATCGGAGTCAAGGCGAGTGGTGGGATACGGACCACCGAGGCCGCGCTGGGCATGATCGCCGCGGGCGCGACCCGGCTGGGGCTCTCCGCAAGCCGGGCCGTGCTCGAGGGTGTGCCGGAGTAAGAGATAGCTGTTCCACTGCCTCGGACGCCGGCGAGTGGCCCGATCGGCCGGAACCGGACGGGCGTATAGTCGTGACCGTGCTGATTCTGACCAGTCGACGTTTCGTCGACCTCCGCCTCCAGGCGAGCGCCATCTGTATGCGCTCCGTGTGAGCGAACAGCACCCACTTCTCCAGGTCGGCGTGCGCTGACCGCTCCACGTCTCGACCCCCCATTTTCGCGCGTGGCCGATCGTCGCGCGCCTTCGCCCGAAAGGCACATCCATGCCCGGCTCGACCGTGGCCACCTCGGCCTCGACCACCGATCGCCGTTTTCCCAAGTGGGCGACCGCGTTCGGCCCACAAATCGTCACCGGCCTGATCGTCGGTGTTCTGCTCGGACTCGTCGCCCGCGCCATGGCCCCCGCGGCGGATGGCAACGAGAACTGGCTGACGGGGACTCTCGACACCATCGGCTCGAGCTACGTCAAGCTTCTGACCGTCGCTGTCGTGCCTCTGGTGTTCACGGCGATCGTCAGTTCGATCGCCAATCTGCGACAGGTCGCCAATGCGGCCCGGCTCGCAGTGCAGACGCTGCTGTGGTTCGCGATCACTGCATTCATCGCGGTGGTGATCGGCATCGTCATCGGACTGGTCGTCCAACCCGGCAATCACACCGGTGTCACCTCCGCGGCGGAGGAGGCCCCGTCGAGCAGCGGATCGTGGTGGGCGTTCATCACCGGTCTGGTGCCCAACAACTTCCTCGGACTCGGTGCGAAGACCGTCGTCGAGGATGGCGCTGCCACCACCTCGCTCAGCTTCAACATCCTGCAGTTGCTCGTGATCGCCGCCGCGATCGGCATCGCGGCCTTGAAGGTCGGGGAGAAGGCGGAGCCGTTCCTGAACCTCAACGCCTCACTGCTCGCGATCGTGCAGAAGGTGCTGTGGTGGATCATTCGCCTCGCACCCGTCGGAACCGCCGCGCTGATCGGTAACGCGGTCGCCACCTACGGCTGGGATGCGATCGGGTCGCTCGGCTGGTTCACCGCAGCGATCTACCTAGGACTGGCACTCGTATTTCTCGTCGTCTATCCGATTCTCGTTCGGGTGCACGGACTGTCCGTCCGGAGCTTCTACTCCGGAGTCTGGCCGGCGACACAGCTCGGCTTCGTCTCCCGGTCGTCGATCGGCACCCTGCCGCTCACCCAGCGTGTCACCGAACGCAACCTCGGTGTTCCGCGTGAGTACTCGGCGTTCGCAGTTCCGCTCGGCGCAACGACGAAGATGGACGGTTGCGCTGCGATCTACCCGGCGATCGCCGCGATCTTCGTTTCGCAGTTCTACGGTCTCGACCTGTCGGTCACCGACTACGTTCTCATCGTGGTGGTCTCGGTGATCGGATCGGCGGCGACCGCAGGCACTACAGGCGCCACCGTGATGCTGACCCTGACCCTGTCGACGCTGGGCCTGCCATTGGCAGGTGTGGGTCTTCTGCTCGCCGTGGAACCGATTGTCGACATGGGGCGCACTGCAGTCAACGTGACCGGTCAGGCGCTCGTACCCACCATCGTCGCCAAGCGTGAGGGCATCCTCGACCGGACGCTGTACGACGCACCGCGCACGGGTGACCCCTTCTCGGACGAAGACGCAGTCGACCCTGCACCGACAGATTCGGCACAGGGTCGACCGGAGGCTGCTGTGACGGCGGGCTAGCTCAGTCCGGGATCTGTAGCGCGTCACGCAACTCGGCATCGTCGGGGTCACGCAGTACAGCCTGCTTGCCGCGGAGCACGGCCACGGGTAGGTCATCCTCGCTCAGGCCGAGCCTTCCCAGGTACGTGTCGGCGGTGTCGTCGCTGTCGATGTCGATGAGTACCGAGGACTGGCCGTGCTCGTCGGCCCAGTCCCTGAGCCGGTGCGTGCGGGAACTGCTCGAACGTCCCACGATGCGCATATCGGCAAACTGTTCGACCCCGATCGCGTGACGGACGAGAAACGCCCGTTGCACAAGTTCGCGCAGGTCGTGGTCGGCATCGAGCGCCTCGTGCAGTTGCTGCACGGTCAGGCGCAGGACTTCGCCGTCGTCGAGGACGATGGCCGTTCGCTGGACGGCAGTCTGGTCGAACAGGTCGAATGCCCCCAGGAAACGCCGAGGCCCGTGCACCCGCACGATCGGGTCCGCTCCCGGTGGACGCGCTGCGACGGCAACGGTGCCCGACAATACGACGTGGAAGTCGTAGCCGGAGTCGCCGGGGCGGTAGAGGATATCGCCCCGGGCGATACCGCGCCGGGCGCCGAAACGCTGCAGGTGATGAAGCTGGTCGTCGGTGAGTCGTGGCTGGTCACCGCCCGAGTCGGCCGTCTCCGGGTGATCGGCCGGCAAGTCGTCCAGCAGGTCGGCCGGATCCAGCTCCGGAGAGTCCTGCGGATCAGGGTGGGCCGGAAGAGCTGCTGCGGGTGCCGGGCGTCCGCCGCCCTCGGCGCCGGCCGCGTTCAGCAGTGCGGTGGCGAGGGTGTCCGCGTCGTGCGGACCGGTGTGCATGGCGCCGTCGATGAAGAACGCCGGCGTCTCCGTCACACCACTGGTCTGCGCGGATTCCGAGTCGTGGCGGACGTGCCGGGCGAAGCGCCCGGATCCGAGGTCCCGCGTGAAGCGCTGCACGTCGAGGCCGATCGCCTCGGCATGAGCAACCAGCTCTGCCGGGTTCAGGTGCCCTCGACGGGCATACAGACGATCGTGCATCTCCCAGAATCGGCCCTGTGCAGAGGCCGCTTCCGCGGCCTCCGCCGCCAACTGCGCCTGAGGGTGAATGTCGTCCTGCGGGGCATGGCGGAAGACGAAGCGGAAGCGGTCGCCGAACCGTTCGTGGAGCTCATCTATCGCCCCCCAGCCCCGATAGGGCGCCTGGAAGTCGCCGAAACCGACCAAGGTGAGTGGAGCATCGACCGGGCCGCGGATGTGGTCGCGCTGCTCGTCGACGGGAGAGTCCAGCAGATGGGGCCGGGTGTCCGACGGTCGGCGGCGCGCCTCGATCCGTAGCAGCACAGTGCCGAGAGTTCCCGCGATGATCGACGCGGCCAGCACACCGACTCGGGCCCGGTTCGCGAGTTCGTCGTCGGTGAAGGCCAGGTCCACGATGAACAGGGAGATGGTGAACCCGATGCCCGACATGGCCGCGCCGCCGATCACGTGCAGTTGGGTGATGCCCGGCGCGAGGATACCCAACCGCAACCTCACCGCGAGCCCGGTCCCGAGGGAGATCCCGACCAGTTTGCCCAGCACGAGTCCGGCGACGACGCCCAGTGTGATCGGTGAGGTCAGCGACGCGCCCAGCGTGTCGGGGTCGAGGGGAACGCCCGCATTGGCCAGCGCGAACAACGGCACGAACACGAAGTTGACCCAGGGCTGCCACAGCTCCCGTTGCCGTTGTCCCGGCGGCACCGACTGCTCGATGGACAGACGGGCCGCGCGAGCAGACTGCGCGTTCGGAGACTGCTCGTACAAGCGGGTTCTTCGCGTGGCGTTCTCCACTTCCCCGCGTCGGGGCAGATACGCCGGGGTGACCAGCGCGATCGCGACGCCCAGCAGGGTGGGATGGACACCGGAGAGATACAGCGCCACCCAGGAAACAGCCGCGATGACGAGATAGGCCGGGCCGCGCCACACATTCAACCGTTTCATACCCACCATCACCAGCACTCCGAGCACTGCGACCGCGAGGGCGCCGAGATTGAGGTTGTCGGTGTAGACGACGGCGATCACGAGCAGGGCGCCCACGTCGTCGCCGATCGCAAGTGCCAGGAGGAAGACTCGCAGCTGTTGCGGTACTGCTTTGCCGAGCAGCGCCAGCATCCCGACCAGGAACGCGGTGTCGGTGGAGATCACCACACCCCACGCGCCGGCCTCTCCGTCGGAGAGGTTGAAAGCGACGAACACCAGGGCCGGAACGGCAAGTCCGGCCAAGGCGGCAAGCGCGGGAACCGCAGCCCGACGTCGGTCGGCGAGTTCACCGAGCACCATCTCGTGTTTGACTTCCAACCCCACCATGAAGAAGAAGAACGCCATCAGTGCGTCGTTGACCCAGTGCTGCAGGGTCAACGTCAGCTCGCTGCTTCCGAATCCGACACTCAACTCGGTATCCCAGAAGGTGTCGTAGGTGTCGCCGAACGGCGAGTTCACCCACACCAGCGCCAGGACCGTCGCCCCCAACAACAGGGCAGCCGCGCCGACGTCGTCGCCCATCCGCACGCGCAGCGCCGTGAGACGCGTCCGGAAACTACTTTGCGCGTGTGCCTCGTTGGTCATCGGGCCATGCTTTCCGTCGGTGTGGCACTGTCTCGTTCCGTTGGCAATGCGGCAGGCCCACGTGCAGTCACGGGCGGATCACGATCTTGCCGACCGCTTCCCCGGAGCGGAGCCGGCCGGCAGCCTGCGCGAAGTCGGTGATGTTCACGGTCCGGTCGATCACCGGCCGGATCCGATCGTGGGCGACAGCGGGGATCACCTCGGGCAGAAGGCCCGCGATGATGCCGGCCATCTCCACGTCGCGGGTGAATCCGAAGGAGACGCCGTGGACCGTGAGGTGCCGGTAGGACAACGCGTCGATGTCGATCGTGGAGACCGGGCCGGCGAGCCGACCTATGTTGACCACATGCCCATCCACCGCAGTGGCCGACAGGCACTGCGCGAAGGTCTGCCCGGCGACGTGATCGAGCACCACGTCCACACCCTTGCCGCCGGTCGCGGCCAACGTCGCCTCGGTCAGATCCTGCTCGTCGGTCACGATGACGGTGTCGACGCCCGCCTCGGTGAGCAGATCACGTTTGCCTGCCGTGCGGGTGGTGCCGATGATCTGGGACGCGCCGAGAGACTTGGCGATCTGGGCGCCGATCAGTCCGATCGCGCTCGATGCACCCGTGATCAGGACGCTCTGACCGGAGACGAATCCGGCGGTGCTGAGAGCGCCGTGCTCGGTCAGCAGCCCGGTCGGAAGCGCACATGCTGTCTCGGGGGCGAGTCCGGTCGGGCGCGGCAACACGAACCGGTGATCGGCGACCACGTACTCGGCGAAGGAGGATGGGATCGAGCCCATCACCGAGTCACCGATCTTCCAGGTCTCCACGCCGGCGCCGAGAGCGATGATCTCACCGGCGTACTCGAAGCCGGCGATGAATTCCTTGCCGTGCCCACCGCGGGTGGGGTCGGCCTCGGCGAGCATGGGCAGGTCGGCATTGTTGGTCGCCGCCGCCCGGTTACGAATCAGGACCTGGCCCGGTCCCGGCTGCGGGACAGGCACCTCGGTGAGTACCCATTCCGGTCCGCGTCCGGATATCAACGCGCGCATCATGTCGGTCACAACGATCTTCTCCATTCGTTCCAGGAGCCGTGGCGCGAGGCGGAACCCGCAGGCTCCGTCTCGGCCGGCGGTCAGTTCCGGCGGGTGCGGGGTGCGGCGTACTGCTGATCGGTGACTTCTTCGAGCCACGTGGTCTCCGAGGTGGTCGTGCCGTCGCCCTCCCAGATGGCGACGTGTTCCATGAACCGGTCCTCGGTAGCACCGTGCCAATGCTCCTCACCTGCAGGGCAGGTCACCGACTCTCCTGGATGGGCTTCGAACACGACACCATCGCGGGTGCCGACCAGCGCGATACCGGTCACGATGTGCAGGGTCTGACCCAGCACATGGCGATGCCAGAACGTGCGCGCCCCGGGAGAAAAGCGCACCATGTTCGTGCGCGCCCGCGAAGGCTCCTCGCCTGCGTAGATGACGTCGTACCAGACGTCGCCGGTGAACTGGGTGTCCGGTCCCTTGCCGGTGGGGACGGGATCGATGAACTCCATGTCCTTGCTCCTTCCTCGGTGATGACCAGGGCGAACCCGAACTCCTGGAATACTCGAACTCGGTCAGCGAGGGTCGACGCGAAGCGTGGTGGCTCGTGCCTGCGTACTGGTGATTGCCTCGACGGCGGACCCGTCGCCGTATTTGTCGTGATAGGCGGTGTCGATTGCGTCGTCACGGGTGTCGTCGTGAGCGAATAGCACGTCGGCGTGGACGCCGCCGGCGTCGATGACGCCGGTGCCGGTGCGTTGCACTCCCCGGTACCAAGCGCCGTCGGTGCCGCGCACCGACCGGATGTACAGCGTGTCGTCGACCACGACGTGCCACACGATTTTCGAGGTGCGCACGGTTCCGTCGGGCCGGTGGGCCGCGACATGTAGTTCGCCGTCGCGGTCGATTGCGGCCAGGTCCGTCTCGGTCCAATCGATCATCGCTCTCTCCTCTGTGCTGGTAGTAATTGCCCGGGTCATGGCCGCAGGGCAACCTTGAGGGCGTCGCGGGAATCCATCAGCCGATAGGCCTCGGCTGTTTCGGCCAGCGGCAATTGGACGTCGAACACCTTGCCGGGGTCGATCTGCCCGTCGAGTACCTGCGGAATCGCGTCCTCGAGATAGGCGCGGACGGGGGCGGGCCCACCCGTCAAGGTGACGTTCTTACCGAACAGCGAGCCGAATCCGATCGGCGCGTCCTCGTACTGCGGGACACCGACGCGGGATATGACGCCGCCGGGTCGGACGATGCCGTAGGCCTGCTCGTAGGCAGGCATGTGGCCTACCGCTTCGAGGACGACGTGCGAGCCCTCGCCCCCGGTGAGTTCCATGACCTGGGAGATACCGTCGGCGCCCCGCTCGGCGACGACGTCGGTGGCGCCGAAGTCGCGCCCGAGGTCGGTGCGCTGCTTGTGTCGTCCCATGAGGATGATGCGTTCGGCGCCCATCTGGCGGTGGCCGGGTCGACGCCGGGCACCACGACGAGGCTGCCGTCGGCTTGCGGGATGCGGGCAAGTTCGGCCTGCAATCCCCCGGTTTCGGGGGAGCCGTAGAAGCCGCCGTGGATGCAGGAAGTGTGGAATCCTTCGCGGCAGAACACGCAGGTGTTGTCGGCATACACGAATGGAGCGATGACGAAGTCGCCCTTGCCCACCTTGGTGACAGCGCTTCCGGTTTCCTCGACGATGCCGATGAGTTCGTGGCCAATGGGGTTGGCCGCCCCGGCTGTCATGGAGTGATACGGGTGCAGGTCGGATCCGCAGACGCAGGCGAGGACGGTGCGCACGATTGCATCGGTGGGTTGCCGAATGTCGGGATCAGGTGCGCTTTCGACGCGAACGTCGCCCGCGCCGTACATGAATGTTGCTTTCATGGAAGGGGTTGCCTTTCAAGGGGTTCGAAGATCGGGTTCGAAGAGTCAGGCTTCGGGAATGTCGAGTCCGAAGTTGTCCAGGGTGATGTCGGCCGGCTCGGGGCCGCCGCGGAGGCCGGTATCGAGGCCGTCGATCGCGGTGAGTTCGTCGGTGGTGAGTTCGAAGTCCGTCACACGGAAGTTCTCGGCGATGCGGTGCGGTGTCACGGATTTGGGGATCGCCGAGCGGCCCTGCTGCAGGTGCCAGCGCAGCATGATCTGTGCCGGTGTTTTGTCGTGGGCTCGGGCGATGGCGCCGATCGTGGGGTCGTCGAGTGTGCTGGTGTGCTCGGAGTCCCGGTAGAAGGTGATGCCGCCGATCGGCGACCACGCCTGGGTGATGATGCCGCGGTCGCTGTCGGCGGCGAGGACGGCAGGTTGCCGGAAGAAGGGGTGCACCTCGACCTGGTTGACCGCCGGCACGATGGACGTGGCCTGCGACAGTTGCTCGAGATGTTCGGGCATGAAGTTGCTGACACCGATTGCGCGGACCTTGCCGTCGGCCAGGAGTGTCTCGAGTGCGCGGTAGGCGTCGACTGTGAGGTCGAACCGGCTCGGCAGTGCCTGGTGCAGGATCAGCAGGTCGATGGTGTCGACGCCGAGCTTGCCGGCGCTCTTGTCGAACGCGTGCCGGGTGGCCTCGTATCCGTAGTCGTTGATCCAGATCTTGGTCTCGAGGAACACGTCCGCACGGTCGAGACCGGACCGGCGAAGGGCCTCACCGACCTCGCGTTCGTTGCCGTAGGCGGCGGCGGTGTCGATGTGACGGTAGCCGACGCGAAGGGCCTCGGCGGCGGCGTCGATGGTCTTCTCGGGAGGGGTTTGGAAGACGCCGTAGCCCAGTGCGGGCATCTCGACGCCGTTGTTGAGGGTGACGGTGGGGATTGCGGTGGGATCGGTGTTCGTCGTCATGGCTTTCACGCTACGAACGATCGGCCGGATGAGGCAGGCACTGTTGGTACCCCGCTGCCGAGACCCGGCCAGTGCTGATCGGCCGGCGGCTCGCCGGTAGCACCAGCCCTGCGGCGGAGATCAGAGCTGCGGTCAGCAGGACCGCGCCTGCGGTCATTGCGGCAGGGTAAGTCGAGGACACGGCCAGTACCAGGCTCATGCCCAGCGCGCCGCCGAGTTGATGCACTGAGTTGACGGTTCCCGACGCGGCACCGGCCTGGGCGGGTGCCACTCGCACGATGCCCGAAGAGGTCATCGGCCCGAACGCCAGGCCCTGCCCTGCCCCGATCAGGACCATCGGTGCGGCGATCCCGGTGGCATACGCGGTGGTGTCGTGGACCAGACCCAGCCAGGCCAAGCCCGCCGCGGCGAGCATGAGGCCTGCCACCAGCAGTGCCGGACCGCTGAACTTGCGTTGGAATCGGGGCACGGCCAGGGCGACCGCGAAGTTGACCACCGTCATCGGGAAGAAAGCGCATCCGGCCGCCAAGGCGGAGAAGCCGCGGGCATCCTGTAGATATTGGCTGGTGAAGAGGAAGAAGCACATCATCGCACCGATGAACAGTCCTCGGGACAGGTAGGCGCCCACTCGTTCCCGGTCGGCGAACAGGCTCAGCGGCAGCACTGGTTCGATGGCCGAGCGCTCGACGGCTACCAGTGCACCGAGCGCCACGACGCCGAGGCTCAGCGTTCCCAGGGTTTCCGGCGACGCCCATCCGGATTCTCCGGCGGTGACGAAGCCGTAGACGAGCAGTGCGGGTCCCAGCGTCGCCAGCAGCGCGCCGGGAATGTCGAATCGGCCGGGGGTTCGGTTGGTCTCGGGGAGCAGCCTCAATCCGGCGACGAGCATGACAACGCCGATCGGCAAGTTGATCATGAACCCGGCCCGCCACGAGACAAGGTCGGCAAGCAGTCCTCCGGCCACGAGGCCGACGCTCGCCCCGACCCCCGCGACCGCGCCGTAGGCGGAGGTGGCGCGGACGCGCGACGGGCCCTCGCTGAACGTTGCCGTGAGCAGTGCAAGGGTCGACGGCGCCAGCACCGCTGCTCCGGCGCCCTGCACGGCTCGGGCAGCAATGAGCCAGCCGCCCGTCGGCGCGGCACCCACCACCACCGACGCGAGGGTGAAGAGAACCAGGCCGAGAACGAAGGTGCGCCGTCGGCCGAGGATGTCACCGGCGCGCGCCCCGAGGAGCAGCAAACCGCCGAACGTGAGCAGATAGGCATTCTGCACCCATGTGACCGAGTCCGCCGAGAGACCGAGTTCGTCCTCGATGTGTGGCAGGCCGGTGATGACGATCGAGTTGTCGAGAATCACCATGAAGTAGCCGGCCAGGATGATAGAGAGGATCGCAGTTGGGCGAGTCCTCCGAGTACTTTCCCGTGCGGTGCTCTGGCGTACTGGCACGGAAACCGGCGGCGCGACGATGGATGTCCTGGTCATGAACTCCAGCACACTCCGTGACCACCGGACGCAGGAGTCCCTGATGTACCGGGTATTACCAGTACCTCCCGTTGGCAGGTATGCCGTCGTACGGTCGAAATCATGGACTTGAAGGCAGAGACACGCGAATTCCTCGCCACCCGCCGGGCGCGGATCACCCCGGACAAAGCCGGGTTGCCCGCGTACGGCGGCAACCGGCGAGTGCCCGGTCTGCGGCGCGAGGAGGTGGCGATGCTCGCCGGTGTCAGCGTCGACTACTACACCCGCCTCGAACGGGGGAATCTCGCCGGTGTCTCCGAAGAAGTACTCGAGGCACTCGCGGAAGCCTTGCAACTCGACGAAGCCGAACACGGCCACCTGTTCGACCTCGCCCGAGCAGCCAACGCGTCGGGGGCAGCACGCTCACGCGCCCGGCGCACCCCGGCGCCCACACTCCGGCCCGCAGTGCAACGCATACTGGACGGCCTCGAGGGCGCCCCCGCGTTCGTCCGTAACGGCCGACTCGACGTGCTCGCTGCGAACCAATTGGGACGCGCGCTGTACGCACCGATGTTCGACTCACTCGAACGCGTCGCGAACAAACCCGTCAATACCGCACGATTCCAATTTCTCGACCCCTCTGCAGCACAAGAGTTCTGGGGCGACAAAGCGGCCCGGATGTCGCACGACGCGGTCGCGATCCTGCGGGCGGAAGCAGGAAAGAACCCCTATGACAAAGACCTCACCGCCCTGGTCGGAGAGCTGTCCACGCGCAGCGAGGACTTTCGTCGCCTCTGGGCTTCCCACGATGTGCGCTACCACCGGACAGGCACCAAGATCTTTCACCACCCGGTCGTCGGCGCCCTCGAGCTCGACTACGAGGCGCTCCTGCTGCCGGCCGACCCCGGGCTGCAGCTCAACGTCTACACCGCTGTGCCCGGTTCACCGTCCCATGACGGACTCCAGCTCCTCGCTTCCTGGGCGGCAACCCGAGAACACGAGGCCGCCACCGAACCGCGTCGTCGGTGATCTACATCCCCGTGACGGCGAACATCATGCGACTCGCCTCCGAACGCAATCTGCAGTGCTGGAAGAGAAGAGTCGGATCGACACGCCGAGCAGTCGCGGTCTCCGTCAGACGAGCACGCCGCAACCGCTCTCCTGCGGCTGCGGCTGGTTCGGGTCGGCCGCAGGCATCGTGTATGCGCCACCGCGAAGAGCGATGTCGATCGCATCGTCGGAGACGGTCAGCGACTCGGGGACCATTCCGAGGGGGTAGTTCTGCAGGCTGTCGGTCAGTGTCTGGACGATCCCGTCCACGAGGTCGGTGGGTAACCCGAATCCGAGGATCGCCGCGCCCACCGTTTCGACCTTCACCGTTCCGTTCTCGACGGTCGGCTTCACGGTCATGTCCGCGAGGCCCGCCGGGCCGACCGCGAACGTGAGGGTTCCGGCTCCGGAATCGGCCTTGACGTCGCTGATCAGGCTGCCGAACGTCTGCTCCTGCAAGGTGGCGAGGATGCCCTGCGTCGTCCAGTGGATGTCGGCCTCGGAGCTGCCGATCGTGCCGTTGCTCTCAGGGGTCTCCTCGATGCGAATGTCGTTGACGCGGGCGTGAACTTCCATCTGCTGAGCCGGGCCGAATGCCGAATCGTCGCTGTCGATGGTGACGTACGGAACCTCCTTGTCGATCGATTGCAGCAGTACGGGCTTCCAGCTCAACCCGACGTCGACCTGCGAACCGAGCTGGCTTTCGAACTGGTTCGCCATGCACGACTTCACCTGATGGCGCACGAACAGTTCGCCTGCGATCAGTGCGAGGACGAGGGCGGCTACGACGAGCATCACGATCAGGAGTACGCGATTGCGTCCGGATGAGGAGTTCGTTCGGGCTGACATTCCTCGGATTCTCCCCGACAACTATGAACAAATTCTGTGAATGCCGGATCGGCCGGGCGCCCGCCCACCGAAAATGTGATGAATAACACATGCACGCCGTAATCTGGGGTCATGACGGGTTGGTCGGATCCGCACACCGAACGCGGCGATTCGGGTGCCGAGAAGTCGTTGCAGGAACTCGCTGCATCGCAGGACGGATACTTCACCGCCGCTCAGGCCATTCAGGTCGGGTACACCGCCGAGATGCTCGGAACGCAGATCGTCCGTGGCTTGTGGTTGCGGGTGGAACGCGATCTCTTCCGGGACGCCTGCGCTCCCCACACCGATCTCGAGGCGTTCGCGAAGTGGTGCACCTGGTTCGGAACGGCTGCCGCTGTCTCGCATCAGAGCGCAGCCGAACTGCACGGTCTCGGGCACCTGTACCCGCGATTCATCCACTTCTCGACCGTGATGGCCCCACCCACACCGACTCGGGAGTTGGCGCTGCACCGGCGATCCGTCCGGGCCCAGGATTGCGAGCAGATCGGACCGATCCGCATCACGACACCGCAGTGCACGGCCCTCGATCTCGCGGCCGGAGGAATCTCGCAGGAGCTGCTCGACGAGGTGGTCGCGGACGGCGTCGCCATCGGCAGAGTCGACGCTCACGAACTTCACGAGGCATGTGCCAGACGGCCCGCGCCCGTGACCGAGCGCATCGAGCATGCGCTGGCGACCTGCACCTGACGTCACGTCGGGTTCGGCGCCACCACTTCCCACGGCACCGTCAGCAGGCAGTCACGAAGCGGCCTGCGCTGGACCCGTACCGGAAGTCCCTGCGACCAGAGCATCTCCAGTGTGGCGCGCCACCGCACCCTGGGGCCGAAGGAGCCGTGGGGCGCAGCCGTTGCCCACGCCCGATCCACTGCGTTCAGGAACTCGTGGATCCGTTCACCCGGCACGTTTCGGTGAATCAAGGCCTTGGGCAAACGTTCGGCCAGGTCGGACGGCCGCTCGGAGGCGAACGGATCCCACGCGAACGTCAGGGACAGTGGGCGATCGGCGTTCAGCAGTACCCACGTGCACCGTCGACCCAACTCGTCGCAGGTTCCCTCCACCACGAGGCCGCCGGGAGCGAGCGCGGACTGCAGCCGCTCCCACGCCGGGCCGACCGCCTCCTCGGGGTACTGCCGCAGTACGTTGAATGCGCGAACCAGCACGGGCCGCAAACCTGCCATCTCGAACCCGCCGCGAGCGAAACCGACCCCGTCCCTGCCCTCGACGACCCGGCCGGGATCGATCTCGAGACCGATTACCCGACGGTCGGAGCGAACCGCGCGCAGACGATCGGCCATCTCGAAGGTGGTGTTCGGCCTGGCGCCGTAACCGAGGTCCACGACGAGGGGGTCAGCGGCCCGTTGCAAGACGCGCTGGATCAGCGGTTCGTGCACCATCCACCGATCGCACCTGCGAAGCCGGTTGATGCCGGTGGTGCCACGGGTGATCACGCCGACAGGTTTCGCCGACTTCCCGATCATCGGATCGGGTCCGGCGCGCTCAATGCTGCTCGGCGAGCCACTTCTCGGTGATCTCGGCCTCGGCGCGGAACAGGTCGATGAGGTTCACGAGCATGAGTTGCTCGAGCTTGCCGCCGATGAACGGCAGATACACCTTGGCCTCGGAAGACGTCCGGAACGTGCAGCCGGTGTCGGTCGAGAACAACTGCATGGTGCCGGTCAGGCTGCCGGGGCCGGCCGGGATCGAGGCCTCGTACTTGGCGGTGGTCGGCTCACCGAACTCCGAGAAGCTCTCCTTGCGGGTGATGACCATGTCCTTCTTCATCACCGTCTGCGCGATCTCGGGCAGCTCGGAGCGCGGAAGAATGTGATGCAGCACGATCTCGATACCAGAGTCGGAGACGTCGAATGATTCGATGTGGTTCTCGGAATACTTGCGCATCTCTTCGATCCGCGCATCCCAGTAATCACGGTTGGTGAACGCGCTGTACACCTGTTCGGCGGTGTACTTGTAGCGGGCTGAGTAGTCGATGCGGCGGGCCATGACCGGCAAGGTTACCGGTTCGGGGCCTCACCACGAAGAGACGCAGGTCGTCAGCGGCCCAACCAGCTCTGCGTGAACTCGCGTTCCTTGTCGATCAGGTGCAGAATCTGGTCGGCGATCGCGGATTCGATCTTGCCACCCACGATCGGAATCTTCACGGTGGTCTCGCCCTCGAACTCCACCACCGAATCCGCACCGGCGCCCGTCAGCCGCTTCGTCCCGCTGATCTTGGCGGGTGCTCCGTCGACGGACGCCGAGAAGGTTCCCGTGGCGGTGTCGTCGTTGAGGCCGGCCCAGGTCTCGGACCGCTTGATGACGAGATCGCCCGGCCGCACCTTCGTGACGATGCTGGGCAGGTGCTCGGCGGCGATGGCCTGCCTCATCCGTACCGCGATGGTTCCGTCTCCGACAGTGATCTCGTCGATGGTGGCACCGTCGCCGCCCACCTCGGCGACACGGTCACGCCAATACTGCTCCGAGGTCAGTGCGGAGTGCACCTTGTCGGCGGGGAACGGGTAGGTCGAAGAATGGTCGATGCGTCGGCTCACGGTCGGCACGTTACCGTTTGCGTTTGTGTGGGATGTGAGCATCAGCCGTCAACTCGTCGATTCGGGCGCTTTCGTGTCCGAGAACCTCCCTCTGGCGGGTTTCACGACCCTGCGCCTCGGTGGGCCGGCCACGCTCGTCGCCGAATGCCCGAACACCCAGGTCCTGATCGACGTCGTGCGTCGTCTGGACTCGGCCCGTGTTCCCACGCTCGTGCTGGCCGGCGGCTCGAACCTGATCGTCGGAGACGCCGGATTCGACGGTGTCGTGGTGCGGGTGGCCAACACCACTGTGAGCTTGGAGTCCGAAGTCGTGCGAGTCGACGCGGGAACCGTGTGGGACGAGGTGGTGGCCGAAACGGTCGCCGCGCAACTCGGCGGGCTCGAATGCCTGTCCGGTATTCCCGGTTCGGCGGGGGCGACCCCGGTGCAGAACGTGGGGGCGTACGGGGTCGAAGTCGGCACCATGATCAAGCGTGTGCAACTCCTCGATCGGCGCACCGGTGAGGTGCGCTGGGTGGAGCCGACGGAACTGGGTCTCGGCTACCGCACGAGCGTGCTGAAGCACTCTTCGGACGCCTTGGTCCTCGCTGCGGAACTCGCAGTGTCCGCCGACGGTCTCAGCGCACCGCTTCGCTACAAGGAACTGGCCGCGGCGGTCGGGGCCGAGGAAGGTGAACGCGTCCCGTCCGCCCAGGTCCGAAAGGCCGTGTTGGAGCTGCGGCGCGGAAAAGGAATGGTGCTCGACCCCGACGACCACGACACCTGGAGTGCCGGCTCCTTCTTCACGAATCCCGTCGTCTCCGACGAGGCGCTACCCGCTGTGTTCGCGGCGATCGAGTCGAAACTCGGTGACGTGAGCGTGCCACGTTATCCGGCGGAGGGCGGCAGTAAACTGTCCGCCGGCTGGCTCATCGAGCGCGCCGGATTTGCGAAGGGGTACCCGGACGAGATGGCATCGGCCCGGCTGTCCACCAAGCACACCCTCGCGCTCACCAACCGCGGCGCCGCGACAACTGAGGAGTTGCTGACACTGGCACGTACCGTGCGCGACGGTGTCGAATCCACGTTCGGTGTTCGACTCGAACCGGAACCGGTAACGGTCAACTGTTCGATTCGAGGCGATCGTCAGCACAGGTAACGTGTTGGCTGTGTATGCGCTGGCTGAACGGAATCGTCGATCGCGGGTGATCGTGCTGGTCACTGCCTTGATCGCGGTCGTCATGATGATCGTCGGATGTTCGGGTGAATCGGGCTTGTCCTCGTCGGCACCGGACGAACCCGTGGTTTCGGTGACGACCGACCCGGAATCCGGCGCGCAGGACGTGAGCCCGATCGCCCCGATCACCGCCACCGCGTCCCAAGGCACCTTCACGGACATCTCGCTGGTGAACGGTGCCGGCACCCCGGTCAAGGGTGAACTGTCGCCGGACCGCACGACCTTCACGGTCGGCGAGCCACTCGGCTACGGCGTCACCTACACCTGGCACGGCACCGCCACCGGCACCGACGGCAAACCGGTCGCCGTGGAGGGCGACTTCACCACCCTCGCGCCGGAGGAAACCCGGTCCGCGAACCTCAACATCGGTGACGGTCAGGAAGTGGGCATCGCGGCCCCCATCATCGTCCAGTTCGACGGGACGGTCGAGGACAAGGCGGCCGCCGAGAAAGCCATGGTCGTCACGACGAATCCGCCGACCCCCGGCTCGTGGGCCTGGCTGCCAGACGACAACGGATCGCGCGCCCACTGGCGCCCCGAGAACTACTGGGCGCCCGGAACCAACGTGAACCTCGACGCGAAGCTGTACGGTCTCGACCTCGGTGGAGGCGTGTACGGCGGGGAAGACCTGACGCTGAATTTCAACATCGGACGTAGCCAGATCGTGAAGGCGAACGCGCCCAGTCACCGAATGCAGGTCGAACGCGACGGTGAGACCGTCATGGACATCCCGGTGAGCTACGGCGAAGGCAACGAGGCCCGCAACGTCACGCGGAGTGGAATCCACATGGTGACCGAGAAGTTCGAGGACTTCCTCATGTCGAACCCGCCGTTCTACGAGAACGTCCGCGAACGGTTCGCCGTCCGAATTTCCAACAACGGTGAATTCATCCACGCGAATCCGGAGACCCTCGGCGTGCAGGGTGCCTCGAACGTCACCAACGGCTGCATCAACCTGTCGCTCGAAGACGCGCAGCAGTACTTCGGGATCGCCATGTACGGCGACCCGGTCGAGGTGACCGGGACGTCCATCGACCTCTCGGCAGCAGACGGTGACATCTACGACTGGGCCGTCGACTGGCCCACCTGGCAGTCGATGTCTGCGCTCGCCTAGTTCGTGCTCGCCTGGTTCGTCGTGCGATGGAAGCGGCCGGCCTCGGCCTGATCCCGCGGTTTGACGATGATCTGGTCCAGGTTCACGTGGGCAGGCCTGGACGCGACGAAACCGATGATCTCGGCGACGTCCTCGGCGACGAGGGGCGTGATGCCCTCGTAGACCTTGTCGGCGCGTTCCTGGTCGCCGTCGAACCGGACGAGCGAGAACTCCGTCTCGACCGCGCCCGGCGCAACCTCGGTGAGTCGCACCGGCTTGCCTAGGAGCTCGCCGCGCAGGGTGCGGTGCAGCACTGCCTGTGCGTGCTTGGCGGACGTGTAGCCGGAGCCGTTGTCGTACGCGGAGAATGCAGCCACCGAGGTGATCGTCACGACCAGTCCGTCACCGGACTCGATCAGCTTGGGGAGAAGTGCCTTCGTGACCCGGAGAGTGCCGAGCACGTTGGTCTCCCACATCCAGCGCCAGTCGTCGAGGTCGGCATCGAGGACCGTTGCCAACCCTTTCGCACCGCCCGCGTTGTTCACCAGCACGTCGACCCGCGGCAGGACCGAGGCGAACGCCTCGACTGAATCCTCGTCGGTCACATCGAGTTCGAGTGCGGTGCCGCCGATCTCGTCCGCGATCTTCTGCAGACGATCGATCCTGCGTGCGCCCAGGACCACGTGATAGCCCTGGGCGGCAAGGGTGCGAGCGGTGGCCTCGCCGATGCCGGAGCTGGCGCCGGTGACAACCGCAGTGCGGGATTCCTGTGAGCTGGTCATGATTCCGATCCTAGAGGCGCTCCGCGCCCGTGAGTGGTCTGCGAGTCCAGAGACTCGTTAACCACTCACGGGGGAGATGTCGTCGATGACGGAGTATTCGGTGGCGTCACCGACGATCGAACGAGACCTCGCACCATGGATGTTGATGGGCACGTCCCCGGCCAACGTGATGCGGTTGAGCCGTCGGTACTGATCGTCGTAGTCGGCGATCGCGTAGTGCTGGGTGGCACGGTTGTCCCAGATCGCGACGTCGCCCTCCTCCCAGTTCC
Organism: Rhodococcus sp. NPDC058521; assembly: GCF_042719695.1. Taxonomy (NCBI): domain Bacteria; kingdom Bacillati; phylum Actinomycetota; class Actinomycetes; order Mycobacteriales; family Nocardiaceae; genus Rhodococcus; species Rhodococcus sp. NPDC058521. The sequence continues at coordinate 111,616 of NZ_JBHXNL010000008.1, forward strand.
ACCTGGTCGTGAATTCCAGCGAGATGGCGTGGTCCTGCAACACCTTGAACAGTGCCTGCGACTGGCTCGTGCTCAGACCGACGAAGCTCTTCACGAAGTGGCCGAGCAGCAGGGTTCGCTCGCCGGTCTCCGGGTGCACTCGGACCACCGGGTGTTCGGTCTCGAAATTGGTGGACCGGAATTCCTCGCGGTAGGCGGCCGTCTGCTCGTTGGAGAGGCGTTCCGCACTGGTTGCCGCGTAGTCGTACTGGTTGGTGTGCAGTGCCCACAAGTTCTCAGCCAGCGCCTTCAGCGGTTCGGGCAGCTTCGCGTACGCGGCGACGCCGGATGCCCAGGTGGTGCTGCCGCCGTAGGCAGGGAGTTCGATGGCGCGCAGGATGGACGCCTTCGGTATCCGGTCGACGAACGTCACGTCGGTGTGCCAGCTGTTGGCCTTGCCCAGGTCGGAATCGATGGGCAGGATCCGCTCGCCGTGAGACTTCACTGTGGGATGGGCGGTCGTCGGCGACCCGAGGAGCTGAGCGAACTCGTACTGCGAATCGTCGGTGAGGTGCTCCTGGCCACGGAAGAAGACGACCTTGTGCTCGAGAAGAGCCTGTCGGATCAGCGAGACGGTCGCGGGATCGAGGTCGCCACCGAGGCGTACGCCGTCGATACGGGCGCCGATGTGGGCGCCGAGTTTGACGACCGACGCGGTGGGTGCGGCCTTGACCTCGGGGGCGAAATCGATGGACATCGTGGACCTTTCGGCAGAAGGTGATGTGTTGACTACATCCACGAGACCATCGGAAACGGTTCGAACAGAAGGATTTCGGTCAGCCTGATCACAAGGCGTCCGGTGCGCCTGTAATTGGTGGCTGCGCGTGAAGCTGCTATTTTGAATCCATGTCCTCAGGCCGGTCGTCCGCTCCGCGGGTCACGTATGTGACTGCCGCGTTGGGTTCGCGACTGCCGTTGGCGCGGGAACTGTGTTGTTCCTGTCGCAGCATCTGTAGCTAGCAAACGCTGCCACGTATCGCCCGATTCTTCCTGCGCTCTGCAGGCGATTCGGTGACGTTGGCGCGATTTCTTCTCTCATGCAATCGGCATTGTTCGTGCCGCCTACCTGCAAGGACTGCTTCGTGTCTGTAACGACCCTTTCTCCCGCCCACCGACCTGTCGGGCGTCCCGCTGCGGTGCGTCCCCGCGTCGGCATCGTCGCCCCCGACCTCAGAATCGCGGAAGGCCCCGCCGCGGGCGTACTCCGGGTGGCTCGCTCGCGGGGACCAATCTCCCGGGACGTGGCTGCCAAGGCGACCGGACTGAGTATCGCGACCGTCAATCGGCAGGTGTCGGCGCTCCTCGACCTCGGTCTCCTGCGCGAGCGTGGAGATCTCACCGCTTCCGGTGCGATAGGACGCCCGCGGGTTCCGTTCGAGATCGACCACGAGCCGTATCTGACCGTCGGAATTCACATCGGCGCCGTCGTGACCAGCATCATCGCCAGTGACCTGCGCGGGAAGGTGCTGGGGGCCGTGGAGGTGCCCACTCCTCGCGGTCGGTCGGCGGATGCTCTTCAGGCCATCGCCCGCAGCGCTCGTGCTTTCGCTTCTCGGTGGCACCGGCGTCGCCCCCTGTGGGCGGGTGTCGCGCTCGGTGGCCGTGTCGACCCACAGTCCGGATTGGTCGATCACCCCCGTCTCGGGTGGGCTGACGCGCAGGTCGGCGCCATCATCGGTGCGGGTCTCGGGCTGCCGGTGTCCGTGGCAGCGCACGTGGAAGCGATGGCCGCTTCCGAACTGCTGCTCAGCCCCGACCGCCCCGACGCGGGCCCTGACAACGCGACGAGCCTCTACGTGTATGCCCGCGAAACCGCAGGTATCGCAATCACAATCGACGGACGGGTACACACCCCGTCCAACGGTCCGGGCTCAATCGCCCACCTACCCACCGGCTCGTCTGCGGTGTGCTCGTGCGGCTCGACCGGGTGCTTGGAAGCGACCGTGAGCGACCGCGCGTTGATCGACGCCGCGCTCGACGCGGGCATCGTCACCGACACCGACGAGCGTCCCGCCATGTCGGCGCTGTACAAGGCGGCAGCATCCGGCAGCGCTCCGGCACACGAGCTTCTCGTCGAACGTGGTCGAGTGCTCGGTCGAACCGTCGCCATGCTGCGCGACCTGTTCAACCCGGACCGAGTGATACTCGGGGGACAGGCATTCACCGAGTACCCGGCCGGTGTTCCGCACGTCGCGGAAGCATTTGCGAACACTTCGTCCTTGGAGCGCAAGGACATTCGAATAACCGGCTTCGGTAACCGGGTGCAGGAGTACGCCTCCACAGTGGTGTCCCTCAGTTCGCTGTACTCGGACCCGGCGGGCGCAATGCGGCGGGCCACCGCGTAGGGCGGGCTACTTCGGGGTCAGTACCGCCTGTGTCTGGGTGACCTGCGCGACGAGTTTGCTTGCGTCGTCGCGAAGTTCGGTGACGACCGAGACGGTGCTGCGTCCGGAATGCAGTGGGGTGGCGCGGGCGGTCAGGGCGCCTTCGCGTAGACCACGGGTGAACACGGTGCTCGAACTGACCGTCGACGTCGACGCACCTTCGGGCAGATTGAGGAAAGCGCACACCGCGCCCACGCTGTCCGCCAGCGTCATCACGGCGCCACCGTGCATCGCACCGTCCAGGGTGGTTCGATCCCGACTCCACTCGAGGTGACCCACCACCTCGTCGGGTGTTGCCGAATCCAATTCGACGCCGACCTGGACGGCGAACGGCATGGTCGCGAGAATCGCATCGAGGTCCATACTCGGATGCTAGCTGCGAGTTGCCGACGTGCGCCGGGTTGACGAACTACGTTGAGCGCATGAACGGTGAGCAATCGGCTGGCGGTCGTGGCCGTCGGGGGAATCGTGCTGGCCGTTCGCGGTCCCGCAGGCCATGCGCCGATGGCCGATCCGGCTGTGCGCCGCAAGTACTGGACGATCGTCGCGGTCGAGTTCGGACTCATCGCGGTCGGTGCGCTGATTCTCGGGGCAACAGGCGCAGCTGACTGGATTTCGGTGTGGGTGTGTGCGGTGGTGGGTGTTCACTTCGTGCCGCTTGCCGGTGTCTTCGGTGCCGAACCTCTGAAGGTAGTCGGCATCGTATTGGTGGTGGCCGCGGTGGCCCTGTTCCTCGGGCTCGCCACCTCGGTTCCGCCGGTCACCGTCACCGGAGCGGGCGCAGGCCTGGTGTTACTGGTGTCGGGTGCACTGGGCCTCGTGGCCGGTGGGGCGCACCTCATCCCGACTCGGATTCGAAGAGGTTGAGCTTGTAGGTGGTGATGGGCGGTGCCCACTCGAATGCCCGTAACAGGCAGCGGTATCGCCAGGGCCAGGTGCGCGCCACCGAAGGTTGAGGGTGTGCGAAGGTGCGCGACTCGCGCAGTCGAAGACCGAACTGCTCGAGAGTCGCAGGGTCTTTGCACGTCCATTGCATTCGCGTCGGCAGGGCCTTGAAAACCGGATTGCGATCCTGGGTGTTCATCATCGCCGGCCCTCCGGTGTCCAGCGCCAGGCCGGCACCCGGAAGGGTTTCCGCGAAGCGTCGCAGTACCGCGTGCACCTGCTCTGCAGGGAAGTACAGCAGAACTGCCTCGCTCAGCAGGAACATCGGCCCCGAACGCTCGCATATCTGTTGGTACCAGTCGGTGTCGAAGATCGACCCGGGGATCATCGTGTAGCGGTCCCGGTCGGTGAAGAACTTGCGACGCAACGACATCGTGTCCTCGACATCGAGGTCGAACCATCGCACGCGGCCGTTGTCCAGTCGATCGAAACGGGTGGACAGGCCACAGCCGAGGTCGGCGACCGTGCCGTCCGGGTGCTTTCCGAGGAACTCGCGCACGTATTCGTCGAAGATCGACGCTCGGAGAACGGATCCGCCCAACGACGGTCCGCGGAACTTCTCGAAGTCGTAATCGATCGCGTCCACGAGCTCGGCGGCTCGTTCGTCGCCGAGGATGCTGCGGGACTTTCGGGCGTCCAGCGCCCGCCCGTACAGCGGAATCATCAGTGTTTCCTGTACGTCACCCAACGACACCGTTTCACCCATGACGCCACAGTAGATTAGGTTTACCTAATTCGGTAGGTCACAGGGGGAGCGCGGTTTCGCTCAGGCCCGCGTCGCCACCGCGCCGACGGAACCACTCCTGGCCGAACATCGCCTGCAACTGCTCCTCCGGCATCTGCAGGAACGGTCCGAAGTCGCCGATCTGGGTGGCATGCGCGTGCATGGCCCGACGTTTCGCCGACATGGACTCCCGGACGTCCACGACCGTGGTGATCTGCGAATCCGGCAGCCCGAAATTGTCGAGATCGGGGGGAGTGGAATCCGGGGACCATTCGGGGTTGAGCGCCAAGAGTCGTTTGACGTGATCGCGGCTGACCGCTGCCTCGTAGACGTGCTCGACTCCCGCCAACTCGGCGGCCCGCACACCCACGTGATGCACCTGAACATGATCGGGATGGCCGTATCCGCCGTTGGGGTCATAGATCGTGACGACGTCCGCGGACTCCTCGGTCAGGACTCTCGCCAAATGCTGCGCGGCCTCGTCCACGTCGGCATTGCAGAACGCGTCGGGATTGCGATTGGCCGGGTCGCCCGCCATACCGGAGTCCGCGTAGTGCAACTGCACGAGCCGGTGAGCACCCAGTGCAGTCGTAGACGCCTCGAGTTCGCGCTTGCGGCGCGCAGCCAACGTCTCGCCCTCCGCCAACAGGCCGTCCGGGACCTCCCCGAGCGCGCCGTCGGTGGCGGTGACGACCACGACGCGGTGCCCGGCATCGGACGCTTGCCGCATCACCCCGCCCGTCGTGAACACCTCGTCGTCGGGATGGGCGTGGAAGCACACCAGCACACTCATCCCGCAATGCTGCCACGCCGAGCCGACCCAGTCGGGCGCCGGGGCCGGCGCCTATCGTGACGCCATGGCAATTCGTGAAACCGTCGGCATCGACGGAACCTCCATCGTCTACTTGGCCGACGGCGACACGGGTGCCCGCCCGCTCGTCCTCCTGCACGGCTGGGCGCAGTCGTCGAAGTGCTGGGGTGAGAAGGTGCTCGCCGATCTGGCCGGGCACTACCGGGTGATCGCGGTGGACCTGCGCGGGCACGGGTTCTCCGGTGCACCCGAAGATGGTTACGACAGTTCCGAGAACTGGGCGGGCGACGTGCGTGCCGTTCTCGCCGCCGAAGGAATCGAGAGCGGTGCGGTGCTGCTCGGTTGGTCGTATGGCGGCCTCGTCATCGCAGACTATCTCGACGCCCACGGCACGGGTGCCGTCGACGGCATCGTTCTGGTCGGCGCGATCACCAGCATCGGGCGGGGAGAGAAGGGCGGCAAGGTCGGACCGGCCATGCGTGCCGCAATCCCCGACGCGATGTCCGAAAATCCCAGAACCGCGATCAAGGCTCTCGGCGCATTCGGAACCGCACTCACCGGTCCCGTCGACGGCAAGGGTGCGCAGTCGCAGGCGTTGTTCGGCGCCAGTTTGTCCACGCCGCCGCGGGTACGTGCTGCTCTCTTCGACCGGGCGGTCGGCCACGACGACTTGCTGCGATCGCTCGACATCCCCGCACTCGTGCTGCACGGCGAAGAAGACACCGTCGTCGACGTTTCGGCCGGACGTCATGCTGCAGAATTGATACCGAAGTCCCGGACGTCCTTCTGGGAGGGCACCGACCACGGGCCGTTCGTCGCGGACCCGGACCGCTTCGTCGGGGACCTCTGCGGGTTCGTCGACAGCCTCGGTTGAGGTGCACTCGAAACGAAGGGGCAGTATGGAGTGGTGACACCCATGCACAACTCGCACCCGCGCAGGGTGGCCGTCCTCTCGGTCCACACGTCGCCCCTGGCGCAACCGGGTACCGGGGACGCAGGCGGTATGAACGTCTACGTTCTGCAGAGCGCCATCCAGATGGCCCAGCGTGGGGTGGAGGTCGAGATCTTCACCCGTGCCACCTCGTCGTCCGATGTTCCGGTGCAGCAGGCGGCCCCCGGCGTGCTGGTTCGCAACGTCGTCGCGGGCCCGTTCGAAGGCCTGGACAAGCACGATCTGCCGACGCAGCTGTGTGCGTTCGTGGCGGGGGTGCTGCGCGAGGAAGCACGGCACGAACCCGGCTACTACGACCTCGTGCACTCGCACTACTGGTTGTCCGGGCAGGTGGGCTGGCTCGCCCGCGACCGCTGGGGAGTGCCACTCGTGCACACTGCGCACACGCTGGCGGCCGTGAAGAACCGGTCTCTCGCCGAGGGCGACACCCCGGAGCCCGCGGCGCGGCAGATCGGTGAACAGCAGGTCGTGTCGGAGGCGGACCGGCTGGTCGCCAACACATCCGACGAGGCGGACCATCTCGTCCAGCTCTACGGCGCCGACCCCGGCCGGGTGGACGTCGTGGCACCCGGAGCGGACCTGACCCGATACCGGCCTGGCGACCGCGCCGCCGCCCGGGCGAAGCTCGGTCTCGACCCGCACGAAACCGTGGTGACGTTCGTCGGCCGCATCCAGCCACTGAAGGCACCCGATGTGCTGTTGCGAGCGGCCGCCGACCTCCTTGCCCGCAAGCCCGAGCTGCCGTTGCGGATCCTCGTGGTCGGTGGCCCGTCCGGAACTGGACTCGCCCGACCGGACGTGCTCATCGACCTCGCTGCGAGTCTCGGTATCTCCTCGCGGGTGACGTTCCTTCCGCCGCAGGCCCCGGAGCACCTTGCGGATGTGTACCGCGCCTCGGATCTCGTGGCGGTTCCGAGCTATTCGGAATCGTTCGGTCTGGTCGCCGTCGAGGCTCAGGCGTGTGGCACGCCGGTGCTCGCGGCGAACGTCGGTGGGCTCGGAGTGGCGGTGCAGGGAGGCACGACGGGATTGCTCGTGGACGGTCATCGCATCGACGACTGGTCTTCGGCACTCGGGTCGCTTGTGGAGAGGCCGGCGAGGCTCGCAGAGATGGCGCGGCAGGCACCGCTGCACGCTGCGAACTTCTCGTGGGAGCACACGGCGGACGGCCTCCTCGAGAGTTATCGCAAGGCCACGATCAACTACAACAACGGAAACCTGCCGGGCACCGAGTTCGGTCAGCGCCGGGGACGAGGGCGCTGGAAGCTGCGCAGGTCGACAGGAGTGCGTGCATGAGTGAGGTAAATGTTGACGTCGGAGCCACGATCGAGGCGGCCCTGAAGGAGCGTGAACTCGAGTTCACGCGAAAGGATTCGGCACATTTCGTCGTACAACTTCCCGGCGAGAACAAGCTCGAGACCACCACCCTGCTAACCGTCGGCAACCATGGTGTGCGAATCGAAGCATTCGTGTGCCGCAAGGCCGACGAGAACTTCGAGGGCGTCTACAAGTACCTGTTGCGCCGTAACCGTCGGCTGTACGGGGTGGCGTACACGATCGACAAGATCGGCGACATCTATCTCGTGGGCAGGATGTCGGAGCACTCGGTGACGGGTGACGAACTGGACAGGGTGCTCGGTCAGATCCTCGAGGCCGCCGACGGTGATTTCAACACCATCCTCGAACTGGGGTTCGCCGGCTCGATCAAGCGTGAATGGGAGTGGCGAGTCTCGCGCGGTGAATCCCTTGCGAACCTGAAGCCCTTCGAGCACCTGATCGAGGACTAGGTCGAATCAGTCGGAGACTCCGCAAGGTTCCACACCTGAGGTGTGACCCTGGTTGCAGTGTGGTGCATGCATTCGATCCACAGCGAACGTTGGGAGCGAAGAACGGGATCGCATCGGTCGAGAAGAATGCCGCAGAAACCGAGATCGTGGAAACCGACTGAACGTCCGAAGGTGATGCCCCGGTTGCTGCGCGACCGGGGCGCTTTCGTGTTTCCGTTCGGGTGGATCAGGGAGCGAGCTTCTGGTGAACGGCGTGAGTACCGGTAGAGTTTCGACATCTTGTGGTGGCAGTCACAGAGTAATGTACGTTACCTACTGTCACATACAAGTGTTCGCCGTTGCCGCCGCACCACCCAGGAGCAGCCCCGTGAGCTTCAAGAGTCCCTACCCGGACGTCGAGATCCCCAACCTGAGCGTCTACGAGTTCCTGTTCGGGAAGATCGAGGATTCCGATCTGGCCAAGATCGCTTTCGTCGACGGCGGTTCCGGAGCCGAGACCAGCTACCGCGCGCTGATCGCGCAGATCGACGGTGTGGCCGGCGCGCTCGCCGCGCGCGGGGTCGAGGTCGGTGACGTCGTGGCTCTGCACGCGCCCAACTCGCCGGCGTTCGGTTCCGTGTTCCACGGAATTCTGCGGGCAGGTGCCACGGCCACCACGATCAACGCGCTCTACACCGCAGAGGACATCGCCAAGCAGCTCACCGATTCGAAGGCCAAGTTCATCTTCACCGTCTCGCCGCTTCTGCAGCAGGCGAAGGATGCTGCGGCCAAGGTCGGCATCGCCACTGAGAACGTCGTGGTTCTCGACGGTGCCGAAGGCCGCCCCTCGTTGAAGGACCTCCTCGAACAGGGTGCTCCGGCGCCGGACGTGTCCATCGATCCCGCCACGCACCTTGGGGTGCTGCCGTACTCGTCCGGAACCACGGGACGCCCGAAGGGCGTCATGCTCACCCATCGGAACCTCGTTGCCAACGTGTGCCAGATCAACCCGCGCATGGGCATCACCTCGGACGACAACCTCCTTGCCGTGCTGCCGTTCTTCCACATCTACGGGATGACGGTGCTGCTCAACGCGGCACTGGCCAATCGGGCGACGCTGGTGACCATGCCGAAGTTCGATCTGGTCGAGTTCCTCGGCAACGTCGCCGAGAAGAAGTGCACGTACGTGTTCATCGCGCCGCCCGTGGCGGTGGCCCTCGCGAAGCACCCCCTCGTCGACCAGTACGACATGTCGAGCATTCACACCATCTTCTCCGGCGCGGCACCGCTCGACGCGGAGTTGGGTGGAGCCGTCGCACGCCGCCTCGATTGCCGTGTGCTGCAGGGCTACGGCATGAGCGAGATGAGCCCGGTCAGTCACGCCATTCCGTTCGGACGGGACGACATCGCTCTCGATTCGGTCGGCTTCACCATCGCCAACATGGAGTGCAAGCTGGTCGATCCTGCCACCGAGCAGGAGATCGAGATTCCCGCCGAAGGCGTCAGCGAACCGGGCGAGCTGTGGTGCAAGGGCCCGAACGTGATGGTCGGCTACCTCGGAAACGAGCAGGCCACCGCCGAGACCCTCAACTCGGACGGCTACCTGCGCACCGGTGACATCGCGGTCGTGGACGCCGGCGGTGTGGTCACGATCGTCGACCGACTCAAGGAACTCATCAAGTACAAGGGCTACCAGGTGCCGCCGGCCGAGCTCGAGGCTCTGCTGCTTACGCATCCCCAGATCGCCGACGCCGCAGTCATCGGAGTACGCGACGAGGACGGCGAAGAAGTGCCGAAGGCGTTCGTCGTGCGGCAGGAAGGTGCGGACCTGACCGAGGACGACATCATGGCCTTCGTGGCCGAGCGGGTGTCGCCGCACAAGAAGGTTCGCAAGGTGCAGTTCATCGATACCGTGCCGAAGTCCGCGGCAGGCAAGATTCTGCGAAAGGACCTGCGCGCGGGCGAGACCGCCTGACGTAGCAGTCGGTTCCCGAGGGTTCCGGTATTCGTGCCAGGATGAACGCATGAGTACCGGAACCCTTGTGCTGCTCCGCCACGGCGAGAGCGAATGGAATGCGTTGAATCTGTTCACCGGCTGGGTGGATGTCCACCTCACCGACAAGGGCGTCGCCGAGGGCAAGCGCGCCGGCGAACTGCTCGTCGAACACGAACTGCTGCCCGACGTCCTTTACACCTCGCTGCTGCGGCGTGCGATCAGCACCGCGAACATCGCGCTCGATGCCGCTGACCGCCACTGGATCCCGGTCGTCCGCGACTGGCGTCTCAACGAACGTCACTACGGCGCCCTGCAGGGCAAGAACAAGGCGCAGACCAAGGAGCAGTACGGCGAGGATCAGTTCATGCTGTGGCGTCGTAGCTACGACACCCCGCCGCCGCCCATCGAGGCCGGCAGCGACTACAGCCAGGACGCCGATCCGCGGTACGCGAACCTCGACGAGGTTCCGCTCACCGAGTGCCTCCTCGATGTTGTGAAGCGTCTCGTTCCGTACTGGGAAGAGACCATCTCGAAGGAACTCCTCGCGGGCAAGACCGTGCTGGTCGCCGCGCACGGCAATTCGTTGCGCGCGCTCGTCAAGCACCTCGACGGAATCTCCGACGAGGAGATCGCCGGTCTCAACATTCCCACTGGCATTCCGCTTCGCTACGACCTCGACGAGAACCTCGAGCCGCTGAACCCGGGTGGCACCTACCTCGATCCCGAGGCTGCCGCCGCCGGTGCGGCCGCCGTCGCCAACCAGGGCGGAAGGTAAGTTGCCCAGGCCGCCCGTGTCCTCTCGGCCGGGCGGCCCCGGCAAACACCAGGTGAACGAGCTTCCAACACTGCACTGCCCGAGTGTGACCTGTGCGGAAATAGGCCAACCCTGCTTAGTCCACGGGTTTCGTCTACGTACGATTCAAGCGTGAGTGTTGCTCAGGCAGTCCTGATCGCCGCCATGGTCGGCTTCGCGGCCTTCCTGGTCGGTGGGGTGCTGGTCCCTCGGATCGCCACCCGAAACGAACAGCGTCGCCAGGATCAGACCGGGCTCACGATGTCGCAGGTTCTCGACCTCATCATCCTCGCCTCGGAGAGCGGCATCGCGGTCGTCGACCAGCATCACGACGTGGTGCTCGCCAATCCTCGTGCCGAGCAGTTGGGGCTGGTACGTCATCGGTTGATCGAGGACCGTGCGTGGGTGGCCGCGCAGCGGGTCCTCGAGACCGGCAATCCGGAGGAACTGGACCTCACCAGCAAGACTCCGCAGCGGGGCCGCGAGAACATCGCCGTTCGCGTGACCGCGCGGCTGCTCAGCAAAGAGGACCGCAACTTCGTGGTGCTCTTTGCCGACGACGATTCCGAGCAGGTGCGGATGGAAGCCACGCGCCGCGACTTCGTCGCCAACGTCAGTCACGAGTTGAAAACTCCCGTCGGAGCGATGGGGTTGCTCGCGGAAGCCCTCATGGAATCGGCGGACGACCCCGAGTCGGTGCGCCACTTCGGCGAACGCCTGCAAAGCGAGTCGGTGCGACTGGGGCGCATGGTCACCGAACTGATCGCACTGTCGAGGTTGCAGGGTGCGGAGAAGTTGCCCGACCTCGACGTCGTGCAGGTCGACGATGTCGTCTCGGAGGCGCTGCTGCGCTGCCGCGTGACCGCGGAGGCGGCCGACATCACCATCACCACCGACCACCCCAGCGGATACGAGGTGCTCGGCGACCGCACGCTCCTCACCACCGCGCTGTCCAATCTGATCCAGAACGCCATCGCGTACTCGCCCAAGGGCTCGCCCGTGTCGATCAGCCGATCGATCCGCGACGGGGACGTGGCGATCGCCGTCACCGACCGCGGTGAGGGCATCGCCAAGGCGGACCAACAGCGGGTGTTCGAGAGATTCTTCCGCGTCGACAAAGCACGATCACGAGCAACCGGTGGCACCGGCCTCGGTCTCGCGATCGTCAAGCATGTCGCGGCAAACCACAACGGATCGATCGATCTGTGGAGTAAACCCGGAACGGGTTCGACGTTCACGCTGCGGATTCCCGCACACGTCGAGAAGGCAGGCACCGACACCCGCGGTGTCCGGGCCATCGGGAAGCGAGAAACTGGCATGGAGGCCAAACGATGACAAGTGTGCTGATCGTGGAGGACGAAGAATCGTTGGCCGACCCGCTGGCGTTTCTACTGCGCAAGGAAGGTTTCGAGGCGACGGTGGTCGGCGACGGACCGTCCGCACTTGCCGAGTTCGACCGTTCCGGCGCAGACATCGTCCTGCTCGACCTCATGCTGCCCGGCATGAGTGGAACGGACGTGTGCAAGCAGTTGCGCAGCCGATCCGGCGTGCCCGTGATCATGGTGACCGCGCGCGACAGTGAGATCGACAAGGTCGTCGGACTCGAACTCGGTGCGGACGACTACGTCACCAAGCCGTACTCGGCGCGTGAGCTGATCGCACGCATTCGCGCGGTCCTGCGGCGGGGGATGGATGCGGACCTCGACGGCGTCGGCGTCGACGGAATCCTCGAAGCCGGCCCGGTGCGGATGGACGTGGAACGCCATGTCGTACAGGTTGGAGGGGAGTCGGTCACGTTGCCGCTCAAGGAGTTCGACCTGCTCGAATACCTTCTGCGCAACTCCGGACGCGTGCTCACCCGCGGCCAGCTCATCGACCGGGTCTGGGGCGCGGACTACGTGGGAGACACCAAGACCCTCGACGTGCACGTCAAACGGTTGCGCTCCAAGATCGAATCCGATCCGGCCAAGCCGGAACACCTCGTCACAGTGCGCGGGTTGGGCTACAAGCTCGAAGCCTGAGGGGCTGCGCCCCGTGCGCGGCCGACGAGTGTCTGGATTCGTCGGCCGCGCACGTGTCTTCGTCTCCACCGAGGCCGGCTGTTTACAGAACGCCGATCGCGGTTACCCGGGGGCGGGAACGCCACCGATGGATGGGGACGTGACTCGAGTCGAATGCTCACCGGTAGGGAGAGCGGCAAGAGGAGAGCAATGACCACAGATTCTTTGAGCAATGCAGTGCGTGTCGTGATCGTCGGCGCTGGTTTCGCTGGATTCGAGGCGGCTGAGCAGATCACCCGCAAGGCCAAGAAGTCGAACACGAATGTGGCGGTCACGCTGGTGTCTGCCGACGACTTCATGCTGTACACACCGTTGCTACCCGAAGTGGCCGGTGGGCTGTTGGATCCGCGGTTCGTGGCGGTGCCGCTGAACCAGACCTTGCCGGGAGTGGATGTGATCGCCGGGCGGGTGGAATCGGTAGATCTCGACGGCAAGCAGGTCCAGTACGTCGGCCGAGGTGGCGAGACGGCGGTCGTGCCGTGGGACCGGCTGGTGCTCACACCTGGTTCGGTCACCCGGCTGTTCGATATCCCCGGGCTGCGGGAACACGCTCTCGGTCTCAAGTCCACGACCGAAGCCTTGTACCTGCGAGATCAGCTCCTCCGCGAACTCGAGCTCGCCTCCCAGACGGAAGACTCCGCTCTGGCCGAGCAGCACCGTACGGTCGTGATCGTCGGGGCGTCCTATGCAGGAACCGAACTGGTCTCCCAGATGCGTGCGCTGGCCGACGAGGTCGCCGAGAAGCGCCACTTCGATCCCTCGTCGGTGCGTTTCGTACTCCTCGATGTTGCGAAGCAAGTGATGCCGGAAGTGGGCGACAAGCTCAGCCACAAAGTGCTCGACGTGCTCCGGGAGCGAGGGATCGACGTGCGGCTGGAGACGAGCCTCGAGTCGGTATCGGCCGATCATGTCGTGCTCACCGACGGGACGAGGGTGCCGACGCGGACTGTGGTGTGGGCCGCCGGGGTCACGGCAAACCCCTTGATCGCCACGTTGGGATTGCCCACCGAGAAGGGGCGTCTGAAGGTGGGCACCGATCTTGCGGTCGATGGGCACCCTGATGTCTTCGCCGCCGGTGACGCCGCCGCGGTTCCCGATCTGACCGAACCCGGCTCGGTGACCCCGCCGACCGCGCAGCATGCGATTCGACAAGGAAAAGCCCTCGCCCGCAACGTGCTTGCCAGTGTCGGCACCGGAACCGCGAAACCGTACAAGCATTCCAACCTGGGTCTCGTTGTCGATCTCGGACCGGGGTTCGCGGTCGCGAACCCGGTGGGGGTGCATCTGTCCGGGTTGCCGGCGAAGGCCGTCACCCGCGGATACCACCTGTTCTCCCTGCCGCGCGGGGTGAACCGATGGGCGGTGGCGATGGGATACGTCACCGACGTCTTCGCCGACCGCTCACTCGTCTCCTTCGGCACCGTCACCGGCGACGAAGCCAAGTTCTACGCGCAGGGAAGGTAGGCGCGAAGAATGACAGACATTCAGAACGTCGCAGTTTTCGGGACCGGCGTGCTCGGTTCGCAGATCATCATGCAGGCCGCGTATCACGGTAAAACGGTCTCGGCCTACGACATTTCCAAGGAACTGCTCGACAGACTCCCGGACCGCTGGGAGTGGATGCGCGGCTACTACTAGCGCGATTTGTCAGACTTCGACGAGGATCGGTTCAACCGGGCAATTGCGTCCATCAAGACAACCATCGACATCGACGAGGCGGTTACCGACGCCGACATCGTTATCGAGGCCGTTCCCGAAAACCTCGACCTCAAGGAGGAGGTGTGGGCGCAGATCGGCGAAGTCCGCCCCGAAGAAGACGATCTTCACGACGAACACGTCGTCCCTGCGTCCCAGTGATTTCGCCGATGCCACAGGGCGGCCGGAGAAGTTCTTGGCATTGCACTTCGTCAACCTCGTGTGGTCGCACAACACCGGTGAAGTGATGATGGCGACCAAGACTGATCGAAAGTACTTCGATACCGTGATCGAGTTCGCCACGGAGATCGGTCTCGAGCCGATTCCGGTGCGTAAAGAGGTTCCGGGCTACGTGCTCAACAGCTTGTTGATTCCCTTCCTCAACGCCGCTGCGTACGTGTACGTCGGCGGCGTCGCCAACCCCGGCGATATCGACAAGGTGTGGAGAATCGCGACCGGGTCACCCGTGGGACCATTCGAGCTCTACGACACCGTGGGCTTCAACGGCGCACTCAACATCATTCGCAACAACAAGGAGGATGAGGGCCTGCAAAAGTTCGGAGACATGCTCGAGAAGGCAGTCGATGCCGGGAAGGCCGGTCTCGGCGACGGCAAAGGGTTCTTCGAGTACGACGCCGACGGTAATCGGACAAACCCCGCCGAAGAGTGGAAGCTCGCCGACTAAAGCATGGGCGGGTACGGGTAGACGTAGCCGGGCGACCAGAACGTCCCGTAACCGTAGTGGCGGTACAGGTGCTTGTAGAAGTCGGCGGTTTTCAGAACGTTCGGGTCATACGGTGAACTGTCGGCGACATGCTCCTTGGTGCGATCGATGTGCACCTCGTTGTCGGCGATTCGGGTGATCGCGTCGACCGGAATCAGTCTCTTGGTTTCACCGAATCCGAGGAAGCCGCCCGAGCCGATTCTTACGAATCGCACCTTCTTCTCGTCTTCGTCGACCACGAGTCCGTCGATGTGGCCGATCTCGTCACCATGGCGGTCGAACACATTCCGCCCCCGGATGTCGTCGGTGGGATTCTCGAGCAACAGGTCGGCGTCGTCGAGGTCGATCAGTGTGGGTTGCTGGTCTACTGTCACCTGGATTTCCTCTCTGCAACTGTGGTTCGGTGATCCGTAAGGAGCCCGGACCCGGCGGGCGTCCTGGGTAGTGAGCCGCGCACCACCGCGGCGCCGGTAGTTGTGTCAGCCGCCGAGGCTGCCCACTGTGGCCGTGAGTTGCGTAGCGTGCTGCTGCAATTCGTCGTCGCTGAACGAATCCGTGCCGGCCCCTTCTACGAACTGCCGCCGGGAGATGACCTCGAGGCCGGTGCGTGATTGGTCACCGGCTGAGGCCACTTCGGGATGGCCGTCGATCAGGATCAGGGTTGCATCTTCGAGGTCGGAGTCGAGGAGTCGCCGCAGATCGTCGGCGCGGATCTCGTCCGGTTCATGAGTTGTCATGCCGAATGAGTGCCCAGGTGCAGAACTCCCTAATCGCCGCCGAGTATGAGGTCAGCGGCTTGCTCAGGTAGGTCAAACATCGACAAACCGACGAGGCCGCGCACGGCCACTTCCTTTCACGACTACGGTGTGCCGCCTACCGATACGCTGCGTCACCGCGATCGGACCGGTGAAGGACAGCTCGTGAAGGTGAACCTGCTGTCGTCACTGCTGTCGGCATTGGCGAATCAGACTGGCGGCTATGTGTCTGCCGGGGTCGTCCCACAGGCCATGGGTAACCGTCATCCCAGCATCGCACCGTCTGAGGTGGTCACGATGTTGCCGCAACTGACTACAGGATGGTGTGTCGAGTCCATTGGCACGGCGGACCGGTATCCCCGGTACCAGTTTGGGATGCAGGTTGAGGCGTGGTCGACAATTCCTGCCGGAACGTGAGTTTTGACACTATCGGTCGGATGCGTCTAGTTTTTTGGTCGGCGAACCGTGCCGATCGAACCCCGAAGAAGGAGCACCGAGTGTCCGTCACCCCACACTCCCGTCGGACACTCGGAAAAGCCGGGACGGCATGGCGCCGCAGCGTCACCGCACGGCTCAGGCGCGCCACCGCCATCGTCACCGTTGCCTGCGCCGGCGCGGCAACCGTCACCGGGCTGGCCGCAGTGCCTGCCGCTGCGGCACCGGTCGACGACTTCTACCTTCCGCCCGCGCAATTCGACGAGACTCGAGGGGCGGTGATCAAGTCCGAGCCGGTGGATGTTCTGGCGCTGCCCCCGGCCGGGGACGGAACATGGCCGGTGCAGGCTCAACGAGTCATGTACACCTCCCGCACCCAGGACGGTGCCCCCGTTGCCGTGTCCGGGACGTACGTCGAAACGTCGGCGCCGTGGACGGGGCCGGGTGAGCGCCCGACGGTGATCGTCGCGCCGGGAACGGTCGGGCAGGGCGATCAGTGCGCGCCGTCGGTGGCGTTCGCAAACGGGTTGTACGCGCAGGTTGCCCCGACACCGTCGATGTCGGTCAACCAGGAGTCCGTCTCCACCGCGTTGTGGACTGCCCGCGGAGCACGTGTGTTCGTCACCGACTACATCGGCCTCGGCACCCCCGGTATCCACACTTACGTCAACCGGCGCGAGGCCGCCCACTCCGTTCTCGACGCCGCACGCGTCGCGAACACGTTGTCCGGCACCGGAACCGACACACCCCTCCTGTTCTGGGGGTACTCGCAAGGTGGTGGCGCCACCGCCGCCGCGGCAGAACTGCAGCCCAGCTACGCACCCGAACTCAACCTGCAGGGAGTGTGGGCGGGAGCGCCGACCGCAGACCTCAATGCCGTGCTCGCACAGGTCGACGGGACCCTCATCGGTGGCGTCATCGGTTTCGCACTCAACGGGCTCGTTGCCCGCTACCCCGAACTCGAACCCCTGATCGATCGGGTGGCCAGCGAAAAGGGGAAAGTCGTTCTGCAAGACCTGAAAACGGCATGCATCGGCGATGTCATCTTGACGCGGCCGCTCCTGCGCACCAGCACCCTGACCGTCGACGGACGCAGCCTGAACGAATGGCTCGCAGAAATGCCGAAGGCGAGGGCCGCACTGGACGATCAGCGCATCGGGCGCCTCACCCCAACGGCCCCGATTACCATCACCAGTGCCTTCCACGACGACACCGTCCCCTACGGGCAGGCGCGGCAACTCGCCGAAGATTGGTGCGGCCAAGGCGCATCGGTGCGGTTCCTCACCAATCAGATGCCCCCGATCGCGCCCGGATCGACACTGCCGAATCACTTCGGGCCGCAGATCATCGACGGATACCTCTCCGACACGGTGGCCAATCATCTCGTCCATCAGCTGGGGGATCAGCCTGCGGCGGGATGCTCGTTCGCCTGAATGCAGGCGGGCGCGCAGAACGTGTCGCTGGGTCAGCCGACTAGTGTGCGAGCGTCAGCGGTGGGTGAGCGCCGCGGAAATCTGTTCGAGGACGTGGTTCCACGGAATCCGCTCCTGCTCGAGGCGTAGGTTTTCGGTCCGCACGATCTCGAGGGCCGAGGCCTCGTCGGGCGTGAGATGCGCGAGTGCGCCCGCAGCAGCTGAAGGCTCAGGTACCGACAGGTACCGCCATCGGCTGAAGGTGTCGCAGTCCATCAACATGCTCCGCACCGCAGGCAGGTGCTGTCTGAGTCGATCGAGAATCGCGAACCCGTGCGTATCCAGATCGCCCCAGTACACGATGTCGGCGCGTGCGAGCCATGGCAGCGTCGCCAGTTCGTGCACCACGTATCCGCTGCCATGGACCGCAACCGCGCCGGGAAGGTCGGGCAGCGCATGCACACCTTCCTTGTTCTCGAGAATCAGCACCGTACTCGGATACACGGGTAACGCCGCAAGCTCCTCGGTGGAGGCCGCGAACACTCGCGGTGCACCGGGCAGGAGTGCGCGATCGAGTATTGCGACGTCGACCAGCCGAGGTAGCGTCCGCACCCCCAGCGCGCCGTCGCCGCGCATAGCAGCGAGGAGTGATTCGACGAGCCCCCGATGCCGCGTCACCCACTTCGTGTCGACACCCGGAACAGGAAGCTGCCGAATGAGCAAGCCCGACGCGGGATTGGCGAGAAGCCACCGCAATGCCGTGATCATCCGGCCGAAGTCGTTGTCGTCGAGCGCATCCCATGCTGTTGCGGTCGTTGCGACTGCGGACGACAGTGGTTCTGCCGGCTCAGGAACCAATGCGATCAGGGCTGCGCGCCGGTCGATGAGACGTCGCCACTGCGATGTCTTCCGTGCTGCTGCCGCGATGGCCGTCGCACCGGGATAGACGACGCGAGTAGGGATGTCGTGAGTTCCGAAGCTGGGCCAGCGTCTTCTCACCCAGTCGACATCGCCCGGCCCATCGTAGGACTCCCAGGCCCGCACCCAATCGCGTGCCGCGTCGGGATCGTGTGCGACCTGTGCCTCTGAGGGCGCCCGCAATCCGATGGCGAGAGTATCGGACTCGGCGGCGTCCGGGTCGGCGAGCCATCGTCGGCGTCGTGCAGTGAAGGTGGTGGCCGCCTTGGTCGCCGCCTCTGCAGGCAGGAGGAAGTCACGGCCGGTCATGATGGATCGACCTCCCATTCGATGAGCGCGATCTGGGAGTACCTGTTGTCCCGGATGCTGACCGCTGCCGCTCCTCCGATGTACTCCTCGAGGGTCTGCAATAGCTTGAGCGGTGTCGCGAGGACCATGTGGAACCCGAACTGGGCGAACACGTCCAGCGCTCGTCGGGTGTATGCAGAGTCGGCTCGATCGAACGCCTCGTCGAGGATCACCGTCCCGTACTTGGGTGTGCCTTCCCCGTCAGGTGCGAGCTGGTAGCGCAACGCCGCAGCGAGACAGAAGAACACGAGCTTTTGTGCCTGACCGCCGGAGAGTCCGGAGCTCGAGTCGTGGTAGTTCCGCACCTCACTGCCGCCGTCGACCTCGACGCCGATGAAGCTCACGTGCAGACGGGTGTCGAGGACTTGCCGCTGCCAGCGGTGATCGGCGGGTTCGCCGGAGGCGAGACGGTCGAGGACCGCAGACATTCGTTCGAACCGTTCTTCCGCCGTGTGGCGCTCCTCTTTGCCCCACGACCCGGAATTGATCTTACCGAGGTCGTCGAGGAACTCGGTCGCGGCGGGGGAGCGTCGTTCGCGGACGTCGATGCGCAGCCACCGGTCGACGTCGAACGCGGAATGTGTCAGCGACGCGTTGACGGGGTCGATGCGGGAACGGATCTCGCCGGGAGCTTTGCGGATCGCCCGAGCGAGCTCACCGATGTTGCGGGCGGACTGATCGTTGAGGAGTTCGAAGAACCGGTCCTCGTACTGCGGCAAGCCGTCGGAGCGCAGGCGCGCGAGCACGGCCAGTGCATCGTCCACGTACTCGGCATCGGGTCGCAGTTCACCGGCCCGGGAGTTCCACCGGTCCAGGTATTTCGTGAGTATCCGCACGATTTCGGAACTCGACGTGGAAACGGTCTGCTGAGCGCGGCGGTTCTCGTCGCTGATCTTCTGGTTGATGGTGAGGACGGCGCTGTCGATGTTGGCCGAGGTCAATCTGCGAGAAACCTGGGCGAAGCGCTTGCCGAGACGTTCCGCGATCGGTTCGGGGACCGAGGTCGCGGATACATCCCGGGTTTCGGCGATCTTCTCGTCCAGTTCGTCGAGGGTCTTGCGGTGTCCGGTGAGGGCGGAGTCCGCGGCCGAGTACGCCGCATTGGCGTTCGCCTCGGTGGTGTGGGCGCGTTCCAGTTCGACGACGAGGGCGGCGTGTTGAGGATTGTCCTGCTGCCACCGCGCCAGCCGCTCTTCGGTTGCAGTGAGCACGGATTCGGCCGACGCGAGGTCGATGTCCCGCCACTGCGCGTCGAGGAGCGTCTGCGCGGCTTGATTCTGGCGGGCTATGGTGCGGTCGCGTGTGTCGAGTTCGTCGAGGCGAGCGGACAGGGTCGTGATCGTCGTCTCGAGTTCGTCGATGCGGCGCCGGATGTCATCGAGTTTGGCGTCGTTGTCGAAGCCGAGCACCCAGCGGCTGCGGTCGTCGATGCGGCGCCGGTCGTCCTTCTCGTGGCGTTCGGCGGAGTGTTTGACTTGCCCGGCGCGGGTTACCGCGCGTGGGTGATCGGCGAGTTCGATGACGGTGGCAACGCAGGGGTAGTCGTAGTGTTCGGCGAGGTGGTGGTGAATCCACGGGGTGAACGCGTTGTCGGCCACGTCGAGTCGGCGCACCAGAGACTGCGGACCTGTCTTGGCGGTGGTCGTCGATGAAGACAGCGGACGCACCCGGCGGTAGACGAGACGTGTACCGAGATAGGTGTCGTCGACGGCTGCCAAGACCGCACGGTAGAGGGCATCGGGGACGAGGAGGGTGCGGGCGAAGCCGCCGAGGACGCGTTCGATCGGCCCCGCCCATTCGGCGTGGTCGTTGCCGATGGCGATGAGTTCGCCGGCGAAGGGGAGTTGGTCCTCGGTGAGTCCTGTTGCGGAGCAGATGTTTTCGCGTGTGCGGAGCAGGGCCGGGTCCATGTTGGAGCGGCGCCTGGCCACCACCTCCCGATCGGCGACAAGCGAGTCCCGTTCGCGGATGGCGACACTGCGCTGGTCCGACAGTCCGTACCGCTCGCCCAAGCGATCCTCGTGACCAGCCGCGGCCTGCGTGATCTGGTCTTCGAGGTGCGTGCGAAGGACGATGAACTCCTCGGCGGTGGTCGGGACCTCGCCGCCCCACGTGGCTACGGCTTTCTCGACGCGATCGCGGCGCGCCCGAACCTGCTCGACAGCGCGCATTTCCGCGTCACGTTGGGCGTGCAGGACTGGGAGACGTCCGCCGTCCACGCCTTCCAGTTGGACGCGCAGGTCGACAGTGTTGTCGCGGGCGCACTGCGCGGCATCCGCTGCTTCTCTCGCTCCGGCCTCGAGCAGCGGGGTGCGCGCCATCATCTCCTCGCGCTCGTCGAGGAGGAGTTGTAGTGATTTCTGGGATCGGACCGCGTCGAGGTGTTCGAGTTCCTCGCCAGTGTCGACCTGCACCGTCAGTGCGGACTTGCGGGTGGCTGCGAGTTCTTCGAGCGGTGCGAGCGCCGCGACCTGCAAGCGGGCGTCGACGACCACCCGGTGGGCCTCACGGAGGTCGTGGAACTGGGCGACGGCTCGCTCGACCATGGTGAACGTATCGGGGGTGTCGAGCATGTAGTCGCGAAACAGCTGGTCGAGGCTGCTGAGAGATTTCGCGGACAGTGTGCGGTGCAGGAGTCGTTGCGCGCTCTCGGTGGAGATGCCCAGGCGGGAACGGAAACTCCGTGCGAACGGCGCGTAGGACGGGTTGACGGTCGCGTCGGGCCAGCGGCGGCGGATTGCCCGGGTGTCGATACCGCGGGCGACGAACGGTTCGAGTTCGGTGAGGTGGAGCTCCTCGTCGAGGATCAGGTGCAGGTGGTTGACGTCGGAGACGGCGTTGCGGCCGCGCCCGAGATGCATGAGCTTGAGGAGAGTCAGCGGTGGGCCGTCGGATCCCGTGCGGTAGGTGATGGCGATGCCGCTCCACGTCGCGCCCGGGCGGAGGTAGGCGGTGACGAGGCCGTCGGTGTCGACGCCCGCTTCTCGGCGCCATGCGCCGCGCATGTAGCTGACGAGGTTGCGCCCGGACTTTCCGGTTTCCTGAGCGGCGGCGTTGAACTGGACGCGGTCACCCGGCATGAGAACCGCGGAGATCGCGTCGATGAGCGTCGACTTGCCGGATCCCGAGTTGCCGGTGACGAGGAATCCCTTGCGTGCGACCGGAATATCGTGATGGCCGTGGAGAGTTCCCCAGTTGACGACTTGTAGGCGGGCGAGTCGACGCTGCCCGGGATGAATGACGACGGGTGCGCTGGTCATTGCGTCTTCTCTTCCGAGATACGCCGGAATTCGGCTTCGACGGCGGCGACCTGGTCGGCGTCGAACAGTTGGCGAAGTACCGGTGAGATCTCCATACGGTCCTCGGTGGATGTCTTCGACAACAGCGAGTACTTGCCGAGTTTCGTCCAGGATGCGTTGATGCGTTTGGCGTATCCGGCGGGATCGGTGTCGCCTTCCCCCCGGTACATCTCCAACTGTTGGGCAATCTCGTCGCGGTCGACGATTACTCGCTCGCCCGGTTGGGCACGGAGCAGCAGATGTCGCAACGCGAGGAGCATGACGGTGTCCATGAAAGTCAGACGTTCGGTGCGCAGCACGGTCGGGGCGTCGACTTCGCCGGTGTCGGCGGGCCGAGTGAACGCGATCTCGTTCTCGTCGTCTACGACCAGATCGAGGAACACGTCGGCGACGCGTGAACGGAGCAGCTTCTCCTCGCGGATCACCGTCCGCCACACCTCCGGATGCTTGGCGGCGGTGATTAGAGGCCCTTTGAGGAGCTGCACGAGTGCGCGACGCGTCGACACGTCCAGTTCGCCGTGGTCGCCGGGGTAGCGGGCATGAGAGGCATCGTCGGCGCCCTCGTCGATGTCGGGACTGGTCATTCGGGTACCTCCTCCTGGGGCGTCGATGTGGCGGGGCGGCTGGCGAATTCGTCCGCCGCCGGATCGAAAAGGTAGCGGCGGATCATCGCCTCGCGGGCCACACCCGCGACGGAGGTCCACTCGACGCGTTCGGTGCCGTCGGTGGTGTGACCGTGCCGCGTCGCGAGCACCATGAGTCCGACAGCACTGGCGAGCCCCTGCGTGGCGGGGTGCTCGCGCAGTACGTCTGCCACCGTCGCCCGCCCGCGGCTGCGCAATGTGGAGGCGACGTTGTCGGCGAGTTCGCCGAAGTCGATCTCGGATTCTCGGACCAGTCTGCGCAATTCCTCCAGGTCGACGATGCCGGGATCCTGGGTGTGGATAGGTTCCGTGACGAGGTCGTCGCTCGGGTTGTGCAGCTTGAGCGCTGCGACCGATTCCATGCTCATGCCGATGCGGACCAGTTCGAGGTCGACAAGGTCGAACGGTCGAAGTGTCCGCGTCACGCCCACGGCCTTCTGCTGCGCCGACCGCAGGAGCTTCTGCAGCCGGCGGTGCTCCTCGTAGGTGCGGGACTGAACGAAATGCCGCAGTGAGCGAGACAGGGACGTCATAGTCGAATGCACTTCGGATGCAGCAGTTTCCATCTCGGTTAGTAAGGTGCGGAAGCGGCGGCGCTGCTCGAGATCCAGCTGTTGCGCGAAGGGTCGGTCCAGGATGGCCTCGATCCAGTCGTCGATCTGAGAAGAGCGAGCCGGGTCGAGGATCGTGTCGTAGAAGGCGGTGAAGCTGCGCCCGTATTCCGATTGGCCGATGAGGTCGACACCGCGGAACACGTCGCCGAGGGTGTCGCCGCGGTCGGTGTCGTCATCGAGGATGCGTGCCCGCAGGTCGCGGTTGAGTTCCTCGAAACCGGACCGGACGCGTGCGAAATCGCCGGGAACCTCGGAGGCGAGGGCCAGGATCTCTGCGGATCGTTCGACCGCGCGGGTGCCGTCGAGAACGGGAAAGTCGCCGGACTCGACGGCGGCGATCTGTCGGTCGAGTTCGTCACGTTCGGCGCGTAGCGCCGCGAGTCGCGTTTCGCTACGCGGATCGGAGTCACGAGCCAGCGCATGCAATTGGGTGGACAAAGTCGTCAGCCGAGACTCCGTGACGGCACTGACCTGCGAGGTGAGGCCGGCGACGAACGCCATCGCCGCGAACGCGCCCTCGGTGGGCTCGAGTGTCTCTTCGCGTGCGGAGTCGCTGGTGCGCCGCAGCAGGAATCCTGCGCGCACCCAGTCTGCGCAGTACCCCTGACCGGTGCGGGGGAAATCGAGGCCTCCGTCTCGTAATTCCTGCAGGTCGGCGTCGATCCGGGCGAACAGTTCGGGTGCGGGCATGCGTCGCGTGCCGTGGTCGAATTGCCTGTTCAGCAATGCCAGGACGGCGGGAGCGTTATCGGATCGC
This sequence comes from Rhodococcus sp. NPDC058521, assembly GCF_042719695.1. Taxonomy (NCBI): domain Bacteria; kingdom Bacillati; phylum Actinomycetota; class Actinomycetes; order Mycobacteriales; family Nocardiaceae; genus Rhodococcus; species Rhodococcus sp. NPDC058521. Next base: position 135,687 of record NZ_JBHXNL010000008.1, read on the forward strand.
AGAAGTGCCCATCCGGCGCTGTCGGCACGTTCACGAAGGAGCCGGTGGACGTCGCCGGTTGCAGACATCGTGGCTCCTTCCAGTGGCAACCCGGACATGGTTGCACGAAGGCCCGACATGACAGGTCGGTGGTCCCTTTGTCGGTGTCACACCACGTAGGCCGGTGCACCGACTGCGCGAGGTAGCTTTGCCAGGTCATCGCACCGCGACCGACCCACGAGCCGTAGTCGTCCAGGCGCGGTTGCAGGTTTGATCGGCGAACTCGGCGCCCTACGTCCGGATCTGCGACTTTTCTCCGAGCACCGTCTCAGCCTTGGCGAAGTTCACCAACCGCGCGGCCAGCGTCCGTCGCGCAAGCCCCTCCGGCAGTGCTGCCGAGAATTTCAAACCCTTCAGCGCACCGTGGTCCACGGCAGGCAAAGGTCTGGCCGCATTACGTGAGCGCAACGACGCCAATCCGGCTCGAATCTCGGAGACCGTGAGATCGGTATGCAGCCGAATCGATTCTGGGCCGATCCGCTGCCGGGCCGGCACGAGTTCGTGTGCCCATGCTGCCAGCGTCCGGTTGGACTTGGCTCCCGCCCAGGTCCACCAGCGCCATTCGTCGCGGACATCTCGCGCGATGACGAATGCTCCGTCGGTGACATGTTCTGCGCGCTGCAGGCGTACGTCCTCGAGCGTTGCGGTGGCCCGTCGGGTCAGGGTGACTCCTGCTGGCTGAGCGCCGAGCAGAACATCCCGTACTCCGCGGGTGATCTCGAACGACGCACCATCCGGTAGCGACATCCACTTGGCGCGGCCCTGAATGTCGGTGCTCTCCACGAACACCTGACGCCGGTTCCAGTCGATGTGGGTGACCTTCCACGACCGGCCGCCGAGCAGCAGCACCCGTGGGCCCTCGACCTCGTCGGTGAGCACGCCCGTCTCTACAGACCCGATCTCCTGGCGTCCGGCATACACCCTGAATTCGGGTGCGGCGGTGAACACGGCGAGCAGCTCCATGAAATGGCGTCGACCGAAGTGCTTCTCAGCCTCCGGCCCGATGAAGGCAGTGCCGGAGTCGTGTTCGAGGAAGCCTTCTTCGACGAGGTAGTCGAAGATTTCTTGGCCGTCGGATCCCAACAGCGGCAGCTGACCCCACGTGTCCTGCCATCCGGTCAGCGGAACACGGCGGGTCTGCAGCGCCGATGCGAGGATCTGCTGGGCCGCAATGTGCCGGGGTTCGGGCGTGGGCACCACGGGCTCGACCCAGCCGGACGACCAGCACTGGAGCATGCCGAGGGTGCTCAGCACGGCTTCATCGGTAAGCCCCAGAAACAGGCAGTTGCGGGTGGTGCCAGGTCGACGGCCGGTCCGACCCAAGCGCTGTAGGAACGAGGAGACTGTCCGGGGCGCATTTATCTGGATGACGCGGTCGAGGTCGCCGACATCGATGCCCAGCTCGAGCGTGGAGGTCGAGACGATGACGCAGTCGCGTGCTTCGGCGAATGCCTGCTCCGATTCGCGGCGCTCGGCGGCAGACAGTGACGAGTGCGAGACGAAGGTGGTGATGCCGTGGCGCCGCAGCAGGGTGCCGAGTTCCTCGGCGAGGCGCCGCGAGTCGACGAACACCAGTCTCTTCTCTCCGGTGTGCAGCGCGGCGATGACTTTGGCGGCGTTCTCCGCGCTCCCCACCGAATCGACGGTGATCTCCGGGACCACGGCAGGCCCGCCAACCGTGGGCGCTATGACGCGACCAGGTGTTGTATTGCCGCCCTGCAGCCAGCCGAGCAGTTCGTCCGGGTTGCCGACGGTGGCGGACATCCCGACCCGCTGCACCCTTCTGCCGAGCAGTGATTGGAGTCGGGCGAGGACGGCCAGCAGGTGCCAGCCGCGGTCGTCTCCGGCGAAGGCGTGCACTTCGTCGACCACCACGGCCTGCACACCGCCGAGAACTTCCGCAGCGTCCACACTTTCGGAGACGAGCATCGACTCGAGTGATTCGGGGGTGGTGAGCAGGATGTCGGGTCGGTCGCGTTTGATGCCGCCGCGGACCGATTGGCCGACGTCACCGTGCCAGGTCATGGCGCCCCGACCTACCCAGGAGGCGTAGTCGGCCAGTCGCGGCTGCAGATTGTTCAGCAAGGCCTTGAGTGGGCAGAGATAGAGCACCGAGATGCCGGTCCACCGCTCTGCCTGCATCCGGGTCAGCAGCGGGAACATCGCGGCCTCGGTCTTACCACCGGCGGTGGGCGCCAGCAGGATCGCGTCGGATCCGGTTGCGATCGGCGCGACCGACTCGTCTTGCAGCGGTCGCAGACCAGGCCAGCCGAGCGAGTTGACGATGTGGTGCTGGATGATCGGGTCGAGCTCGTCGAAGCCCGCCGTCACAACTCGACCTCGTCTGCGGTGGTGGCGCGCACGATCTCCGTTTTCTCGTTCTCGGCGATCGTCAACGAATAATGCTGCCGCGGGTCGAAGTCGGGGAACTGGTCGACGCGGTCGAGTATGTCGGCGACCAACTTCTTCAGAAACAGTCGCGGTGACACACCAACTTTGCCGCCGAGTTCGCCGGCAACCGCAGACGCGAGGTCCCTCAGGTAGGCGTCGTCGACCATCGACCGGATGCGTTCTGGGGCCGACGAGCCGTCGGCGTAGACGTCGCGCACACGAATGCCGACTTCGACGAGCCGGTCGAGATCGAAACCGGTGAGCCGCACTTGTGGTGCTCGGGGGTTGTCGAACCGGGCATCGGTGCCGAAGTCGGTGTGCAGGCGTTGTGCGAGTGGTGGGAGTGTTTGTACACCGGACCGTCCGTCGAAGAAGGCAGGGGTACCGGTGATCATCAGATACAGGCCCGGGTAGCGGCCGGAGTCGAGTTCGTCGATCCACTGCCGCAATGCATTCAGAGCCTTGGCCCGGCTGTCGCTGCGCATCCGCTGCAGCGTCTCCACCTCGTCGATGACCAGCACCAGCCCCGGATGCCGGGCGCCTTTGAGGACCGCGAGGAGCCCTTGAAGGAAGCCCATGGCGAGGAAATGGTCGACGTCCTGCCTGATTCCGGCGACTCGTTTGGCGGCAGCGCCTACGTGTGGCTGCCCGCCGAGCCACGCGATGAGCGCGTCGGCGGTGGCGGCATCTTCGCGTTCGAGGGCGGCGCGGTAGGCGCGCAACACCATCGGATACACGGGTGTTGCGGTCGCCACCGAGGCGAGGCGCTGTTCGAGCAGTTCCTCCACCTGTGCGGCGGTGGCCTCGTCGACACCGGCTGCGGTGGCGGCGTCTTCCTCGATGCCGTACAGCCAGGCGTCGATCACCGGACGAAACGCGCTCTTCGCGAAGGCGGAGGTGCGTAGTTCTTCGATGGTGCGCCGGTACACGGTTTCGAGTTTGTGCAGTGGGGTTTCGAGTTCGCTGATCTGCACTTCGGCGACGGCGAGGCCACGGCGCATCGCCCTTTGCTCCACCCATCGGGAGAAGAAGGTTTTACCGGATCCGTATTCGCCGCGCACCGCTTTGAACAGTGAGCCACCGGCGGCGACCGCGTCGAGGTCGGCGTCCACGGTGGCGGCGAAACGGTCGATTCCGACGGCGAGCACGTCGAGGTTGCCGTCCGGGACGGTGCCCTGGCGCAAGGATTGCAGGATCTCCCGGCGCCGCACCGGGGATAGGCCGCTCATGGTTCCACCCCGAATTGTTCGAACAGCGCAGCGGATTCGAGCTCCACGTCCGTCCCATGTACCGACAACACGACGACACCATCGGTGTTGAGTACCTGTGCGAGGACTTGCACGGCGGGGCCTGCACGGAAGGCTTTGACACCGAGGATTTGCGCGGCCCGCGCCAGCGGCAGCACCCCGTGTCCGTCGATCGTCTCCCGGAGTAGTTGGGCGATGGCCCCACGGTTCATCTTCCGGCCGAACATCTTGTACTGCTGGGTGAACAGGCCGGTGGCGAGGAGTTCGGCGACTCGGTCGCGTCCACCGGCAGGTGCGGCCACGGCAGCCTCGGTGGCGGATGAGCCGCCGAGGTCGAACAGTGATTCCTCCTGTGCCGCAGCTTTGACCGGGGTCTTCTTGGCGGGCTTCGGCGCAGGCGTCGCGGCCGCGACGGGCACCGCGACACGGGCGGGTTCCCACCATCCGGGTTGTGGCGGCGGCGCTTGCGTCAGGCCGAGATGCCGTGGTGCGGTGCCGTTGACGAGGACGGAGACTGGGATGGCTGCTTCGGCGAGCGCGCCGCCGCCGTGGTAGCCGGCTTTGAGTCCGGTGTACCGCAGCTGTTCGTCGACGGCGAGGACCGCGCGGTGATCGTCCGTCAGGACTCGGGGCCCGTCCACGAGCACCTCGTCGGCCGGCAGTGTCGCCGGGTCCACTCCGGTAGCGAGCCGGTACCGTGCTGACACTTGTTGGCCGCGTTGCGCGCTCGGTTGTTCGCGACGTTCGACGACGTGCCCGTGGTCGGAGACGAGGACGACGGTGCGGCCGACGGCGGCGGCTGCGGACAGCAGGGCGTCGAGGCGTTTGAACCGGTCGGTGGTCCATACCGTCCCGATCGGGTCGGAGCGGTCGAGGGCGTCGTCGATGTCGTTGAGCACGCAGGCGATCACCGGCCGGTGGGTGGTGTCGTCGACGGCGGCGCGCACGTCGACGCCGAGGGCGTTTCCGCGTGCGATGGAGTCGATCTCGCCTTTGTGGAACAGGACCTGCCCCTGGCTGGTTGGCAGGCCGTGCCCCGCCAACCAGGAGAAGAAGCCGGTGCGTTCTTCGCGTTGGCTGCCGCGGGCGAGTACGCCGGACAGTAGCGAGCAGCGGGAGAACTCGGTGACGGTCGGTAGCGCCGCCAGGGCGACGGTGACCGGCTCGGTGTTCTCGGGGACGTACTCCTGCCACTGGGGGCGGTTGCGCCGCAATGCGTCGGCGACCACTTCGTTGGCGGCGGAGGCGCTCATCCCGTCGGCGACGATCACAAGCACCGCTGAGGGGAGCGCTTCCTGCATGGCGCCGTGCGGGCGCACGGTAAGTGGCAGTACGACCTTGTCGAGGACGTCCTCGATGTAGGTAGGGGCGTCGGGGCCAGTGTGGCGGCGCGTGCCGGTGGACGCCAGCAGGGTGGCGAACACCTGGTCCTGTTTGGCGCGGCGGGCACGGACGGCAACCACTATGCGGTGCGCGGCGGCGGCGAGGGTGGCGTCGTCGGCGCCGACGAATACCTCGTCGACGGCGCCGTCCACCCAGGACAGCTCGGCGCGATAGTGCGCGAGCCAATCGGCGAGCGTGGTGGGGGAGGTGTCGGGGAGTCTGGTCCAGCGCAGTAGGCGCAGGGCGGCGGCGCCGACCCGAACATCGCGCGGCGCATCGGGGAGGTCGGCGCGGGCAAGTCGGTGTGCGGTGACGTCTGCCCAGGTGTTTTCGACGGATGTGAGGGTCTCGGAGTTTTCGGCGGCTGCCAGCGCGGTGGCGAAGCGGGTGAGCCGCGGTGCCAGTGCCGACGGCAGCACGTCGGAGCGTCCTACCAGGGTGGTGGCCTGCAACCGGGTGACGAGTTCCTCGGCGCGGCGCAGTGTGTCGTCGGGTACGTCGGTGCCGGCGACCGCCAGGATGGCGGTGTTGGCCCACGCGGAAAGCTGTTGCTCGGTGAGTCTGTGTTTTCCGAGTTCCACCTCTTCGAGCAGGGTGCGAACGCGCACGGTGGCTTCGGTCGGCGCGGGGAACACGGTGGCTGTTTTGGCGGAGTCGTCGATCAACGCGGCGACGAGTCCGAGGGGGACCAGTTGCGCTGGGCCGCTGTTGCGCCACACCAGGGTGATGGCCCGGCCGAGCGGACCGAGTTTGCGTTCGAGCCAGACGTAGAACTGGTCGAGCAATGTTTCGTCTACCCGCGACTGCCAAGCGGTAAAGCGGGCGGTGCGCTCGGGGTCGGTGGACCACAATGCCACCTGGTGGGGTGTGAACTCGTTCGGCGCCAGTCCGAAGTTGCGGTGGGCCAGTGCCCCGAACAGGTGGTCGCCGGTGAGTACCCCGCCGGGCGCTGGTGGCACCGTGTCGTCGAGCACGCGAAGGGCGGAGCGGGCGGCGTTGTTGTCGAGCGAGAGCAGATTGAATTCTTGCCGGGTGGCCTTGAACAGCTCCCGCAGCATCGGCCAGGGGTCGAGATTGGACAGTGTCCCGGCGACGAGGTGGTCGCGCACGCCGGCGGGGAGGTCGGCGGCGGACCGGTCGGTGAGGATCACCACCCAGTCGTATTGTGACCGTTCGGTGAGGGCGTCGCGGATGGCGAGCATCGAGGATGCGGTTCGCACCCGCACCGACTGCCCGTTCAGGTCCACCACGTCCGACCCGTCCCAGGAGGGGATCGCCGCGAGTGCAATGACCCCGGATTCGTGCCGGCTTCGGCGTGCATTGTCGATGGCTGCGCGGATGCCGGCGAGGTCTGCTTCCGGCAGCGTGAATGCAGCGGTCATCGTGGCACCCGGGTGATGGTGACGGTGAACTGGTCGTTCGGGTGCTGCGCGAGCAGCACGCGGAGTCGTTCCTCTACTGCTGAGGTGGCGTTCGCGCCGTTGACTGTGAAGGAGTGAGAGGTCTGGGTTGCGTCTGTGGGGGTCGGCGCCGGCGGGTCGAGTTCCACCGTGTTCGGGTTACTCGGCGGAGTGACTGGCGCAGGCGGGGTGCTGACAGAGTTCGTCACCCCGGCCTCGAGCCAGGCGTCGCGGGCGCGGTCGGCCGCAGCGAGTGCCTTCGACAGCGACTGGGTGAACTCCTGCGCCTGTGCGGCTTTCGCGAGATCGGTCAGGATCGCCTTGGCCTGGATGGCGCGCTCGTCGGTGCCGGTTGCGGCGTCGCGCAGTACGTTCCAGCGGCTCACCGGGTATCGGATCAGCGCATTCTCGATGAATTCGGCGGTGGCCAACGACTTTCCAGCCTCGATGTCGTTGCCGCGCAGCGACGTCTCGGCGATGACGGAGACGAGGTCCAGGTTGGTCACGTGCGCAAGACGCGTGTCGAACAGGTCAAGCAGGTCCGCGGCGAGTGCGTGGCGGCCCTGCGCGGGGTCGAGACCGAAGTATTGGTAGACCTGCGCGAGTGAGGACACGAATTGGCCGCGCCCGGTGAATCCGGAGCGGGTGTAGTCGCGGACCTGGTCGGCGAAGGCGGCGAGGTTGGTGGCGGTGAGGTATTCGTTGACGGTCTGTCCGGTCCATGCCTTCCACCGGGTGACTGCATCCGTCCACGCTTGCCGTTCGGGCAGCGGCTCGAGCCGGAAGGAGGTGCGGGGGCGGATGTCACCGATCATCGCCTCGGTGGTGGGTGAGGAGTGCAGGAACCAGGAGCGTTTGGTCTGAGCAGCCCAGGCTGCGGCGATCAGGTCGACCATGTCGCTCGTGAGTCCGCGCTTGGGTCCGCTCGCGGTGATCGCGGTTCGCAGCACCTCGATGTCGATGTCACCGTGTTCGTCGGCGGACAGCCGCGCGAGTTCCTGGGTGATGCGAGTCTGCCAGGCGGTGAACTGCTCAGGGCCGAAGATCAAGTGGGTCTCGTTGACCTTCGCCAACCCGAGCGGTTCGACGACACGGCGCGCGATGTCACGGTCGCCGCGGGCCCCACCCTCGAGGGGGATGCGCCCGTCGACCTGGGATTGCGCCTCCCGAAGCCGGGTGAGGACGGTGTTCAGGTCGCGCCGGGTGATGAGGGTTTCGGCGGGAGTGAAGTCCGGATGGTCGGGGTAGAGGGCGTCGAACGCGTCGCTGATGAGTCGGTCGGCGGCCTCGCCGAGGGTGTTTCCGATAGGAGGCTGTGCGGCGAACCCGGCGTGCAGGGATCGCAGCGGTGGCTGTCCCTCGGGGAAGCTGGCCCCAGAGGCGGTGCCGTAGGCGACCTGGATGGCGTTGCCGAGTTGCCCGCGCACCTGTGTCTGTTGCTGCTCGAGGATGGAGCGGGCGGAGATGCGGTCACCTTCGGACAGTTCGTTGGAATAGGTTGCCCAACGCTCTCCCGCGAGAACGTAGTTGAGCACCACGAGACGGCCGAGCTGGCGCACCACCTTGTCCGGGAAGAATCGCGGTAGCCAGGCGACGGTGAAGCGGTCCTGTCCGGTGCGCAGGAGTTCGGAGACACGGTCGTGGTCTTCGGTGATGGTGTGGCCGGGGTCGTCGAACGGTAGGTCGATGATCAGTCGTAGCGCGCCCGGGTTGACGGGGCGGAACCGTTCGTCGGCGAGGTAGCCGCGGTCGCGGACGTTGCCGAACACCACCTCGACGGGCCGGGCGGTGCCGCGCCAGACGATGTTGCGCAGCAGGGCGTCGTCGAGGGTGCGTTCGGCGCCTTCGACGCGGAAATGCTCGCCGAGCAGGGTGCGCATCAGTTCGCGGCGGCGGCCGTCAGTGTCCTCACCTTGGGCGCGGGTGATGATCCGCTCGTAGTCGACGGATTCGAGGGTGACCGCGATGATCGGGTTCTGATCCGAGGTGACGGACAGTTCGGGGATTTCCGCGGCCCATTGCTTGACCTTGTTGGTGATCTGTCCGACGGTGTCGCCCGGGATGAGGGAGACGACGCTGCCGTGGTTGAGTGATGCGAGGCGCCCGGCGTCGATCTGCCCCAGTGCGGGCACGTTCGGGGCGACCGCGGACATCAGGAGGGTTTTGGCGATGCGGATGTCGGCGCGCAGACCGGCCGGCACCTCGGTGTCCGGTGTGGATTCGTCGACGCCCGCATTGCGGAACAGTAGCGGCCGCAGTTTTTCGGTCCACAGGGTGCGCGCCGTCTTGAAGGTTTGTGCGGCAGCGTCGTTGATGGGGGTGGAGTTGGCGCTGTCGATGACGTAGTCGAAGGCTTCGCCGACGGGGATGACGTGGTCGATGGTGAGCCGGTCGGCACTGTCCTGCAGCATCTGCTGCATCACCTTCAGCGCGGTGCGCTCGCGCTGCATCTGCCCGGACAGCGCCCGCAGTGTGGCGATGAGGGCGGGGGAGAACGGGTAGGTGAGTTTGAAGGCGTCGGCGTCGGAGCCGCGGTACTGGTCGTCGGTGTTGATGCCGTCGAGCAGCACGTCCCACACCTGCGGGTTGCGGTCGAGCCGGTCGAAGGCGGCGTCGAGGGCAGCCTGAGCTTCGGCGCCGAGCGGTTGCAGAAGACGCTTCTTCGCGATGAACGGCAGGTTTTCGTCGCCGAGGACGACGGTGCCGAACCGGCCGGCCTGGTGTGCGAACGCCTGCTCGAGTGCCTGTTGGGTGGCGCCGGATTCGGGGCCACCGGCCACCCAGCGGGACAGATCGTGCTGGCGGGCGATGAACGAGGCGATGGGGACGGCGAGCCGACCGCGGCTGGTTTCGACGAGCTTGGTGATCTTCTGCACCTCGGCGTTGAAGCGTTCGCGTTCGGTGATCAGGAATGTCAGCCACAGCACGAGCTCGTCGAGCATCAGGACGACGCCGTCGTAGCCGAGGGATTTGGCGTGGTCGGCGATGACGGCGAGTCCCTCTTCGAGGGAGAGCCAGTCGGTGTTGCGGGAGTAGCTGGTGAAGTAGGAGGCGATCAGCGCCTGCTGCAGCCTGGCCCGTTCGGCGGGGTCGGCTTCGGGTGCGGTACCGGCTGTGTAGGTGTCGGCGTTCCAAGTGCCGGTTGCGGCGCCGAGCGCGGCCCAGTTGACGGTGCCGGTGGACGAGGCCGCGCCGCCGGTGGCGTTGAGGGCGGCGAAGAACTTCTCGTCCCCGACCTCGGCGCGGCGGTTGTCGGCGTCGGTGAACAGGCCACCTGCGGAGTGCAGCACCGGCGGCAGCGCGCCCGGGTGCAGCTGGGAGATCTGGCGCAGGTATTGCTCGAACAGGGCAGATTCGATGGTGGCCGAGTCGAGGAAGTGGAACGTCAACCGCAGCAGGTTCGCCTCGGAAATCTTGGGGTGCTTGGCGACGATCGGCTGCAATTCCGGGACCGACAGCGCCTTGGGGGAGTGCCCGAGGATGCCGTACAGCACAGCCATGAAGTGCGACTTACCGGAGCCGAAGGAGCCGTTGAGGTAGGCGGCCTTGTTCTCGCCGCTGCCGAGCGACTCCTCGACCACGGACAGGGCCCGGTCGAACGCTTCGGCAATGGCGGGGGTGACGACGTAGGAGTCGACGGTGGCAGCCAGCTGGTCATCGGCGACCGAGTCGGACAGGCGCAGCACGTAGTCGTTGGTGCCGTGAGTCTGCGGGATGTCGAAAGTTTCGCGCAGCGTGCGTGCGTTGCTGGACGTGGCGCCGGGGAACATTGGGTGCTGCACTCCGTTCGAGCGGGGGTTCTGGCCGGTGGTGGATGTCGAACTTGTCGGCTCCGCGCGCATTACATCGTGCCATGACGTGGTGACACGAAGGTGGTGGCCACACAGGAGCGTCAACCACACCTGGCTGGTGTGATTGTGTACTACAAAATAACGGATTGTGGAGTACGATATTGAGTGGCTGTCGACTGGGTTAGCAGCGCGGACGAGGCGATACGCAGATGAGTAGCAACGACAAGAACACCGATTACGACGAGCTCTCCCAGTGGGCTGAGCGCGATATGACACTGCCAATGGAGTCGGATGCCGCCGAACGTGGCGACGATGCCGCGGCTGCAGGCCGTGCTCTGCTCGAGCGGGTTGGCGTCGGGCGCCCGTCCTTGGCGCGGGATGCGGGGATCAGTGGCGCATCGCCGAAACGCCAGGTACGGCTCCCTCGGCCACTGAGCAACAAGCTCGATGAACTCGCCGAACGCCAGGACCGCAAGCCCAGCGAACTCATGCGTGAGGCAGTCGAGGAATACGTCCAGAAGCACACTGCGTAGCTATGGGGTGAAGTCGGTGAACGAGGTGCGCATGAACCAGGAATCCGACTATCGGGGACCTGCCAGTTCGACTGGGTCGTGTTCGATCGAATCGGCCGCACGCTGGACTGCTTTGCTGGTGTGCTCGAACGCGGTGGTGGCGCCGAGATCGAGCATCGCGCCCACGGCCAGCGCGTAGCGTCGAACTGTGGCAAGCGTCGGGTTGGTGCCGCCTTTCTCGAATCGGTACACCACGGCTTCGTCGACACTCATCGATGATGCGACCTCTGCCACTGTGAGGCCAGACGAGACGCGGATTGTCTTCAACTCGCGGACCAACTTTGTCTGCTGCCGGGCGAGGTCAATGCCCAGTTGGTCGCGTTTTTGCTGGTCCATCGCTGAATCCCCTTCCTTGGCGACATGAATGAACGAAACGTCTGACTTATAAGTCAGACTCTACTGTCTCATAGCGCGGGTCGCCACGTGTACGACGGCATCTGCTGTCTGCACCAACGCTTGCCTGCCTCGATCGCGTCGCGCATGTGGCGGGTCTGATCGGCAGCGTGGTAGTTGGCCCCGATTCCTTTCGCCTTGACGGAACAACCGAGCAGTACGTCGTCTTCGGTATCGGCGTTCTTGCGGGGTTCGATGAAGTAGTAGCGCCAGTGGATGTCTCGATGGTCGACTGGGACGGTGCCGTCGACGTCGAGTTCACCCAACCATGGCAGCGAGCCTTGGGGAAATGCCATTCCGCGGTAGATGTGCTTGCCGACAGGGCAGCGATACGAACCGTCACGAAGTCCCTCAGGATGCTCTCTGTTGTCGAGTGGGTCGAGTCCGAATTCCACGGCGTCTTGGCGAAGCGCTTCGAGAAGGAACCAAGCCTCTGCATCTTGCTCTTTCAGAGTGCTCATCTCTCCAGTGCAGCGCTGCGTGGAGTGCCACTGCGCACCCGGCGTGTTGAGACGCGACCGTAGCTCGTCATGTGGGATCCGTCGGTCGCTCAATGATTCCCCCCCCGTTCACAGTCATCCACCGTACTGGCAGGCGCCGACAACGAATGAGGGGAATACGACCGCAGCGGCCGAAAGTATGTGCCTCACTCTGAGAGTGCATGTGCTCGGTAGCGGTGCGGGCCGGTTGCCGTGGTGTACAGCGACGACGTACGCTGAATCATAAGTTGGGAAAGTGATTCAGGGGGTGAGTGAAATGAACGCAGTCTCGACCGTCGATCGGATCGAGCAGGCAAGGGTCGCCGCAGGCATCAGCAGTCATCGCAAGTTGGCTGAGCGTGCCGGCATCTCGCAACCCACCTTCTCTCGCATCATCGCCGGTAATCGGCCTGCGAAGGCGAACGAGCTGGTGGCGATCGCGGTGGCCACCGGTTGCACCCTCGCTCAGCTGACCGGATCCTCCACCGTCGCCGACCGTGCCCAGTACGCGGCCCGGTCCACCAACGGCGCTGGTATGGACCAGATGCGTCGCCAGCTGCTGCACTTCCTCGAGCTCGACGCCTATCTCGAGGACCAGGGCATCGGACTCGGTGCGTGACCGCTGAAGCGGAGGGGCGTGCTGCCGCGCACACGTTCCGCCGCGATCACCACCTGGGCACTCAGCCGTTGGGTGATCTGGTCGCACTCATCGAACAGTCCACCGGAAACGATGTCGCAGTACTCGATGTGGGCCCGGATGAGCACGGCCTGACCGTACGCGACCGGGAACGGGGAGCGGTGTTCATCGCCGTCGCCCGCACACGGCACCCTATGCGGCAGCGCAGCACACTTGCCCATGAACTCGCACACGTCCTCTTCGAGGATTGGACCGACGACCTATCGCCAGGCACCGACCGGCGACCCAACTTTGAAATCCGAGCCGATGCCTTCGCACGACACCTCCTTGTACCCGTGCAGGGCGTCAAGGAGGTCGTGGGGATGCGACCCGCTTCGCTGGGGGAGCTTTCGCGGGTGGTGCAGTTGTTCGGGGTGTCCCCGGCGATCGCCGCCATCGCACTGCACGAGGCCGGGTGTATCGACGAAGCGACGAAGGCCGCATGGAAATCGATGACCACCCCACAGCTGGCGGCTCGGTTCGGATGGGCCGATCACTACGGTTTGTTGCAGACCCAATCCGATACCCGCCGTGCACCCCAGAAGCTGTTGACGCGTGCGATCGATGGTTACCTCGAGAACGTCGTGTCGGCGCAGACCCTGGCCACGCTGAGGGGTGTGGCTGTCGACGAGGTGGTTCGTGGCCTGACTGCCGAGGGGCTCACCCCACGCGGTCGCGAGCCCGAATGGGCGTCACCGGATGACCTTCCTGCGGTGGCAGTCGACTTCAGCGACTGGGACGACGATGCCAACGACGAGGGATGGGACGGATGACGCCTCGGCCGATCATCGATGCCGGTCCGGCCTTGAATTTCCTGTCGATCAACAAAGAACGCCTGCTCAGTTCGGTCACCGGCCCGATCAGCACTCCGGAAACCGTTCGGAACGAAGTGTTCGCAAAGTCCGGTCGCGATCCGAGATTCACGGCCGTAGAAAAGGTCTGGAAGAAGATTCCAGCTAAGTGGCTCAAGGTTCTGCCCGACGACCCGGCTCCGGAGCTACTCGCGGCGCTCGAACGCATCAGTCAACAGCCCTGGGGGCAGCGTCTTGCAACCGCCCAGGATCTGGGTGAAACGATGGTGGTCGCCCATGCCGTTGTCCTCGCCGAAGCCGGCCAACGAGTAACGGTGATCATCGACGGTCGCGGCGGCGCCGAGCTCGCGACCAACGAGAATCGGCGCCCGGCCCGGCTTCGTGGCGCTGGCCTGCCGTATGGATCGATCGCGTTCGTGAACACTCCGACCATCCTGGAGAAGGCCGCGGGCGGTCAGTATCTCCCGAACAAGGAGTCGATGCGCGAGGTGTACGAGCGGCTCCGAGGGTGCGATGACGGGTTGCTTCCGATCAAGCACACCAGACTGTTGTCCACGGAGGTCTGGCGACGACCGTGACAAGGCAAAGGCGGAGAGTCTCGGGGCAGAGGGGAGACTGAAACGGAACCTGGCCGTTCGATATGCTTGTGGGTCGGCTTTGGCCGCTAAGGTGCGCTACATTTCCCGTGTCACCAACCTCATGCACCGCAACGCCTACCGGAGCGTCGTGCAGCTTGTCGCCCTGTCTGATGCCATAGTGGTCCCGTGGCAAGAGAATCAATGCGTCTCGTGAGCGCGCAGATCACGAATGTCCTGGGAACCTACGATCACCAGCTTGCGTTCGGCGCTGATGATGATTTTGTCATCATCTATGGCCCTAATGGGGTAGGTAAGACAAAATTTCTGGAGATCATTCATGCGTTGTCACGACTGGATGTTCGAACGCTTTCAAAGTTGCCATTCTCGACCGCAACACTCGAATATTCGGACGGGTACAGTATTGTCGCAAAACCGGTGCGCGGTGACGGTGGCACTCGGGCTCTGGGTAAGCCCCACGTAAGTTTCGAGTTAGGGATGCCGAAGAAGAAGAGAAGGGTGAGTTGGATATTCAAAGGAGACGACAACGAATCATGGCTTGTAGAAAATACCAGTTGGCGTCCATTTGATGGAGAAATGTGGGAGGACCGTACCGACGGTGAGCTCGTCCCGTTGTCTGAGCTAGTCAGGCGTTTCCGTGGCAAATCGTCGAATGAAACTCCGATGCCAAAGGAGTTTGAGAAGTATAAAGAAGCGGCTTTGACCTACCTGATCGAAACGCAGAGATTGCGTATCGAAAGTGATGAATACTCGTCGGTAGCGCGCCGACGCGTGCGTTATGGCTTCGGTAATTCTCCGAATCGAAAATCGTCCAAGATTGCGGAACATGCGATGAAGATGCGCAAGCTTGTCAATGATGCGCAAACCGAGCATTCTCGGATTACTCAACAACTTGATCGAACATTTCCTAATAGGGTTCTCGGTCGGGCATCAAGTGGCGATCTTGTCGACTCAGATATTCGTCGGCGTTACATTGAGCAGGACGAATTCCGGAGCCGATTGGGTCGTGTAGCTTCCGTTGCATTGGAAGATGCGCTCTCACTTCCGGATCGCGAGCTTCACGATTGGGAACTGCATCTGCTTAGTCTATACCTGGATGACGCAAACAAGAAGCTGGCTCCGTTTGAGGTACTTCTGCAGAAGATTGAACTGTTTGAAGATATTGTCAACTCTCGCCTTCTCAACAAGCGACTGCAAGTTACCGCTGATGAGGGGCTCACAGTGGTCGATGTTCTTCAAGAACGTGCGATTGAACTAGATTCCCTCTCGTCTGGAGAGCAGCACGAAATCATCCTCATGTTCGACCTCTTGTTCAATGTCCAGAAAGGGTCGTTGGTCATGATTGACGAACCCGAGATCTCGCTTCACGTGGTTTGGCAGCTGGCATTTATCCCCGATGTTCAGCGAATAGCAGATCTTTCTGGATTTCGGTTTGTTGTCGCTACTCACTCACCTCAAATTATCAACGATTCGTGGAATAGGGCGGTTCGACTGGGTCCTGAAACGGCGGAATTCGCATGAGGGAGGCATTGAACTCGGTAACACTCTTTAACACGATCGCCATGATTCGAAGCGAGAAGATGACGCCGATATTGGTCGTCGAGGGTGATGACGACCTGCTGGCGATGAAGCGACACTTGACTGAAGCGTTAATCTTGCTGAAGGGGATCGGTGGTAAGTCGGGTGTGATAAGTGCCGCGCGCAGTGCGCAGACTCGAGGTGTTGGTGATGTCCTTTTTATGGTAGATGCAGATTACGATGACCTTATTGACGACGCCCGGTGTTTGCCGCCGTCCGTTGCTACATCAACGCATCACGACCTGTTCATGGACACTATCCTGGTGGCGCCAAGCGTGATAGAGCGTGTCGTCGAAGTCCATGTTCGTCACTCGGAGAGAAGGGGAGGGGGATCGGTGGTTGCGTCAACTATTGTCACTCTGTCCCTCGCACTGGCCGCCAGCATTGCGCCGCTGAGGATTGTGAACGAACGAGATTCGTATGGGCTCAGGTTAGAGAATTTCCCGTTTGGGAAGGTGTCGTCACTAGAACCTTCCGTGAGGGAGATTGCTGCCTTAGCGATTTCACGATCGAATTCGACGGTGACGGTCGAAGAACTAGCACTGAAGATCGACGGTCAAGCGTCCTTGTTGCCTTACCCGACAGCGAGACTAGTCGGCGATCACGACTTCTTTCGAGCACTTTCACGAGTGCTCTCGCTACACGGTGTGACTGGCGTCGGAGCGGAAGCTCTCTTCTCTGCTTTTCTGGGCGCCATTGACTGCCGACATATCATGATGACTCCGTGGTACGCCACGATCGATTCATGGGCGCGTGAACGCGGCGCGGTTGGGTTCGCATGTCCGTGTGCGGTGTAGGTACCTGTTCGAGCTGGCCTTCACCGCGTAGGTTTTGCGGCGGTCCTGTTTCCCGTCGAAGTAGCCGGTCTCACCGCGTGTTCACCTTGCGGCCGCGCGTGGGCTTGGGGGGACGCCAGTTAGCGAGGTCGGGGACAGGGACGCCTACTGTTGCGGATTTCTCGTTTAGCTGGCCCGACAGGTATTCGGCGAGGTCGATACCGAAGGTGGGGTCGACACCGGAGTGCCACTGCTTGACCCACGGAAGCACCTCGGCGATGCCGGCAACCACCGGCACCAACTCGGCGAGATCGACACCCTCGGACTCGCGGTAGGCGTAGATCGTCGCCAACGCGAGACCCTGCTGTGCGTGATCCCAGCCGGCCCACCCCAACAGTGGTGTTGGATCGGTGGCTCGGCCGGCGCCGGGGTAGGAGATGAAGCGTTCCTTCGGCACATCCAGCTTGCCGCGATGGGACCAATATGACGACTTCACGAAGTCGGCGCTCGTGTACTTCGGCGGTACCGGTATGTCGGTGGCCTTCACCAGACCCGCATCCTCGTCGCGTTGTAGGTCCCACACGCGCTCCCATTCGGCGCGCTTGCGTAGGCCGGACTCCTTGTATCGCATCGCCGCCAGATACGGCACTGCCTGATCGGAGAGGAGGCTCACCAGTGTTTCGGTGACGGGTGCATCCTTCTTGCCCGCCCACAAGTCGAGCGCGGTGATGAACTCGGGGTCCTTCTCGACGTGCCCGGCCAGTTCGGCGACGGACTGCATCTGCGGCGTCCCCTGCGCAGTGAACCACAGGGACCGATCTTCGAGCCGGTCGAGCAGCCAGTCCTTCAGTGCCCGCTGCAGTTTCACATCCCACGAGTCGCCGGCCCACCGCCGCTTGTACTCCGGCCTCTCGAGCAACCGAATGAACGGATTCGACTCGATTACCTGCAGCCGCTTCTCCACCAGTTCCCTATACGAGGCCGGCCAGTGTGCGGGAACGTCAGTGGTGAGTTTGCCATCGTGTCGGCGGAACCACGCTGTTTGTGCTTCCCCGGACGCGATTCTCCGCGCAAGTGCAATCTCGAAGGCCCGCTCGCCTAATGCGATCTCGGGGGCCGTGCCGACAGGCAGGACCAGCTCCTCCTCGACGAGCCCGTAGTTGCGGTACACCTCCCAGTCCAACTCGTCTTGCTCGGCGATCATCAGGCGCCGGAGACGCGCATGCTCGGCCCGCGCGGAGTCGAGGTCAGACACGCTGGCACCGTTCGCCTCGATCGCGGCTGCGGGTTCCTGGGCTGCGAGTTGCTGGGACAGCTCGTCGACGAGACGGGTGCGGTCGAGCGGTGCTGTCTTCGCCAGCGGGAAGTCCTTGAGCGTGGTCCCGGTGAACTCGAAGAACTCATCCCATTGTTCGGTCCGAGACTCCTGGTTGACCCCACCAACACCCTTGCCGTGGCTGTTTTGCTTGAGCCAGAAGCAGGCGGTTGAGCTGTTGAGGGTGCCCAGCAGCCGCAGATGGTCGCCCTCGGTGGCCCCCTCCGGCAACTTGACCACCGGCGCCGACTGCTTGAACACCTTTCCGCCGCGGTCGAGCACGAAGTGGTTGTGCGTCGCGACGAAGGCGAAGGTGATGGTAGACGTTCCGGGATCGTCCCCCTTGGGTACCTGGTGCCACTCATACCAAGGCCGACCCTCGACGAAGTAGGGCACCTTGTTGAAGGTCGCGCGGTTGCCGAGTTCGGTTCGGTTGGGCCAGAGGTATCTGTGGGCGTTGGGGAAGTCGACTAGCGACTGAAGTTGGTTGAGGCCCTTGTACGGAAACCACGCCGAGTTGCCGGCTGCGACCGAGTAGTCACGAATCTCGTCACCGAGGACGAGGCGACGTAGCCCAGCCTGCTCCAGACCCTTGCGTGTGCAGGTCTCCTCGTCGATGATCATGGCGGGATCACAGTTGGTCATGCCAAAGACGCCGATTCGCTTCGCGATGTCACCGAGTTGGTTGGCAGCGCTAGACTCGATGGCCGTCACCAGTTCTACCGCACCACCACCTGACAAACTCCACGGGTGCTGCCGCAAACTATCGCGGGGTAGGTCGACGATCGACACCCACTGATCTTCGTAGCCGGCCTGGTCGACGTGCTCGACGATCGACGTCCAGACCTTGCCCGTGGCAGGGTCATCGGGCGCACCAGGCTCCCCCTGGATTCCGAGGACCGCGTGGACGTTGTCGTGAACCACGCCGTTGTTGCGTCCCACGAGAATCAATGTCGGTGTCCCGTGGCCGGGGATGTATGCGCCGGACGTGTCGGCGACGAGCCGGAGGTCTCTCGAGGCAAGGAAGTCTTCGATGATCGGAGTGCCGAACTCGCGTTTCATGAAGGAGTTCGAGGTGATCTGCCCAACCCATCCGGCGCGGTCACCGGGCTTTGCCAGATCGAAGAACTTCTCCATGAACGGCACTGTGAGCGCGTATTTGCCCTTGCAGTAGTGGTAGATCTCCCGGTACCGCGCATTGAGCGCCTTGTCCTTCACGACGATGTATGGCGGATTTCCCACCACCACGTCGTACTGCCCCGGCGCCAGAATCCGCCGCAGCAATGCCACGTCTTCGGTCGAGTATGCGAACCCGGACACCACAGCGTCCTTGTCGAAACTCAAGTCGCCGTAGTCGAACGCATCCGCTCCACCTTGTTCGGCCCCATGCAGCAGAGAATCGCCGTTCGCCAGATTCAAGGTGAACTTCGGTGCATTCACCAATGTCGATTCCCCACACGCCTGCAACGCCGCCACGATCAACCGGAACTTCGCGATTGCCACCGCGAACGGGTTCAAGTCCACGCCATAGACGGACGACAGGGCGTTGTCGACCCGCGTCCGCAGATCCACCCCGGGCGCCTCGCGATGCCACCGATCCACCAACCGCGCAAAGGCTCCAAGGAGGAAGTGGCCGGACCCGCACGTAGGGTCGATAACCTTGAACCCCTCCAGTGGCCGGTCCTTCAATGCAGGCTCGAGGGTCTGGTCGAGGATGAACTCCTCGACGAACTCGGGCGTCTGTAGTAGGGCGTACTTCTTCTTCGCGAAGTCCGAGAGGTCCTGATACAGGTCACCCAGGAACCTCGTCGACAGCTCGGGATCGCGGAACGTCCACACCAGCTCTCCGCTGTCATCGACCTGGCGCCAAAACGACAGCACCTGGTGCACCGCATCCGAACTGGGCGCGATGATGTTCAGCGCCGCATGCTCATCCACCAACGACTGCGTCGCCGGGAACCCACGCAGCGCGTCGAATCCCTGCTCGAGCCACTCGCGGTACGAGCTGTTCGAATCACTGCGGTAGAACGCTTGCTCGGCGTCGACGGCGCGCTGGCGCAGCATCGGGTCGGGGTGCGCGATCCAGACGGCGTTGTCACCGAGTAGCAGGTTGTCCTCGCAGAACCGCACGAACACCGACGTCAGTAGCCAGCCAACGGCGGCCTGCGTGAGCTGGTCCTCCGACCAGTCCGTCCACGACACCGCGGTCCGCTTCTCCGCGACCGCAGTCCTGTGCATCGAACGCCAACGCTCCAACTCGTCCGCGTCGGAGGTCAACCGCGACCGCATGTCGTCGACCAGCAGTAATAGTTGCGGCTTGAGCGCATCCTTGAGCGCGGCTCCATTGATCGTGGCCAACGCCATCAGACATGCTCCTTCATCGACTCGTCATTCTTCGGTTGATCGTCGCGGCTCAACAACGCCTGCAGCCCGAACCGGTCCACCTGCACGAACTGCTCGGGACTGGTGCGCGGAAGTGCGGTGCCGTCGACGCGGGCACCAGGCCGGCCACCCGACTCCTCCGGCTGAGGGATCAACGCCCATACCGCGTGCGGAGGCGGATTCGTTACATCCACCCACGCCTGCAACGCACCGAGCTGCCCGTACGCGGCGAGCGTCGACAGATCCGTCAGCACCACCGGCCCACCGGCCGAATTCACCGCATCGACGACGGCCGGGACAGATTGGGCGACAAACCCCTTCAACCCTTCACGGTCGGCGGCGGCGCCCGAATCGGCGGCAAGGATCGCATCCCACGGGATACCGGCCTGCTCGGCCTTGGAACGCAATTCAGCGAGCAGCACATCGGTGACGTCCACCCGCACCGCCCCGTACTGCGTCACCAGAGCATCCGCCACCTGATCGGACGCACCCATCGGCACGCCGAGAGCCCGGAACGTGCGCTCGCGAGCACTCGCCGCCAACAACAATTCCACCTCACTACCCGACCCACCGACACCGGCTGGCGACCCGGAGAGGGTGTGCCGCGTCGGCACATGCGAACCCGCGTGCGGCGCATCCTCGAACTGGTAGCGGCCGTGCTCCTCGCTCCACGCCATTCCCGGCACCACCGCAGCGACCAGCGCGTCGAGTTCCGGACGTCGGGGCAGCGTCTTCGTCAGCGCCGGGAATCGGGCCGCGACACGCGATTCCAACTCCGCGCGAGCGAACCCATCCGTGGTTGACAGGCCCTGCAACAGCAGCATCAACACGTCGCGGATCGGTAAGGTGCGAGCATGCAGCTCGTCGCGGGCCGACAGCGTCACCTCGCCGGATGACGCGGCCGCGATCCGCAGCAGCGCATACCCGGGGATCTCCACCTGATCCGGTGCCACATCGAGCACCGCGGCCGCCGCGATCCGCAGCGGCCGGTCCGCATCCGTCGGGGCGATCAATGCCAGGCCCTGCGCGGCGGAGGCAGCGACCAGGGCGTCCGCCTCCCGCGCCAGGGCGGCCGGCAACCGGCGAGAGACCGCGGCGGTTGCGATCATCGCGACGGTGCCGGTGGACTGGCGGCGCACCAACTGCAGGCCGGAGTCCTCGGTATCTGCGTCGGGGACGTTGGTGCCAGGCTCCTGTTCTCGGGCAGGTGGGGCGGTGGCGAGAATCAGACGCAGCACACCCAGAGCGGTGCGCTGCGGATCACGCAGCCCGTCGGTGTCCAGAGCAGCCGCCAACTCGCGGGCAAGCAGCTCCGGAGTGCTTGCCCCACCGGTCGATTCGAGCAGTGTGAGCGCGCGCCGATACAGCGAATCCACGGTGGTCGACAGCCGGGGATTCTTGCCCCACAGCTCGCGCAGCTCACTGAAGATCTGCGCGATCCGTCCGGGCGTAACCGCGGCCAGCGGCGCAAGCACCTGGTAGGTGACGAACGGATCCTCCGGCGCCGCGTCATGGCTGCCGAGCAGCAGCTCCACCACCTGTCGGCGGATCGCCGACGGCTTCGTCGCGGCGGCCCGCGCGAACTCGGTCGTCAGCGCTTGCAGCGAGGTGTAGGTGGCGGCGGGCTCGACGACAGGAACCGGGGTGGGTGCCACGGCGGGCACCGGCGCCGGATCGACCGCCTTCGCCGCGAACACCGCCACCCACGCCGCGCGCATCGCGGCCGCGGTATCGAAGCGGTCGCGCACACTGCGGGCCAAGGCCCTGGCAAAGAACGTCGTCAACGCCTCCGCGCGGGTGCGCGAGTGCCCACCGAAATCCTCCGGCGACACCGACACATCCTCAGTCAGCACCCGCGGATCGGACACCCCATCCCCATACACCGGGGTGGAGGCCGTCGCCATCTCGTACAGCACCACCGCCGCCGAATACCGTTCGGCTGCCGAGTCGTAAGTGGTGCGTACACCCGTCCCCAAAAACGGGTCCCGATACGGGGGAGTGCCCGCATCCAACTGCTCGACCGGGGCACGCGAAAGCGAGAAATCGAACAACGCCAGCCGCGCCTTCGCAGTGCGTTTGCCCTCCGGTCGCGACAGGCCCAGGTTGGACGGTTTGATGTCCCGATGCGTGATGCCCGCCGCGTCCAACGCCACCAGCGCATCCAGCAGGCCCAACCCCCACGACTTGAGCTGCGACTCCCCGAGCGGGGTGTACCGAATCACGTCGGCCAAAGTCTGCTCACCGCAATTGCTCAACAAGAGCGCAGTCCGGTGCGCCAACTGCAGCGGCCCCTCGACCAACTCCACAACACCGGGCACCGGCGGTTGTTGCTGCGCCAGAGTTGTCAGCACCTCCGCCTCGTCGTGCAGACGCGCAGTCGCCGTGTCGTCCAGGCCGACCTTGAGGACACGTCGGCGACCATCGTCCTCCTGATCGGCCACCAAAATGCCGCGGGCCGTCGACCCCGACCCGAGCGACTGCAACACCTCGAACCGCTCACCCAACAGGGCGCCCGTCGGCGGACTGAGCGGATCCACCTCAGGGACAGAGGTTGCCGGTTGCTGAGCGTGCCGATACTCCGACAGCTCCACCGCGAACTGCTGCGCACCGGACCCCGGCCGCCCCGACTTCGGATCCGCCTGCACCCGCTTGGACACCGACGGATTCGTCGACCGCAGCACCAACTCCCGCAGCTTCTCGTCGACAAACCGCCCCGTCGACGCCGCCAAATCCAAGCCCTGATCGCGGCGCAACCGCTCCAACAACGCAGCCCGATCCCGCGCCGGATGCTGCCCACCCGAGAGCAGGAAGTACGCCAGCGCGCCGAGGGAGAACACGTCCAAGGCGATACGGTCCGAATCCGGCGCCCACCGATCCTCCGGAGCCTGATACACCTCGTCGGCAGCAGCCCCGCCCGTCGCCGTGAGCGCGGTGCCGAGCATCGTCGACGACCGGGTGCCGCCCTCATGAATGCGGCCCGCCCACGACCAGTCCACCAACCGCACATTCACTTCACCGGCGTCGAGACGATCGGTGTCGATCAGGACGGTGCTCGGGCCCAGACCGCGATGCGCAACATGGTTGCGGTGCGCATACGCCAGCGCCTCCGCCACCCGCGTCAGCACCGTCAACTGTTGCTCCGAGGTCAACGTGCGCGTCGCCAACGCCAAATCCAACGGCTCATAGCCCGTGGTCTCCGGATACACCAGTACCGTGTTGCCGTCGTCGTCCTGCACCAAATCCCGTGGCACCACGATCGACTCGTGCCGCAACGACGACAACAGCGTGTACTCACGCTGCATCTTCCGGTGCGCCGCGGCCCGGGCATGCGTGGGTGTGCCCGGACGGAACGACACGATCCGGGCACGGGCCTGCTCGTCGGTGCCCTTGTGCTTGGCCGGCCACTCCTGCCAATCCTCACCCGAGGACAGCGGGGCACCGGAGATCGTCCACGACCCCGCCTCGCGCTCGGTGCGGCGGGCGATGCCCAAGTTCTTCAGCGCCAACGCGATGATGACGGACAGATCCTCGGTGGTGCGGCGGCCGTCGGTGGGTGGCTCGAGAACGCGGGAGGAAATGCCGGGAAGGTGCGAGAAGTCCTCGTGGCCGTCGATACCGAACAACCCCGACTTCGCCAGGTCCGGCATGTCCACCGTGAAATCGTTGGCATGCAGAAACACCGATTCCTGCACGAACGGCAACGCGCGGCGCACCTTCTCCGGATTCAGCCCGTGCTCGATCGCGACCTTGCGGGCTTCCTCCTCGATGCGCGAGGCCAACCGCTGCGCCTTCCGGCGCGTCAGCAGCAGCGGGGAGCGTTGGGTGCGGGTCTTCCCGCTCGGCATGGTGCGTACCCAGTTGGTCTCCGTCCCGCTGAGCCGGCCCATAAAGTGTTTGAGTTCGATCAGATGCAGACGACGCCGACCCAGAACCAGCGCATCCACCTCGTGCCACAGACCGTGGTTGTCCATGAACTCGAAGTTCGTCCACGCCCGATACGGCGAGGCATCCGGAACAACATCGCGGAGCAGGTTCAGGCCCTCGGTCTCATGCGCGAACGCCGACTTCGAGACCTCGACCCACCGATCACTGCCTTGTGCCACGTCACCGTCCCCTGCTCACGTGTTCTCCGCGGCCGACGGCGGTCGCGTATTGCTGAATCGGACACTATCAACCGGGCTGGATTCCACACACGGTGACACGACCTGGAACGCGTGGTCACGAACACTAACGCGGCGGCCGCAAGTCCAGCCGGAGGTTCGCTGCGCTCTCGTCATCGACACCGTCAGCCTCGAGCAGTGACATCAAGTCCTCTTGTCGTGGTTGCCCGAAGGCAAGGCGGTACCGCGCGACATCGGACTTGATCCGCTCCAATCGGCTCATGTCACGGCTCAGCCGATATGGCATCACGTCGCGAATCACCTTGTGCGGTCCCGGATAGATCCAGTCCGGGACCAGGCCGTCGAGGTCTGGCTTCGGGATCGTATAGGCCGCGCTCCACGGACTGGACTCCGAAGAACTCAGCACCTCGGCTCGGTGAGCCTCCACGAGGTTGCGACGTACGGCATGCCCACGGAACCGGTTGACCCGCCCATCGCGCTGCTCGAAGTCGACCGGATTGCTCGGAGTATTCCAATGAGCAACATTGTGGCACCACGGATGAAAATCGATGCCCTCCTGTCCGGCGCTTGTGGACACCAATACGAACGGCCAGAACGGACTGTTGAACGCCTGCCGGATCTCGGCTGGCCGAAAGGAGTCGTCGGCGGACTTGGACCCGTACTGCATGGCAAATCGCGCGGGGAACCGGATCACCGGATCCGCCCCGAGCGGATCGGTCGCCTGATACCGCGCAGGACGCAGCGCCAACGCCGCCGCAGCCGTCCTGGCGAGATCGAGCAGTGCAGCGTCGTCCACCGACTGCAATCCGAGATCCGTCGCCAAATGGAAAAGGTACTCGTCGAGTACCGACTGCAGGTTGCCGTCGGCGCAGTACTTCAGCACCCTCTGCCAGTGTGGCAACTGCGGATATTCGCGGTCGAGCAGCAAGATCGACTGCCAGCGGTTGAAGGTGCTGCGCAGCCCGGATGCCAGAACGGTGGACGCAAGCCAACGTCCGGAGACAGTCGCCGTGGATGGCAGACCCAACCGACCGAGGGTGCGCCACGCACAATTCGCCGGTGAATGCATGCCCAATTGTGCTGAGACCTCCGCGAGATCCTCGGGGACCTGCTCCGGAACTGCCGGTTCAGTCGTCAAAGCACGAACCTCACGGAAGTACGGGTCGAGCTGGCTGTCGTTCTCCTCGCCCAACGACGGATCGTGACCAAGCAGGGCACTGCCGATTTCCGGCCACCCCACGGAGTCGACCAGTGCGGTCAGACCGGGTTCGTTCGCCAGAGGCCAGGCCCAATACTCTCGCCGTTGCTCGCTGGCCTTACTGGTCGTGACTCCCCGCAAACTCTCACGAAGCTGCGCGGCGACTCCGGCCTCGGCATCGTCGGACGCCCCAGCGGACTGCGCGACGCGAGCCAACCTGAGTGGATCGGCGCGATCAGCGAGATCCGGCATCGGCCAGAACAATGCCAGCGTCGTCATCCGTTCGGCATGACCGTCGCGAACACGGAAGGTGAGGCGTGGTGGAACGACAGGGGAGGCGTCGTCGCCGAACAGGCGTTCACCGATCTGCCCGAGGCCCAGGGAGCCGTTCGCGGACTCCACAGCAGAAGTGGCGATCCGACGATCCGCTCCGTAGCTGAGCAGTGACGCAACCGCCGGCGGCGTCGACGACCACGCCGAAAAGACGAGCTTTTTCGTCATCGCTTCGACCGCCCGGTCGGCGAACGCCCCGCCCGGCTTCAGATACGGCAGACTCGGCGGCACCCAGAGCAGATTTTCCCACGTCGCTGTGTCCTCGGCGAGTTGCCGGAACCGAGCGTTCCCCGGAGACAACGGCTCGAAACGACGGACCGCGTCCGGTGCGATACGACTCAGCTTGCCGGCAGCTGTACGAGCGGCGGCGCCGTGTTCAGCGCTTGCCAGTGCGTCGGCGAGCTTGCGGCCCAGCTGGTAGGTATCCATGAAATTGGCGAAGTAGGGCACCGACTTCCAGTAATCGACATTGAGCTGTGCGTCAGTGAGGTTCGAGAGTTGCTCGAGCGCAACGTAGTCGAGCAGGTCTGCGGGGGTGATGCCGTCCACAAGAACTGGGCGTTCGTCGACCATGTTCCGGGCCTCGGTGGTCGGGCGTTCGGTGCGGCACATCACGTCCAGCAGGCGCTTCTCCAACGCGTCGACAGCGGGACGGGCGTCGGTACGGCCGATGATTGCGGACCGGAACAGCTCGAGCTGCTCGGTCACCTCGGCCGCGAGCCCGGCGCGGGCACCCTTCGCGAGGAAATCCACCGTGCTCATGAACTGGTCCTGATGGGACTTGCCGGGCTCGGTTTCCCCGGCCAGTGTCAGCGGCTTGTACGGAGTCGCGGACAGCAGCAGAACCCGGGCATCCGGGTATCCGAAGAGCTGCTCCGCGAGTTCACCGGCCTCGGTATTCACGTCGAGCAGGTCGGTGAATCGCTGGAACTCGTCGAGGATGATCAAATCCGGTTCGAGCGCCTCGACTCCGGCATGTGCAAGCGCAGTGCGGAGTCGGCCGATGAGATCGCGGACCACGGCGGGGTCGGGCATCGATCGTTTGACCCCGGGGATTCGGCCCGGGAGCAGGTCGGTGAACTCGTCGAGCAAAGTAGTGCCGTCGGCAGGGGTTCGGATCGCTGCGACGAACCGCTTCTCGATCTCGAGGTCCAGGCGGTCGGCGTTGGCGGCGATGAAATCGGCGACATCGTCTGGAAAACGAGTCGCCTCGACCTGGCCGCGGAGGAGGTTCAATGCCGTGGTCCGCTGTCGTCCAGACATCCTGAGATGACGGTCCAGGAGCCAGAACAGCAATGCCCGCTCCTCTCGCCGACCGGTCTGGTGCCCCTTCTCGAACGACGTACCCGGAGTCAAAGACACCAGGTTGACCGGTTTGCGGTCGTTGTCGGTGTCGTGCTTCAGGTTTCCGCTGTGCACCGCGAGCAGGCCGAGGCGACCCGGCATCGGGACATCGGCGCTGCCGGTGACATTCAGACGCCGCAGATTCTGGCGGGCAAGGTCGACGTTCGAGCACACATACAGCACATCGATCCGCTCGACTCCGGGTTCCTGCTCGAGGTACTCGATAGCGCGGGCAATGACACCGCGGGCAACCATGCTCTTGCCAAGCCCGGTCTCGTCGGCAACGAGGAAGCGACGGCACCCGTCCGGACCATAGAACCGGTCGACGACGTGCTCGACGGTGTGCCGTTGAAACGGGCGCAGGCCCGCGATGATCGTGTCCGCGTCGAATCCTGTGCTCATCGGACGCCTCCTTCCCTCGAGATTTTCGAGGCATCGTCGACCGCGCGCCACAGTTCGCCGAAACCGTCGGGAAGTACATCTCGGCCGTCGAGGCGGTCGACGATGCGTCCGATCGACTCCAGATCTCCATCCCCGCGTGCCAGCGCCTGCAACAGCAACTCGAGAACCCCGGATCCGGTGCTCTCCGCAGCGCCGGCCGATGCTGCGCTCAGCCACGAAGCTCCCGCCGCGCCTTGGATGCACTGCACTGAAAGCAGCAGCGCGATCAGCTTCAGGAAGTCCTCGGGGGACTTCAGCTGCGCGGCAATCACTTCATCGAGGCGCTCCGGTGGATCGCCGACGAGGGTAGCGACAACCACCGTGGAAGCGACGAGGCCCTCGGGTGATGTGACCGTCAGCGTCACGAATGGGGTGATCTCCACCAGAATTAACTCCTGAACGCAGTGGTCGAGGTTGGTTCCGGTGTCGATTCGAGCATCGTTACCCGGCCGGGTCGTCAGACCGACCGCGAGGACGAATCCCTCGGGTACACGGAGCGGAACGTCGGTGCTCAGGCGCAGGGCGAAGCGGTCGGTGCCGGGCAACACCGTGGCAGTGATCGGGATGGCGGCCAGGGATCGCAGGACATTCGCCAATACCCGCTTCGCATCGTCGTCCGGGTCCGGCGCAGCGCCGCCCTCGGCGTCGTAGGGGAGCAGGATCGGCGCCATCCCCTCCTCTCCGAGCAGGGTTTCGATCCCGAACGCTGCTTTGCGTACCGACATCTCGACCAGAACCTCGACATTGTTCGTGAAGGCCGGCCCCGTAGCGTTCGCGGAACCCAGGAACAGGCGTGTCTGATTCCCATGCTCGACCACATAGGCCTTGGCATGTAGGCCCGACAGGACCGAACCGGTGTTATCCGGGGCGGGAATCCCGGCGGCCGGATCGAGGACGAACGACTGATCGATGAACTTCGCCCATTCGGGGTCGAGCTGATCGAGTGCCTCTGGACGACTTACAACCGTGAGGCGCCTGTTGCCCTCCGAACACACATGATCGAGACCGTCGTCAGTGAGGAATGGGGAGACGACGAGCTGGCGGGTGCCGGTGAAATCGAGCTTCGTCCGACGACCAGGCAGTCCGAGGACGTGGAAGTCGAGAGACTTTGCGTCCTCCGGGAGTTCCCACTGCACATAGCGAATCGCGTCGGCAAGCGCACGGATGCGTGCGCCGCGACCGGCGTCGAGTGGGGTGACGGTAGTGCCGTCAGCGGCGAGGTAGTGCAGGAGGTCGAACAGGGGCGTGTTGGTCTTGTCGCGGCGGGTATCGTGCCATCCGTCGAAGCAGCCGACGAGATCCCAGGAGGCGTCGGGCGTGAGGTTGCGGCTCTGGACCAGCAGCCGGTACGTCGGTTCCTCGTCATCGTTGACATACCGAGCCAGCCAGAGCTTCGGGTGGAACAGCCCGCCCCGAGGCGGGTTGACCGCGTGTAATGACGGCGCGAGAAATTCCGTCAGCGCCGACGGCGTCGAAGGCACCTTCGCATGACCGCACTGGTGGAACAGATCGATGCTCGCGATACTCGAGTGCACCGACGCAAGCATCGCGAGCGGGTCGCGGTGGTCACCATATTCGGCGAAGGCAAGCGGTGGCAGCAGCGCGGATTCGAGATCGACGGTGAAAGTCGTGCCTAACAGATGGTCGAGTCGCCGACCCGCGCCCGGTCGCAGCTGTTCGAGGAAAGTCGCACGGTTGTCAGGCGTCAGCACGGCCAAGCCCTTCGAAGATATCGGTGACGATGCGATGCGCCTGGAACCACCGATACACCAACGGTGTCGTCCCGGAGGCTCCTCGCCACGCGGCGAGGAGTTTGTCGTTACGCAGACGAGACTGTGCGCGCTTGTTCTGGAACTCGCGGTCCGCCACCAGCCGACGTACCGCAGAGTCGGCTGCGAGGGTGTGGCAGTCCTGCGAACGCACTGCGTCAACCCAACCTTCGACGAACAGTCGCGTGGCGGGAGATATGCGGGGCGCCTTCAGAGCGACCAGTGGCCACACGTCGTTCAAATGCCACGAGGTCACCTCGTCGCGGCGGGCCTCGCAGCGCGCCGCCCACTCGCCGAACACCTCGCGGTAGCGCTCGGCCGGGTCATCGAGCGACGTGAATCCCAACTCCTCGTAACGCTCCGCCAACAGTAGGTTGTAGAGCAGGCGTGCACCCTGGATCACCAGTGAGAACATCTCAGCGTGGTGGACAAGGTCACGGAGCTCCGCCGGAGCCGAATCGAGATCGTCGACATCCCACGGCGTCGACCAGGTGTCTTCCGGAGCAGTGTCCCGGCGGAGCAAATGCGACAACATTGAGTGCGTCAACTGTGGGTGTGGTGTCGCGGTGGCCATCTGCTCGCGTAGCCAAGCCGATTCCTCTGCAGTCAGGTCGAACCCTCCTGGCACCGTCTTCGAGTAGCCGTCGGGAGGCGGCGGAAGACTCGGTGACCAATCACTGGTGCCGGCGTCATCGGGTCCGTCCTCGTGACGACGGAAGTGCCGAGTCTGCTGGAGCCCCGACGGGCGAACGTCGGCACGCAGAATGGCGTAGGTTTTCAACCCCGTCCAGTAGATGCTCGACGGCAGCACCTTCACCCGGACCCCGGCGCGGCGACCGATCAGCCCGTCGGTGGCACCCTCGGCGCTCAGCACGTTCACCAACTGACGCTCCTCGTAAGCGGCACGCGATGCCAGCTGCGCGCCCGCATGCCGACGCGCGGCGCGCAAGTAGGTCCACGGCACGAACAAGTGGTACCGCGCCCGAGTCTGAATCGTCGAGACCCCCGGGAACAACAAGTCCCCGAACGCATCCCGAATCTGACCGATGCCGAGATCGTCGAGTGTGTCCGAGTCGCTGAGCAGCTTGATCAGCTCGCGCATCCTGCGTTCTTCGTCCGCAGATGTGTCCAACCATGCGACGAGCGACATCGGGTACCCCTCCTGTGGTCGGCAGCGACATCGGGAACGCAGGCTCCGTCAGTTGGCCGCCGGCGATCCATAGATTGGTTAAGTAGTAATACTGAACATGCGATCGTACGCGGCGAAAACAGGGCCCGGCGGCAAGAACGCGCTGCGCGCCGGGCTTGGTGAAGTCTTCGGCCGAATTGACCGGAGAGAGGTACGCCATCAAAGCCACTGGCAGTTGTGGCGGTGACGTTCGAGCGCATCGCTTGCTGGTCGCTTGTGGGGTTCTGAAGGAAGTCGCAGAGGCTGATCGTGGTAGTCACCGTATTCGCTGTCCTGGAGCCACGGCGCGAGTTGAATGGTCAGCGAACTCGAGACGGTCAGTACTCCGAGGTCGAACAAGGTGTGAATATCGGAGCGAAGTAGCAGTCCGTTGGCCACGTGATTCGTGTGGTCGCCGAAGTAGCGGTCGATATGCGCCGCTTCGAGGACCGACGTGACGGTGGATCCGGTGACCGCGCAGGTACCGGCGTAGGCGTCCATCAAATCGGCGCGGAAGCGTGACTGCCCTCGCCGGACGGTGATCTGGCGTCGGGCGCGTTCGCGCATGTCGTCACCGAGTTTGTACGTGACGGGGATATTCGGGAACGCGATGTCGCCGTGGTGACCGAACCGGGTTCGCAGAAACTGCTGTGCCTTGGGCTCGTTGACCGGGTTGGCCGGTGCCTGTGGCGAATACTTCCGGCCTGCGGCCGCCTGCAGTTCATTCCACGCAGCAGGGTGTGCGACGTCTTCGCTGACAAGCTCGAATTCGAATCGGTGCGTGTACCCGCCGGTGTCGACGTCGACCCAGTGCGCGCGACGGGCGTTGTCACCGATTGCATACAAGGAGGAGGTTGCGCGTACCCAGGACAGGAAGATTCGCTTGCCCGTTAACCAGAAGAAGATGTCGTCGCCGGGCTCGATTCTCCTGAACGAACCCGCGTCTCGCACATCCCAGAACTGATCATCGCGCGCAAAATCCCAATGCTGCGGTGTCTTCCCACTGATCTTCACAATCCAACTTGTCAACGCCCATGCGCCTATCCGGTATCGCACCGGGTGGAGGCGTGTCCTGTGGCGGAAGCCTGTCGGGCCGTGCTCGTTCTTGTGTTCGGTCCAGTGCCGCTGAGGTGTCAGCGGGGTTCGTCGATCAAGGCACGAAGCGCTTTCCTCGTTTGTTCGTCGGTTGAATAGATGACGGTTCCGACCATGCCGCGGGTGAGCAGCACCTTGTAGACATTGCGGACGAGCTTGTCGAATCGCGGATCGGGGATCTTCGTGCGGTTCTTGAAGTCGGGATCACGGTTCGCATCCCGAATCGTGGTGAATCGGCCATCACGCCACACGAGGTCAGGGCCGATGATGACCCCGTTCCAGTCGTATTCGAAGCCCTGCGCGGTGTACACGCAACCGACCTGATCGAAACCACCGTCCTCGGTCGCCCACAGCGGGGCAGGGGGAGCGTCGCCGATACGTCTGTCACTCTTGCTGTTCCACGGCCGAGCCCAATCGCCGATCGCGACATCAGGGACGAGACTTCCGTCGTCGCGGGCGTTACTCCACGGCCAGCAATAGCCGGCGGTGATCCGGGCCGAGTAGCCGCGGTCGATCTGCTGCGACAGGAGATGCTCGACCTCCTGCGGAGTCTCGGCCACCCGCACTTGGAACTGCGGATCACCCTTCCACTCGTACGGCCCACCCTCGACGAGACCGAGGAGTCGCTTGACCCACAACAGGTACTCCTCGCTGCCCCCGCAGCGGAACTGCTCATCGAGATGCACATGCTGCGCCTCGAGGCCCAATGATGCTGCGTGCTTCTGAACCTGCTCGAGCGAGCCCATTTCGCCCGGCCGCACCACCTGGTGCTCGTCGAGCAAGAAAACCGGGACACGGGCCGCCGCAATCAGCTCGTCGATCTGAGGACGGTCCGTGCGCAGTTCGGCCTTGGTGTATCGGTCCACGGACGTCTCGCGGATGCGGTGAGCCTCGTCGAGAATGAGCACGTCGAGGCCGTTGCGTTCGGCGGTCATGAACTGGTTGAAGTACTTGAACATCTTCTGCACCCGCGGAGCCCTGCGCCCGGCAACTTTGCGAAGGGTCATGGTGAACGATCGAGAACCCGTTGCGTGCAGCACGGTGCGGCCGCGGCGAGCAAGCTCGCCGACCAACGACAACGCGATGACGCTCTTACCGCTCCCCGGTCCGCCGGTCACGATGATGACGCGCTTGCTGTCCGAAGAGCGGGCTTGCTCGACCGCATGCAGGACCAAGTCGACTGCCAGCTGCTGATTGCCGAGCAGGTGGAACTGCGGACGCTCTCGCACCTCGGCCGCTGCCACTTTGAGAAGTTGTTGAGACGGTGCCACCGCCGATCGCATCAAGGTATCGCCGGCCGCGTGGCTCGTGGAGCCGGTAGCGAGTCGCGTACGCAAGAACGCGATCATGTCGGAGCGGTCAGCGGCGGTGAACAATCTGCCGGTGACCCCGGTGGGGAAGGCGCGCAGATCTGCAACCATGGCCGGATCGGTTGCGTTGTGCAGGTATGCCATTCCGGCCAGGGCATCCGGTTGATCGGCAATCGCTTTGGCGAAGTCGGCCAGGTAATCGCAGTACCCCTTGACCTGTGCCACCGGATGCAGCTTCGGCCCGCCCGGCATACCCGGAACTTCGACCAGGTCAGCATTGTTCTCGAACCGGTACGCCGACGACCACTGCTTGAGTTCGACCACCACATACGACGGGGCACCAGTGTCGGGGTGAGTCCCGGCGAGGACCACATCGGCACGCTGAGAGGTGAGCGGCATGTGATACTCGACCAGCATCTCGATGTCGCCGAGTCCTGCATCTGCGAGATCACGGGCAAATACCGGCAGGCTTCGACTCCACGACTTCTGCTCAGCGGGGCTGGCACGCCGCCCGGTGCTGAACAGCATCTTCTCCAACAGTTGTTCAGCCAACGAATCGGGATGAGCGATGCCGGCGATGTGGTTCGCCGACGTGCGAAGCAAAGTCACGAAGTCCCCAGGGCAGCACGAATACAGTCGTGCGGGTGGGGGCATATCCGTGGCTGTGAATCACAGCGGAAGTCCGTCGGGCCGCCAGGTCAGGTTAGCGGAGGATGCGGACAGATCTTCGGACCGTGGCGGGATCGGCGTTGCACCGCAATCTGATCGTCGAGACCGGAAGCAATCGGAGGGCTACTCAGTCATTGCGTACCGGAATCCAGCTCCGTGTACTTCCTGATCGAACCGCGACTGAGCTCAACCGGATACTTGCTCCCATTCTTCGTGTTCTTCGCTGCTGCCGCATCAACGACGTTCACGCCCAGGAGTTCACCCAGCGTGCACAGACTCTCAGCGGTGAGGTGAAGAATCCGTGTCAGACCCTGAACTGGCTCCGACTGGGACGTGGTGACGGCCGAGTTCGCTTCCCATTGGAAAGCCTCGAGTAACCGGCCTGCAGTCCCCGTGAGATCGAAGACGGCCCGTGCCACCGTGAGCTGTTCCGCAGGTGTCGACGGTGGCCGGAACGAGCTGGGCGGAACCTCGGCAGCCACGCCGAACCTCAACTGCGGATCGATACCCGTCACGTCGTACAGGCGCAGGAGATACAGCACGACATCACCGAACTCGTCGACCACGTCAGACCGTGCCTTGTCGCCCGCCGAGTTCGGTGAACCTGGCAGCAAATGTCCGATAGCACAGGCCAGCTCCCCAACCTCGCCGCCGAGAGCCATAGCAAGGTTCTTCGGCGTGTGAAACTGTTCCCAATCGCGGGCCCGGACAAACTCACGCTGGTCCGACAACAGTCGGCGAAGATTGTCGTTCACGTGTGCGAACACTACCTATGGACGTGGGGCCCTGCGCGACTTCACGCGCTTCTGCTCGCACGCCACAGGGCCGAGTCTCACACGACTACCGCCGCCCCAACTTCTTCGCGATCGCCCGGCGCTGCTGCTCCGCGTACTTGGTCACACCCTTGGTCATCCCCGACGAGTGCGGGGTTGCGATGGTTGACGCCAGCGAGAACCGGAACCCATGCGAGGCAACTGGGCGGTGGTGCGAGAACGTGTCGAAGCCGTGCTTGCCGTGGTAAGAACCCATCCCGGACTGCCCGACGCCGCCGAACGGCAGGTGATGCATCGCGTTGACCAGGCCGAAGTCGTTGCGGTTCACGCTGCCCGACCGGGTGCGGTCGAAGAAGCGGCGAAACTCGTGGTCGTCGTCGCCGTACCAGTAGCTGCTCAGCGGGCTCGGGCGCTGCGCGAGGTAGTCGATAACCTCGGTGATGTCGCGGTAGGCGTGCACGGCCAGGACGGGGCCGAAGATTTCCTCGTCGGCCAGGTCCATGTCGTCGGTGATGCCGGTGACGACGGTCGGGGCGATCTTGCGGGACGACGCATCCGGGAGATCCTCACCCGCTGGCGCGGCGGTGCGGACGGTGGCGCCCTTGGCGGTGGCGTCGTCGAGCAGCGCGAGGATGCGGCGGTACGCCTTGTCGTCGATGATCGAAATGTACTGGTCGTTGCCGGTGATCTGCGGGTAGCGGTCGCGCCAGCTCCCCAACAGCGCATCGACGAACTGCTCGACCGACTCCTCGGGCACGAACACCAGATCCGGGCACAGGCAGGCTTGCCCGCTGTTGACCATGCGGGCCGCGCCGATCCTCTTTGCCGACGTGGCGAGATCGGCGGTGCGGGCCACGATCGCCGGGTTCTTGCCCCCCAACTCGAGTGTGACGGGGGTGAGATTGTCGGCGGCCGCGCGCTGGATCTGCTTGCCGGTCTCGGTGGACCCGGTGAAGAACAAATGGTCGAACGGCAGCGCGGCGAACTCCGCACCGGAGGCCACATCCTTGGTGACGACCACCAGTTCGTCGTCGGAGAAGTACTGCGAGGCAAGGTCGGCCAACACCTGCGTCATCCGAGGTGTTGCGGACGACGGCCGCAGCATCACCCGGTTGCCTGCCGCGAGAGCGGCGGCGGCCGGCTGGGCGACAAGCTGCAGCGGGAAGTTCCAGGGGCCGATGATTCCGACAACGCCGAGCGGCACCGAATGCGTCTCCATGGTGACGCCGAAGAGCTTCGCCAGCGGCTGCGGGCGATCGGGGCGCATCCACTTCTCGAGGTTCTTCCGCATGTAGGCCATCTCGTTCAGCCCACTGATCACGTCCGCGACCAGGGAGAACGAGGCCGGGCGGGTGCCGTAGTCGAGACTGAGCGCCTCGCACAGTTCCTCACGACCGTCCAGCAGCATCGCCGCGAGTCGCGCGATCCGGTCCCGCCGCGTCGCCGCATCCGGGGGTCCGTCGGCGACGAACGCGTCACGTTGGCGGGTGAACAGCTTTTCCAGATCGTCGGTGCTCATGCGATCAGACTAGAACGTGTTCCGGTTTTGTGTCACGGATGGGCTCGTGTGCACATCGGTGACACTGCGTTGAGGCGTCACCTGACGTGGGTAAACTTCGGCAGCGAGATCAGGGGGTGTGATGGACGACGAAACTCACGGCTGCGACGCATTGCTGGCGGAGATCGATGCGTTTTATCAGGGGTTTGGGCATTCTGCCGCGCTCACAAGTGCGTTCCGCGATGCGGTGGTGCTCGTTCCGTTGACCGATGACGAACGGATACCGACCAGTGCGGTAGTAGGTATCGACTGGGTGTGTGCGTTCACCAGCGAGTACGAGTACGCCCGGTATCTGGTTGCGCGCGGCGAGGGAAGCGAGGTTCGTAAGTACCACGCTGTGCTCGGCCGGCGGATCGTCGACGATCTGATTCCCACCTTGCAGGCACCCACCGGTGTGGTTGTGGATCCTTGTGGAGCAGCACCGATGGCGTTTCCGCCTGCCGCGGAGGATGTCGCCTGATGAGTGAGGAACTCGGGGTCGACCCTCAGGTGTTGATCCATGCTGCCCAGGGGATTACCGCCGTCATCGATTCACTGGCCGAACTCGGGATCGGTGAGACCGCTGCGGCCGGTCGCGGGTTCTCGCTGCTGGCGCTCTCACCGCTCGAGGCAGGCAAGCAGGATGTGCAGACCAGCCTCGAGGAGTTCGCGGAGCGGTGGTCGTGGGGTGTGCGCAATCTGGTGCAGGCCGGGAACTCGATTGCGGAGACCCTGGATCTGGCGGCAGGGCGCTACCACATCATGGAGCAGGAGAATTCGGACGCAGTCAAGACGGTCTGGACTCATCTCGCGGGCAACCCGCACCTGAGCAGCGAAGAGATTGCCGACCGTACTTGGGGAGAGACGCTGGCGGACAATCCGGTCAACCACGTGGTCAACGCCGACTACAGTCCCGAGTCCTTCGCGGAATCCGCCGAAGCGATCGAAACCAACAACGAAGCCATCGCAGAGGTGGCCCCGCAGGCGTTCGCGAACATTTCACCGGAGCTTGCTGCCGCCTCAGCGGTGGAAGCGGAGCGCGGATACAACACCGGTGCGGCCGAGCAGGCAGCGAATATCACTGCTGCGCAGGGGGAACGCTTTCCCTAGCAGATGATATGACAGTCTGATGGGATGGTTTGGCATCAGCGGCTCATGCCGCCCGATTCATCGGAGCTGGGCGCGATCGTGCATGGCCCGGTGATTCTGGCCAGAGCAACGAACGTCGTCGTAGCATTGCGATCGATCGTGGCCTTCTCAACTGGACTGGATTTGTCGATCGTCGCAGTCGCATGGGGTGCCGAATCCGATGCTATGAAATTGGAGTTCACAAGTCCGGCGGAGATCGACCCCGCCAACGGGAGGCCTCATCCGACAAGGGTGCAGGGGGAACGTTTGGTGCTGCGAACCCTGGACGAATCTGTACCTCAGCCGCTACCACACAGGAGCACGGAAGCATTCAACCAAATCCCGGGTAGCTACCGTCGCGAGTATTTGTTCGTGATCCGTCCGCTGCCGAGCGTCACCGAACTTCGTTTGGTTACGGCGTGGACGAATATTGGACTTCACTCCACCAAATCCGGTCTTGCACTCCCGCCGCTAGCGAAGATTCGCGAGGCGATCATTCCGCTTGCATAGACGGGCTGACAATGCGTGGACATGAGCGCTCACATAGCGTCATGGCGTTACATGCTTTTGCGGCGATACCGAGACGATCTGGGCCGCACGGTCGACGGACTTCCCCGCAAGCTACACCCGCGACATCGGTCCTGACTTGCACAGATTTAGTACCCCGGTCAGCGGGGAGATAGATCCAGGGCGGTGAGGATGGCCGTGGCATCGGCTGTGATCGGGTCGGTGGCGGTGTGCGGGTGGCCGGCGATGGTCAGCCTGATTTCCTGCAGCGGGCGCAGGGTCTTCACGATGCGCCCGATCGATGCCCCGGTCTCGGCCTGCAGGTAGCGGGCGACGGCGAGTGCGGTGAACACGATGGTCAGGTGCGCGTCGATCGCCTCGCGGGTGTTATGAAACATCGGCCGCGCTCTCAGGTCGGTTTTCGACATGCGGAACGACTGCTCGACGTGCCAGAGGTCGTGATACTTGCCGATCACCTCGCCCGGGTTCATCAAGGAGGCAGGGAGGTTGGTGACGTAACCCTTCAAACCGACCAGTGACCGGGCTCGCTCGATGCTCGATGTAT
>NZ_JBHXNL010000009.1:0-172700 GCF_042719695.1 Rhodococcus sp. NPDC058521
CAGTCACACCCACCAAAAAGGCAGGCGCCAAAAACAATTTGGCACTGACATTCATCGACACACTGTTGAGTTCTCAAAGAACACGCACACACCAACACTCGAAGAAGAATCCTCGTCGCGTCGGGGCAACCGTTCCAACTTATATCTTTCCGATCACCCGATGCAAATCGTTGTGATCGGACATCCCAGGGGACACGAATCTCGTTCGAATCCTTCGGAAAGATCAGGCGCCGCCGTCCAACCGCGTGTCCCCGGCCTCTCGGTCGGGGTTGGCGTCCGTGTCGCTCTGACCTGGAATAAGGTACGCGACGGAGAACAGAGCGTCAAATCCGCAGGTGGGCGCCACCCGCGCGGTTAAATCTGCTGGTCGACTCGTGGATTCGACCGGCTGACCGGGGGCGTTCCACGAATTACACCATTGTGATGCGCAGCACGCTAGACGGACACGATCCGGACACCCGCGAAGTTCCTCTTTCCGCGGCGCAGGACCAGCCACTCGCCATGTAGGAGATTTTCGGGTTCGGGCGTCCAGTCCTCGCCTGCGATCTTCTCGTTGTTCACGTAGGCACCGCCCTCTTTGACGGTGCGGCGGGCTGCACCCTTGCTCTCACACAGACCACTCGTGACGAGTAGGTCCACGATTCCGGTCGGTGCATCCTTGGCGATTTCGGCCACCGAGGCCTCACGTAGAGCCGCAGCAAGGGTCGCTTCGTCGAGTTCCTCGAGTTCTGCCCGCCCGAACAAAGCTCTACTCGCCAGCTCGACGGCCCGAGTGTTCGCCTCGCCGTGAACGAGCGTCGTCATCTCCGCAGCGAGTCGGCGCTGGGCCTCGCGTGCCTGCGGACGATCCTTCGTGGCGGCATCCAGTTCGGTCAATTCCTCTTCCGAAAGGAACGTGAACCACCGCAGGTACTTGACGACATCGTCGTCGGCCGTGTTCACGAAGTACTGGTACCACGCATATGGGCTGGTCATCTCCGGGTCCAGCCAAAGGCTTCCGCCGCCTGTCGACTTTCCGAACTTGGCTCCATCCGATGCGGTGACGAGCGGGACGGTGAGTGCGTGCACGTGCTCGCCGTCGACACGACGGTTGAGCTCCACGCCGGCGATGATGTTTCCCCATTGATCGGATCCACCGACCTGCAGCGCGCAGCCGTGGGTCCGGCGCAGCTGGAGGTAGTCGTTCGCCTGGAGCAGCATGTAGCTGAACTCCGTGTAGGACATGCCATCGGCTTCGAGTCGCCGCTTCACGGTATCCCGAGCCAGCATCACGTTCACCGAGAAGTGCTTTCCGATGTCCCGGAGGAAGTCGACAGCCGACAGCTCCCCGGTCCAGTTCATGTTGTTCTCGATGACGGCACCCGTCGGAGAGTCGTCGAAGTCGACGAAGCGCTCGAGCTGAGCACGAATCCGCTCGGACCACTTGGCGACGGTGTCCGCGGAGTTCATGGTCCGCTCCCCCACATCGCGCGGGTCCCCGATCAGTCCGGTTGCTCCGCCCGCGAGAACCACGGGCCTGTTACCGGCGCGCTGAAAACGCTTCAGTGCAAGCAGAGGCACCAGATGGCCGGCATGCAAACTCGGACCGGTCGGATCGAATCCGGCGTACAGGGTGACCGGCCCCGAGTCGAGATCACGACGCAACGCATCGAGGTCGGTCGACTGGGCGATGAGCCCACGCCACTGGAGTTCGTCGATGATGTTCACAGTCACGGCATCGATCATCCCATCCCGTCCGAATCGCACCTCGCTCGCGGGCTGCGACGGTATGCCGACACCGACTTCGAGTCCGGGAACCAGAGGCGCCACGGACGGTCGGCGGCCCGGCTGACGCCTACCCGTGGGCCGGTCGCACAACTGTCACCGCCGCTCGAGATGGCCTGCTCCAACCGGATCGGCGAATCCGCGTCGAGGAGGTCCGTCCCGTTGTCGGACAGATCGACACCGAGCGCTGCGCCCAGGTTTCCCGGACCGCGCGCCAGTCCCCGAACGTGTGTGCACCCAGGTCGACGCCCGCGCGCAATCGCCTCACCCTCGATCACCTCGGCGCCGCGAAGGAGAATTCCTCCAGAATGACCGACCGGTCCATAAGAGACGTTCATGCAGAAGTGCATGCCATAACTCCGGTACACGTAGAGGTGTCCGGCGCCGCCGAACATCACCTCGTTGCGCGGTGTGCGCCCCCGAAATGCGTGCGACGCCGGATCGGGCCACGGACCGTCCACTTCCCCGCCGTACGCCTCCACCTCGACGATTCGAGCGGACACCCCCCGTAGGCACAGCACCGCGCCCAGAACGTATCGCGCGGCCTCCACGGGAGTTCGGGCACCGGACAGGGCTTCGCGGGACACGGCTTCGCGGGACACGGCTTCGAACTTCATCACGCCCAATTGTGCCCTTGACCGCTACCCGGCACTCGCTGCATAATTCATCAAAGGATGATTTCATTGCACGATGAATTGAGGCGAGATGGCAAGCGACTCAGCCGTCCAGATACGCGACCTGCACGTGATCCGCGGCCACAAACCGGTGCTGCACGGGATCGACGTGGACGTCGGACGTGGATCGATCACCGGCCTTCTCGGCCCCTCGGGTTGCGGCAAGACCACGTTGATGCGGTGCATCGTGGGCACTCAGATCATCGAGTCGGGAACCGTGACGGTGCTCGGTCGATCGGCCGGCACGGCTCCCCTACGTAACCGAGTCGGCTACGTGACCCAGTCGCCCAGCGTGTACGCGGACTTGACGGTGAAGCAGAACGTCGGCTACTTCGGCGCACTGCATGATGTATCGAAGTCCGCTGTGACCGAGGCGATCTCGACGGTCGGGCTCACCCACTACGCGACACAGGCAGCTGCAGATCTATCAGGCGGACAGATGGGGCGGGTGTCGTTGGCCTGTGCCCTGGTGTCCGAGCCCGAGTTGCTCGTACTCGACGAGCCGACCGTAGGCCTCGACCCGGTCCTGCGCGTCGAACTATGGGAACGATTCACCCAATTGGCAACCAGCGGTACGACCTTGGTGATCTCCAGTCACGTCATGGACGAAGCCGACCACTGCGACTCGCTCCTGCTGATGCGTGACGGCCGAGTACTCGCACATCCCACACCGGACGAGCTCCGCGACCGAACCGGCGAGGCGAGTCTCGAAGACGCGTTCTTGAGCCTCATCCGGACCGCCGAGCAGGAGGACTGACGCGATGAACCCTCGCATTCTCCTCGTCACCGCAGGCCGAGTTCTCGCGCAGCTCCGGTCGGATCACCGCACCGTCGCCATGATCTTGGTCGTTCCCAGCGCCTTGATGATTCTGCTGTACTTCCTCTACCAGAACGTTCCCACGACTGCGGGCGAGCAACCACTCTTCGACCGGATCGCGATCACGATGCTGGGGATCATTCCGTTCGTGATCATGTTCCTGGTCACGTCCATCGCGATGCAGCGAGAACGCACCTCGGGCACGCTCGAGCGCCTGCTCACCACGCCGATGGCCAAGCTCGACCTACTCGGTGGTTACGCAACCGCCTTCTCCGCAGCGGCGGCGGCGCAGGCTGCACTCGCCTGCGCAGTGTCGTTCGGATTCCTCGGACTGTGGACGCAGGGAGCGGTCGGCTGGGTGATTCTGATCGCGATAGTCGACGCAGTACTCGGTGTAGCCCTCGGTCTGCTGTGCAGTGCGTTCGCGCGCACCGAATTCCAGGCCGTTCAGTTCATGCCCGTAATCGTGATTCCGCAACTCTTCCTGTGCGGTCTACTGGTCCCGCGCGACCAACTGCCGACGTGGCTCGAATGGACGAGCAACGTGCTGCCCTTGAGCTATGCCGTCGAGGCACTGAACGAAGTGGCAAAGAATCCAGGAACGACAGCGACCATGTGGCGGGATCTCGCCATAGTTGCACTGTTCGCAGTCGGAGCGCTGTGCCTTGCAGCTGCGACGCTTCGCCGTCGAACACCCTAGGAGCCGCAAGTCGTGACGAATCTCCCCGAACCGCACCGCCGCACGGGCCGCCGGCCCGGAAGCCCGAACACCCGTGCCCGAATTCTCGAGTGCGCTCGCGCTCGATTTGCCCGAACCTCATACGACAAGGTCTCCGTACGCGCAGTCGCCGACGACGCCGGTGTCGATGCCGCGCTGGTGCACCACTATTTCGGAACGAAGAAGGAACTGTTCGTCGCGTCGATCGAGCTTCCCGTCGATCCGGCGCAGATCCTTACGCCCATCCGCGAAGCCCCGATCGACGGAATGGGCGCAATCCTTGCCGGATTGGTACTGCCCGTGTGGGAATCACCCGGGAAGCATGCCGTCGTCGCACTGTTTCGATCAGCCATGGCCGGAGACGACGTCGACCTCGTTCGAAACTTCTTCCTCGAAGTCGTTCTTCGGGAGATCGCACCGCGCGTGGACGAACCGACCGGAACAGGCTCTCTCAGAACGCAACTCGTCGTGTCCCAGATGTTGGGGCTGTTGACCACGCGACACGTCCTCGAACTGGATCCGCTCGACCGCGTGCCGGTGGATGGTCTGATCGACGTGATCGCGCCGACCCTGCAGCGCTATCTCACCGGGCCACTCCCGGACTCGGTACTCCGAAGCGCGAAAGACTAACGGCCGCCGTTGGGCTGCGCCCTTGCCACGAGAGATTCGTGCTCTTCTTCGCCGACATCGCGACCCTCGTCGATCAACAGAACCGGAATTCCGTTCTCGATCGGATACGCACGGCGCAGCCGAGGGTTGTAAAGGACCTCGTCGTCGATCAGCAGCAGCGGCCCCTTGTCCTGTGGGCACGCCAGAATACTGAGCAACGTCGCATCGATCGCCACGTGAAGATCCTCTCGACTGTTCGGCAACGTGTTCAGGTTACCGCGCATCACTCGAGGCGGGTGCGAGCACCGACGGCGCAGCGATATCGGCCGCAACTGCCTTCGTCATTCGCTTGTAGCGTCCGGACTTGGGGTCGAGGTACCACGCACGCGCACTCGGCTTCGGAATGCCGGCCGACCGCAGAACCGAGGCACTCGGCCGGTAAGACGGTCCGAGCGGGATCGACTCGACGACGTGAATGATGTCGGGACGCATTGCACACGGCAGCGAGTCGAGCGCATCGCCCACCTCGGCAATGCGGGGCACCCGGCCCGGGCGCAACGTGATTGCCGCAACCGACAGGCTCACCTCGCCCTGAGGTACGCCGTACACCACGGCCATGTCGATACGGTCCACCGCCACGAGAGTGTCCACGATGGGCTGGGTGTGGACGATCCCACGCCGCGTCTCGATGACCGTACGTTTGTGGTCCACGAGCCAGAAGTCGCCGTCCTCGTCGCGGCGGAACAGATTCTCCGTGGGGATCCACGCGTCGCCGGCTTCGAAAATGCCACGCACGGCGACATTCGTTCGCTCGGCGTGAATCCCGGCCCGACCGAGAAGCAAGCCCACCTCGTTGTCACCGCATTCGCGCACGAAACCGTTCTCGTCCTCGAGCAGCCGTCTCGCAACCGGGTCGTAGGCGGCGATCCGCACGTCCGCGCTCCCGGGGAGTGGACGACCCTTCGATCCGACTTTCACACCCGCGACATTGGCGAGAACCACGTCGCCTTCGGTGGAGGCGTAGAACTCGAGCACCTTGGCCGGTGAGAATCGTTCGGTGGCTCGCCGCCACAGTCCCGTCGGCATACCGGAGCCGATGAACAGCCGAACGTTGTGTGAATCGTCCAGGGCCGGCACGTCGGCAT
The DNA here is from genome assembly GCF_042719695.1 of Rhodococcus sp. NPDC058521. Classification (NCBI taxonomy): domain Bacteria; kingdom Bacillati; phylum Actinomycetota; class Actinomycetes; order Mycobacteriales; family Nocardiaceae; genus Rhodococcus; species Rhodococcus sp. NPDC058521. Next base: position 5,728 of record NZ_JBHXNL010000009.1, read on the forward strand.
CGAGAATCTCCCGCAACATCGTCCAGGTGTAGCTGACCACCGTGACCCCGTAGCGGTGAATCTCCTCTGCGAAACGTTCGGGCTCGAGTGCCGCCGACAACGCGATACGCGACCCACCGGCAATGGCGCCACCGAGAGCCGCCAACAGCGTCGACGAGTGATACAGCGGCGCAAGGCAATAGACCGTGTCGCCGCGGTCGAGGTCGGCCGCCGTAGCCGTACCGAAAGCGGACAGAGCCCACCGATAGTTGGTGATGTGCTTGGTCTCGAGTTGCCCGTTCGACTCGGTGAAGATGATGAACGCCAGTTCCCTCGCCAGACCGGGGTCCGGCTGATACCAACCCGGGATTCGCACTGCATCGGGGTCGATCTGCTCGAGGTCGATCACGTCCCGATCCGCCGGGAACTCGAGATCCCGCAACTCACCGCCCCCGAGCACGAGAACCTGTTTGCAGGTCGTCATGGCGTCCTCGAGGTTTTCCGGATCCGCGACGATCTGTTCGACGTTCCCCAGCTGAACCGCCGCATCCAGATTCGATCCCGGAGCCAACAACACCGCCACCGCCCCGATTCGCGACAACGCCACAATCGTGGCGAGCGCGCTGGGTCGGGTCTCCATGAGGACACCGATTCGGGATGCGGGCCTGACTCCACAGTCGATCAGCCCGCGAACGACATTGTCGACGCGAGTATTTGCGGCGGCGTAGGTGTGAACTCGGTTGTCGAACAGAAAGCACTCGCCATTGGGCGCCTTCTTCCGCTGTTCTGCGAGCAGTCGGCTGAGCGAGATTCGTGTGTGCGGCTGGATCTGGCCGAGCCGCGCCAGGCGCGGCAGGGCCCTGGTCGCCTCACTGGACAGTTCCACGGTTCCTCGAACCGCACCCGAGGCCAGGTCGCCAATACCCTTGCTCAGGCCGGCGCCGACTTCCGCGAACGAAGCAACGGTGTGCACGATTCGGTCACTGATGGACACACCGGTCTCGCTCTCGTCGTGCTCCCCGTAACCCATGAGCTCGATCCCCTGCGGCCGAGCCCCACCGCCCGAATCGACCCAACGAACCCACTCGCCCGACGTAGGCCACGTATGGGTGGCCGCGGCCGATCCCACCACGAGTCCGAAATGTCCGGCCCGCATGGACGATTCGTACACGTCCGCCCGAGGCGCCGCGCGGCGAATACCGCGAACGGCGACAGGCTGGCCGATGTCGTCCACCTCGCCGACGAAGGCAAGGATGGGGCACTTGAGCTCGGAGAGCGCAACGACCCGGTCCTTGATGACGAATCCGCCGGTCAGCATTCGATTGTGAACGATGAACTGTTTCAACAGCTCCGCCACCGCCGGGCCGGACCAACCGACCCAGCCGTCGGCAGCGAGGAATCGCCGCTGCTGCTCACGCGGCAGTAGCGCCTCTCGGTCGTGAAGCTGCATGAGAAAGTCGACTCGCGACTTCAAGGTCTTCACGGGATCGAGAAGTTGAAAACCCGTCCGAGCCATCCACCCCGATACCGCAAGCCGAGTGAAGACGTGGTCGGCCAGGAGCTCGGCACCCTTCGTCGCGAACCCTGCGGGAATTCCGAAGGGCAAGGCCGCCAATGTATCCACCGGACTGCCGAACGTGACGATGCTGGCGATGTTCTTGCTTCTCCGGTACGCCGCAGCCTGGTACGCAAACATTCCCCCTTGGGAGTACCCGGAAAGATGCACGTCCCGGCCGGTGTGTGAACGAACCAGATCGACGATGTCGCTGATCGCCACGATGTGATCGGCGAGGTTGCGATCCCAACCGCCTTCTTCCGCATCGGGAGACCCGAAATCCACGACCCAGGGATCGATCCCCATTCCGTGCAGAATTCCGACCGCACCTTGGTCGCGGGTGACGTCGTAGACGTCGGCGGACATCATCATGGGCGGAATGAGAACGATGGGCGGGGCGAGATCCTCGGGAGGGGTGTCCGGGAAATAGCGGCGCAGTCGATACATCGGCGCCCGCTCGACGATCTCGAACGGTGCCGTCGTCAAATCGGTCTCGAGCCCGCCGAGCCGAACCACCTCGAGACCGTTCTGAGCGGTCGCCACGACTCGACGTATCGGCCCCAGAACAGCCTTTGTATTCAGTCCCACGAATACACTCCCAGCCTCATCGAGATGTGATCCACATCTCGCTACCCTGAACCTGCACTCACAGTACTGCGGCCCTCGGCACCCGCGCAGTCAACCCCCGAGAGAAGTCGTCCGTCAGGCGGTCCACTCCCTCAGGCTCCGCGCGAGCTCCTGTACCCCGCTCAACTGTTCGGCGACACGTACACCGGCCGTACCGCCCCGCGCGTTCCGAGATGTGATGGACCCGTGCACGGTCAGAACCTCCCGCACCTGCGGTGTCAGCGCCGGATCGACAGCGGCAAGCTCCTCGTCGGTGAGATCCGCGAGCCCCACACCGCGCGACTCCGCCGACCGCACACACGCACCCGCCGCTTCGTGGGCAACACGGAACGGCACACCCTGACGTACGAGCCACTCTGCGATGTCGGTCGCCAACGTGAATCCTGCGGGCGCAAGCTCGGCCATTCGTTCGGCGTGGAACTCGAGTGTTCCCACCAATCCCGCGATCGCCGGAAGCAGAAGCTCGAGCTGAGCGACCGAGTCGAACACCGGCTCCTTGTCTTCCTGGAGGTCACGGTTGTACGCGAGGGGCTGCGCCTTCAACGTCGCCAGCAGACCGGTCAGGTTGCCGATGAGTCGCCCGGACTTTCCTCGGGTCAATTCGGAGACGTCCGGGTTCTTCTTCTGCGGCATGATCGACGATCCCGTCGACCACGCGTCGGCGAGTGTCACGTAGCCGAACTCGGGCGTACTCCACAGAATGATCTCCTCGGCCATCCGAGACAGATCCACGCCGATGAGCGCCAACACGAATGCCGCTTCTGCTGCGAAGTCGCGCGAGGAGGTCGCGTCGATCGAGTTCTCCGCGGACGAGTCGAAGTCGAGTTCCGCAGCAATTGCCTCCGGGTCCAGCCCGAGCGACGACCCCGCGAGCGCACCCGATCCGTATGGCGACACTGCCGCGCGGACGTCGAAGTCCTGTAGTCGACGCACGTCCCGCAGAAGCGGATGAGTGTGCGCGAGGAGATGGTGCGCCAAGAGCACCGGCTGCGCCGCCTGCAGATGGGTCTTGCCCGGCATAACAGCATCGGGGTGCGCCGCCGCCTGTGCCGTCAACGCGTCGACCACATCGAGCACACCCGACGCCACTTGCCGCACCGCATCGCGTAGCCACATCCGGAACAGCGTCGCGACCTGGTCGTTGCGCGAACGACCGGCCCGCAGGCGCCCACCGACTTCGGGTCCCACTCGATCGATGAGGCCACGTTCGAGAGCGCCGTGTACGTCTTCGTCGCTCTCGCTCGGTGCGAAGGCACCGCTCTCGACGTCGGCCGCCAGCCGGTCGAGACCGTCCAACATGGTCGTCAGATCCTCGTCGGAGAGCAGCTCGGCCTTGTGCAGCACGCGTGCATGCGCCTTCGAAGCTCGAACGTCGTACGGTGCGAGCACCCAATCGAAGTGAGTCGACTTGCTCAGTGCCGCCATGGCAGCAGCAGGCCCGGATGCGAACCTGCCGCCCCACAGGGCTCCGGCATTGGTGCCGTGTGAATCCGACATTGCTACAGACCCAGATCGCGTTTCGCCGCGACCTTCGAGGACAGACCGTGAATTTCGACGAATCCCTTGGCCGATGCCTGGTTGAAGCTGTCACCCTCGTCGTAGGTTGCGAGGTTGAAGTCGTAGAGCGACTCGGTGCTCCGACGACCGTTGACCACGATGCTGCCACCGTGCAGAACCAGACGGATGTCGCCGGTCACACGCTCCTGGGTCTTCTCGATGAAGGTGTCCAGCGCGGTCTTCAGCGGTGAGAACCAGAGGCCGTCGTAGACCAGCTCGTTCCAGCGCTGCTCCGTCTGACGCTTGTAGCGGCCGAGTTCGCGCTCGAGGGTGACGTGCTCGAGTTCCTGGTGCGCGGTGATGAGCACCATCGCTCCCGGCGCTTCGTAGATCTCCCGGCTCTTGATGCCGACGAGCCGGTCTTCGACCATGTCGAGGCGACCGACGCCCTGTGCACCCGCGCGCGTGTTGAGCTCCTGGATTGCCTCCAGAACCGAAACCGGCCTGCCGTCGATCGCAACCGGCTTGCCCGCTTCGAAGCTGATGATCAGCTCGTCGGGCGCCTGGAAGTTGACCGTCGGGTCCTGCGTGTAGTCGTAGACGTCTTTGGTGGGCGCATTCCACAGGTCCTCGAGGAAGCCTGTCTCGACGGCACGGCCCCAGACGTTCTGATCGATCGAGAACGGCGACTTCTTCGTGACGTTGATCGGAATCTGATTCTCTTCCGCGAAGGCGATGGCCTTCTCACGGGTCCAGGCGTAGTCGCGGACCGGAGCAATGACATCGAGATCCGGGGCGAGCGAGTGGAACCCGACCTCGAAACGAACCTGGTCGTTGCCCTTGCCGGTGCAACCGTGCGCGACCGTCGTGCCGCCGTGTGCACGAGCCGCATCCACGAGGTGCTTGACGATCAACGGCCGGCTGATTGCCGACACGAGCGGGTAGCGGTCCATGTAGAGCGCGTTCGCCTGGATGGTGGGCAGGCAGTACTCGTCCGCGAACTCGTCACGTGCGTCGACGACGACCGACTCGACGGCGCCACAATCGAGTGCACGCTGACGCACGACCTCCATGTCCTCGCCGCCCTGGCCGAGATCGATGGCGACCGCAACCACTTCCTTGCCGGTCTCCTTGCCGATCCAGCTGATGGCGACGGAAGTGTCCAGCCCGCCGGAGTAGGCGAGTACGACGCGTTCGGCCATGGTGTTTGTGCTCCTTAGGTTGAAGATCTCTAGAGAAGATTCAGTTGTCGAACCGGTGCGCTCACGCCAATGATTCGATCATCGTCGCGAGTTCGGCCCCGGTCATCGGTTCGCGGGCCACCACGAGAATGGTGTCATCTCCCGCGATCGTTCCCACCACGTCGGGTAATGATGCCCGATCGAGTGCACTGGCCAGATAGTGCGCCGCCCCTGGCGGCGTCCTCAACACCGCGAGGTTTCCACTCCCGTCCGTGGCGACGAGCAATTCGCCCAGAAGCCGGGACAGCCGGTCGGTGCCGCCGGACACCCCGCGGACAGGGTTACCGTCCTCCGGCACCACGTACACACCGGCACCGCCGTCTGCCGCGCGAAGCTTGACCGCGCCCAGTTCTTCCAAGTCACGCGACAGGGTGGCCTGGGTCGCTTCGATGCCCTCCGCGGAGAGGAGGTTGGCGAGTTCGGTCTGACTGCGAACCGGATGCGCCGACAGCAACGCGATGATGCGCGCCTGCCGCCCTGCACGTGTAGGTGCAGATGCACGGTGTACGGGTCGGGCGGACACGGTGTCGGCAACCTTGTCCACCGGGGTGGAACTCATCGCCGACGTCCCGAGTCCGCGAGGGCGGAGTTGTGCGCGAGCAGCCACACGAGCAGCGCCTTCTGGGCGTGCAGGCGATTCTCGGCCTCGTCCCAGACCAGGCTCTGCGGGCCGTCGAGAACCCCGTCGGTCACCTCGTCACCCCGGTGCGCCGGCAGGCAATGCAGGAACACCGCGTCCGCGTTCGCGAGCGCCATCAGCTTCTCGTCGATCTGGAAGGGCCGGAAAGGCCCGATTCGATCACGGCCGTCGTTCTCCTGTCCCATCGACGTCCAGGTATCCGTGACCAACGCGTCGGCACCCGACGCCGCCTGGTGGGGATCGTTGGTGATCACGATCGACGCGCCCGTTTCCTCGGCTCGCTTCTTCGCGGCGTTCACGACCCACTGCTTCGGTTCGAAACCGGTGGGGCTGGCGATCGTCACGTTCATCCCCGCGGTCACTCCCCCGAGCATCAGTGAGTGCGCCATGTTGTTCGCGCCGTCGCCGAAGTATGCGAGCTTCAAGCCCTTCAACTGCCCTTTGCGCTCGGCCAGAGTCAGGAGGTCGGCGAGCACCTGGCACGGGTGGAACTCGTCGGACAGCGCATTGACGATCGGGATGTCGGTGCCCTCCGCCATCGCTTCCAGGCGCTCCTGACCGAATGTCCGCCACACCACCGCGTCGACGTACCGCGACAGCACACGTCCGGTGTCCTGCAACGTCTCTTCACGTCCGAGTTGGGTACTGTCGCCGTCCACAACCACGGCATGGCCGCCGAGTTGCGCGATGCCCATCTCGAACGAGAATCGCGTCCGCGTCGAGTTCTTCTCGAAGATGACTCCGACGCCTCTCGGGCCTTCGAGTGGACGTTCGGAGAACGGCTTGCTCTTGAGGCGCAGTGCGATCTCGAGTACTTCCGCCTGCTGTTCCGGGGTGAGGTCGTCGTCCCGGAGAAAATGTTTCACCATCGTCGTCACTTCTCCCCCTGTTGTGCTGCGGACAGACCCGCATCGAGTATGCCCGGCAGCGCTGCCACGAAATCGTCTGCCTGTTGCTCCGTCAACACCAGCGGTGGTGCCAACCGAATCACGCCCGGCTGAGCGGCGTTCACCAGATAACCGGCATCGCGCGCGGCACCCTCGACTGCCGGCCCGACATCCTGAGTCAGAACGATTCCCAGCAACAAACCGGCCCCACGCACGTGCGACACCAGCGGATGCCCCAGCGTCTCGATGCCGGCAACGATGCTCTTGCCGACCGCGTCCGCTCGCGACACCAGATCTTCGTCCTCCACCGCCTTCAGAACGGCGAGCGCGGCGGCCGCGCAAACCGGGTTTCCACCGAACGTCGTTCCGTGCTTTCCGGGACCGAGGAGTTCCGCCGTAGCCCCGGTCGCAATGCAGGCACCGATCGGCATTCCACCGCCCAGCCCCTTCGCGAGCGTCATGACGTCGGGAACGATGCCTGCCGACTGATGTGCGTAGAACCAGCCGGTTCGCCCGATACCGGTCTGTACCTCGTCGAGAACGAGCAGTGCGCCGTTGTCCGACGTGATCCGCCGGGCAGCCGCGAGATATCCCTCCGGCGGAACCACGACGCCACCCTCACCCATGATGGGCTCGAGGAACACGGCCGCGGTATCGGCGTCGACCGCCGCCTCCAACGCTTCGACATCCCCGTACGGCACGAACTCGACTCCGGGAGGCATCGGCTCGAAAGGCGCCCGCTTCGACGGCTGTCCGGTGAGTGCCAACGCACCCATCGTCCGGCCGTGGAACGAATTCTCCGCCGCAACGATCTTCGTGCGCCCGGTAGCACGCGCCAGTTTGAAAGCCGCTTCGTTTGCCTCGGTACCCGAGTTGCAGAGGAAAACCCGCCCCGGAGCGCCCAGGTGCGAGAGCAACTGTTCCGCCAGCGCAACGGCAGGTTCACTCGCATACAGATTGGAGACGTGGCCCAATGTGCCGAGTTGTTCTGTAACGGCAGCAATCACCGCCGGGTGCGCGTGTCCCAGGATGTTCACCGCGATGCCGGCGAGCAGGTCGACGTACGCACGACCGTCCGCATCGATGACGACGGCACCTTCGCCCTTCACGAGCGCAACTCGCGGAACCCCGTAGGTGTTCATCAACGAGCTCGACCAACGTTGCTGTAGTTCCGGTGTGCCTGTCACGACACGACCACCTCCGATGTGTGAGCGGCGTTCGGTTCGGGCGTCACCATGGTGCCGATCCCCTCCCCCGTGAACAATTCGAGCAGAACCGAATGTGCGACCCGGCCGTCGATCACGTGCGCGGTGGGCACCCCACCACGCACGGCACGCAGGCACGCTTCCATCTTCGGGACCATTCCGGCGTCGAGCGACGGCAATAGTTGCGCCAGTGCGTCGACGTCGATCTGGGTGGCGAGCGAACCACGATCGGGCCAGTTGGTGTACAGCCCTTCGACATCGGTGAGCACGACCAACTTCTCCGCACCGATCGATTCGGCGAGCGCGGCCGCAGCCGTGTCGGCATTGATGTTGTGCACCACGCCGTCGGCGTCGGGAGCGATGGTCGACACGACCGGAATCCGTCCCGCAGCAATGAGATCCAGCACTGCTTCGGGGTTGACCGTGGTCACGTCACCGACGAGCCCTATGTCCGCAGGCGCACCGTCGACCATGACGGTTCGCCGTGTCGCCTGGAAAAGGTGCGCATCCTCGCCCGAGATCCCGACCGCGAACGGTCCGTGGGAGTTGATCAGACCGACGAGCTCGCGCCCGACCTGACCGAAGAGCACCATCCGCACGACGTCCATCACTTCCGGCGTGGTGACGCGGAAGCCACCGCGGAACTCGCCTTCCATCCCCAACCTTGCGAGCATCGCATTGATCTGCGGTCCGCCGCCGTGCACGACGACAGGATGGATTCCGACCGTCCGCAGAAACGCCATGTCCGCGGCGAAGGCTGCCTTGAGTTCGTCGTCGACCATGGCGTTTCCGCCGTACTTGACCACGACGACCTTGTCGCGAAACTGCTGAAGCCACGGGAGGGCCTCCGCGAGAACGTGTGCTTTCTGGCGATCTGTGATGTCCGTGAGTGTCATGACGAGTACGCCGAGTTCTCTTCGACGTACGCGTGCGAGAGGTCCGTCGTCCGGATGGTGACCTCGTGCTCGCCGACGCCGAGGTCGATGTGCAATTCGATGTCGATTCCGGACAGATCGACCTCACGGGCACCCGGCGCACCCACGCCGTCGACACACACCGGATTACCGTTGAACGACACGGTGATCTTGTCCGGGTCCAACTCGACCGGTGCGATACCGACAGCTGCCAGCACCCGGCCCCAGTTCGGATCCGAACCGAACAGCGCCGTCTTCACCAAACTGTCGCGTGCGACCGTACGCGCCGCGATCAACGCGTCGTCCTCGCTCGCCGCCCCACCGACTGTCACGATGATCCGCTTGGTGACACCTTCTGCATCAGCCATCAACTGGTCTGCCAGGTCGTCACACACCGCCGTGACAGCGGCCACCAACTCCTCCTGGGACGGTGTGACATTGCTTGCGCCCGAAGCCAACAGCAACACCGTGTCGTTGGTGGACGTTGCGCCGTCCACATCCAGACGATCGAAGGTGAGTCGGGTTGCTTCGCGGAGCGCCGCATCCAGTTGCGCGGCCGAAGCGCACGCGTCGGTGGTCACGACGCACAGCATCGTCGCCAAGGCCGGTGCAAGCATTCCAGCGCCCTTTGCCATACCGCCGACGTTCCACTTGTCGTCATGGTGCAGCGCAACCTGTTTCGGAACGGTGTCGGTCGTCATGATCGCGTACGCGGCGTCGGTGCCGCCGCTGATTCCACCGGCGAGTTCGTGCACCACCTCGGTGACCCCGGGAAGGAGCTTGTCCATCGGCAGGCGATCACCGATCAGTCCGGTCGAGCACACTGCCACCTCGACCGCGCCCGTGTCGGTGCCCCAGTTGCTCAGTGCGGAGGCCACTTCCTCGGCAGTCTTGTGCGAGTCCTGAAAGCCCTCGGGACCGGTACAGGCATTGGCGCCACCGGAGTTGAGTACGACCGAGCGCAACCGGCCGGTCGTCAGAACCTGTTGCGACCACAGCACCGGCGCAGCCTTCACCTTGTTCGTGGTGAACACCCCAGCAGCACTCAGGTCCGGCCCCTCGTTGAAAACGATTGCGAGATCGGCGTTTCCGTTCGCCTTGATTCCGGCCTGGATTCCGGCCGCCCTGAATCCCGAAGGTGCGGTGACCCCCTGGTTCCGGAACAACTTTCCGTACGGAAGCTCGCGTACGTCGGTCTGCGCTTCACCGCTCACGGGGCAACTCCCACAGTCGAGAGACCTGAGGTCTCGGGTAGCCCAAGGGCAAGGTTCATCGATTGCACAGCGGCTCCCGCCGTGCCTTTCGCAAGATTGTCGATGGCGGCGACGACCACCAGCTGCTGCGCATCCGCGTCGACCGTCACTGCCATCTGTACTGCGTTGGATCCGATCACGGCTCCGGTCTGCGGCATGACACCCTTCGGCAGAACGTGCACGAACGGTTCTTCCCCATAGGCCTTTTCGTAGATCGCGCGGATCTGCTCCTCGTCGGCAGTGGTGGCGGCCGTGCAGGTTGCGAGGATTCCTCGCGGCATGGGAGCGAGAACCGGTGTGAACGACACACTCACCCGCTCACCGGCGAGCGCCGACAGGTTCTGGATGATCTCCGGCGTGTGCCGATGAACACCGCCGACCCCGTACGCACGGACCGAGCCCATGACCTCGGCGCCGAGAAGTTCTGCCTTCGGGGCACGCCCGGCTCCCGATGCACCGGTCACAGCCACGATCGACACGCGAGGTTCGATCACGCCGGCGGCAACGGCCGGGGCCAGGGCCAGACTCGACACCGTCGGAAAGCAGCCGGGTACGGCAATTCGAGTTGCGCCGCGGAGCTTGTCACGTCCACCGGGCAATTCGGGAAGTCCGTAGGGCCAGGTTCCAGCATGTTCGCTCTTGTAGTACTTCTCCCAGTCCCCAGCGTCCGACAGCCTGAAGTCCGCCCCGCAGTCGACGATCACGGTGTCATCGGACAACGCCTTCGCGTACTGCGCGGAATTACCGTGCGGAAGGCCGAGGAAAACGACGTCGTGGCCCGCCAGGGTTTCCACGGACGTATCTTCGAGCACACGATCACCCAGCGGCAGAAGATGCGGGTGATGCGAGGCCAGCGTCGAGCCTGCGTTGCCTCCCGCGGTCAATGCTCCGATCACGAGCGATCCGTCCAGGTATGCGGGATGATTCAGGAGAAGGCGAAGCACCTCTCCACCTGCGTAACCGCTCGCTCCCGCGACCGCGACCCGTATCTGCTCCCCTGATTGAACACTCATATGATCATTATGCATCATGATGCAATCTAATTCATCAGGTGGTTCGATCCTGCGGCAAGCACCCGTCGGACGCTACCTGCCCAGTGAACGCCTGATCTCGTCCAACCTGGCCTTGCCCGCCTTCTCACGGGCGGCCCACTGCTCTTCCACGGAACGACCCGCCGCGCTCGCGTTGTCCAGTTCCTCGGCACCCGCAGCCGTACCTGCCCGCTGCTCGATCCTGTCACGCACCGCATCGAACGTGGGCACGCCGGCATCCGTGCACTCGGGCTGCGGGATGTCGGCCGAGTGCGGTGCGAAAGTCTCCGAGGGGTGGACGACCTGGGAATCGAGAACCGGCGGGGCAGGCACCTCGCCGCGCCCATCGGCCGCGGCGAGCACACCCGCCAGGCCCGGTCGGTGAGCCGCAACTGCGCGCACCACTTCGAGAAACTCCGCGTCACTCAGCTGCGACGCAGCCACCACGACCTCTCCGACCTCGACCATCGCACCGCTCCTGCCGTTCCGCTGTATCTGCCCAGCCTACGTCTGCCCAGACCCTCCGGCTTCGAACTCCACCCGCGGACGGTCGTCAGCTGCGCAGCTCGGCACCCACGGCAGCAGAGGCTTCGGCAACCGCAGCATCTCGCGCGGCGCTCGCCTCGTCCTCCGTCAAAGTGCGGTCCGCACCACGGAAGCGCAGGGCAAACGCGAGCGACTTCCGACCCTGACCGACCTGCTCGCCCTCGAACACGTCGAACAGCCGCACCTCTTCCAACAGTTCACCGCCGCCGGCGCGAAGTGCTGCTGCCACATCTGCGGCCGCGACTCCGCCGTCCACCACGACGGCGATATCCTGGAGCACCGCAGGAAACGGCGACACCCGTGGCGCGGGCAACCGCTCCGCCAGTGGCAAGGCGTCGAGGTTCACCTCGACCGCACAGGTACGGGCAGGCAGTCCCGCGCGTTCCAGGACGGCTGGATGCAGCTCACCCGCGTGGCCCACGACCGCACCGTCGACCACGAGTTCCGCGCACCGTCCCGGGTGCCACGGCAGATACTGGGCCGCCCGCAGTTCGACATCCACTCCGGCAGCTTCGGCGACGGTTCGCGCAGCCGCGAACGCGTCCGCAGCCTCGGCGTTGCGCCCCGGCCCCCACGGCCCACCCGGCTCACGAAGGCCCGTGAGTACGGCGCCTACATGAACGGGCTGAGCGGGAAGCGAGTCCAGCAACTCGGCGATCTGCGCGTCCGTGGGTCGTCGGTCGACCGGGAGCGCATCCACCGGTTTGGTATCAGGACCTGGCTTCACGACCTGAGCGATACCGAACAGCGACACATCGCGCTGACCGCGAGCAACATTGCGCGCCAACACTTCGAGCAGGCCCGGCAGAAGCGTGGTGGCCAACTCGGGGCGGTCGGATTCGAGCGGGTTCAGAACCCGGCTCGTGACACGGCGAGGATCCTCGTCCTCCAAGCCCCACACGTCGAACACGTCCGCCGGCAGGAACACGGGCGGGAGAACTTCGACGTAGCCACCGAAGGCGAGGGCACGACCGACCGACCGCTTACGACGCTGCGAAGCTGTGAGCCCACGTCCTGCGGGCGCAGCGGGAAGCACCGAAGGGATCTGCTCGAGGCCCTCGAGTCGAAGCACCTCCTCGACGAGGTCGGCGGGCTGGGTGAGGTCGGGACGCCACGAAGGGGGCGTCACGACCAACCGAGCTTCGTCGCCGTCCCCGGTTTCCGTAACGGCGCACCCGACCTGCGTCAGTCGGCGTTCGGACGTTCCGTTCGGGTACACGACACCGGCCACCCGATCGGGAAGCCCGGCGTCCATACGAATCTCGTCCCGACCAACCGCGTCGCCCCCGGCCGCAACCACGTCGGTGAGGCCGTCCTCGACTCGACCGCCGGCGATCTCGACCAACAGCGAGGCCGCGCGGTCCAGTGCGGCAACCGGGATCTGGGGGTCCACGATCCGCTCGAATCGCTTCGCGGCCTCACTCGACAACTTGTGACGGCGGCCGGTCTTGAACACGGCCAGAGAGTCCCAGCTCGCCGCTTCGATAAGGACGTCGGTCGTCTCGGTACCGACCTCCGTGCTCGCGCCCCCCATGACACCGGCCAGTGACACGACACCGGAATCGTCGGCGATGACGACGTCCTCGGGATCGAGAACCCGTTCGACCTCGTCGAGCGTGACCAGCTTCTCGCCTGCGACGGCGCGGCGGACGACCAGATCACCTGCGAGCTTCGCCGCGTCGAACGCGTGCAACGGCTGCCCCAGTTCGAGGAGCACGTAGTTGGTGACGTCGACTGCCGGCGAGATGGGCCGAATCCCGGACATGAGTAGTCGGCGTTGCATCCACCACGGGCTCACCGCAGCGGGGTCGATTCCCACGACTTTCCGGGCGGCGAATCGAGTTGCCTTCGATTCGGGCTCGAGGCGAATCGGCCAGGACTGTCCGGAAACAGGAAGCGGATCCACCTCGGCAGGGTCGGCGAAGTCCAGATCGAACCCGCACGCAAGTTCGCGAGTGAGACCGCGAACCGAGAAGCAGTACCCGCGGTCCGGAGTGATGTTGAGTTCGATGACGGTGTCGTCGAGCCCCATCAGCCCCTCGGCATCGGCGCCCGGTTCGGAAGTGCCGGGCTCGAGAACGAGAATGCCGGAATGGTCCTTGCCGATTCCGAGCTCGGCGACCGAGCAGATCATGCCGTCCGAGATCTTGCCGTACGTCTTGCGAGAGGCGATGGCGAACCCACCGGGCAACACCGCTCCGGGCAGCGCGACGACGACGAGATCACCCTCGGCGAAGTTTCTGGCGCCACACACGATTCTCTGCGGCTCGTCCGCTCCGACGTCGACCGCGCAGAAACGGATGGGTTTCTTGAATTCGGTGAGTTCGGTGATCTCTTGCACCCGACCGACCACGAGGGGACCGTCCACACCCTCGAGTACGTCGAGTTCCTCGACCTCGAGTCCGACGCGGACGAACCCGGCATCCAACTCTTCCGGGGACACGGACCATCCGGGGGTGGCCCTTTGCAGGATCTCGGTTAGCCAGGATTGCGCTACTCGCACGGCTGCTCAGCTCTTTCGTTCGTCTATGCGGTGGTCGATTGTGGGTGCGCCGGGCTCAGCCCTGCACTCCGAAAGGCAGCGTGAATCGGACGTCGCCTTCGACGATGTCACGCATGTCCGGAATACCGTTGCGGAACTGGAGCGTGCGCTCGAGACCCATGCCGAACGCGAACCCGGCGTACTCGTCGGGATCGATGCCGGACGCACGCAGCACGTTCGGGTTCACCATTCCGCAACCGCCCCATTCGACCCAACCTGCGCCACCCTTCTTGTTCGGGAACCACACGTCCACCTCTGCGGACGGCTCCGTGAAGGGGAAGTAATTGGGGCGCATACGAGTTCGCGTATCGGGTCCGAACAGAGCCCGCGCGAACGCGTCGAGGGTGCCGCGCAGATTCGCCATCGTGAGGCCCTTGTCGACCGCCAGCCCTTCCACCTGAGAGAACACAGGTGTGTGCGTGGCGTCGAGTTCATCCGTGCGGAAGGTGCGCCCAGGGCACACGACGTAGATCGGCACATCCCGTTCGAGCATCGTGCGGACCTGAACCGGCGAGGTGTGGGTACGCAACACCTGCCGCGAGTTCTCCGGTGCGACGTGAAAGGTGTCCTGCATAGTCCGGGCAGGGTGATCGGGCAGGAAGTTGAGCGCATCGAAATTGAAGTGCTCGGTCTCGACCTCGGGGCCTTCGGCGACCTCCCAGCCCATCGCCACGAACACGTCGGCAACCTGCTCGGAGATGATGGTGATCGGGTGACGTGCGCCCATGGGACGACGCTGCGTCGGCAGCGTCACGTCTATCGTTTCGGCGACCAGCACCGCCGCGTCACGCTCGGCGAGGAGGACTGCCATGCGAGCCTCGAACGCTTCCGACACCCGTGTTCGCGCGATGTTCACACGCTTGCCGGCGTCTGCCTTCTCCTTGCCGGGCAACGTGCCGAGTGCGCGTCGGGCAAGCGCAATCGGCGACTTGTCGCCCAGATGTGCAATCTTGACCTGCGCGATATCGTCGAGATCGGCAGCTCCTGCCAAGGCGGCTTCCGCTTTGTCGGCCGCTGCGGTCAGCGCCTCTTCAGTGAGGGCACTCGAATCGACGTCCGCCGCGGTGCCTTCCTTGTTAGCCACGAACGTTGCCTTTCCTCGATTTCACTTCACAGATCATTTCATCGGTCCACCGTTCGACACTGCGCGGCATTTCGGGAGTCCGCCTGAAATCCTAAGCGATACGCCCTGGACACCTCACCGCTCGGTGGTCCGGCGGTTCTGTACCCGAGCGCTCGAATACAGGCAGATCGACGCCGCGGTCGCCAGGTTCAGACTCTCGGCGCGACCGTGGATCGGAATCCGGATGCGATGGTCGGCCCGTGCCGCGATCTCCGGCACCAATCCGTGCGCCTCGTTTCCGAACAACCACGCACTGGGTGCGGACAGCAGCTCGTCGGCGTCGTCCAGGTCGACTTCGCCGTCTGCCGCGGTTGCGAGAATCTGGATGCCCGCAGCGCGTATCGACCCCAGAACGGCATCGACATCTCGTTCCCGCGCCACCGGCAGATGAAACACGCTGCCTGCGGACGATCGAACGCATTTTCCGTTGTGCGGGTCGACGCTGTCGCCCGCGAGAACCACTCCGTCTGCTCCCATGGCGTCCGCCATGCGCAGCACTGTGCCTGCATTACCCGGTTCACCGATCGCTACCGGCACCGCGAGCAACCTCGCGTCTGCAGTGACGACCGATTCGAGCGGAACGTCCACGAAGTCACAGACAGCCACCAGACCTGGTGGCGTCACGGTGTCGCTGAGCGCGCGAATCGCCCGATCGGTGACGACTGCGGTGCGAACTCCCCTCGCCTCGGCACGACCGAGGAGGTCCTCGTATCGGACGGTTGCATCCGCCGTGTGGAACAGCTCGTGAACGACGATGCATGCAGCGAGTGCTTCACCAACCGCGTTCTCGCCCTCCACGAGGAATCGTCGTGTTTTCCGACGATCGGCTGTGCGCAGCAGCTTCACAGCAGAAACGACCCGTGGGGTTCGCTCGGTGAGCGGATCCACGGGTCGTCTCCGGACTTCTGAACTGCTGGGCTCGAGGCTCAGGCCGCGTCTCCGGCGGGCGCGTTCACGTCGGACGGCAGCGCAGCCTTGGCAATCGCGACCAGACCGGCGAATGCCTCGCTGTCCGAGACAGCCAGCTCGGCGAGGTTCTTGCGGTCGACCTCGACCTCTGCCAGGCGCAGGCCCTGGATCAGACGGTTGTAGGTGATGTCGTTCGCACGCGCCGCAGCGTTGATGCGGGTGATCCACAGCTTGCGGAAGTCACCCTTGCGGGCGCGGCGGTCGCGGTATGCGTAGGTCAGCGAGTGGAGCTGCTGTTCCTTGGCCTTGCGGTACAGGCGCGAACGCTGTCCGCGGTATCCGCTGGAGGCCTCGAGAATCGAACGGCGCTTCTTCTGGGCGTTGACCGCCCTCTTTACGCGTGCCACTGAAAAATCCTGTCAATCTAGGGATCCGCGAGGGACCCCGGGTGGTCAATGCAAATGTCAGATGTCGAGCAGGCGCTTGATGCGCGGGGTGTCGGCCTTGCTGACGACAGCCTTGCCATCGAGGCGACGGGTCACCTTGGTGGGCTTGTGCTCGAGCAGGTGGCGGCGACCGGCCTTCTGGCGCAGGATCTTTCCGCTGCCGGACACCTTGAATCGCTTCGCGGTGCCGCTGTGGGTCTTCGACTTGGGCATGGAATCCTCGGTTTCTGTATTTCTGTCGTGCTGATGGAGTCGGTCTAGCTGCTGGGAGCTTCCGCGGACGAATCCCCGGTAGCCGGCTCCGCAGGCTTTGCGCGCTGGGCGGGCGGTGCTGCTGCACTCTCCTGCGCCTTCACGCGTGTCTTCGCACCCTTGTGAGGCGCGAGCACCATGGTCATGTTTCGACCGTCCTGCTTGGCCGACGTCTCGACGAACCCCAGGTCCGCGACATCTGCACCCAAACGCTGCAGAAGCCGGAATCCGAGTTCGGGACGAGACTGCTCACGGCCTCGGAACATGATCGTGACCTTGACCTTCGACCCCGCCTCGAGGAAGCGAACGACATTGCGCTTCTTGGTCTCGTAGTCGTGATCGTCGATCTTCGGACGGAGCTTCTGCTCCTTGATGACCGTCAGTTGCTGGTTCTTGCGCGATTCACGCGCCTTCTGTGCGGCCTCGTACTTGAACTTGCCGTAGTCCATGATCTTGCAGACCGGGGGACGGGCGTCCGGTGCCACCTCGACCAAGTCGAGGTCGGCATCGAGAGCCAGGCGAAGTGCATCTTCAACACGCACGATGCCCACCTGTTCCCCACCAGGTCCGACGAGACGGACTTCGGGAACTCGGATGCGCTCGTTGATGCGGGTCTCAGTGCTGATGGGGCCTCCTAGGTAGTACGGGCTTGGTCTTCGTGACCGCCCGCAGCCTGTACCGCCCGGATCCCGACAAAAAAGCCCCGCTGCGGTGAACTTCTCACCATGCGGGGCCCGATGTCGACCGATCTCGCAGCTCTCTCCTACGGCAGCAGGAAATGCAGCACCCTCCACATCGGAGAGACCCGGAAGGACTCATGCCCTACCAAGTGACCGGACCGCTGAACAGCAACTTTTCATGCTGCCAGGGTGGGAGTCGGACTCCACTTGCTGCCCTCGAATCGCTCCGAGGGCGGTCGTTGCCAACCACTTTAGCATTTGCCCACGTCGGAGGCTAATCGGCACCACACGACACCGAGCCGCAGCGAGATGGAATCCTTGAAGCCATGACGGACAACATCGAAGGCGACCACGACGACTCGGTTCGCGAGCTCTCCGACGTCCCGGCCGTGGAAGTCATCAGTCGTGCCGCGGTCATGCTGATGAGTTCGGCGGCCGAGAAGCTCGGCCTGTCCGACGCCGACCCGGACTCGAGCCCGCACCGCGACCTCGACGAAGCGCGACGCGTCATCACCGCACTCGCGGGGCTCGTGACCTCGTCCGTCGAATACCTCGGACCCCACGCGGGCCCGATCCGTGAGGGCCTTCAGGCTCTGCAGCGGGCCTTCCGGGAAGCCTCGCCCTACCCCGACGAGCCCGGCAAGGGTCCAGGCGAGAAGTACACCGGCGCCGTCCACTGATCACGCACTGACCGCGAGGTCATCGAGATCGCCCGTCAGGTGTCGGGGTGCTGATGCATGATCGCGTGATGACTCACACACATTTCGTCCTCGTGCCCGGATTCTGGCTCGGTAGTTGGGCATGGGCTGCAGTCGCGGCCAACCTCACCGAGCGTGGCCACAAAGTCACCGCATTGACCCTCCCGGGGCTCGAGTCCCTGGAGACGAACAAGGGTGATGTCACTCTCGAGGACCATGTCACCGCAGTGGTGAACGCCCTGAAGTCCAACGACACCAATTCCGACGACACCCACGCAGAGTCGGTTGTGCTGGTTGCACACAGCGGGGCGGGCCCGGTCGCGTACATGGCCAGCGACCGAGTCCACGACCGACTCGATCGTGTGGTGTACGTCGACAGTGGCCCCATGCCGTCCGGTGCGCGGATACGTGAAGACGTCGAGGGTGCGGATTCGATTCCACTCCCGTCGTGGACGGAGCTCGAGAACGACGACAACAGCCTCGAGGGCCTCGACGACGCCGCTCTGGAAACCTTCCGCACCCGGGCTGTACCGCAGCCGGCGGGACCTGCCCGCGACGAGGTCCGTGTGTCCGACGATCGGCGGCTCGGGGTGCCGGTCACGGTGGTGTGCAACAGCTTCCCTGCCGAGGTGATCGTGCAGATGGCCGCTGCCGGACACCCGATGGCAGTGGAACTCGAGTCCATCGAATCGGTCGAATACGTCGATCTACCTACCGGCCATTGGCCTATGTGGTCACGTCCGGACGACCTCGCGGAAATCCTTCATGCAGTGACCCTCGAGTAACAGACGGCTCATGACTGCGACACGTCGAACCCGCCGCTCGGGGGTCGAACTTGATCAGTCACGTTTCCGCACAATGCCCCGTATGACGCGCACCACCTGGAATGGCGCGACAGCGATCAGGCCGTAGAAGAACACCGTGTAAGGCCACGGGCTGTGGGTAGTGACCTGTACTCGCGCGTCATCGTGGACCCAGTACGCACACTGCATTCCGACAGGAAACAACTCGTACTCATGGGTCCAGTCGATCAAGGGATGGAAAGCGGTCACGCGATCCGAATCGGTGGGTAAAAGCAGGTCAGTGGGGAAGCCCTCTGGTACATAACCGTCCCTCATCGAGCAGGTATAGCCCGGGTAGTCGTTGTAATCCTCGGCGCCCACCGCAGCCAGCACGCACAGGGCGGCGCCGAAAGACAGGACGATCGACACCCCAACTGCGAGAGAACGAGCGCCCGAGCTTTGGGCACGAAAGGACAGATAGGTAGCCACCCCGAGTGCTCCGATTGCGATCGGCACCGGTGGCCAAATCAACGGCATGAACGCTTCTATTGGAAGCTCCCCTCGTCACGACATCACCGTCAACGCTTTGCTGCCACCTTCTTCGATGTCCGCTTCTGCGCGACAGCCTTTTTCGCAGCCGGCTTTCTCGTGGACTTCGCAGACCCTCGTGGCGCCGCACTCGGCCGAGTACCCAGCGCCTCACGCAGGAACGTCCCCGTGTAACTTTCGGGAACCTGTGCGACGTCCTCGGGCGTTCCCTCCGCGACCACCGTGCCGCCTCCCGAACCGCCCTCGGGCCCCATGTCGACAATCCAGTCCGACGTCTTGATGACGTCGAGATTGTGCTCGATGACGATGACCGTGTTGCCCTTGTCGACTAGGCCGTTCACCACGCCGAGCAGCTTCCTGATGTCCTCGAAGTGCAGACCCGTCGTCGGCTCGTCGAGGATGTACACCGTTCGCCCCGTCGACCGCTTCTGGAGTTCGGCGGCAAGCTTGACACGCTGCGCCTCTCCTCCGGACAGGGTGGGCGCTGGCTGTCCGAGCCGGACGTACCCGAGACCGACCTCGACCAGCGTCTTCAGATAGCGGTGAATGGACGTGACCGGCTCGAAGAACTCCGCCGCCTGCTCGATCGGCATGTCGAGCACTTCGGCGATCGTCTTGCCCTTGTAGTGGACCTCGAGCGTTTCGCGGTTGTATCGCGCGCCGTGACACACCTCGCACGGCACGTACACGTCCGGGAGGAAGTTCATCTCGATCTTCAAAGTGCCGTCACCGGAGCAGGCTTCACACCTGCCGCCCTTCACGTTGAAGGAGAATCGGCCCGGCTGATACCCACGCACCTTCGCCTCGGTGGTGGCTGCGAAGAGCGTGCGGATCTTGTCGAACACACCGGTGTACGTAGCGGCATTCGACCTGGGTGTCCGCCCGATCGGCGACTGATCGACCTGCACCAGCTTGTCCAACTGATCGAGTCCGTTGATCCGGGTGTGCCGTCCCGGGACCTGCCGAGCGCCGTTGAGTTTGTTCGCCATGACCGTCGCGAGGATGTCGTTGACGAGTGTCGACTTTCCCGAACCGGAGACACCGGTCACCGTGGTGAGGACACCCAGCGGGAAACTCACGTCGATGCCACCCAAGTTGTGTTCACGCGCACCGACCACGGTCACCTGGCGCTTGCGATCCACGGGTCGACGAATCTCGGGAACCTCGATGAAGCTACGCCCGGAAAGGTATGCGCCGGTGAGGGATTCCTCGCACTCGAGAAGTTCACTGTATGGCCCGCTGTGCACGACCTTGCCGCCGTGTTCGCCGGCGAGCGGACCGATGTCCACAACCCAGTCCGATGTCCGGATGGTGTCCTCGTCGTGCTCGACGACGATCAGGGTGTTCCCGAGATCGCGGAGGCGGGTGAGGGTTTCGATGAGCCGGCGGTTGTCCCGTTGATGCAATCCGATGGACGGCTCGTCCAGTACGTACAGCACACCGACAAGACCTGAGCCGATCTGAGTTGCGAGGCGGATGCGTTGCGCCTCACCACCGGACAACGTACCGGCAGCTCGGGCGAGGGAAAGGTACTCGAGTCCCACATCCAGCAGGAATCCGAGTCGCGCCTGAACTTCCTTGAGGACCTGACCGGCAATCGCTTCTTCGCGGGAAGCAAGAGTGAGGCTGTTGAGAAAGTCGGCGCAGTCGGAAATCGACAGCTCGCACACCTGCGCGATCGACTTCTTGCCGAACTTGCCGCTCGCGATGGTGACCGACAGGATCTCGGGCTTGAGGCGGGCTCCGTCACAGGCGGGACACGGGATGTCACGCATGTACCCGTCGTAGCGCTCCTTCATCTGATCCGACTCGGTTTGCTCGAGTCGGCGGTGCAGGAACGGCATCACGCCCTCGAAGTCCGCGTAATACGAACGAACTCGGCCGTACCGATTCTTGTAGCGGACGTGCACCTGATCGGTACTGCCCTCGAGGATCGCCTTCCGCGCCTTGGCGGGCAGCTTGTTCCACGGCGTGTCCATGTCGAACCCGAGCACGTCGCCCAACCCGGACAACAGCCGTCCGAAGTACTCGGAGGTCTGTCCCATCGACCAGGGGGCAACTGCACCCTCCTGCAACGTCAATTCCGGGTCGGGAACGACGAGATCGGGGTCGACTTCCTTGCGAATTCCGAGGCCGATGCATTCCGGGCACGCACCGTACGGCGAGTTGAACGAGAACGAGCGCGGCTCGAGATCGTCGATCGCGAGCGCGTGACCATTGGGGCAGGCCAACTTCTCCGAGAACCGTCGCTCACGATCCACCGCGTCCTCGTCGCGGTCCACGAAATCGAGCACGACGATCCCCTCGGCGAGACGCAGAGCGGTCTCGATCGAGTCGGTCAGCCGCTGCTTCGACGTCGGCTTGACGGCGAGACGGTCGACGACGACCTCGATGTCGTGCTTTTCCTGCTTCTTCAGCTTGGGTGGATCGGTCAGCTGATGGACCACCCCGTCGACCCGAACACGTGAGTACCCCTGGCCGTTGAGCTGATCGAAGAGATCTACGAACTCACCCTTTCGAGTCCGCACGACCGGCGCGAGAACCTGGAATCGGGTGCCTTCCTCCATGTCGAGCACCTGGTCCACGATCTGCTGCGGTGTCTGACGGGCGATCTGCTCGCCACATACCGGGCAATGAGCGGTGCCCGCACGCGCATAGAGCAGTCGGAGGTAGTCGTATACCTCGGTGATGGTGCCGACGGTGGAACGCGGGTTGCGGTTGGTCGACTTCTGATCGATCGACACCGCGGGCGAGAGGCCCTCGATGAAGTCGACGTCGGGCTTGTCCATCTGCCCGAGGAACTGCCTGGCATACGCAGACAACGACTCCACGTAGCGGCGCTGGCCTTCGGCGAAGATCGTGTCGAAGGCGAGGCTCGATTTGCCGGAGCCGGACAGCCCCGTGAACACGATCAGAGTGTCCCTGGGCAGATCGATGTCGACCCCCCGCAGATTGTGCTCACGCGCACCCCGCACGATCAGGCGATCCGCCACACCAAGTCCCTTCATTGTTCGACGAGCCGACTCGTTCGATCGATGGTTCGTTCCGCAGCGCAACGCGCGGCCGCTCTTCGCCGACGAATCAGGCGTAGTCATCGTAGTTCGACCCACCGACACGTTGCCGGTCGCGAACGTGCGGTCCGCGTCCACCTGCGCGTATTCGACGGTAGCCTGCCTACATGAGCGATCGAACCCTCGACATCGACGACAACTACACAGGGCATGTCAGTGCCGGATCACGTCCACAGCGACGGACCACTGCGACGGCCGGCATCACGAAGATGTCGGTCGGCCCCATGAACAACAACGTCTACGTCGTCGTTTGTTCCGCTACCGGCGAGTCGGTGTTGATCGACGCCGCGAACGAAGCCGACCGAATTCTCGCCCTGGTCGCGGGGCTACCGAAACCGGTCGGCCGAATCGTCACGACCCACCAACACCCCGATCACTGGCTCGCACTCGAGGACGTCGCGAAATCGACGGGCGCGCCTACCGCGGCCCATCCGCTCGACGCCGATCCGCTGCCCGTCCGCCCGGATAATCTGCTGGCAGACGGCGACACCGTGTGTGTGGGCGAACTGACCCTGGAGGTGATTCACCTTTCCGGTCACACACCTGGCTCGATCGCCCTCGCGCTCACCGATTCGGACGGCAGCACACACCTGTTCACCGGGGACTCCCTCTTTCCCGGCGGTGTCGGGAAGACTGCTGACCCCGAACATTTCGAATCCTTGCTGCACGATGTCGAAACGAAGATCTTCGACCGTTACCCGGACACCGCCGTCGTGTATCCCGGGCACGGTGACGACACCACTCTCTCCGCGGAGCGCCCCAATCTCGGGGATTGGAAGAAGCGGGGCTGGTGAACACAGTTTTCGGGGCTCTCCCCGACCCGTACCCTGACGCTCGACTCGAAGCCTGGTTAGGGTGAGACGAGTACCGAACAATTGGAGGATGCCGATGCTCGTTCGTCGAATTGCCCGCCCGTTGCTGTCCACGATCTTCATCGCGGGTGGCATCGATGCACTCAAGAATCCGTCTGGAAAAGCACAGGCTGCCGCGCCCCTGATCGACAAGTCCACCGAGGCCCTGCCGTCTTCAGTGACGGACACCGTGCCGACGGACGTCGAAACGCTCGTCAAGATCAATGCCGCAGTGCAGATCGGGGGCGGCGTACTTCTCGCCACAGGTAAGGCACCACGCTTCGCTTCGTTGGCGCTGGCGGGCAGCCTCGTTCCGACCACCCTTGCGGGTCACGACTTCTGGAACGAGAACGATCCCGCACAGCGTTCCGCGCAGCGGATCGCATTCCTCAAGAACGTCAGCCTTCTCGGCGGCCTTCTCATCGCCTCGGTGGACACCGAGGGCAAGCCGTCCCTCGGCTGGCGTGGGCGTCGTGCTGCACGCAACGCACAGGCTTCGCTGGCTGGGGCGATCCCGCTCGCATCGTCGAACGACGACCATCGCGCCGAACATGCCTTCGCAGCCGTATCCGACCGTGCCCGCACGCTCGGAGAAGAAGCCGCCGAGCGCGGTTCCGGTCTCTTCGACACCGCACGTGAACGCGGCTCCGAACTCGCGAAGACTGCGCTCGACAAGGGAGGCGACTTCATCGATGTTGCCAAGGATCGCGCACCCGACATCGCGGAGGCCGCCAAGGAGCGGAGCAGCGACTGGGCGTCTCTCGCCGCCGACAAGAGCAGCGACTGGGCATCGACCGCTGCCGAGCAGAGCGAGGTCCTCGGCAAGCGTGCCCGTAAGCGCGGCAAGGAACTGAACAAGCGCAGCGAGAAGCTCGGCAAGAAAGCTCGCAAGCGGAGCGAGGAACTGAGCAAGCGCAGCGAAAAGTTGGGCAAGACGGCCCGCGAACAGACCGAGGCGGCCATCGAGAAAGCCCGCGCGGAGCGGGCGAAGCTGGTCAAGTGAGTCGTCCGCAGAGTGCGCTGACCAGCGCACTCTGCGGAACTCGAGCGACCCGACTAGAATTCCTTGGCACTTTTGCCGCTGCATGATCTGTGCAGCCGACCAGCCGAGGAGACCCTTTTGCCCCACGAGGGAACGTCACACGACGAGCGAGAGCTCGAGCAGAAGTACGTGACGATGCTGTACGACCGACTCGACGGTCTCCGCGCATATGCCGCAGACCGACTGAGCCGAATCCTGTTGGAGTCCGGAGGAACCCCTCAAGCCCGCAGTGAACGCGAATCGTTCAATCAGCTCTACACCGAAGACCTCGCCAAGTACGACGCCGCCGAGAACGGGTTGGCGTTCGGTCGAATCGACCTCGGCGACGAGGTGCGGTACGTCGGACGCCTGGGCATTCTCGACGAAGAGAACGACTACGACACTCTTCTCCTGGACTGGCGCGCTCCGATGGCACGGCCGTTCTATCTCGCTACACCAGCGGCGCCCGACGGAGTGACACGGCGCCGACACATCCGTACCCGCAGTCGCACGGTCACCGCGATCAACGACGAGTACCTGGACCTCGCCGCGGCCGAAGCTGCCGGGGCCACCGCGGTCGCGGGTGGCGTAGCCGGCGAGAGCGCATTGCTGTCCGCACTGAACACCGCGAGAACCGGCCACATGAACGACATCGTCGAAACGATTCAGGGCGAACAGGACACCATCATCCGGACCGAGCACAAGAGCGTGCTCGTCGTCCAGGGCGGACCCGGAACCGGTAAGACCGCTGTCGCACTGCACCGCGCCGCCTACCTGCTCTACACCTACCGTCGGCAGCTCGCCAAGAGTGGCGTGCTCATCATCGGTCCGAATCCGACCTTCCTCGACTACATCGGTCAGGTACTCCCCGCCCTCGGCGAGACCGGGGTGCTGCTGTCCACCATCGGCGACCTCTATCCCGGGGTCCGCGCCACCCACGAGGAGTCGCTTGCCGCCGGAGTGATCAAGGGCTCCACCGATATGGTCGCGATCCTGAAGAAGGCAGTGCGGGACCGACAGGAACTGCCGAAGGAACCGGTCACGCTCAGCTTCGACACCTACGAGTTGCAACTCGACCGCAAGACGGTGACCCGGGCACGCGGCCGCGCACGATCGTCTCGGCGTCCACACAATCTGGCCCGACCGATATTCGTCTCGGCGGTGATCGAAGCGCTCGCCGATCAACTTGCCGGCCGAGTGGGACAGAACCTCGTCGACGAGGGGAATCTGCTGAGCCGTAACGACATCGCGGACATGCGCGACGAGATGCGTGAGGATTCCGACATCATGTCCGCCGTCAACAGTCTGTGGCCCGAATTGTCTCCGACGGTGGTTCTTCGCGACCTGTTGGCGTCCCCGGAACGTCTCGCGTCGGCTGCCCCCGACCTCGACCGTAGCGAGCTCGACGCGCTGCACCGCGACACACACATCGGCTTCAGCGATGCGGACGCACCTCTCCTCGACGAGCTCGCCGAATTGCTCGGGGTGGACGATGCGGCCGAACGTGAACGTGCGCAACGCGAATGGCGGGCACAGATCGAGGATGCACAGGGCGCACTGGACATTCTCACCGGGTCCGCTCCGCAGGATCTCGAGGACGAACTCGACCCGGAGATCCTCATGGCGTACGACCTGATCGACGCCAGTCAGCTCGCACAACGCCACGATGTCGGACGCAAGCAGACCACGGCCGAACGCGCGGCCGGTGATCGAACCTGGACCTACGGACACGTGATCGTGGACGAGGCCCAGGAACTGTCCGACATGGCATGGCGGATGTTGATGCGCCGCATACCCAATCGATGGATGACTCTCGTCGGCGACACCGCACAGACGGGTGATCCGGCGGGCACGACCTCGTGGCAGGAAATTCTAGAACCGTATGTCGCCAATCGCTGGAAGCTGACTGAGTTGACCGTCAACTACCGCACCCCGGCCGAGATCATGCGCATTGCACACGCGGTCCTGCAGGAGATCGACCCAACTCAGTCGGAGCCCCGCTCCATCCGTGAATCCGGTTTCGCGCCGTGGGCGTTGCAAGTGCCCTCGGAATCGGCGATCGACGCGACCGTGCGCGAGAGGGTCAGCCGAGAGTCAGGGCCGGGAACCACTGTGGTGATCGGCAGTCACTCCCGCGTCGCGGGCTTCGCCGATCTTGAATCCGATTCGGTGAGCGTACTGACGGTGCGCGATGCGAAGGGCCTCGAGTTCGATTCCGTCCTGATCGTCGAGCCCGGCGAGATCCTCGACGAATCGCCGCGCGGCATCAACGACATCTACGTGGCACTCACCCGCGCGACGCAACGACTCGGAGTCGTCCATCACGAGGAACTACCCGCAAGTCTGCGCGGCCTCGACGGACTCACCACCGACGAACACCCGTGACGGTACGACGCAGGGGCATGGCAGCAGATTCCGCTGCCATGCCCCTGCGTCGTGTTACGCCGAGCTACTCGGTCAACGAATCGTGTGCACGATCAGCACGTCCGAGGTCGACTTGCGGGCGGCATCGGAAGGGACCGACCCGAGCAGGCGACCGGTCAGCGTGTTGAGTCCGCGATTGCCGATGACGAGGAGATCCGCTTTCGTCTCGTCCACCAACTCGAGCAGCGACTCGACCGGCGCTCCGACGACGGCACGCTCCTCGACCTCCTTGACGCCGGCGCCGTGTGCACGCTCACGCGCGGTACGCAGGATGTCGTACGTGGGTGCGGAACCGGTGATCTGGTATGCCTCGTCCTTCAACGCATCTGCCGCCTTGCCCACGTCCTTCGGGTCGGCCGGGTAGTAGGCGCACGCGATGATCAACTTCGCATCGGCGTCCCCCGCGATGGCAGCGGCCTTCTCGACGGCCCGTAGTGACGATTCGGAGCCATCGGTTCCGACGACAACGGTCCGGTAGGCGCTCATTCATTCCTCCAAAGTGCAGACGGTCAATTGGCCGCGAGCAGGCATCGCCGATGCCCGACCCTGTCGGCCGCTGTGCTGACACTAGCCGTAACGGCCGCCAGAATCGTGCTTTTGCAGCACACGCCACCATCCGCCGTGCAGAGAACAACGTGGAGATGGCGTTCAGCGCGAACTTCCGTGGCGTGGACCGAAGATCCCGTCAGGGAAGACACCCGCGGCGAGCACGGTGTCGCGCCACGGCTGTGCCAGTTCGAGAAGGCGACCGACACCCTCGGCCCCCAGGTTCGACCACGGCTGCAAAGCGAGTTCGTCGGTGAGATCCTCGACGACCTCGCGCAACTCGATTCCGTCCTGAGTGAGCGCTCCGTTGCTGTCGAGAAGTTCTCGATCCCGCAGGTCGCCGCATGTCACGTCCCACTGTTCCTGGGACCACCCTCGCCGAGTACGCGCGAACTTCGTGGCAAACCCGATCCCGGTCGCCGTGTGGGTGACCAGCGCTTCGCGCCCACTCAGACCTGCAGTCTGTAAAGCGGCGATGTGACCGTCTCCCCGATACTCCCGCAGCAGGGTGAGTCCGTGCCAGAAGACGAGGTGCGGCGCTTCGGGCCACTCCAGATCCGCGTGACCGGCATACAGGGGCCGCCCTTCCGGCCCTGGGATTCCGTCTACGGCGATCGCAACCAGCTGAGCGGCCTCCGCCATCTCGGGCGACGACGTGACGTCCTCGCCCAGGATCCGAGTGTAGGCCTCGCCTACTCCAGCCACCCGCGCCTCGACGACCGACTTCGGGTCCGCGAGTGACCACGCCCGTGGAATCACGGCCTCGATCACTTCCGGATTGAAGTTATAGAACGTCGACGCCACCACACCTGAACCCACCGCGCCCATCGAGGCGGATCTCCCTGCGAAGTAGGTCATTCGACCAGGCTCGAGTCCGATATCGACGAAGCGTGATTCCACCTCGGGCACGAAGTAGCCGATGCTGTGCAGGAGATCCAACGATCGGGCAGCTCGCCCGGCGGTCTGTGCATCCATACCGGGACCGTACCTGGAACGTACCGACAGCACCGGTCTAGGTCAGGCCGGCGGCGTCCATACCGCGCAACTCCTTCTTCAGGTCGGCGATCTCGTCACGCAGACGACCCGCCAGCTCGAACTGAAGCTCGCGTGCGGCATTCATCATCTGCTCGGTGAGCTGCTCCACGAGGTCGGCAAGTTCCGCCCGCGGCATGGACTTGGTGTCGCGGCCCTCGTATACACCGGCACTGACCGAGCGGCCCGCTTCTCCCTGTGCGCGACGACCCCGCGATGCGTTGCGGCCGGACCCACCCACGCCCACACCCGCGGCCGTGTCCTCGGCTTCTTCGTAGACCTGATCGAGGATGTCGGCGATCTTCTTCCGCAAGGGTTTCGGATCCACGCCCATCTCGGTGTTGTACGCGATCTGCTTCTCGCGGCGCCGTTCCGTTTCCTCGATTGCGTGTTGCATCGAGTCGGTGATCTTGTCGGCGTACATGTGCACCTGTCCCGACACATTTCGTGCCGCACGCCCGATCGTCTGGATGAGGCTGGTCGAGCTCCGGAGGAAACCTTCCTTGTCCGCATCGAGAATCGCCACGAGCGACACTTCGGGAAGATCCAAACCCTCACGCAGAAGGTTGATTCCGATCAGAACGTCGTATTCGCCGAGGCGCAGCTGACGAAGCAGTTCGACGCGGCGCAGCGTGTCGATATCGGAGTGGAGGTATCGCACGCGGATGCCGAGCTCGAGCAGATAGTCGGTGAGATCCTCCGCCATCTTCTTCGTGAGCGTTGTGACGAGGACGCGCTCGTCCCTGTCGGCGCGCTCGCGAATCTCGTGAACCAGATCGTCGATCTGCCCTTTGGTCGGCTTCACGACCACCTCGGGGTCCACCAGGCCGGTGGGACGAATGACCTGCTCGACGAACTCGCCACCAGCCTGCCCCAACTCGTATTTCCCGGGAGTGGCGGAGAGATACACGGTCTGGCCGATGCGGCCGGCAAACTCCTCCCAGGTGAGTGGCCGGTTGTCGGTGGCGGACGGCAACCGGAAGCCGAATTCGACGAGGTTGCGCTTCCGTGACATGTCGCCCTCGTACATCGCACCGATCTGCGGGACCGTGACGTGCGACTCGTCGATCACGAGGAGGAAGTCCTCGGGGAAATAGTCGATCAGGGTGGCGGGCGCCGAACCCGCAGGACGCCCGTCGATGTGTCTCGAGTAGTTCTCGATACCGGAACAGAACCCGACCTGCTTGATCATTTCCAGATCGTATTGAGTGCGCATACGAAGCCGTTGGGCCTCGAGAAGCTTGCCCTTGTTCTCGAGATCGGCCAGCCGTTCCTCGAGCTCCGCCTCGATATCCTTGACCGCACGTTCCATGCGCTCGGGACCCGCGACGTAGTGAGTGGCCGGGAATATGCGCAACGAATCGACCTGCCGTACGACATCGCCGGTGAGCGGATGAAGGTAATACAGTGCCTCGATCTCGTCACCGAAGAACTCGATCCGGACCGCGAGCTCCTCGTACGAAGGGATGATCTCGACCGTGTCACCACGGACCCGGAACGAACCGCGGGTGAACGCCATGTCGTTGCGGTTGTACTGAACGTCGACCAGCAGACGCAGCAGCGCATCGCGAGGAACCTCGACGCCGACCTCCAACTCGATAGACCGATCGAGATAAGACTGCGGTGTACCCAGACCGTAGATGCAGGACACGGATGCCACCACCACGACATCGCGACGGGACAACAAGCTCGACGTGGCCGAGTGCCGCAGTCGCTCGACATCGTCGTTGATCGACGAGTCCTTCTCGATGTACGTATCCGTCTGCGCTATGTACGCCTCCGGCTGGTAGTAGTCGTAGTACGACACGAAATACTCGACCGCGTTGTTGGGCAACATGTCACGCAGCTCGTTGGCCAGCTGCGCGGCCAGCGTCTTGTTCGGCGCCATGACCAGCGTGGGACGCTGCAGCTTCTCGATCATCCACGCCGTGGTGGCCGACTTACCGGTGCCCGTTGCACCGAGGAGGACCACGTCCTTCTCCCCCGCGGTAATGCGTCGCTCGAGATCTGCGATGGCTGTCGGCTGATCGCCGGCGGGTACGTGGTCACTGACGACCTCGAATCGGCCCGTCGATCGTTCGATCTCACCGACCGGACGAAACTCGGAATGCGCAACCACTGGATGCTCGGATGCAAACGCCATGCAGCCAGGGTATGCCCGAGCACCGACACTCGCCTCGACAGCACCGTCGCCGGTGACGATTCCCGGTAGGTTGCACGCATGGACGGCCCGCCCACTCACATCCATCCACCCAAGGTCGAGGCGTTCGACCTGGTGGAACGCACGAACACTGATCCGAAAGGATTCGTACGTCCGGTCGACCACTATCGAGTCGAGCCGTGGGGTCTATACATGGCGCGGCCGGCCGATCACAGGCAGTTCCACTACCTGGAATCGTGGCTCCTGCCCGACCTCGGCCTGCGCGCCTCGATCTTCCACTATCACCCGTACCATGCCCGTGACCAGGACCATTACGTGGACATCGGAACCTTCACCCGGGGCGACACGCTGTGGACGTCCGAGGACCATTACCTCGATCTCGTCGTTCGCACCGGCCGCGACACCGAGCTGCTGGACGTCGATGAACTACTCGTCGCGAATCAGCAGGGCATTCTCGACGATGTGACGAGCCGGCGCGCCGTCCACACCGCGGTACGCGCCATCGACGGCATCGCAGCCCACGGTCACGACCTCGACGCCTGGCTCGCGTCCGTCGGGATGCCGATCACCTGGCGTTGACGCTCCACCCCCGGCGCTGCGCCCACTCCTGGGCACGGTGGTACGCGGCGTCGAACCACAGGGATTTCGTGTCCACGTACGCACCGATCGCGTCGGCGTAGTCGACATGCTCGGCGGCGGCACTCGCAGCCAGCTTCTTCAGTTCGAGGTACTCCGAACGGGCCTGTTCGTCGGCACGCAGCCAGTCACGGAACAGCAACGCGAACTGCTGACCGGGCCAGCCGTCGACGCGCACGTGAATGTTCACCGGCCGGCCGGGGTCTGCCCCTCCGTGCAGGCGCTTGCGCCACAGTGCCGGATCCGATTCGCCGCCCAGGTATCTCGGTTTCGGATCGTCCGAGGTGATGTGGTCGATACGTGGAAAACCGGCTTCGGCCAACGGGTCCGCCAGTTCGTCAGCGACCGCCAGGTCCGCGACCGTGATCTGAAGATCGACGACGTCCTTGGCCTCGAGTCCTGCAATCGCGGTCGATCCGATGTGGTCGATTCGCACTGCTCGGTGACCACAGACCAGCCGCAAACGGTCGACCAGCCGTGCAGCCTCGGATTCCCACCGCGGGTCGTGCGCGACCAGACGTGGCGGTGTGCGCACCACGTTGCGTTCCCTGATGTTGCGCTCGAACGGCACGAGGCGCTCCGCCCACAGCTGCCGAATCCGTGGCTCGATAGCGCCCGGCTCCCCGCTGTTGTCGAGCCAGATGTCCGCAACCTCCCGGCGCCGGTCGTCCGTGGCCTGAGCCGCGATCCTCGCGCGCGCGTCTGCCTCGGGCATGTCCCGTGAACCGACGAGCCTCCGAACCCGCTCTTCGGCATCCACGTACACCACTGCCACCAAGTTGAACGCCGGCCCCATGTTCCCCTCGACCAGCAAGGGAATGTCCTGCACGACTACAGCATCGGCAGGCGCCTCGGCCAGCTTCTCCGCTGTGCGCCGACCGACGAGTGGATGGACGATCGAGTTCATTGCCGTCCGGGACTCGTCGTCCGCGAATGCCAACGCCGCCAGAGCCGGACGATCCAGAGCGCCCGAGGAATCCAGAATTCCCTCACCGAATCGTTCGACGAGAGCTGTCAATCCCGCACTGCCAGGCTCGACCACCTCGCGGGCGATGAGGTCCGCATCCACGATCACGGCCCCGAGTTCCGACAGCACTTTCGATACGGTGGACTTCCCTGCTCCGATGCCTCCGGTGAGGCCGATTCTCAACACGAGCACCAGTGTCGCATCCCGAGCCGGATCTCGATGCGCCGGTCACATCGGACTCACCGGCCCCAAATACCACTACTGACCAGTTCTGTCGGTTATGTTCGAGGCAACGTACCAAGCTGCACCTTCTCACGAAAGGGAATCGATGCGAGCACACAGCCGACAGACAGGTCGCCACCGCCTCGGAATGGCCGACGGCGTGCATTGCATCGAGTTCCCTCAGGTCGCATTCGCCCTGTCCGAACACCGTCGAACCTGGCTGACGTCCTTGATCAGCCAAGGTCGTCACAGCTTCACCGCGATCCGCAAGCGCACGACCGACATGTCCGCGCACTGGATTCCCGTCACCGCGAACTAGCGCATCCGCTCTTCCGAAACGTCGGCCCATTCGGGTCGGCGTTTTCGTCGTGCAACACAAGGGCAGTGAAGGGGTATTTCGCGCACACGAGAAAGGCCCCGTCACCTCGGTGACGGGGCCTTTCCATACCTGAGCGAGTCAGGCTTTACGTGCTATGCGTTGCCCGACAGCTTCTCGCGAAGTGCGGCAAGCTGTGCGTCGCTCGCGAGCGATCCACCGGCCGACTCCGAAGCGGAGCTGGCTGCGGCGGGAGCGTCTGCGTCTGCAGCGCCCGACTCCGAGGAGTAGCCGGCAGCAGCGGTGGCAGCCTCGGCGGCCTCGTCTGCAGCGGTCTTCTCCATCTGAGCGGTGTGCATCTTGTGACGACGCTCGGCCTCGGCGTAGCGGTTCTCCCACTCTTCACGCTGCTTGTCGAAGCCCTCGAGCCATTCGTTGGTCTCGGGATCGAAGCCCTCGGGGAAGATGTAGTTGCCCTGCTCGTCGTAGCTGTCCGCCATACCGTACTTGGACGGATCGAACTCGGCGTTGTAGTCCTCGTTGGCCTGCTTCAGCGACAGCGAGATGCGACGACGCTCGAGATCGATGTCGATGACCTTGACGAGTGCATCGTCGCCGACACCGACGACCTGGTCCGGAACCTCGACGTGGCGCTCGGCCAGCTCGGAGATGTGGACGAGGCCTTCGATTCCCTCTTCGACGCGAACGAACGCACCGAACGGAACCAGCTTGGTGACCTTGCCGGGCACGATCTGGCCGATGGCGTGCGTGCGGGCGAACTGACGCCACGGATCTTCCTGCGTCGCCTTGAGCGACAGCGAGACACGCTCGCGGTCCAGGTCGACGTCGAGAACCTCGACGGTGACCTCGGTGCCGACCTCGACAACCTCGGACGGGTGGTCGATGTGCTTCCAGGACAGCTCGGAGACGTGCACGAGGCCGTCGACGCCGCCCAGGTCCACGAACGCACCGAAGTTTACGATGGAGGACACGACGCCCTTGCGGACCTGGCCCTTCTGGAGCTGGTGCAGGAACTCGCTGCGAACCTCGGACTGAGTCTGCTCGAGCCACGCGCGGCGCGACAGAACGACGTTGTTGCGGTTCTTGTCGAGCTCGATGATCTTGGCCTCGATCTCCTTGCCGACGTACGGCTGGAGGTCGCGAACGCGACGCATCTCGACGAGCGACGCTGGAAGGAAGCCACGGAGACCGATGTCCAGGATGAGGCCACCCTTGACGACCTCGATGACGGTGCCCTTGACGGCCTCGTCCTTCTCCTTGAGCTCCTCGATGGTGCCCCACGCGCGCTCGTACTGCGCACGCTTCTTCGACAGGATCAGTCGGCCTTCCTTGTCCTCCTTGGTGAGGACGAGAGCTTCGACCTCATCGCCCACGGAGACGACCTCGTTGGGGTCGACGTCGTGCTTGATGGAGAGCTCACGGGAAGGGATGACACCTTCGGTCTTGTAACCGATGTCGAGCAGAACCTCGTCGCGGTCGACCTTGACGATGGTTCCTTCGACGATGTCGCCATCGTTGAAGTACTTGATCGTGGCGTCGATGGCGGCGAGAAAGTCCTCGGCGGAGCCGATGTCGTTGACGGCTACCTGCGGCGAGGTCACGGTGGTGGAGGGCATGTGTTGAGTTGCTCCGGACGGGTTGGGGTCGGTTGATGATGTTCTGTCGGACAAGCAATCCGGCTACGCGATATATTCCCCACAAGTGAGGTGTCACAAACCGGATCGTTACGAGCGCACGAGTGAACTCGCGTGCATCAGGCTACGCGTCCGGGTACTAGCTGGGCAAACCGGTCACGAACGTGGGCAAACCGGTCACGAACGTGGGCAAACCGGTCACGAACGTGGGCAAACCGGTCACGTTCGGCGAAAACCTTGCGAATAGTGTGACAAGCATGTCGGACACGCCTCCACAGCCATCGTCTTCGCCTCCGCCGGACCCGGAAGAACGTCACGCAGCAGCCAACTCGTCCCTGGGCACGAACGGCGCCGGCCGCGCCCGAGTCGACACCGAAACCAGTGAGCGCGCGAGCCGCGCCTGGTGGGACGCCGACGCCGCGGACTATCACCGAACACACGGCGAGTTCCTCGGAGTCGACTCCGACCAGGGCGAGTTCGTGTGGTGTCCGGAAGGTCTCCACGAAGGTGACCACCATCTCCTGGGCGATGTCGCAGGCAAGGACGTCCTCGAGGTCGGTTGCGGGTCCGCTCCGTGCGCCAGGTGGTTGGCGGGTCAGGGCGCTCGCGTGGTCGGTCTCGACATATCGATGCAGATGCTGAGCCGTGGCCTCGATGCCATGCAGTCCGGTTCGACGACGGTGCCGCTGGTGCAAGCCGGAGCCGAGTCCCTCCCCTTCGCCGACGCAAGCTTCGACATCGCATGTTCTGCTTTTGGCGCAGTTCCGTTCGTGGCGGATTCTGCGCGAGTGATGAGGGAAGTCGAGCGGGTGCTGAGACCTGGCGGAATCTGGGCGTTCGCCGTCAATCACCCCATCCGGTGGATCTTCCTGGACGACCCCGGCCCCCGCGGACTGACCGCAACGCTCCCCTATTTCGACAGAACGCCGTACGTGGAAGTCGACGACGACAACGTGCCGACATACGTGGAGCATCACCGGACCATCGGCGACCGGGTGCGGGAGATAGTCGCAGCAGGTCTCGAGGTTCGCGACATCATCGAACCGGAATGGCCGGACTGGCTGGATCGTGAGTGGGGTCAGTGGAGCCCATTGCGCGGCCAGCTCTTTCCAGGGACCGCGATCTTCAGTTGCCGCAAACCCTGACCGTCACAACGTCCCCGACCGTCACAACAGCTTCGAAAGGAATGCCTTCGTCCGGTCGTGCTGTGGGTTGGACAGCAGTTCGCGGGGTTCACCGGATTCCACGACGACACCGCCGTCCATGAACACGAGCTCGTCCGCCACTTCGCGCGCGAATCCCATCTCGTGTGTCACCACGACCATGCTCATGCCGTCCTTCGCGAGCTGCTTCATGACACCGAGCACCTCACCCACGAGTTCCGGGTCGAGTGCCGAGGTGGGTTCGTCGAACAGCATCAGCTTCGGATCCATGGCCAGCGCACGAGCTATCGCCACGCGCTGCTGTTGGCCGCCGGAGAGCTGTGCCGGGTAGGCATCGGCCTTGTCGGTGAGGCCGACCTGGTCGAGCAGGTCGCGTGCACGAGCGATCGCGGCCTTCTTACCGACCTTCTTCACCCGCATCGGCGCCTCGATGACGTTCTCGAGCGCGGTGCGGTGCGGAAACAGGTTGAAGTGCTGAAACACCATTCCGATGTCGCGACGTTGCTTCGCCGCGGCCTTGGGGTGCAATTCGTAGAGCTTGTCCCCCTTCTCGCGGTACCCCACCAGTTCGCCGTCCACGTAGAGACGTCCCGCGTTGACCTGTTCCAGGTGATTGATGCACCGCAGGAACGTGGACTTACCGGAACCGGACGGACCGACGAGACACAGCACCTGGCCCTTCTCGATCTCGAGGGTGATTCCCTTCAGTACCTCGAGTGCCCCGAAGTTCTTGCAGACCCGATCTGCCTTGATCATCGGGGTCATTTCCGCTCCCGTCCCTCTGTATCCGGCGTCGCATCTCGGTCGGCATCGATGTCCACAACCGGTTTACCCTGCGCAGCCGCCAACGCCCGCAGCTGCCGGGCGGTCAGCTTCCTGCTGGCGCCCTTCGAGTAGTAGCGCTCCAGGTAGTACTGCCCGATCATCAAGATGCTCGTGATCACCAGATACCAAGTGGCCGCGACCAACAGGAGCGGGATCGGCTGGAAGTTGGCACCCGAGATGTCCCGTACCCGGCCGTACAGATCGAGGGTGTACGGCACCGCCGCAACGAGGGACGTGGTCTTCAGCATCCCGATCAGCTCGTTGCCCGTCGGCGGGATGATCACCCGCATCGCCTGCGGGAGAACTGTTCGACGCATGGTCTGTGACCAGGTCATGCCGAGAGCAACCGACGCCTCCGTCTGTCCTTCGTTGACGGAGTTGATTCCGGCACGCACGATCTCGGCCATGTAGGCCGCCTCGTTGAGCGCAAGACCGATGACGGCGAACAGGAACGCGGCACTGAGCCCCTGAATCTCGATGTGCACGAATTGATGCACGAACGGAATTCCGAGATCGAGTTGCTTGTAGATGGACGGGAACAGGCCCCAGAACACCAACTGGACATACACCGGAGTGCCCCGGAACACCCAGAGGTAGATCCAGGACGTCGCCTTGAGAACCGGGTTCGGCGACAGCCGCATGACGGCAAGCACGACACCGAGAATCACGGCGATCACCATCGCCAGCACGGTCAGCTGAATCGTCTTCCACACGCCGGCCGCGACCCGCGTGTCCAACAGATAGCTGAAGTAGGTGTCCCACTGGTACGCCTCGTTGGTGGCTGCGCCGTACACGAACAGCGCGAACAACACGAGAACGACGGCAGCTGCGACCCATCGACCGGGCCGCCGGAGGGGAATCGCCTCGATCGGCGCGGGGCCGTCGGGCACCGTCGTCGAACCTTTCTGGAGGTCACTCACGTATCTGCCCTCAACTCGTCGCGCCGTTGATCTGTGACGTCGCGATGACGCCTTCTTCCACGCCCCAGTTCTCGGCGATGGTCTGGTAGGTGCCGTCGTCGATCAAGTGCTGCAACGCTTTCTGCAACACGGAAGCAATCGGTGACCCCTTGGCCACCGGCCACCCGTACGGCGCCGCGTCGAACACCGGCCCGGCAGTTTCGAGACTGCCGTTGCTCCTCTTGATCGCGAATGCGGTCACCGGCGAGTCCGCCGACATCGCATCGACTTTGCCGAGTACCACTGCACTGGCCGCCTCGTCCTGACTGTCGAATTTGACCTTCTGGATCGGCGGCTTCCCGGCCGCCACGCAGGCAGCACTCTTCGCCGGAACCTCTTCGATGTCCTCGATGGTCGTGGTCTGCACGGACACGCTCAACCCGCAGGCATTGTCGGGATCGACCGAATCCCCTGCCGCCTGAGCCCACTGGACCCCGGCATTGAAATACGTCACGAAGTCGACGGACTCCTCGCGTTCCTTCGTATCCGTGAACGAGGACATTCCCAGGTCGTAGGTGTCGGCTTGCACCGCCGGAATGATGCGCTCGAAGTCTGCCTCTCGGTAGTCCGGAGTCACACCCAGAACATCGGCGACGGCATCGATCAGGTCGACGTCGAATCCGATGATCTCTCCGTCCGAATCCTTGAACTCGTTCGGCGCGTACGGCAGGTTCACACCGACGACGAGAGTTCCGGATTCTGCGTTCTTCGCCGGCAACTGTGCTGCGATGGCATCGACCTTGTCCACCGCCACCTCGACCACACCGTCACCGGTCGGCGCACCGATCTCGCTGTTCGTGGTGCACCCCGCCAGCAACACACCCGCACCCACGAATGCGGCGGCAGCACGAGCGCGACGACCCGGGGCGGCAACCTTTCGACAAGGCACTGGTTGTTGTCCTCCATGACGGATCGAGTTCACACCGAAGTTGAGCAGCATCGGAACCCACGGACCCCGAGATGGTCGAACGGTAGGTTACGGCACGGTCAACGGTTCCCGAAGTCGAACACTGCAGCCGGACAGTCACCCGGGTGGGGGCATCAACGTCTCGTCGTACGTGCCAGAACCATTTCGGTGAACTCGCTGGTCGAGGCCAGACCGCCGAGATCTGCGGTGGCCACACCCGATGCGATGGTGCGCTCCACCGCATTCGTGATCCGACGGGCCGCCTCGGCGAACACGTGCGCGTCCCGCTTCTCGGCGATCCAGTCGAGCATCATTGCCGCCGAGAGGAACAGTGCGGTGGGGTTCGCTCGATTGTGACCCGCGATGTCCGGTGCGGCGCCGTGCGCGGCCTGTGCCATCACCCTGGTCTCCGAAGCATTGACCGAAGGAGCAGTGCCCAGCGAACCGGACAACTCCGCGGTCAGGTCGGAGAGGATGTCGCCGAACATGTTCTCGGTCACGATGACGTCGAAGTCGGCTCCGCGTCGTACGAGGAGCGCGGTCATCGCGTCCACGTGCTCGTCGTCGACTCGCACATCGGGATACTGTTCCCCCACTTCCCGGCACACGTCTCGAAACAGCCCGGTCGACATCGACAGCACGTTGGCCTTGTGCACGATTGTTACGTGCTTGTTCCGCGTGCGGGCAAGTGCGAACGCCGAGTGCGCGATTCGCTCGCACGCGCGTCGGGTGACGACGCCCACCGCGATAGCCACGTCGGGGGTCGGCATGAACTCCCCGCTGCCCACGAACATGTTTCGGTCCGCGTACAGACCCTCCGTGTTCTCACGAACCACGACGAGGTCCATCCCCGGAACTGTCGCAGAAACACCTTCGAGCGCACGGGCCGGCCGAATGTTCGCGAACAGATCGAACCTCTTTCGAATCACCCCACCCGGCGTGAGTTGCCCACGAAATTCGTCTGGGTAGGACGCGCTGTCGTGCGGTCCGAGTACCCATCCCTCCAAGCCGTCGAGCGCCTCGAGTGTGCTGTCCGGAATCGGAGTCCCGTCCGTCTCGATGGCGTCTCGGCCGAGCGGCAGTGATACCCACTCGACCGCAGCGCCTGCCGCATTCAGCGCCTCAGCCACCACGTTCTGTGTTGCCGGAACGATCTCGTGCCCGATACCGTCTCCAGCCATCACTCCGAGCCGAATGTTGTTTGCAGTGCTTCCGGTCATGCGACCATCATTACTCACCATGGTCCAGTCGGTGGAACTGCTACTCGACGACGGCGCGACTCGCGCGGTCCGGGCCGACTGGCGTTTGTTGTGGGAAGCCGACATTCCCAGCCTCGCGCGGGTCACCGCCGAGACGAATCGCCCACACATCACCCTCTTCGTCGCGCAGACCATTCCTCCCGAGGTGGACGAGGCACTGCGCCGTGCGATCGGAGCACCGACGATTGCCATTCGATCGGGCGGTCACGTGATCTTCGGCGGCGCCAACCTGACGCTAGCGAGCTCCGTGGTACCGAGTCTGGCCCTGTTGAACCTGCACCGACAGGTGTGGGACACGGCTCACAAGGTCGCACCCACCACACTCGAGGTTCCACGCCACATCGCCCCGGGGAAGTGGACGCCCCACATCACCCTCAGTCGCCGACTGCCCGCACACCGACTCGGGGAAGCGGTGCATCTGCTCGCACAATCCGGCACTGCTCGCAACGAAGACGTCACCTGGCGTGGGGCCGCTCTACGCAGGTGGGATGGGGATACCAAGCGGGAATGGACGCTGACCGAGCCGTGCTGACTCCGATCGTGATGGCGGTTTTCACCCAGTGAGCCACCTTTCTGCCATGATCGAAGTGTGCTGAAGAAGGTCGTCGTTCCCCTCGTTCCGCTCGTGGAGGCGTTCGAACTGGGGGTCGCCTGCGAGGTGTTCGGCTCGGACAGGTCGCCGTTCGGGCTGCCCGGTTACGATTTCTCACTGATCGCGGCAACGAATCTGCCCGTCCGAACCCTATTCGGCTACGACATCGAAGTCCCGTACGACCTCGATCGAATCGACGATGCAGACCTCGTCCTGATCCCGGCCGGTGCCACACAAACCACGGAGACCGGAACATTTCTGTGCGGGACCACCGACAACACGATCCTCGCCCCGCTCGGCGAGAAGCTTCGCGCCGCGGTGGATCGCGGCGCGCGCGTCGCCAGCCTCTGCACAGGCGCCTTCATCCTCGGCGCGGCAGGAGTGCTCGACGGACGCTCGTGCACGACGCACTGGAAGCACGCCGACCGATTGGCTGCCCAGTACCCCGATGCCGTTGTCGACCCGGACGTGCTCTACGTCGACGACGATCCGGTCTACACCAGTGCCGGTACCGCCGCGGGCATCGACCTGTGTCTGCACATCATCCGAAAGGAACACGGAAGCGCCGTCGCCAATCAGATCGCACGAAGCATGGTGGTACCGCCCCATCGCGACGGCGGCCAGGCCCAATACGTGCAGACCCCCCTACCCGAAACCGCCATCGCAACGCTCGGCCCCCTCCTCGACTGGATGACGAGCAATCTGACCGAAGACCTCACCGTGCCCGCGTTGGCAGCGAAAGCGAACATGTCCCCGCGCACGTTCGCGCGGCGATTCCAGGCCGAGACGGGCACGACTCCCGCGAGGTGGCTCAACGACCAGCGGGTCCTCGGTGCACAGCACCTGCTCGAGAATTCCGACCTCTCCATCGACGCGGTGGCCGACCGCGTGGGATTCGGGAGCGCTGCGGTCCTGCGGCAGCACTTTCTCCGGATTCGCCACACCACTCCACACGCGTACCGTCGCACCTTCCGGACCACCGTGACCGCCGACTGAGTTCCCCGAGCCTGAGTCGATAGGTTGGTCGGGAAGAATCGGACACCGCGAAGCGTTGACACGAGCAACGTGCCCAACGACGAAAGGACCCTCGTGGCCATTCAGACTCTGACACAGCAGAACTTCGACGAGGTCGTGACCAGCAGTGACGTGGTTCTCGTCGACTTCTGGGCGTCGTGGTGCGGACCCTGCCGTAGCTTCGCCCCGACGTTCGAGGCCTCCGCCGAGCAGCACCCCGATGTCGTTCACGGCAAGGTCGACACCGAAGCCGAGCAGGGCATCGCCGCAGCGGCGAACATTCGCTCGATCCCGACGATCATGGCGTTCCGTGAGGGAGTGTTGGTCTTCAACCAGGCCGGCGCACTTCCGCCCGCAGCTCTCGAGGACCTCGTGACTCAGGTGAAGGAACTCGACATGGACGAGGTGCGCAAGCAGATCGCGGAGCAGGCTCCGGCAGCGGAGTGATCCCAGGCTGAGCAGTCCCGGACGGAGACGCCGCACCTAGTGGGCGGCGGCGTCCCAACTGCGTCCGGCACCCACGGACACCTCCAACGGCACCGACAGCTCGATCGCCGACGCCATCTTGTCCCGCACCAGTGCTTCGACCTGCTCACGTTCGTCCGAGGACACTTCGAGTACGAGTTCGTCGTGTACCTGCAGCAACATGCGCGAACGCAGATCCGCCTCGGTCAGCGCCTTCCGGACTTCGATCATCGCCACCTTGATGATGTCGGCGGCGGTGCCCTGGATGGGCGCGTTCAGTGCTGCGCGCTCCGCGACCTCACGGCGCTGACGGTTGTCGCTGTTGAGATCCGGAAGGTAGCGGCGACGGCCGTACAGCGTCGAGGTGTATCCGTCCTTACGAGCCTGCTCCACCACCTCACGCAGGTAGTCCCGCACTCCGCCGAAGCGTGAGAAGTAGGCCTCCATCTGCTCTTTCGCCTCGTCTGTGGAGATCTTGAGCTGCGCGGCGAGTCCGTAGGCGCTCAGGCCGTATGCCAGCCCGTACGACATCGCCTTGACTCGACGGCGCAGTTCGGGGGTGACCTCCTCGATCGGAACGCCGAACGCTCGCGCACCGACGAAACTGTGCAGGTCCTCACCGGTGTTGAACGCCTCGATCAGCCCTTCGTCACCCGAGACGTGCGCCATGATCCGCATCTCGATCTGGCTGTAGTCCGCAGTGATCAAGGTGTCGAAATCGCTGCCGACCACGAATCCGTCGCGGATCTGCCGGCCGGCATCGGTGCGAACCGGAATGTTCTGCAGGTTCGGCTCGGTGGACGACAGTCGACCGGTGGCTGCGACGGTCTGGTTGAACGTCGTGTGGATTCGGCCGTCGTCGTCCACAGTCTTGAGCAAACCGTCGACCGTCACCTTCAGACGAGTGGCATCGCGGTGGGCAAGCAGATGCTCGAGGAAAGGGTGCGACGTCTTCTCGAACAAACCCTGGAGTGCGTCTGCGTCCGTGGTGTAACCGGTCTTGGTCTTCTTGGTCTTCGGCATCTCCAGTTCGTCGAAGAGCACGACCTGAAGTTGTTTCGGCGAGCCCAGATTGATCTGCTTGCCGATCACGTCGTACGCCGAATCCGCTGCCGTCGAGACCTGTCCGGCGAAACGACTCTGCAGATCCTGCAGATGTTCGGTGTCGACCGCGATACCGGTGGCCTCCAGCTCCGCCAGCACCGACAGCAATGGAAGTTCCATGTCGGTCAGCAGCGATACCGATTCGATGTTCTCGAGTTCCGTGTCGAGTGCCGCAGCAAGGTCCACTACCGCTCGGGCGCTGAGGATTTCGGCCTCGGCTGCAGCTGCATCGACCTGATCCACATCGTCGAGCAGCGACAGCTGAGCGTCTCCGGAATCCTCGACTCGGAGTTCACGCTTGAGGTACCGCAGCGACAGATCGTCCAGGTTGAACGAGCGTTGTCCCGGTCGCACGAGGTATGCGGCGAGCGCGGTGTCGCTGGTGTGCCCTCCGAGCACCCAGCCACGTCCACGCAGGGCGTGCATCGCCCACTTGGCTTCGTGCAGGGCCTTGGGCTGGGCCGCGTCCGCAAGCCACTCCCCCAACGCCTTCTCGTCTTCGGGTGTCAGGGTGGCGGTCGACACGTAACCGCCTTCGCCGTCGGATGCCGCGATGGCGACGGCACTGACGTCACCGCCGTACGGCTTGCGAGTGCCGACCACGGAAAGGCCGTGTCGCTCACCGGTCGACGCATGCTTCGACAACCAGTCGGCGAGCTCTCCCGGTTCGACGACGCCACCACGAACCTCGAAACCCTCCTCGGCTTCCGGCTCTGCCGATTCGAGGGTGGCGAACAGGCGATCACGCAGGACCTTGAACTCGAGATCGTCGAACAGTGCGTGGATTGCCTCTCGATCCCAGGGCGCGAGTGCGAGCTGATCGGGCGTGTAGTCCAGCGTCAGGTCACGAACCATCTCGGTGAGCTCGCGGTTGAGCAGAACGTTTGCCACGTTCTCTCGCAGTGCATCGCCGACCTTGCCCCGAACCTTGTCGATGTTGTCGACGAGGCCGGCGAGATCGCCGTACTCCCTGATCCACTTCGTTGCCGTCTTCTCACCCACACCTGGGATTCCGGGCAGGTTGTCGCTCGGATCGCCGCGCAGCGCAGCGAAATCCGGGTACTGCCCCGGGGTGAGGCCGTACTTCTCCTCGACCGCTGCCGGAGTGAACCTCGTGAGCTCCGATACACCTCGCTTCGGGTACAGCACCGTCACGTCCTCGGTGACCAACTGGAGCGAGTCGCGGTCACCGGTGACCACCAGAACCCGGTATCCGAGGGCCTGCGCCTGGGTGGTGAGAGTGGCGATGATGTCGTCCGCCTCGAAACCCTCGACGGCCATGACGGGAATACCCATGGCCCCCAACACATCCTTGGTGATGTCCACCTGGCCCCTGAACTCGTCGGGAGCTTTGCTTCGGTTGGCCTTGTACTCGGGGAACTTGTCCGCACGAAACGTCTGTCGCGACACGTCGAACGCGGCGGCGAGGTGTGTCGGCTTCTCGTCTCGAAGCAGGTTGATCAGCATCGATGTGAAGCCGTACACCGCGTTGGTGGCCTGGCCGGTGTTGGTCTTGAAGTTCTCCGCGGGCAACGCGTAGAAGGCACGAAACGCCAGTGAATGCCCGTCGAGGAGCATCAGCGTGGGGTGCTCGTCTTCCGAACCCGAGGTT
Organism: Rhodococcus sp. NPDC058521; assembly: GCF_042719695.1. Taxonomy (NCBI): domain Bacteria; kingdom Bacillati; phylum Actinomycetota; class Actinomycetes; order Mycobacteriales; family Nocardiaceae; genus Rhodococcus; species Rhodococcus sp. NPDC058521. The sequence continues at coordinate 49,886 of NZ_JBHXNL010000009.1, forward strand.
CCAGAGACGGTGGACGAAGGTGTCGTTGCGGGGCTCACGGTTGCCCAGTCTAGGGACGTACCCCGACACGGTGCTCACATGATTCCGCATCGGCGGTTCGGTAACGACCAACCGTCACTCGGAAGTGGAGTCACCCAGGGTTTCGATGACCACGTCGGCGACCGCTTTCATGCTCGATCGGCGGTCCATGGCGGCGCGCTGGATCCACCGGAACGCTTCCGGCTCCGTCAAGTTCTGAGATTTCATCAGCACGCCCTTGGCCCGTTCGATGACCTTGCGGGCCTCGAGGCGACCGGACAGGTCGGCCACTTCCTTCTCGAGTGCAGAGATCTCCTTGAACCGACTGGCGGCGAGTTCGACCGCCGGAATCAGATCCGTGATCGAGAACGGCTTCACGAGATAGGCCATTGCGCCGGCGTCGCGCGCACGCTCGACGAGTTCGCGCTGACTGAATGCAGTGAGAATGACCACCGGCGCGATGCGCTTCGCCGCGATCTCCGAGGCCGCATCGATGCCGTCACGACGAGGCATCTTCACGTCCATGATGACGAAGTCCGGTTTCAATTCGACCGCCAGATCGACCGCAACCTGGCCGTCACCGGCTTCCCCGACGACGTCGTAGCCTTCTTCGCGGAGCATTTCCACCAGGTCGAGACGAATGAGCGCTTCGTCCTCCGCCACGACGACCCTTCTCGGGCGCGGTGCGCCCTCGTCCGGGTGGCGCGGTGCGCCCTCGTGCGGCTCAGGAGCCCTCATGACCACCACTCTCGTCGATACCACCACCCCGAAAGCCCGGGGTGAACGCTTAGAGGGTACCGGTGGTTGACTGCCCGGAGCGATCTTCTAGAGTAGGACACCGCTGGACGCCCTCGTATCCCAATTGGCAGAGGAAACGGATTCAAAACCCGTACAGTGTGAGTTCGAGTCTCACCGAGGGCACTCAAAACACCGGGAAATCACCTGGTTTCGATGATCCTCCACCTAACGCGTTGGGGAGAAGTCATGCCGACTGCAAACGACATGAAGCACTTGCACCGATGCGTGGAGCTTGCACGTGCCGCCCTGGAATCGGGTGACGAACCGTTCGGTTCGGTCCTCGCCTCCGCAGAGGGCAAAGTATTGGCAGAGGATCGCAATCGCATTGCGGCAGGCGACAACACACAGCATCCCGAGTTCGCATTGGCCCGCTGGGCAGCGAACAATACCGAGCATCGTGCACCCAGTTGTCGGACTGGCTGAAGGAATGGGGCGTCCCCGACGCACCCGTTCGACCTCTTCCGATCAACGACATCGCCCCGAACATTCCATTGGAGGGTCCGGTGGAAGAACTCGTAGATTCGGTCCGCGAGCTGCACCGAAGAGCCCATACCCGCCCCTGAATTCACACCGCGCCGCCACCGCAGAAACCAGTACCATTGGTGCACGACGCGGGGAATCGCATTCGGGACTCGAGCACGGAGGTCCGCAATGGACAACGGCACCGTCACATTCACCTACGACGGCCGTGTGGCCCTCCGTTTCCAGCAGGCCCTCTCACACCCGCCCGAGAAAGTGTGGGCCGTCATCACGGAGCCGCAGTACCTGCAAGAGTGGTTCCCCGCCGAGGTCCGTTTCGATGTCGAGCCCGGCAGCGAGCTGACCTTCCACGTCACTCCCGAACAGGTTCGTCGATACGGACTGCCGCCCGACCACACCTCCACCGGAACCATGATCACGTTCCGACGCGGACACATTCTCGAGTACCTGTGGGACGCCGAGACCCTCCACTGGGAGATCGTCCCGGACGGGCAGGGCGGGTCGTGGTTGACCCTCACCCACACCGTCGAGGAGGAGGAGTCCGCGTACGCGCACGCCCCCGGTTGGCACGCCGGACTCGAGGTCGTCGCCGCACAACTCGAGGGCAGAGCGATCGATTGGTCTCCGTGGGACAGAGCCGAGGAACTCGCGTCGTCCTACCGCAAGAACGCCTGAACGATCAGGACCGCTTCGGGAAGTGCCGAATCAGCCCTTCTTGAACCACGGTTGCGAGCAACTGACCCTCGAGCGAGAAGAATCGCCCCGTCGCCAATCCGCGTGACCCCGCGGCAACCGGCGATTCCGTCGCATACAGCGCCCACTCGTCGTACCTGAACGGGCGGTGGAACCAGATGGAATGATTGACCGTCGCCGCCACGATTCGGTCGAGACCCCACGACAACCCGTGCGTGGTGATGATCGAATCGAGGACCGTGGTATCAGAGGAGTAGGCCAGAGCAGCGACGTGCATCAGCGGGTCGTCCGGCAGATCACCGTCCGCCTTCATCCACACGCGATTGTGGTTGAGCTTCTCGCCCGTGCCCTTCAGGATCCACGCAGGATCGTTGGCGTAGCGCATGTCGATCGGCTTGAGCGCATCGACGAACATTTGCAGGCGGTCCTCGTATCCGAGCAGGTGATCACCGATCGGTGGCAGGGTATCCGGGAACGGCACATCGGGGACCTCGACCGCGTGCTCGAGTCCCTTCCCCCAGTCCTGGAAGGCCGCGAGCATCACGAACAATTCCTGTCCGTCCTGCAACGCGGTGACCTGACGGTTGGCGAAAGCGCGTCCGTCCCGATGCCGGTCGACGCGGTACGCGATCGGTTTCTTGACGTCGCCACCGCGAATGAAGTGAGCGTTGAGCGCGTGCACCGGCCGCCCTGCACCCACGGTTCGCCCCGCCGCGACAAGTCCTTGTGACACGAGTTGACCACCGAAGGTCCTGCTACCCACCTGAGCCGGATGGTGTCCGACGAATACGTCTTCGCCGGTCTCCTCGAGATCCAGAAGGCCGAGCAGGGTCTCGAGATCGGTCTTCGCTGCAGTGTCGCTCACCTAGTGGTCCTCTTCGCCGATGCGGTGCACGTGAATCAGGTTGGTCGAACCCACGGTGCCGGGCGGAGACCCGGCAACGATGACGACGAGGTCACCCTTGTTGTAACGGCCGAGACCCAACAGAGCGTGATCGACCTGCCGCACCATCGCGTCGGTACTCGACACGGGGTCGACCAGGAACGTCTCGGTGCCCCAGGTCATGGACAACTGGCTGCGCACCTCGGGCAGCGGGGTGAATGCGAGGAGCGGGAGCGGAGTGTGCAGACGAGCAAGGCGCCGCACCGTGTCACCCGACTGGGTGAACGCAACGAGAGCCTTCGCATCCAGGCGCTCGCCGATATCGCGCGCCGCGTACGAGATGACGCCACGTTTGGTCCGCGGCACGTGAGTGAGCGGCGGGACCCTTGTCGTGTCCCCTTCCACGGCCTCTACGATCCGTGCCATCGTACGAACGGTCTCCATGACGTACTTGCCGACCGACGTCTCGCCGGAAAGCATGACGGCATCCGCACCGTCCAGGACGGCGTTCGCAACGTCGGAAGCCTCGGCCCTGGTCGGCCGAGAGTTTTCGATCATCGACTCCAGCATTTGCGTCGCCACGATCACCGGCTTCGCGTTCTCACGCGCGATCTGGATTGCACGCTTCTGAACGAGCGGAACCTCCTCGAGCGGCAACTCCACACCGAGATCCCCGCGGGCGACCATCACCGCGTCGAATGCCAGCACGATCGCCTCGAGGTTGTCGATGGCCTCCGGCTTCTCGAGTTTCGCGATGACCGGGATCTTGCGTCCGACCTTCTCCATCACCTCGTGGACCAGTTCGATGTCCGCGGGCGAACGCACGAAAGACAACGCAATGAAGTCGACACCCAGGTTCAAGGCGAACTCGAGATCGGCGATGTCCTTCTCCGACAGAGCCGGAACCGACACGTCCATACCGGGAAGAGACACGCCCTTGTTGTTGCTGACGGGTCCGCCCTCGGTGACACGGCACACGACATCGTTGCCATCGACCTCCACGACGGCCAGCCCGACCTTGCCGTCGTCGACGAGGAGACGGTCACCGGGCTTCGCGTCCTGGGCCAACTGCTTGTAGGTGGTCGACACCCGGTCGTGAGTGCCCTCGCACTCGTCGACCGTGATCCGCACGAGTTCACCGTTGGCCCAAGTGGTTCGGCCTTCTGCGAACCGGCCGAGACGAATCTTGGGTCCCTGCAGATCGGCAAGGATGCCTACCGCGTGACCGGTGTCATTCGAGGCGTCGCGAACCCGGTGGTAGTTCTCTTCGTGGTCGGCGTGCTCGCCGTGCGAGAAGTTGAGCCGGGCGACGTTCATTCCACTCTCGACGAGTTCGCGAATGCGGTCGCCGGTGGCGGTTGCAGGTCCAAGAGTGCATACGATCTTCGTCCGTCGGTTCACGCGGACGAGCCTAGTCCCCCGTGACTGTCATCTCCATTCGCCCGAACGGCGCGCCCGGCCACACTCGAGCGACCCGTCAGTAGACGGGTCAGTTGTCACGAAGCGGGCGGCCGTCCTTGTCCTTCACGCTTCCTGTCAGCATCAAGATCGCGTCGATGAGCGGCCAGATGGCGCCGAGTCCACACGTCAGCCAGGTGGCCGCAATCTGTCCGACCGCGATACCCGGCTGGTTGAGATAGAAACGACCTGCACCGAAGCCACCCAGGAACAGCTCGAGGAGTCCGGCCGTCAGCTTGGACTTGTCGGAATACGGTTCCCCGGTCAGCGGGTGACGCCCGAACGGAGCCATCGCATCCCCGTAACCGCCCAGTGCCGGCGCGTAACCGGGCTGGCCGTAGGGGTACTGGCCCGGCGGTGGAAATCCCGGTGCGGGTTGTCCGTACTGCTGTTGTCCGTACTGCTGTTGTCCGTACTGCTGTTGTCCGTACTGCTGCTGGCCGTATTGCTCTTGCCCGAAGGACTGCTGTCCCAGCGTGGGATCCGGGGCACCGTATACGGGTCCTCCTCCGGAGGCTTCGGTCTCGCCCGGTGACGGATACGCATCCTCGGGAGACGGGTAGGTGGGGGTGTTTCCCCAGCCCGGACCGTTACCGACCCCCGAGTAGGTGTCCCAGCCGGGACCGCTGCCCGTCGGAGTCGAGTCGGATGCACCCGGAGTCTGCGACAGGGATGCCTCGGCTGTCGCGTCGTAATCGAACGGCGAACCGAAGTCGGGGCGGTGCGCTTCTGTCGAACTGTCGCCCGGTACCGAAGTACCCGAGTCGCCCTGTCCTGCAGAGTGACCGGATTCGGGCTTCTTGTCCGATCCGTCCGACGGGTTCTGGGGCTCGGTCATCAGGGCTCATCCTTCTCATCGTGAATTTTCGTTGACGGCGCTTTCACCGAGCTCCCCGCGTTCTTTCCCTGCGCGGTATCGGCATCACCCGAGACGTTCACGGTCTCGTCCTCAGGCTTCTCTGTCACTGCCGACTTCTTCTCGTCGCCACCTTCGTTGTCCGCGGCGCCGTCCGTGCGGTACTTCTCCTTCGGCTGCAATTCGGCCGGGGTTTCTCGTCCCCTGGTCGCGAAGATCACGTACGCGACCGCGCAGAGAAAGACGAGCGCAGAGGTGAACGAGTTGACGCGGATTCCGGCGATCGTGCTTGCGTGATCGCTGCGCATCAGTTCCACGACGAATCGACCCGCGCAATAACCGGCGACGTACAGAGCGAACAGGCGTCCGTGGCCGATTTCGAATCGCCGATCGACTGCGACGAGAAGGAGCACCACGAGGACGTTCCATACCGCCTCGTAGAGGAAGGTGGGATGTACGACGAAAGCGACGGTGCCATTTGACACCCCATCGATCAGTGCCGGGTCGACCTGGCCCGCATCGTTGGTGCGCTCGAAGATCTCGAGTCCCCACGGCACATCCGTCTCACGCCCGTACAACTCCTGGTTGAAGTAGTTGCCGATACGACCGATGGCTTGAGCAGCAAGGATTCCCGGTGCGATGGCATCGCCCAATGCGGGCAGCGGGATGCCGCGCCTACGGCAGCCGATCCAAGCGCCTACGGCGCCCAATGCCACAGCACCCCAGATCCCGAGGCCGCCCTCCCACACCTTGAGAGCATCGAGAGGCTGGCGGCCCTCACCGAAGTACGTGGGCCAATCCGTCATGACGTGATACAGACGGCCGCCGATCAACCCGAACGGGACGGCCCACACGGCGATGTCGAGGACCGTGCCCTTCTGGCCGCCGCGCGCCACCCATCGCCTGTCACCCCACACGATCGCCACGATGATTCCGGCGATGATGAACAGGGCGTACGCGCGGAGCGCTACCGGTCCCAGATACCACACGCCCTGCGGCGGGCTGGGGATATAGGCCAGAACGTCCATGGTCACGACGCCACGGTAGCCGAGCGAACACCTTCGGCGAGTTCGGACGTGAGCGTTCGAACCGCGTCCAAGCCCTCTTCCGCCGCAGTGACCAGCGCGGAACCGACGATGACCGCGTCGGCGTAGGACGCGATCTCCGCTGCCTGCGCACCCGACCGAACGCCGAGCCCAACGCCCACCGGGATATCCGAATGAGTCCTGATTCTGGCCGTGAGATCCGGCGCCATCGAGGACACCGCGTCACGGGCACCCGTCACACCCATCGTCGACGCCGCGTACACGAAGCCACTGCTCGCCTCGAGTGTCATCGCGAGTCGCTCCTCGGTCGACGACGGCGCGACGAGGAAGATCCGGTCGAGATGGTGGTCCTCGGATGCCGTCATCCACTCACCGGCTTCCTCGGGGATGAGGTTCGGTGTGATCAGTCCGAGACCGCCGGCATTTGCCATGTCCCGGGCGAACCGGTCCACCCCGTACTGCAGCACGGGGTTCCAGTACGTCATCACCACGGCATTGCCACCTCGCGAGGCGATCTGCTCGATGACGGTGAACACGTCACGAACGCGCACTCCGTTGTTCAAGGCGGTGTCTGCTGCCTTCTGGATCGTGGGTCCGTCCATCACGGGATCGGAATAGGCGATTCCGACCTCCACGATGTCGCAGCCCGCATCCACCATGGCGCCGAACGTGTCGATCGAATCCGCTACGGTCGGGTAACCGGCGGGCAGATAACCGACGAGTGCGGCCCGCTTCTCTTCACGGCACTGTGCGAACGTCGGGGCGAGGCGCGAGAGTCGTTCGCTCACTTGGCCGAACCTTCCTTGTCGGTGGTGTTGGAGTCGTCGAACAGCCCGAACCACTTCGCGGCCGTGTCCATGTCCTTGTCTCCTCGACCGGACAGGCTCACGACGATGATCGCGCCTTCGCCGAGTTCGCGACCGAGCCGCAGAGCGCCGGCAACGGCATGTGCCGATTCGATTGCCGGAATGATGCCTTCACGCTCGGACAGCAACCGAAGGGCATCCATCGCCTCGGTATCGGTGACCGGTTCGTACGTCGCACGACCCACGTCCTTGAGCAGCGCGTGCTCAGGCCCAACTCCCGGGTAGTCGAGGCCTGCCGAGATCGAATGCGATTCGATCGTCTGTCCGTCTTCGTCCTGCAGTAGGTACGAGTACGCACCCTGGAAGGCGCCGGGAGTGCCGGCCGCGAAGGTGGCCGCATGCCGACCGGTTTCGACGCCGTCGCCCGCAGCCTCGTAGCCCACCAGCCGAACCGAGGAATCGTCGAGGAACGCGTGGAAGATTCCGATCGCATTGGAGCCGCCGCCGACACATGCGGTGACCGCATCGGGCAGCCGACCTGTCAGATCCTGGACCTGCTCGCGTGCTTCGAGTCCGATGACACGTTGGAAGTCACGCACGATGGTCGGGAACGGGTGCGGTCCCGCAGCGGTCCCGAAACAGTAATAGGTGTTGTGGGCGTTGGTGACCCAGTCACGCAGCGCCTCGTTGATCGCGTCCTTGAGGGTGCGCGATCCGGATTCGACAGGAATGACGGTGGACCCGAGCAACCTCATCCGCGCGACGTTGAGGGCCTGCCGTTCGGTGTCGACCGCGCCCATGTAGATCACGCATTCGAGGCCGAGCAATGCGCAGGCGGTGGCGGTGGCGACACCGTGCTGTCCGGCGCCGGTCTCCGCGATGATTCGCGTCTTGCCCATCTGCTTGGCGAGCAGCACCTGCCCGAGCACGTTGTTGATCTTGTGTGACCCGGTGTGATTGAGGTCCTCTCGCTTGAGAATCAGCCGCGCACCACCGGCGAACTCCGCCATCCGGGTGGCTTCGAAGATCGGGGACGGACGCCCCGTGTAGTCACGCTGCAGGCGGTCGAGTTCACCGAGGAACGACCGGTCCGAACGCGCCTTCTCGTAAGCGGCCGTGACCTCCTCGATCACCGCCATGAGAGCTTCGGGCACATGCCTACCGCCGTAGACGCCGAAGTGGCCACCGTTGTCCGGATCGTGTGTGGTGCGCTCGACGATCCCCACACTCGCCTTCGGGAGATCGCCACCCTTGTACGTCGTGCCGGAAACGGAGCCGTCGTTGCGTGAAGTCACATCTCCAGTCTGCCCCAACACTGCTCCCCCTCGCCGCTCGGGTCAGCCGAGCGGTCGACCAACTATCTCGACGGCTTCGGGCACGACGGGTGCGCACCGGCATTGACCAGATCGGCGACAGCCTTGCGCGGATCCCCGCTGGTCACAAGCCCTTCACCAACCAGGACCGCATCTGCGCCCGCTCCCGCGTATGCCAGCAGATCTGCCGTACCGCGCACGCCGGACTCGGCGATCTTGATGACTTCGGTCGGCAATCCGGGTGCGATTTCCCCGAAGGTGTCCTTGTCGACCTCGAGCGTCTTGAGGTTGCGTGCGTTGACACCGATTACCTTCGCGCCTGCTTCGAGCGCCCGATTCGCTTCCACCTCGGTGTGGACCTCGACCAGGGCGGTCATTCCGAGGGATTCGGTCCGGTCGATCAACGAGGCGAGAGCGTCCTGCTCGAGCGCCGCAACGATCAACAGGATGACGTCCGCGCCGTGGGCACGTGCCTCGTGGATCTGGTAGGGCCCGACGATGAAATCCTTGCGCAGAATCGGAATGTTCACGGCACGACGGACGGCGTCCAGGTCGGCGAGCGAACCGCGGAAACGCCGCTCCTCGGTGAGCACGCTGATGACCCGCGCACCCCCGGCCTCGTAGGCGGCCGCGAGCGCGGCCGGGTCGCCGATTTCCGCAAGCGGACCCTTCGACGGACTTGCCCGCTTCACCTCGGCGACGACACCGATTCCCGGTTCGAGAAGCGCTGCAGCAGCATCGAGCGCGGGCGGTGCGGCGGCAGCAGCAGCCTTCACCGCAGCGAAGTCGAGCGTCGCTTCGCGGGCGGCGACGTCTGCGCGCACCCCGTCGAGAATCGAGTCGAGAACGGTCATCGTGGCCCGAGTCCTTTCTGGGCAGAAACCCGATGTGAGGAACATCATCGAGGACTTGTACAGACTAGTGGGCGTCGGTGCCGGGCCTTCGGCCGGGTGTGGTCTACGTCCTACGTCCGCGTGTCCGGATTGTCGGTCGGGTCGTCCCCCGCGTCGAGCGCATCCCACATCACCCGTTGCGACTGCGGTTCGTCACCAGACTCGTTACCGCGCTGTGCCGCTGCGCGCCTGGCGGCCGGTGCGTCGTACTTGGCGGACAGTCCTGCGTCCTCCCGCGGTCTGCGCAGCAATGTGACAGCCGCGACCAGTGCCGCGACTACACCGATCGCCGTGAGTGCCGCGGGACCGAACGAAGCGTGCACGTCGCGGACGTCGGCGCGGCCGGGCAGCTCGGCCAGCTGGGCACTGCGCTCGTCCGAAGCGCCGGAAACGATCAGCTGCACGACAGGGACGGCCGCCGCGACACCGACGAGCGCAACCAACACGCCCAGCACCCGCAGCACCCACCCCTTGACGGCGAAGGACGCGGCGATGGCCGCGACCAGGGTCAGCGCGAGGGGCGTCAGGGCAGCCGCCCAGGTGCCGCCGTCGAGGTCCACGGTGCGGTCCTCACCGAGACCGTCAGAGGACACGAAGGACACCCACACCATCCGGGACGACGCCCACAACGCGAGCGCTGCGAGCGCCAGGCAGGCGACGGCGATCACGGAACTGCGCCTCGTCCCGCTCATGGTGTGCCGCCCTTCCACGTGCGCACCGTGCCCGCCGCAGCTATGGCGGCCAGGACGGCCATCGCCTTGTTCTTCGCTTCCGTGTCCTCCGCCTCCGGTACGGAGTCGGCGACCACGCCGGCTCCGGCCTGGACGTATCCGATCCCGTCCTTGATGACAGCGGTACGGATCGCGATGGCAGTGTCCGCGTCGCCCGCGAAGTCGAGGTAGCCGACGATTCCCCCGTACACGCCCCGGCGGGTCGGCTCGAGTTCCTCGATGAGCTGCATCGCCCGCACCTTGGGTGCGCCGGACAGGGTGCCGGCCGGGAAACACGCCGTGACCGCGTCCAGCGCGTGTTTGCCGTCCGCGAGATTGCCCGTGACGGTGGAGACGAGGTGCATCACGTGGCTGTACCGCTCGATGTGCCGGTAGTCGTGCACCTTGACAGTTCCGGGCACGCACACTCGCCCCAGATCGTTTCGCCCGAGGTCGACCAGCATCAGATGCTCGGCGTTCTCCTTCTCGTCCGCCAGCAGATCCTTCTCGAGAAGGACGTCCTCCTCTTCGCTGGATCCGCGCCAGCGCGTGCCGGCGATCGGATGTGTGGTCGCGACACCTTCGTTGACCTTCACGAGGGATTCCGGACTCGACCCCACGATCGAGAAGGACGTCTCGTCGTTCTCTCCCGGTACGTGCACGAGGTACATGTACGGGCTGGGGTTGGACGCCCGCAGCATCCGGTAGACATCCATCGGGTCGGCGTCGCAGTCGATCTCGAATCGTTGTGACAGCACGACCTGGAACGCTTCGCCCGCTTCGATGTCCCCGACCAGTTTGCGCACGTCCCGGCAATAGCCCTCCGAGGTACGTTGCCGTCGGTAATCGGGGGCCGACTTCGAGAATGTCGACACCGTCGACGCCGCGGGCGACCCGAGCGCCGCGGTCATCGTGTCCAGACGGGCGACGGCGTCGTCGTATGCCTCGTCGACCCGTTCGTCGGAGCCGTCCCAGTTCACGGCGTTGGCGATGAGGGTGATCGCACCCTCGTGGTGATCGACCGCTGCGAGATCGGTGGCGAGCAGCATCACCATCTCGGGAATCTCGAGGTCGTCCTCGGCGTGATCACCCAACCGTTCGAGCCTGCGTACCGCGTCGTAGCCGAGGAAACCGACCATGCCGCCGGTGAGCGGAGGCAGGTCCGGCAGCCGTTCCGACCGCAGCAACTCCAATGTCTGCCCCAGCGCTGCGACCGGGTCACCGCCGGCGGGAGCTCCGGCGGGCACGTTCCCGTACCAGGCCGCCTCGCCGTCGCGGACGGTCAGAGCCGCCGGGCTGACCACGCCGATGAACGACCAACGCGACCAGGACCGGCCGTTCTCGGCCGACTCGAGCAGAAATGTGCCGGGACGGTTGGCCGCCAGCTTCGCGTACGCCGACAGTGGGGTCTCCGCATCCGCCAACACCTTTCGTGTGACGGGGACCACGCGGTGTTCGGCGGCGAGGAGCCGGAACTGCTCGCGGGAGGTCGTCGAATCGGCACCGGAACCGTTGGCGGACACGTGGGAGGTCGTCGCGGGAATTGTTGTGGGCTCGCCGTGCATGCCCACCATCATCCCAGGCTCACCCGCGGCCGCGACGCGCCCGGTACCGTCGCGGGCATGAAACCAGGTCTACAGGCACCGAATTTCACACTCGAGGACCAGGACGGAATGTCTCGCACGCTGTCCGATCTCGTGTCGACGGGGCCCTTGGTTCTCTTCTTCTACCCGGCGGCCTCGTCCCCGGTGTGCACGGCCGAAGCGTGCCATTTCCGCGACCTCGCGGGAGAGTTCGCCGCAGTCGGAGCGGGCCGCGCAGGCATCAGCAACGATGCGGTGGACAAGCAGTCCGTCTTCGCCACGGCAAAGGGATTCGACTACCCACTGCTGTCCGACCCGGACGGCGCGGTGGCCCAGCAGTTCGGGGTGAAGCGTGGCCTCCTCGGCAAGATTGCTCCCGTCAAACGATCAACCTTCGTCATCGATACGGACCGCACAGTGCTCGACGTGATCTCGTCCGAGTTCAGCGCGAACGCCCACGCGGATCGAGCTCTCGAGTTTCTGCGCAACCGACCCTGACTTGGCCGTCAGGACAGTTGGAGGGACCGCTTGGACAACCCCATCCAGAACCAGTCGATCACCTGCTCGGGAATCTGTGCGGGATCGCTCGAAGCTCCCAGCGCGACGAACAGGGGCGCGAAGTGTTCGATGGTCGGGTGGGCATAGGGCATGCCCGGCGCGGCTGATCTGAAGTCGATGAGCGAATCGACGTCACCAGCGGCGAGACGCTCACCGGCCCACTCGTCGAATTCGGACGACCACCCGGGCGGCGTCGCACGCGGCGACGGGTCGGTGAGGAACGGGAGTCCGTGGGTGGTGAAACCGGATCCGATGATCAGCACACCCGAGTCACGAAGAGTCCGCAGACGCCGACCCAACCGCAGCAACCGCTCGGGATCGAGTGTCGGTAGCGACACCTGCAGGACAGGAATATCCGCTTCCGGGTACATGACGGTGAGCGGAACGTAGGCGCCGTGGTCCAGGCGACGGCGCGGCGCGGAACCCACCACCTCGTCGTCCGGCATCAGCGCTGCCACTTCTCGTGCCAGGTCGGGGGCGACCGGCGAGTCGTATTCCGTTCGGTAGAACCGCTCGGGGAAACCTCCGAAGTCGTAGGTCAGTGGCGTACCCGGGACCGTGGACCCGATGATCAACGGTGCAGATTCCCAATGTGCCGACACCACGAGAATCGCCTTCGGACGCGGCAGCACAGACGACCACGCCTTCAGCTCGGACACCCACTGCTCGTCGTCCACCAGCGGGGGTGCTCCGTGGCTGAGAAACAGTGTGGGTATCGACGACGACATCACGCCCTCCTTCGAATTGGAGTTGAAGCTTCAACTAGCGATAGAGTCAACGCGACGGATCAGGTAAATGTTCCCCACGATCGAAGGGACGACACGATGAGTGAGCGCAGAGAAGCCACACCGTCCGAACCGCGGTGGCTCGACTCCCGCCAGCAGGAGGCGTGGCTGTCACTCGTCTCCCTGGTCACCCGACTACCCGCTGCACTGGACACCCAACTGCAACGCGATTCGCAGCTCACGCACTTCGAATACTTCGTGCTTGCCGCACTGTCCGAGACCCCCGAACGGCGACTCCGACTGTCTACACTCGCCCAACGTGCGAACGCCTCGCTGTCGCGCCTCTCGCACGTGGTGACCAAGATGGAGCGCAGCGGTTTGGTACGCCGCGAGAAGGCCGCGGCCGGGCGCGGGTCGGACGCAGTCCTCACCGACAGTGGGATGGACACCATCGTCGCTGCCGCACCGGCACACGTCGAGTCCGTTCGGACCATGATCTTCGACGGGCTCGACCCGAAACAGGTCGGTCAGCTCTCCCACCTCGCCGGCGCCATGCTCGACCAACTCGACAAGGCGATCGCCGGCGGCACCGGGAAGGCCTGAGAAGTCACCCGAGTGGCGTGCCGCCCACTCCCCAACTGTCACGGGGTACTTCCGTGATCGTGACCCAGACGGCGGACGGATTCTTGCCGGTGGCCTCTGCGTAGGCGGCGGTCACCGCCTCGATGGTGGCTCGCTTCTGTTCACTGGTTAGCCCCGGAGTCTGACTGATCTGAATCAACGGCATGACCGATACTCTGTCACCCCAACTGCCGGATCCGCGGTGGCGTCCTCCTGACAGACCATCAGAGTCCCCCTGTCGGCCGATTCGCGGAAGGGCCACAACCGCAACGATGCGGCTATGCGGACGGCCAACTCGAGACCTCTTCTCGTGCCCATCGGTGGTGCGCTCCTCTTGGCGGCGCCGATTCTGTTCGTCGGCATCCAACTCCTCGTCGGATCGGCGTGGTCGAGTCCGTACAGCTGGGCCAACAACAACATCAGCGACCTAGGCAACGTCACCTGCGGAGCGTTCGGAGACCCGCCACGTCATGTCTGTTCGCCGCAACACAGTTGGATGAACTGGGCCTTCCTTCTGACCGCACTGCTCTTGGCAGTCGGATTGGGAGCAACGTGGAGTCGATGGGGCCGGAGAGGCGCCGCCACGACGGTCCACATCCTGGTTCTGCTGTGCGCTGCCGGATATGCACTCGCCGACGCATACCCGGCAGACGCCGCCGAGAACCTCCATGTTCTCGGCGCGATACTGATCATGGGCCCGGGAAACCTGGCACTCGACGCCGGACTGGGAACGGGCGGAACCGAGCGCTTGGCGGCATTCGCACTGCTCGTCTGGGTCGGCTCGATCGGCTCCCTGTTCCTCACCCGCCGCGAAACGTTCGTATCTCCCCCGGGCGCTACTCCGCCGCGAGTAGCACGTCCTCGTCGAAGCAGGTGTCCGCACCGGTGTGGCACGCGGCACCCTCCTGATCGACGACGAGCAGCACCGCATCACCGTCGCAGTCCAACCGGACCTCGTGGACGTACTGCGTGTGCCCCGACGTCTCGCCCTTGACCCAATACTTCTGCCGAGACCGCGAAAAGTATGTGCCCTTTCGGGTTTCGAGTGTGCGAGCCAATGCCTCGTCGTCCATCCAGGCAACCATCAGGACCCGACCGGTCGAGCGGTCCTGCGCAACCGCAGTGAAGAGTCCGGCATCGTTTCGCTTCAGTCTGGCCGCAATCTTCGGATCGATACTCATCTGACCGTGATCCCTTCTTCACGCATCGATGCCTTGACCTCGCCGATCGTCATGTCACCGAAGTGGAAGACACTCGCGGCGAGCACCGCATCGGCGCCGGCCTCGACGGCAGGTGCGAAGTGGCCGACCACACCCGCTCCCCCGCTGGCGATCACCGGAACGTGCACCGCACCCCGGACAGCCTTGATCATCGCCAGATCGAAGCCGGCCTTCGTGCCGTCGGCGTCCATCGAGTTCAGAAGAATCTCTCCCACACCGAGTTCGGCGCCACGTACCGCCCATTCGACAGCGTCGATACCCGTGCCGCGCTTGCCACCGTGTGTTGTGACCTCCCAGCCGGAAGGTGTCGGCTCGCCACCCTCTGGCACCGTGCGTGCGTCGACCGAGAGAACGATGCACTGCGATCCGAATCGTTGGCTGAGCTCGCGCAGCAGTTCAGGGCGTGCGATGGCAGCCGTGTTGACGCTGACCTTGTCGGCTCCCGCACGCAGTAATCGATCCACGTCCTCGACAGTGCGGACGCCACCGCCGACGGTCAGCGGAATGAACACCTGCTCGGCCGTCCGGCTCACCACCTCGAGCATGGTGCCTCGATCGGACGTGGATGCGGTCACATCTAGGAAAGTGAGCTCGTCGGCACCCTGGGCGTCGTAGATGGCGGCAAGTTCGACGGGATCACCGGCATCGCGGAGATTCTCGAAATTCACACCCTTCACGACCCGACCTGCGTCGACGTCGAGACACGGGATCACCCGAACTGCCAAAGTCATGTCGTACGCCCTCCTCAAGGCCGAGTTCGTGGATCACCCAGCGATCCCAGAATGTCGAGAATCTCTTCGTGTACGCCGGGCGCTGCGGCAAGAACCGAACCGGAATCCACCGTCCACGGCTCGCCGGCGAGGTCGGTGACGACGCCACCCGCCGCCCGGACCAGCGCCACTCCTGCTGCGTTGTCCCATGCATTGTGCCCGAACACCACTGCACCGCCCAGAATTCCAGCCGCGGTGAAAGCGAGATCGACGCCCGTCGAGCCGTGCATTCGAATGCGGGAGGAGAACCGGCTGAGTTCGGTCAACACCTCGAGTCGGTAGCGACCCGGAATGCGCCCACGACTGTCCACGTTGAGCGCGCCGAGCCCCACGATCGAGGCCGCCAGAGTAGTCCTCGTCAACCGCGGAACCGGTCGCCCGCTCTCGAGAAGCGGCCCACCTTCGAGTGCGGCGTAGCGACGACCCACGAGTGGCAACCACGTCAGCCCGATCACGGGAACACCGTCGTCCAAGAGCGCAAGAAGCGTGCCGGCAGTGGGAAGTCCGGCTGAATAGTTGAACGTGCCGTCGATCGGGTCGAGCACCCACACCGTGCCCTCGGCCACGTCGGGTCCACCGAATTCCTCACCGTGAACGGGGATTCCGGTGCGTTCGAGCAGCTCGACGGCGAGGCGTTTCTCGAGCTCGAGGTCGACTGCGGTGGCGAAATCGTCCGCGCCCTTGTGCACGGCACTCGGTGCCCCGACCCCTGCCACGAATCGCTCGTGGACACCGTCGAGCAGCTCACTCGCCGTGGCGAGCAGTTCTCGCGGATCGCGGGCCAGGCTCACTGTCTCAACCTCGATTCGACACCGCGGTCAGAGCGTCGGGCAGCGTGAATCGGCCGGCGTACAAAGCCTTGCCGATGATTGCCCCCTCGACACCGCGATCCACCAGTCCCGAAATCGCGACGAGGTCGTCGATCGCCGAAATGCCACCCGAAGCCACGACCGGCGCATCCGTCGCATCGCACATCTGCGCAAGCAGCTCGAGGTTCGGTCCGGTCAGAGTGCCGTCCTTGGTCACGTCGGTGACAACGTAACGGGCACAACCGTCGCGGTCGAGCCGAGCAACCGTCTCCCACAGGTCGCCGCCCTCGGTGACCCATCCGCGACCACGCAACTGATAGCTGCCCTCCACGAGTCGAACGTCCAGTCCGACGGCGATCTTCTCACCGTGCTTCGCGATGGCGGACGCGCACCACTCGGGATTCTCGATCGCAGCGGTTCCGAGATTGACTCGGCCACAGCCGGTGGCAAGCGCAGCCTCGAGCGAATCGTCGTCACGGATTCCGCCGGAAAGCTCGACGTTCACGTCGAGTTCACCGATCACCTCGGCGAGAAGTTCACGATTGGATCCACGGCCGAACGCCGCATCCAGGTCGACGATGTGCACCCACTCCGCACCGTCGTTCTGCCACGCCAGAGCGGCGTCGCGAGGAGATCCGTAACCGGTCTCGCTTCCAGCCTCCCCCTGAACGAGGCGAACAGCTTCACCGTTGACGACATCCACAGCAGGCAAAAGGACCAGGCTCACTGCGCCAACCCTAGTCGGTCAGGCGTCGGAACCGGGCTTCGGGTCACCGTCGTCGCCGTACGCACGGCGGGTCATCCACTTGGACACGAAACCCATTGCCGCCACCGCACCGAGGAGACCGACGCCCGCGATGGCCAGCGACACACCTGCACTCGGTTGCAGCACCGCGATCAGCGTCGTGGCGACGACGAGCACGGCCACCGCTGCCCCGAGCGAGTAGACGGCGAGCCTCCCGATGGACAAGTCGTCCGAATCGTCGCTCACAAGCTCTTCACCCAGTTCTCGAGCAACGCAGCACCCGCATCACCGGACTTCTCCGGGTGGAACTGGGTCGCCGAGAGCGCTCCGTTCTCGACCGCTGCCAGGAACCTGCCGCCGTGCTCGGCCCAGGTGAGCGCTGGTGGCTTTATTCGCTCCGGTGTCGGCAACTCCCACTTCTGCGCGGCGTAGGAGTGCACGAAGTAGAAGCGCGTGTCCGCGTCGATGCCCGCGAAGAGGGTGCTGTCGGCGGGCGCCTCGACCGTGTTCCAACCCATGTGGGGCAGCACATCGGCCGGCAACTGATCGACCGTCCCGGGCCACTCCCCGCACCCTTCGGCCTCGACGCCGAACTCGACACCCTTCTCGAAGAGAATCTGCATTCCGACGCAGATGCCGAGCACCGGCCTGCCACCCGCAAGGCGCCGTCCGATGATGCGCTCACCCCGTACCGACTTCAGACCCTCCATGCACGCGGAGAAGGCTCCGACACCGGGCACGACGAGACCATCCGCATCGAGTGCGGTCTGAATGTCGGAGGTGACCTCGACCTGCGCACCGGTACGGGCCAGCGCCCTCGTGGCGGAGTGCAGGTTGCCGGAACCGTAGTCGAGCACGGCGATCGTGGAAGCGCTCATGCCGACAACCTTATCCGGCGCGATCGACACGTGCGCCGACCACCGTTGCGGTCGCGGCGACTGCGGTCACCACAACCGCAGCCACTCCGAACACCCACACGTAACCGGCCACCGCCGCAGTGATCCCCAGAGTGAGTGCTCCGATTCCGGTGCCGGCGTCGAATCCGATGTTCCACCCGGCGCTGGCCGCACCGAACCTCGCGGGACCCGAGGCCGTGAAGATCATGACGAGCGACTCGTTCTGCACCGCACCGAAACCGAACCCGAACCCGACAGCACCGACGACGAGAAGCCACGACGGCGCATGGATCGCCACGGCAACCGAGAAGCACGCCAGGCCGAAGACGGCCGACGCCATGGCCGGAACGAGCACCCGTCCGGGTCCGAGTCGGTCGGCAGCAGTTCCCGCCGTGTACCGACCGACCAGAGTCGCCGCACTGACGACGGCGAGCACCCCACCGGCGAGCGCCGCCCGATCCGATATCGCGATCGGCAGCAGACTGGACAGACCGCCGAACGCCGCCGCCACCACTGCAATCGCCAACCAAGGCACCAGGATCATCGTGATCGGGAGACGTCCCGCTTCGCCCGTCCGAGGATGCGGCCGAATGTTCGGCAACCGACTGATGGCCGCCACGGCGACCATCGGCACGAGTGCGCCCAGCACGAACACCGGAACTTCCGACAGACGCTGGTAGACGGCGAGCCCGGCGGGCAACCCGATCACCTGCGCCGCGGATATGGCGATCCCCTGTGCACCGGTTGCCCGTCCCAATGCGCTCCTGGGCACCAGTTCGGCCACGAGAGCGCTTCCGGCAACGGTGAGCATGCCGAATCCCGAGCCCCGCACCGCCGATACCGCGAGAACCGGGACCGCGTCCGTCGAAAGCAACAGCACGAGCGACGGCGGCCCGAGCAGCACACACCCCAAGGCCAGTACCACCCGGTGTCCCCACCGGCGGAGCATCGACGGAACCATGAGCTGAGTCACGACGGTCGCCGCCATGAAGATGCCCGTCACACTTCCGGCGAGAGCATCCGAACCTCCTGCCGCCGAGACGACCAACGGAACGACAGGCAAGAGCAGTGCCCAGCCCCCGAACGCGGCGCCGCCCATCGCCATCGCGGTGAGCAGACCGGGGGTTCGAAGCAGGCTCTGCGTATGTGAAGAATCTGCCTGCGCGGCCATCACCTCACCCCGATCACTACATCAACCTGAGAATCCCTGCCACAGCCGCAAGCACGGCAATCGCCAACAGCACGCCGGATGCGAGCTTGTTGATCTTCCACATCGAATACGACCCGCCGACCGCAATACCGGCAACGATGAACAGCACATAGACCCAGAGCGCACTCATCCGATCACAAGCTGCCCTTGGTCGAAGGCACACCGGATACGCGCGGGTCCGGTTCGACCGCCTCGCGCAGCGCCCGGGCGACCGCCTTGAACTCGGCCTCGGTGATGTGGTGTGGATCGCGTCCGTAGAGAACCCGAACGTGCAGTGCGATACGCGCATTCAGGGCGATCGACTCGAAGATGTGCCGATTGATCACCGTCGCGTACGGGACACCGGGATATCCACCGATCACCGAGTGGACCAGGTGATCGGGCTCGCCGGTGTGAACGCAGTACGGCCGACCGGACACATCGACGGAGGCGTGGGCGAGGGTCTCGTCCATCGGAACGAAGGAGTCACCGAAACGACGAATGCCTTTCTTGTCTCCCAGCGCTTGGCCGAGGGCCTGACCGAACACGATCGACGTGTCCTCCACAGTGTGGTGAGCGTCGATCTCGACGTCGCCCTTCGCCTGTGCCGACAGATCGAAGCTGGCGTGCGAACCGAGGGCATTCAACATGTGATCGAAGAACGGGACTCCGGTCGACACGTCGACGCGGCCCGTCCCGTCGAGGTTCAACTCGACGACAATGCTGGATTCCTTGGTGGTCCGTTCGACCCTGGCGATCCGATCGGTCATCCGTGCTCTCCTGCCTTGGCGAGTTCGGTCGCAGCGATCTCGTCGCTCGCTGCGATGAAGGCGTCGTTCTCGGCCGGTAGGCCGATCGTGGTGCGAAGATACCCTGCAATGCCCACGTCCCGGATGAGAACTCCGCGGTCCAGATATGCCTGCCACGCGGCTGCACTGTCCGCGAACTCTCCGAACAGGACGAAATTCGAGTCACTCGGAATCACCCTGAACCCCGTGTCCGCGAGAGCCTTCGACACCCTGACGCGTTCCGCCGCAAGTGCGTGAACACTCGCAAGCGTCTCGTCCGCGTGCCGCAACGCTGCACGCGCCGCCGCCTGAGTGACGACCGAAAGGTGGTACGGCAGACGGACCAACAATAGCGCCTCCACGAATGCCGGTGCCGCAGCAAGGTATCCGAGTCTGCCTCCGGCAAACGCGAAGGCTTTCGACATGGTCCGGGAAACGACCAACTTCGTCGCGAACTCGTCGATGAGGCCGATCGCGCTCGGTGCGTCCGAGAACTCGGCGTATGCCTCGTCGACCACCACGATTCCGGGTGCAGCCTCGAGCACACGCCGCAATTCTGCGAGGCCGATGCTGTGTCCGGTCGGATTGTTGGGACTCGTCACGAAAACCACGTCCGGGCGACGCTCGCGAATCGCATCGACCGCGACGTCCACGTCGAGGGCGAAGTCGTCGCGCCGATACACCGGGAGCCACTCGGTATCGGTGCCGTCGGAGATGATCGGGTGCATCGAGTACGAGGGCATGAATCCCATCGCGGACCGGCCGGGGCCGGCGAACGCTTGCAGAAGCTGCTGAAGAACCTCGTTGGAACCGTTGGCGGCCCATACGTTGTCCACCGTCACGGGAACCCCGGTCTGGCGGGTCAGGTACGTCGCCAGATCGGTCCGCAACGCGACGGCGTCTCGGTCCGGATAGCGGTGCAGCTCCCGTGCCGCCGCACGAACCGACTCGGCGACATCGTCGACCAGCGCCTTCGTCGGCGCATGCGGGTTCTCGTTGGTGTTCAGCTGTACGGGCACCGACAGTTGCGGCGCACCGTATGCCGACTTGCCACGAAGATTCTCGCGGATCGGCAGGTCACCGACCCCGATCGACGATCCGGGTGCGGTCATCGCGCACCATCCCCACGAAGAGACTCGAAACGCAACCGAACCGCCTCGCCGTGGGCGGGCAGATCCTCGGCGTTCGCCAGCGCGACGACGTGGCAGGAGACCTCCTTCAAAGCAGACTCCGAGTAGTCGACCACGTGGATTCCGCGCAGGAACGTCTGCACGCTGAGACCCGAGGAGTGACGAGCACATCCCGCGGTCGGCAGCACGTGATTCGAACCCGCGCAGTAGTCACCCAGGCTGACCGGCGCCCATGGACCGACGAAGACGGCGCCCGCACTGGTGACCTTCGCCGCCACTGCGGACGCGTCCGCGGTCTGGATCTCCAGGTGCTCGGCGGCGTAGGCGTTGACCACACGCAGTCCGGCTTCGATGTCGGACACCAGAACAGTGCCCGACTGCGATCCGGACAATGCCGTGGTGACGCGCTCGCGGTGCTTCGTCGTTTCCAACTGAGCGCTCAGCGCAGCGTCCACCGCATCGGCCAACTCGGGGCTCGTGGTGACGAGCACGCTCGCCGCCATCACGTCGTGTTCGGCCTGACTGATCATGTCCGCGGCCACGTGCACGGCATCTGCAGTGCTGTCCGCGAGAATTGCGATCTCGGTGGGGCCGGCCTCCGCGTCGATTCCCACGAGGCCACGGCACAACCGCTTCGCGGCTGTCACGTAGATGTTGCCGGGGCCCGTGATGAGGTCGACGGGAGCCAGTTCGGCGCCGTCGGTATCAGAGCCGCCGTAGGTCAGCAGGGCGACCGCCTGTCCCCCACCGACTGCCCACACCTCGTCGACGCCGAGGAGTGCTGCCGCGGCGAGAATTGTGGGGTGCGGCAATCCGCCGAATGCAGCCTGCGGCGGCGAGGCAACCACGAGCGAACCGACACCGGCCGCCTGGGCGGGCACCACGTTCATGACGACACTCGAGGGATACACGGCGTTCCCGCCCGGGACGTACAGCCCGACCCGATCGACAGGAACCCACCGCTCGGTGACGACACCACCGGGGACCACCTCGGTGGTGGTGTCGGTTCGCCGTTGGTCCGCGTGGACCTTGCGGGTGCGCTCGATCGCCACCTCGAGTGCCGCGCGAACCCCCGGGTCGAGTTCGCCGAGCGCCCGATCGAGTTCGGCACGAGGAACCCGCACCTGCTGTGGACGTACACCGTCGAACTTCTCGCTGAGTTCGAGTGCCGCCTCGACGCCGCGATCGCGGACGTCGTCGACCACCGGGCGAACCTGATGCAGAACCGCATCCACATCCACTCCACCTCGGGGCAGCGCGGCGCGAAGTTCGGCCGTGGATGGGGTACGACCGCGAAGGTCGGTGCGGGCAAGCATCTTGGGTCCTTCCTGAAAATGTGCGACTCGAAGACCGGGTGCCCCGACATGAAGGTCACGGCCGGAACACATCCCTCTGTCCTCGATTATCCAGCACCGACGCGACTTCGGTCCCACCGGTGCATCCGGGCGCAGTGCACGACCCCGTTTCCGGGCACTGGCGCCGCTCCTGCGCCACTGGACGACAGCCTTCACATAGCAGACCGCGAACCCGGTTTGCGAACCTGAAAATAGCCTTGGAACTGGCCATATACCGGGTTCACACCCTTGTCACGGCACGCTCGACGGAGGAACGTGGAGAGTACTCGGAGCACGGGAGATCACGAACCCCGAACGGTTACCGGCACGTTCCCGCACTCATCTGCACGATCGAAACCTGGAGGAATCATGCTTGGACTGGCGATCGGACTGGGAGGCGCTGCCGTCGGCATCGGCCTCGGGTTATTGGGCGCCGGAGCGGGAGTTCTGCTCAGTGACGCCACGATCAAATACGACATCGAAGAACTCACCGAGTAGGCCACGTGGTGCCACGCACCGACGACGCCCGGGAGCCGCGAAGAACACGAATGAGCGCCGGCGTCCGACACCCGGTCGCCTGGATTCACTCGCACGTGACCAGGCGGCGGGGTGTCTCGTCGTCCGAGCCAGTTCCGGGTGGCGCGAACGAAGTTCTGGAAAGGCTCGCCGGACTCCCCATCAGCACCTGGACATACGGGTTCGATCACGATTCGGTTCGCCACCTCGGCCCGACCGCCCAGGATTTTGCCCGCACCTTCGGCCTGGGCGACGACCCGCGCCACATCGCAGCAGTCGATGCCAACGGCGTGTGCATGGCCAGCATTCAGGCGCTCCACCGGCGACTGACCCTGATCGAGAGCGAAATGGCACGCCGGGACCAGGAGGAAACGGGCGAGCGTTAGATGTCGGCCCGCTGGGCTAGCGTGCGCCCATGACGAACACACATCACACCCTGAACTACATCGAGATTCCCGTGGACGACATGGAGAGCGCCCGCGCGTTCTATCGCGATGCGTTCGGATGGACGTTCAACGACTACGGCCCGGAGTACTCCGGAATCCGGGCAGCCGACGGAGACGGCGAAGTGGGTGGGCTGTCCGGAGTCGGCGGGACACCTCGTGCGGGAGGCGTCCTGGTACTCCTGTACTCCGACGACCTCGATGCGAGCGTCGCCGGAGTCGATTCTGCGGGCGGCCGAATCCTGCAGGCGCCGTACACTTTCCCCGGAGGGCGGCGTTTTCGTTTCACCGATCCCAGCGGCAACGAACTCGGTGTCTGGGCAACCAGCTGACAGACGCGCTACACGTCGAGACCGCTACATGTCCAGACCGAGGTCGAGAACACCGACCGAATGCGTGAGGGCGCCGACTGCGAGGAAGTCGACTCCGGTTGCGGCGTAATCGGCGGCCACGTCGAGGGTCAGCCCGCCGGAGGACTCGAGTTTCGTCGACGGTGAGATCGCATCGCGTTTCTGTACCGCCATCTGGGTCTGCCACAGCGGGAAATTGTCGAGGAGCACCAACTCTGCGCCTTCGGCCAGGACCTCTTCCAACTGCTTCGGATCGTCGACCTCGACCTCGCATTCGAGGTCGGGAGCCGCTGCGCGGACCGCGCGCAACGCCGCAACCACCGAACCGGCAGCCGAAACATGATTGTCCTTGATGAGTGCCGCGTCCCCCAGCCCCATGCGGTGATTGACGCCGCCCCCGACCCGAACGGCGTACTTCTGCAGACCACGCAGACCCGGCAGAGTCTTACGGCTGTCCCGGATCTTCGCAGCGGTGCCGTCCACGGCCTGGACCCACTGAGCCGTGGCCGAGGCGATGCCCGAGAGATGACACAGCAGATTGAGCATCGTGCGTTCGGCGGTCAGGAGGCCACGCGTGGGTGCGGAGACCGTCAGCACTGCCTGACCTGGTGTCACTCGGGTGCCGTCGGCTACGCGTTCGAGCACCTGGTACTCGCCGGCGCCGATCACTTCGTCGAGCACCAGGAGCCCGACGTCGATTCCCGCGACGGTTCCGTGTCCGCGCGAAACCACGGATGCTTCGGCAACTGCGTCGGCGGGGACGGTAGCGACGGAGGTGATGTCCGGGCCGTATCGAAGGTCCTCGTCGAGGGCCGTCCGGAGCAGCTCGAGTATCTCCTCGCGGTCGAGGCCGCTTCCCAGCAGCACGCCTTCGGTCATCCCCGCACTCCTGTCAGTTGGTGTTCGAGATCATCTTCGACGGCAAGCCTGCCGTCGAGTAGTCGGATATGAATACTGCGCCGCAACTCGTCCGAAGTCGCAGGATGATCCGTCCTCGTGTGGCAGCCACGGCTTTCGGTTCGCGCGCACGCAGCCAGTGCCAGGGCGGACGCGGCGAGGGTCAGCGCAGCGTCCTCGCATACCGCGGGGGACATCGAAGCGGTGGGTAGCGCCCGCGAGTCGAGCTGGTCCGCCAGGTCGGCCAATCCCGTGCCGTCGCGAAGGACGGAAGCGGATTCGGTCATGAGACGCTGCAGTTCCGGGCGCGGCACGAAGGACGTCGGCGCGATGATCGCCTCTCCCACTTCGGTGCTCGTTCCGACCCGCTCGCCCGCAGCGACGCCGACTCGCTCCCCGACCACCAGCCCTTCCAGAAGACTGTTCGATGCCAATCTGTTGGCGCCGTGCAAACCGGTCCTCGCGACTTCGCCTGCGGCGTACAGACCGGGAACCGCTGTGCGGCCGTGGGAGTCGGTCACGACACCACCGCACGAGTAATGCGCGGCGGGGGCAACCGGTATCAACTGAGTACGTGGATCGATCCCGGATTCTTTGCACGACGCCGTGATCGTGGGGAACCTCGCCGCAAACCACTCGACGGTCCGGGCATCCAGGAAGACATGGTCGGCGCCAGTATCCGCGAGCCGCTGCGCGATCGCACGCGACACCACGTCACGAGGTGCCAGATCGCCACTCGGATGGACTCCCGCGGTCACCGATCTACCGTCCACATCCACCAGCGACGCACCCTCGCCGCGGACTGCCTCACTGATCAACGGTCGACGACCGACACCACCTGCGGCATACAGAACGGTGGGATGAAACTGAACGAACTCCAGATCCGCCACCACGGCGCCGGCGTCCAGTGCCAGTGCGATGCCGTCTGCAGTGGCTCCGGGCGGATTCGTGCTGCACGAGTACAGCTGACCGAGCCCGCCCGTCGCGAGAAGAACCGCCGCGGAGTGCACGACACCGAGCCCCTTCGGCGACTGCACCAGAACCCCGGTCACACCCCGAGTGCCGGTGAGAACTCGTACCACCATCGAGTCTTGCAGGACGAGCAACCCCAGTGCGCTTGCTCGCTGAACCTCGGCGCCCGTGGCGTCACCACCCGCGTGCACGATCCGCGCCGCGCTGTGACCGCCTTCCCGGGTGTACGCAAGATATCCGTCGGGCCCACGGTCGAACGTGGCACCCAGATCGGCGAGCGCGGACACGGCACCGTCACCTGCTGCAATGATCGACCGCACCGTGACCTCGTCGCAGAGTCCTGCTCCTGCTGTGCACGTGTCGGCCACGTGGCTGTCGACGGAGTCGGCCGGGTCGTGGCCGTCGACCACTGCGACGCCGCCCTGCGCGAACTGCGTTGCGGTGTCCAGCTTCCCGCCCTTGCCGATCGTGAGGACGCGCAAGCCCGAACGCGCCGCTGTCCGGGCCGCCGTCAGACCCGCGACGCCACCACCGACCACGACCAGATCGGCGTGGTCTTCCCAGGTGACCCCCGGGACGGGCATCGTCACTCGCCTCCGCCAGGATTGCCGATGGCGATCATGCGTTGGACGGACGCACGCGCCCGCTCCGCCGTCGCCCCGTCGACGTGAACTTCGTCCTTGCCCTCGACCAGGCACCGGAGAAGAGCGGCCGGGGTGATCATCTTCATGTAGGGGCACGATGCGCGATCGTTGACCGCCTGGAAGTCCACCTCGGGCGCTGCCTTGCGGAGCTGGTGCAGCATTCCGACCTCGGTGGCGACGAGGACCTGCTTGGCGCCGGTCTCACGTGCCGCATCGAGCATGCCGCCGGTCGACAGGATCTTGACCTTGTCCTCGGGCACGAATCCTTCGCCGGCGAGATAGAGCGCCGACGTGGCACACCCGCATTCCGGGTGGACGAACAGTTCGGCGTCGGGGTGCGACTTGGACTGTGCCGTCAGTTCGTCGCCGTTGATTCCGGCGTGGACGTGGCACTCCCCAGCCCAGATATGCATGTTCTCGCGGCCCGTCACACGCTTGACGTGAGCGCCGAGGAACTGGTCCGGCAAAAAGAGCACATCCCGGTCGGGGTCGATCGACGCGACGACGTCCACCGCATTCGAGGAGGTGCAGCAGATGTCGGTCAGACCCTTCACCTCCGCGGTCGTGTTGACGTACGACACCACGACGGCGTCCGGGTAGTCCTCTTTCCAGGCGCGCAGGTCGTCCGCGGTGATCGAGTCGGCGAGCGAGCAGCCGGCGCGCTCGTCGGGGATCAGGACGGTCTTCTGCGGACTGAGGATCTTCGCCGTTTCGGCCATGAAATGGACGCCGCAGAACACGATCGTGTCCTCGGGCGCTTCCGCGGCGATTCGGGAAAGCGCGAGCGAGTCACCGACGTGGTCGGCAACGTCCTGAATTGCCGGGAGCTGGTAGTTGTGCGCCAGCAGAGTTGCCCCGCGCGCACGTGCCAGGCGTTTGATCTCGGCGGCCCACTCTTCGTTCGCCTCGACGCCCGTGTATCCGCCGGGGCCGTCCTGGATCTGCGAGGTGTTCCCCGCCCACAACGTGCTCGTCATGGCGTACTCCTTCACCGTGAACCCGAGCGGGCTGGCCCGGATTTCCTGATTCAAGGTTTTCGACTTAGGATCGAAAACGTGCCCAATAGTAACACCGCCACCCACGAAGTCCTCACGGCGGTCTTCCAGGTTCGTGGGGTGGAACAACCGGAACTCGCCGTTCTCCTGTGGCAACGCGCACTCGATCCAGCCAAGGGAACCTGGTCACTCCCCGGCGGCACGCTGCGTGGCGACGAGGACTTGTCGACGTCCGCACACCGCCAACTGGCCGAGAAGGTCGATGTCCGTAAAGTCGCGCATCTCGAGCAACTATCGGTGTTCAGCGCGCCGGATCGCGTACCCGGCCCACGCCGGATCGCCTCGACGTTTCTCGGACTCGTGCCGTTGACATCGGACCCGAAACTTCCTCCCGACACCGCCTGGCACCCCGTGTCCGCCCTCCCCCCGATGTCCTTCGACCACGGAACCGTGGTCCGCCATGCTCGCAATCGCCTCGCCGCGAAACTCTCCTACACCAATATCGCGTTCGGCCTCGCACCCGAGGAGTTCGCGATGTCGACGCTGAAGGAAATCTATTGCGCCGCACTCGGGTACCAGGTCGATGCGACGAACCTTCAACGGGTACTCGGTCGACGACGAGTACTCACCGCCACCGGGCACACGGCCAAATCGGGTAAGGCGGGAGGACGCCCTCCGGCCCTGTACCGCTTCACGGACTCCACGCTTCGAGTGACGGACGAATTCGCCGCCCTGCGACCGCCTTCGTGAACGCCTAGCCCACCGATCGTCGCGAGTCCTCGGCGATCTCCTCGGAATCGGCCCCGTCCACCGATTCGTCAGGAGACTTCGACACTCCGAGATCGTCGTAGGGATTGAGCGCAGCCAGAACCAGTGTGGTCACGCAAGCCGCGAGGGGCTGAAAGATCAACACCAGCCACGAGCCGATTCCGGTTGCCACCGCGGCCACGTCCCCCACCTGAAGGTTCGCAGGCTCGGGGAACCGCAGGCCCGCGACTCCTGTCCCGGCACCTGCCATCACCGCGGCACCCACGACGGAACCGATCAGCACCCCGGCAACCGCGAGCGGCCCACGAGCGCCCCGGACGACCCACACCGCGGCGGCCGAGACGATGCCGACGACCAGCCCAGCACAGGCGAGCAGAGCAGCGGCATCGAATCGATGCAGACTCTCACCCGTGAGCGGAAGCAACCGTCCGGACGAGAGGACGAGATCGTGTTCCGCCGGGGCGAGCAGACCCCAAACGATTCCGATCAACGCGCTGCCGACCACCACCGCACACACGGCGACCGCAGCAGCACCGAGTGGGGTTCCCCGAAGATCCTTCACGCGGACCGACGCTACCTCCGCCCGAGGCCGATCGAATCGAACACGCCGTGACGGGAACATTTCGCCCACCATCCGTCCGGACTGATCTGGACGATCATCCGACGCCCGCACGCCCCACAGAATCGCGGTGGCTCGAGACCCAGCTGCGCGGACGTCGGAACGACGTCGTCGACACCTTCGACGAGGCGACGGCCCGTGTACACGTTGAAGTTCACCTCGGCCGCGTCGTCGGCCCCCGCCTGAACGGGAATCATCACAGCGTGTCGTTCAGAGCCTTGATGGGCATCTGAAGGTCCACCAGCAGGTCGAGATCCTGCTCGGCAGGCCGACCGAGGGTCGTCAGGTAATTGCCCACGATGACTGCGTTGATGCCACCCAGGATGCCTTGCTGCGCACCGAGATCGCCGAGAGTGATCTCACGACCACCGGCGAACCTGAGAATCGTCCGCGGGAGTGCCAGCCGGAACGCCGCAACGGATTTGAGCGCCTCGCTCGCGGGGAGAACCTCGAGGTCGCCGAACGGGGTTCCAGGGCGAGGATTCAGAAAGTTGAGTGGCACCTCGTCGGGTTCGAGTTCCGCCAGGTTCGCGGCGAACTCCGCCCGCTGCTCGAGGCTTTCACCCATGCCGAGGATGCCTCCGCAGCACACTTCCATTCCGGCCTCGCGCACCATGCGCAACGTGTTCCACCGCTCTTCCCACGTGTGGGTGGTGACGACTTCGGGAAAGTGGGACTTCGACGTTTCGAGATTGTGGTTGTAGCGGTGCACGCCCATTGCCGCGAGCTGATCGACCTGCTCCTGGGTGAGCATGCCCAGCGAGCATGCGATCTGGATGTCGACCTCGTTGCGAATGGCCTCGATACCGGCCGCGACCTGTGCGAGCAGGCGCTCGTCCGGCCCACGGACCGCGGCGACGATGCAGAACTCGCTCGCACCGGACTTCGCCGTCTGTTTCGCCGCTTCGACGAGCGACGGGATGTCGAGCCACGCTGCGCGCACGGGCGACTGGAACAGACCCGACTGCGAACAGAAATGACAGTCCTCGGGACAACCACCGGTCTTGAGGCTGATGATGCCCTCGACCTCGACCTCGGGGCCACACCACTTCATCCGCACGTCGTGCGCGAGCGACAGCAGGTCTTCGAGGCGGCCGTCGCCCAGCTGCAACACTTCGAGAACCTGCGCTTCGGTCAGCGGTTCTCCGCGCTCGAGAACTTGCTCACGCGCAATGGCGAGAATGTCTGTCTGGACCGGGGCCGACGTCACACGAATCTCCTGAAGGGCTGGAACCGAACGGTCTGAAATTGGACGATGTGGAATTGAACACCGTACAAGTTGAACGGCGTTCACGTTAGATCCGTGGTGGAATGGTGTCAAAGGTCGGTCCGAACCGACCCGAAACGACGGAGAGCCGAAGAAGTGCAACTGAGACGAGCCGACGTCCTGAACGGGGCGATGGCGATTCTGGACGAATACGGTCTGGCCGACCTGACGATGCGTCGGCTCGCAACGTCTCTCGACGTCCAACCGGGAGCCCTGTACTGGCACTTCCCCAACAAGCAGACACTGCTGGGGGCCATGGCCGACCGGATCGTCGAAGATGTCGACGCCACCGACGGTCTGTCCGAAGAGTGGTCCGAACGACTCACCGGTCTCGCACGTCGCCTCCGCTCCGCGTTGCTCACGCACCGCGATGCCGCCGAGCTCGTCTCCGCCACCTACGCATCCCGGATGACGAACAGCCGCGTTCGTGAGAGCTTCGCCGGTGCCGCCGCGCTGTCCGGGCTGCGCCCCGAACACGCCGAACTGGCGTCGTACTCGTTGCTGTACTACGTGCTCGGGCACACGGTGGACGAACAGTCCCATACCCAGATGGCGGCGGTCGGCGCGTTGACGCGCGACTCGATCGCGCCGGGCGCACCAGAGTCGGCGCTGGCCGACTACGACGACGATCTGCAGGCCGGTGACCCGGACACGCGCTTCGATTTCGGGCTGACACTGTTCGTGGACGGCATTCGCACCCGACTGAAAGACTCCGCCCCACACCACTGACGGCGCACACTTGAAGCACCTTGCTCATCAGGCAGAGGAGTGCGCAGGTGCTGATTCGCTCCGTGATCGCCGTCCTCGCGACAACCGTCGTCGCGGTGATGACGGGCGCGCCGTCGGCCCTCGCGCAGGACTCCCCGGGCACGGTCGTCGAGATCGGAGCACTGCCGACGCAATCGTGGCTGGACGGCGCAGAACGTGCCCATCTGGTGACCTACCGAACCATCGGCCCGAACGGTCCCGCACTGAGCACGGGCGCCGTGTTCGTACCACCCGGCCGTGCCCCCGAGGGCGGATGGCCGGTCGTGTCCTGGGCTCACGGCACCGTCGGAATCGCAGACGAATGCGCACCGACGAGGACCGGCTTGATCGGCGGAGCGTATGTGACGCACTGGTTTTCCCAGGGCTACGCGCTCGTCGCCACCGACTACGTGGGACTGGGCACCCCAGGTCTGCACCCATATCTGGACGGCCCGTCCGAAGCGCACGCCGTCGTCGACATGGTTCGTGCAGCCAGGGCCGTCGAACCCGAACTGTCGTCACGATGGGTGACGATCGGGCAGTCGCAGGGTGGCCATGCCGCCCTCGCAACAGCCTCGATCGCGACCGAGTACGCCCCCGAACTCGATTTTCGCGGAGCGGTCGCGACCGGTCCCCCGTCGAACATCGAGAATCTGGCAGTCCTCGGTGGCCCCGACTTTCCGGAAATCCCGCTCGAGGGAAGCACCGTGTTCATCGCGTATGCACTCGCCGGTCTTCGGGCGGCCCGACCGGACGTCGACATCGACTCGTTTCTGAGCCCGAACGGTCGTGCAGCCCTGGAGATCGCGGAGCGATACTGCTATGCGGACGCAGCCGAGCATCTGCACGGCACGACCATAGGGGACCTGCTGTCACGTTCGCTCGACGATCCCGTGTTCCTCGATGCGGCGCGCAGCGCGCTGCGCGTGCCCACTGCGGGTTACGACCGACCCCTGTTCATCGGACAGGGGCTCGCAGACACGATGGTGCCCGCTCCCCTGACCTTCACGCTGGCAGCGCAACTGACAGCGAACGGTGAGCGATTCGAATTCCACACCTACCCGACCGGGCATCTGCCCACCATGCCGGCGTCACTGCCCGACACGACTCCGTTCGTCGCCGGCCTGTTCGGCCAGTGAATCAACCCAGTTCGACTCGAACCAACCCGGTGCGGCCGCAACGAAACCCGCACGGCCCAGACTGCCGCTGCCCGCCGGAATCCGCCCGATCACGGGCACACCCGTCACCTGCGGTAGATCGTCGAGGTTGCACCGGTCTGCGAGCCCGGGCTCGTCCGGCCAGGACCCGACGATCAGTCCACTGCACGACAACCCCGCGGCACCGAGCGCACGAACAGTCAGTTCGGAATGATTCAGTGTGCCGAGGCCTGCAGCAGCTACCACCGCGACGGGCGCTTCCAGACCGGCAGCCACGTCCACCACGGTGAAACCGTCGGTGCCCATACGCACCAACAGGCCGCCCGCCCCCTCGACGAGAACGACGTCGTGCGTCTCGGCGAGCTCCTCGACCGCTGCGACGACGTCGGAGCACGAGATCATCGGCCGTCCGGACCGGCGCGCCGCCGTGTCCGGAGCCAACGGGTCCGGATAGCGCGCAAGCTCGACCAGTGTTTCCACACCGGACAGGCGCGCGACCTCGGCCAGGTCGCCGTCTTCACCGGGAGCGATCCCGGTCTGGACGGGCTTGCACACCCCGACGGTGCGCCCCGACGCACCGATCATCGCGGCCACCGCCGCCGTCGCTACCGTCTTGCCCACATCCGTCGAGGTGCCGGTAACCACGAGAACACTCATGCGCGCGCACCCATCAGCACATCGGTCAGGACCGATTCGATCAGCGCCATGTCGTCGTCGTGCAATGTGGCCCGCGCCGTCAGTCGCAGACGCGACGTTCCCTCGGGCACCGACGGCGGCCGGAAGCATCCGACGTGCAACCCTCGGGACCGGCACTCCGCCGCTGCGTCGAATGCGCGCTGCGGGTCGCCGAGAATCACCGACACCA
This sequence comes from Rhodococcus sp. NPDC058521, assembly GCF_042719695.1. Lineage (NCBI taxonomy): Bacteria > Bacillati > Actinomycetota > Actinomycetes > Mycobacteriales > Nocardiaceae > Rhodococcus > Rhodococcus sp. NPDC058521. Next base: position 82,448 of record NZ_JBHXNL010000009.1, read on the forward strand.
CGGCCGACTGTGCGGAAGCAGCACCGGTCATGTCGGCCAGATCCCGGGCGCGTGCGAGAACGCGACGCGCCCTGTCCGGTTCGCGGCGCAGCACCCCCAGGGCTGCCCGCGCCGCTCCGACGGCAGCAGGCGCCAATCCTGTGTCGAAGATGAATGTGCGGGCCGCGTCGATCAGGTGAGCCCGCACCTTCTCGTCGGCGAGCACCACGCCACCCTGACTCGCCAACGATTTGGACAGGGTTGCCGTCACCACGACATCGGGTTCTCCGGCCAGTCCCACCTCGTGCACCAGTCCGCGGCCACCCCGGCCTCGCACTCCGATTCCGTGCGCTTCGTCCACCAGTAGTAACGACCCGTACTCCCGGCACGCGCTGTGCAGTTCTCGCACCGGTGCGAGGTCACCGTCCGCGCTGAACACCGAGTCGGTGAGCACGAGGGCACGGGCCTCGCTGCGGGTGGCCAGGGCATCCGTCACGAAGCTCGGGTCGTTGTGCGGTGCCACCACCACGCGCGAACGGGACAGCCGGCACGCGTCGACGAGCGACGCGTGGCATCCTGCGTCCGAGATCACCAGGGCGTCCCGACCGGCAAGAGCCGTCACCGCCCCGAGGTTGGCGGCGTAGCCCGACGAGAACACCAAACCGGACTCCGCACCGACGAATTCCGCCAACTCGCGTTCGAGCAACCCGTGCTCGGTGGTCGTACCCGTGACCAGTCTCGAGCCGGTGGCACCTGCGCCCCAACCACGGACGGACTCGATCGCCCCCGCTACGACGTCGGGGTGACGGACCAGGCCGAGGTAGTCGTTCGAGGCGAGGTCGATGGGTTCGCCGGCCTCCCGGCGCGGGCGTAGCTCACGTCGCACGCCGGCGTCACGACGAGCCTCGGCGATGTCGTCCAGCCAGGTCAAGGAAGTACATTCGGTGCCCACAACCAGGACCATACTCGACTTGAACACCGTTCAACCCCTGTGGTGGACCTCTGAAGGCGGCCGCTATCGTCGAGCCCGTGACTGGCCCCCTCTCGACTCCACTCTCCCCCGCCCGCATCTCCGAGCTGGACGCACACCACCTGTGGCATCCGTACGGCGCCGTACCCGCAACCACCAGCCCACTGGTCGTCGACAGCGCCGAAGGCACGCGCCTGCGGCTGGCGGACGGACGCGAACTCGTCGATGGAATGAGCAGCTGGTGGGCCGCTGTGCACGGATATCGGCACCCGACTCTGGATGCAGCAGCGACAACTCAGCTCGGGCGGATGAGCCACGTGATGTTCGGCGGCCTCACCCATGAACCCGCCGCCCGTCTGGCCGAACTGCTCGTCGAGATCACTCCGGATGGACTGGACCGAGTCTTCCTCGCCGACTCGGGCTCGGTGTCCGTCGAAGTGGCGGTGAAGATGGCCCTCCAGTACTGGCGCGGCCGCGGGCGGCCCGGCAAGAATCGCCTGCTCACATGGCGGGGCGGCTACCACGGCGACACCTTCGCGCCCATGAGTGTGTGCGATCCGGACGGCGGCATGCACTCGCTGTGGACCGACGTACTCACCCACCAGATCTTCGCCCCGAAGCCGCCCGCCGAGTTCGAACCTTCCTATCTCGACGAACTGGAGTCCCTCGTCGCCGAGCATCGCGACGAACTGGCAGCGATCATCGTCGAACCGGTCGTGCAGGGCGCCGGAGGCATGCGTTTTCACGATCCGCACTATCTGAACGAACTACGAAAACTGTGCGACGAGAACGACCTGCTCCTGATCTTCGACGAAATCGCAACGGGATTCGGCCGGACCGGCACGCTGTTCGCAGCCGAGCACGCGGGCGTCGCTCCGGATGTGATGTGCGTCGGCAAAGCGCTGACAGGTGGCTACATGACCCTCGCGGCAACCCTGTGTTCGGCCGAGGTCGCCGAAGTCGTCAGCGCAGGCGAGGCAGGCGGACTCATGCACGGCCCCACCTTCATGGCCAATCCACTCGCCTGCGCAGTGGCAGTCGCCTCCACCGAACTGCTCCTCTCCCGTGACTGGCGCAGCGAGGTCGCGGCACTCACGCGCGGACTCGAGAACGGCCTGGCGCCGGCCCGCGAGATCGACGGGGTCGTGGACGTGCGGGTGCTCGGCGGCATCGGCGTCATCGAACTCGATGCCCCGGTGGGCATGCAGGCGGCAACCGATGCCGCAGTCGATGCCGGCGCGTGGCTGCGACCTTTCCGAAACCTGGTGTACGCGATGCCGCCGTACATCTGTTCGGCGAACGACATCGCCACGGTCTGCTCCGGCATGATCGCCGCCGCACGCACAGGCGCCGCGTCGTCACGAACCTGACCTCGCACGCGGCTAGTGTTCAGACATGGCTGAGAACTCGTCGACCTCGGAGTGGTCGTCACCCGTGTGGCCGGGGAACGCCTACCCCCTCGGCTCCACCTACGACGGTGCGGGGACGAACTTCTCCTTGTTCTCGGAAGCCGCCGAAGCAGTCGAACTGTGCCTCATCGCGAAAGACGGCACCGAAACTCGAGTCCCGCTCGACGAAGTCGACGGCTACGTATGGCACGCGTATCTGCCCTCGGTCGTGCCCGGACAGCGGTACGGGTACCGAGTCCACGGTCCGTGGGACCCTGAAAACGGTCTGAGGTGCGACGCGAGCAAGCTCCTCCTCGACCCCTACGGCAAGGCATTCGACGGAACCTTCGACGGTGACGCATCCTTGTTCTCGTGCGACCCGCTATCGGGTGACGACCGTGAGCCGACCGGGGCGGATTCACTGGGCCACACGATGACGACAGTGGTCATCAATCCGTACTTCGACTGGGCATCGGACCGTGCGCCTCGCCGCCCGTACCACGAGACGGTCATATACGAGGCGCACGTCAAAGGCATGACCGCCACGCACCCTGCCGTCCCCGAGGATCTGCGCGGCACCTATGCGGGTCTCGCACACCCCGCGGTGATCGACCATCTGAGCGGTCTGGGAGTCACGGCGATCGAACTGATGCCGGTTCACCAGTTCATGCACGACCGGATACTCCTCGACCGCGGCCTCCGAAACTACTGGGGTTACAACACCTTCGGCTTCCTGGCACCGCACACCGGATATTCGTCGGCAGCGAAACCCGGCGCCGCGGTCTCCGAGTTCAAGGCGATGGTGCGTTCGTTCCACGAAGCCGGCATCGAAGTCATCCTCGACGTGGTCTACAACCACACCGCCGAGGGCAACCATCTCGGTCCCACCATCTGCTTCCGAGGCATCGACAACGCCGCCTACTACCGACTGGTCGACGAGGACGCGGCGCACTACATGGACTACACGGGGACCGGCAACAGTCTCGACGCCCGCCACCCACACACGCTGCAACTGATCATGGATTCCCTGCGCTACTGGGTGACGGAAATGCACGTGGACGGCTTCCGCTTCGACCTCGCGTCCACGCTCGCGCGGGAACTGCACGACGTGGACCGACTTTCCGCCTTCTTCGACCTCGTGCAGCAAGACCCCATCGTCAGCCAGGTCAAACTGATCGCGGAGCCGTGGGACGTCGGCGAAGGCGGATATCAGGTCGGCAACTTCCCCGGTCTGTGGACCGAGTGGAACGGAAAGTTCCGCGACACCGTGCGCGACTACTGGCGCGGTGAGCCGTCCACGCTCGGCGAGTTCGCATCCCGGCTGACCGGATCGTCCGACCTGTACGAGGCTACCGGCCGCCGTCCCGGTGCCAGCATCAACTTCGTCGTCGCCCACGACGGATTCACCCTGCGCGATCTCGTCTCGTACGACGAGAAGCACAACGAGGCGAACGGCGAGGACAACAACGACGGCGAAAGCTACAACCGCTCGTGGAACTGCGGCGTCGAGGGGCCTACGGACGATCCCGAGGTTCTCGCGCTTCGTGATCGGCAGAGCCGCAACATCCTTGCCACACTCCTGCTCAGCCAGGGAACCCCGATGCTGGCCCACGGCGACGAAATGGGCCGCACTCAACACGGGAACAACAACGTGTACTGCCAGGATTCGGAGCTGTCCTGGATGGATTGGTCACTCGCCGATGCCAATGCCGCTCTCGTCGAATTCACCAGGCGGGTCGTCCGCCTGCGCACGGACAACCCGGTGTTCAGGCGGCGCAGGTTCTTCGAAGGGAAACCGATTCGCAGTGGCGACCAGACTCGCGACATCGCGTGGCTGACACCGTCCGGCGAGGAGATGACTCCGGAGGACTGGGACAGCGGGTTCGGACGTTCTCTCGCAGTGTTTCTCAGCGGCGAAGGCATCCCGGAGCCCGACCAGCGTGGTGAACGGGTGGTCGGAGATTCGTTCCTGTTGTGTTTCAACGCCCACGACGGTCCCATCGTTTTCGTCACGCCGGACACCGACCACGCCCACGAGTGGACCGTGGTGCTCGACACGGAATCTGCCACGGGAGACAGCGATGCGATCGTCGTGGCCGGCGCCTCGATCACCGTCGGTCCACGCGCCCTCGCGGTTCTCCGCAGGAGCAGGTGAGAATCGTGGACACGACCGCGCCCGAGATCACCTCGACCTACCGGCTTCAACTGCGCGGGGACGGATTCGGGTTCGCCCAAGCAGCCGAACTGCTGGACTACTTCCACGACTTGGGGGTATCGCACCTGTATCTCTCCCCCATCCTCACCGCTACGACCGGAAGCACCCACGGCTACGACGTCACGGACCCGACGACGGTGTCCGAAGCACTCGGCGGCCGCGAACAGTTCGTTGATTTGTCGAGGTCGGCTCGCGATCGGGGTATGGGTTTGGTGGTCGACATCGTGCCCAATCACCTCGGGATCGCTGTCGCACAGGAGAACGCATGGTGGTGGGACGTTCTGACGCACGGTCGTGATTCGGAGTTCGCCCGGTTCTTCGACATCGACTGGCGCGCCGACAACGGTGCCGACGGCGCAATCGCGATCCCGGTACTCGGCTCGGCGCTCGATGTATCCGCGCTGTGGATCGATCGCGGCGGCGATCAGCCGCGTCTCGCATTTCACGACCACCGTTTTCCCCTCGCTCCGGGGACCGACGGGCGTGATGTCCGTGCGGTACACGAAGCCCAGCACTATCGGCTCTTCCCATGGAATGCAGGCGTGGTCGGGTACCGCAGGTTCTTCGGAGTGGACACGCTCGCGGCCGTTCGCCAGGAGGACCCGGTCGTCTTCGAGGCGACTCACCGCGAACTGACGACCTGGGTGGAGGAAGATCTCGTCGACGGCGTCCGGGTGGATCACCCCGACGGCATGGCCGATCCGCGCGGCTATCTCATCCGCCTGCGCCGCATCATCGGCCCGAACCGCCTTCTCTTGGTGGAGAAGATCCTCGGCTCAGAAGAGCCACTCGACGCGACGCTACCGGTCGACGGAACGACCGGATACGACGCGCTGACCGCCCTGGGTGCCGTATTCGTCGACGCACGCGGCGCGGCCGGTCTCGCAACTCTGGCGAGAAGACGCACAGGCGAACCCGGCGACGCAACCAACCTGGACGAACAGGGTCGGGAACTGAAGCGCACGGTGGCGGCACAGGAATTCCCGCACGAAATGCGGCGACTGGCCCGAGCCGTCGAACGCGAATCGTCCATGTCCACCGACCGCGAGGAACTGACTCGGGCACTTGTCGAACTGGTGGCGCGGATACCCGTCTATCGCACCGATTACGCACCTTTGCGCGGCATCCTTCCCCGCACACTCGACGCGCTGTCGGTCGAACTGCCCTCACTGCGCAGGTCGTGGGATGCTGTCACAGTGGCGTTGGCAGCACAGGGTGAGGCCGCCGTTCGGCTGCAACAGATATGCGGGGCCGTGACCGCGAAGGCCATCGAGGACTGCCTGTTCTACCGCACCGCCCGCCTCGTGTCCTCGCAGGAGGTCGGTGGCGATCCCGGACGCTTCGGAATGTCCCCCACCGAGTTTCACCTCGTCTCCGCTGATCGTGCACGTAACTGGCCACGCACCATGACGACCCTGTGCACGCACGACACCAAGCGAGGCGAAGACGTACGTGCCCGCATCGGGGTCCTGTCTCAGGTACCCGACCTCTGGGCACGCTGCGTCGAGGACTGGGAGAATCGGACCCCTTCCCCGGACCCCGCAGCCGGACTGTTCCTGTGGCAGAACCTGTTCGGTGTGTGGCCTCACCGCGGCCCCGTCGATCTCGGATTGCGAAGCCGGCTGCATGCCTACGCGGAGAAGGCCGTTCGCGAGTCCGGAACCCGTACGACCTGGACCAACGTCGACACCGAGTTCGAGGCCCAACTACACGAGTGGCTCGACGCCGTAATCGACGGACCGGTCGGCAGTTCGCTCGGCGAGCTCACCCACCAACTCGCACCCCACGCCTGGTCAGATTCTCTCGGGCAAAAACTCCTGCAACTCTGCGGACCGGGCATACCGGACCTCTACCAGGGGACGGAACGTTGGGAGGATTCCCTCGTGGACCCCGACAATCGACGGTTCGTGGACTTCGACCGTCTCCGCACCGGTCACCCCGAACCGTCACCGCCGCCGCTCGACGACTCGGGTCGAGCCAAACAGCACGTGGTGCGGCAGTCCCTTCGTCTGCGTCGATCCGAGCCGGAAAGTTTCGTGCACGGCGCCTACACGCCGGTCTTCGCGGACGGCTCACGTTCCGAGCACGTACTGGGCTTCGGTCGAGGCCCATCCGACAAGCCCCTACGCGTGTTGGCGCTGGCGACACGTCTGTCCGTGACACTCGAGGACACCGGGTGGGAGGACACCACCGTGAACCTGCCGGCCGGTGGTTGGCTCGACACGTTGACCGACCGATCGCACTCCGGAAGCGTTCGGGTCGGCGAATTGTTCGACCGATACCCCGTTTCCCTGCTACACCGGAACACATAGCGCACACCGAAGATCGGAGTCACATGTCGCATCGCAGAATTGTCGCCCGCGCCTTCGGAGGACCGGAAGTGTTGGCCGTCGTCGACGGTGACCTTCCCGAGCCGGGCCCGGGTGAAGTGCGGGTGTCACTCCGCGCGATCGGCGTCAACCCCTACGATTTCAAGAGCTACAGCGGGCTCTTCGGCGCCGACGAATCGAAGCTGCCGATCGCACTCGGTTCCGAGGCGTCCGGGGTGATCGACGCCGTGGGTGCCGATGTGAGTCTCGACGTCGGCACGGAGGTCGTCGTCTATCCGGCCAAGGGCGGGAGCTACGCCGATGCCGTCGTAGTTCCGGAAACGTCGGTCACCGCGAAACCGGTCAACCTGTCGTGGGAACAGGCAGCGGGCCTCCTCGCCGCCGGAGTCACAGCCGCAGATCTCGTGGAGACCGTTGCGACAGCCGCGGGCGACACAGTGCTCGTCCACGGTGCCGCCGGCGCGGTGGGATCGGTCGCGGTCCAATTGGCCGCTGCGAGAGGTGCAGTCGTGATCGGAACGGCTCGAGCGAACAACCACGACTACGTTCGCCAACTGGGCGCCACACCCGTCAAATACGGCCCAGGCCTGCTCGACCGCGTCCGCGCCTCGGCCCCGAACGGTATCGACGCTGCCATCGACACCGTGGGCAGCGTGGAAGCCGCCGACGTGTCTGTCGAGTTGGTCTCGGACCCCACCCGAATCGTCACCACCGTCCCGGGCCCGACCGCTGTGGAACGCGGAATCACCGCAGTGGGGGGAGGCGACGCTGCCAGCGTCGAGAATCGAAGGAATGCGCGGCCGCAGCTGATCGAGCTCGCCGCGGACGGCGCGTTGAACGTCCGCGTCGCGAAGGTCTTCGCACTGTTCGATGCCGCCGAAGCCCATCGGCAACTGGCCGGACCACACGAGCCAGGTAAGTTCGTGCTCATCCCCTGACCCCACCCTGACATCGGTCGGGTCAGGAGTCGTTCTGCTCGCGCCGTTTGCGCGCTATACGACGCTGCTCCTCGGCACGCTCACGACAGCGACGGAGGAACTCTTCGTCGTCCTCCGGATTCTGCGCAACGTGCCTACCCGGCCGCTCGTACTCGCCGTATCCAGTGCGCGGCGTCGAAACCCGAGTGCCGAAATCCTGACCGCGGCCGACGAACAACCACAACAGCGACCCCACGGTCGGCAGGACGATTACGACCACGAGCCAGCCCATCTTGGGTAGATGCACGATCTCTCGCTCGTTGCGAGTGATCACATCCACGATGCAGAAGACCCACAACAGCATCGTGACGAGACCGAACAGAAAGTACGGCACCGACGAATTCCCCTCCGTGAAAAGTGGCCTGCTCCCTTACACCCCAACGGCAGGTTCGCACAATCGAACCACAAGCGCCGACGGCTACTGAAGGAGACTGGAGCGAATCGTCGACTTCACCCAGTTTCGGTAGGCCACCGTGTCCCAGTTGCACTGACGCCGCAGCAGATCGTGAACCTGCGGAGATACCACCGTGTACAGAACGTCGGCTGCGTGCTGCACGGTGACGTCCCAGCGCAACATGTCGCTCGCGGCGAGCCCTTCGGCAATCGTCATCGCATTGGTCGCCGTTTCCACGGCGTGCTCCGATGCGAACCGTGCCATCTCCTCGTCGGCACCCGAGGACTCCACAGCCGCGAGCACGAGCCGACCGGTGTTCTCGTGGATCTCGGTGGCCTGCCACACCAGATGGTCGAGTACGACATCCGCTTCGTCGCCCGCCGGATCCCGTGGTACCTCCAGCACGATTTCCGGAAGTGCCCCTGCCGCGTCGAACGCAGCGTGGAACAGTTCCGATTTGCCGCCGGCAAACACCGCCGACACGGTCCGCATCGCCACTCCGGCACGCTCTGCGACGTGCCGCACCGTCGTACCGACGTACCCCCGCTCACGGAACAGATCCCCCGCCGCACTGCGAATAGCCTCGCGTGTACGTCGAGCCGCATCCACCCGCAACGGAGAACGATATGTCCTCGTGGGGGCTGTTTTCTCCGTGTCCTCGTTCATCGAGTGCACTGTAACAACATTCGATACACGACAACTGCATTCGAATCATCCAGGGTGTTCCACCCATGCATCCGAGCCGGGAAACACCAACACCTCGTGACCGTCGTCGTATCGAACGAGATACGGCGGCGTGCCGTTCTCGCCGTGAACTTCGATCACTTCCGCAGTCTGCTGTTGCTGCCCGACCACCCGTCCCTGGACGTGCAACCGGTCGCCCACCGCTACCTGCATGACCCTCTCCTTCCTTTCATCCCAGCTTGCTCTTCGGGCCCTCGAGTCCGAAAGGGTGCGCGCCGACCAGTCGGTACCGCTCGCAACGACCTGCACGAGGGGGCATTCTGGAACCGTGCACACTTTCGAGGTCTGGGCCCCCTTCGCCGACCGTGTCCGCGTACAGGTCGACCGCACGCTCCACGACATGACACCGACCGTCGACGGCTGGTGGCAGGCACGGGTCGACTGCGCCTCGGATGCCCGCTACGGCTTCGTCCTCGACTATGCGCGGACGCCCGACAGCGAACATGTGGTCCTTCCCGACCCGCGCTCGCCGCGGCAACCGGACGGGGTTCACTCGCCTTCCCAACTGCACGAGCTGGACCGGTCGGTGTGGACGGATTCCCATTGGACGGGCCGACAGCTCGCCGGTTGCGTTGTCTACGAACTTCACGTCGGCACCTTCACCCCCGAAGGCACCTTCGACTCCGCCATCGACAAACTCGATCACCTGGTTCGACTCGGCATAGATTTCGTCGAACTGATGCCGGTCAACGGTTTCAACGGAACCCACAACTGGGGCTACGACGGGGTTCTCTGGTACACCGTTCACGAGGCATACGGCGGCCCCGACGGTCTCGCACGTTTCGTCGACGCCTGTCACGCGCGCGGTCTCGCGGTTGCACTGGATGTCGTCTACAACCACCTCGGCCCGTCCGGCAACTACCTCGATCGATTCGGCCCCTACCTTGCAGAGACGACGAACACGTGGGGACGAACCCTCAATCTCGACGGACCGTCGAGCGATCAGGTGCGCCGATACATCATCGACAACGCGCTGAGATGGTTCGCGGAGTTCCACATCGATGCGCTTCGTCTCGACGCCGTGCACGCTCTCGTGGACAACACCGCCACCCATCTCCTCGAAGACCTGGCAACGGAAACCAGACGTCTCGCCGCCCATCTGAGACGGCCACTCACGCTCGTCGCCGAGAGCGATCTGAACGATCCGAAGCTGATCACGCCCCGCTCGTCGGGCGGTTACGGACTCGATGCCCAATGGGACGACGACGTTCATCACGCCGTGCATGCGGCGGTGTCGGGTGAACGCCAGGGTTATTACGGCGACTTCGGATCGCTCAGATGCCTGTCCGACACGTACCGGCAGGGCTTCTTTCATACCGGCACCTTCTCCACGTTCCGGGGCCGATTGCACGGCCGCCCCATCGACACGCGACGCACTCCCGCCAGTTCGCTGGTCGCGTACACGTGCACTCACGATCAGATCGGCAATCGTGCGATCGGCGATCGTCCGGGTACGTACCTCACCGACGGACAATTGGCGATCAAGGCCGCCCTGGTGCTGTGCTCTCCGTTCACGCCGATGCTGTTCATGGGCGAGGAGTGGGGCGCCGGAACACCGTTCCAGTTCTTCACTTCGCACCCCGAGCCCGAGCTGGCTTCGGCTACCGCCACCGGCCGCCGGGAGGAGTTCGCCGAGCACGGGTGGAACCACGAGGACGTTCCGGACCCTCAGGACCCGGAGACGTTCGAACGTTCCAAACTCGATTGGACCGAGCTGGATTCGCCCGACCATTCGCGTCTGCTCGAGTGCTATCGGGACTTGATCGCATTGCGCCGGTCGCGGCCGGAACTCACCGACCCGTGGCTCGAACACCTCGGAATCGACTACGACGAGGACGCAGGGTGGATCGTGCTTCAACGTGGCGCATTACGGATCGCCTGCAACCTCGGTGCCCAGGCGGTCACCGTTCCCATCGGCGGGTCACCGCTGTTGTGGTGGGAGTCTCCGACGCAGGACGAGACCGCCTCGACGACCACAATCGCGCCTCGATCCTTCGTCGTCCTCGAACACCCCCTGTGAGTGGCTGACGAGTCCAGCGGCTCGTCAACCACTCACAGGGCGGCGGAGCAGCCCGATCACGAGTACTGCTGTGCCGGCCAGGATCAGAGCGACGATGCCGGACGCGACGTGCATGCCGTCCACGAACGCCAAGGCTGCCGACCCGTGCAGCAAGGCGGCCGCAGGCTCGGACAGCGACTGTGCCTCTGCCATCGCGGCACCCAACGTTCCCTTCGCCGCTTCCGCTCCGTGCTCGCCCAACATCGACGTGTCGACGCCGGCACGGAACACCGCCATCACGACGCTGCCCAGTACGGCGACGCCCAGGGCGACACCGAGTTCGTAGGCGGTCTCGGACACCGCGGACGCGGCTCCTGCCCGCTCCGGTTCCACCGAGCTGACCACAAGGTCCGACGTCAACGTCAGCGCGAATCCGATTCCGGCGCCGGCCAGTAGGAACCCAATCACGAAGAGGTCCGGGCCGGTATCCGTCCCGAGTCCGATCATGACTGCGGCGCCGAGGGCCGCCGTGGCGAGCCCGGCGCCCAGGACGGCCCCGACCGACCAGCGTCGGATCAGCCAGGCTGCGGCGAGTGCAGTCACCGCGCTCATCACCATTCCGGGCAACATCAGCAGACCGGCGTCGAGTGCGGAGTACCCGAGCACCAGTTGCAGGTACTGCGATCCGAAGAACAGTAGTCCCGACAACGCGAAGATCGACAGCAGATTCGTGACGACCGCAGTAGTGAAGGTGCGCTTGCCGAAGAGACCCGGATCGATCATGGCGTTGACCATGCTGCGCTGACGACGCACGAAGGCGAAACCTGCAGTCACGCCGACCGCGGCCGTGACCGACAACGGCGCATCGACCCCGTGCACCACCATTTCCTTGACCGCGTACACCAGCGGCAGCATCGTCAGCATGGACAGCGCCATACTCCGGAGATCGAATCGCCCCGGCGCGGGGTCCTTCGATTCGGGGATGAGGATCGGCCCAGCCGCGAGAAGTACCGCAAGGACGGGAAGGTTGACGAGGAAGACCGACCCCCACCAGAAGTGTTCGAGTAGCCATCCGCCGACCAAGGGTCCCGCAGCGGTACCACCACCGGCCATGGCTCCCCACACGCCGATGGCGAGGGTGCGTTGACGCGGATCGGCGAACATCGTGCGGATCAGCCCGAGGGTGGCGGGCATGAGCGTCGCACCCGACAGCGCTTGCAGCACGCGGGCCGCGATCAGCAGTTCGGGCGTGGGCGCCCAGGCAGTCAGGACCGATGCCAGTCCGAAACCCGCCGCTCCGATCATCAGCAGCCGTCGTCGGCCGACGCGGTCGCCCAACGTACCCATTGTGATCAGCAGCCCGGCGAGGACGAACGAGTACACGTCGATGATCCACAGCAGCTGGGTACTGCTGGGCTCCAGATCGGCACTGATGAACGGAAGCGCCAGGTCGAGAACGGTGCCGTCCACGGCAATGAGAAGGACGGCGAACGCGAGAATTACCAGGCCCGCCCAGTCCTTGGCGCTTGCGCGCGCGACGGGAGCCTGGATCGGCGGCACGATCACGGACATGGAGCTACTCGACTTTCCGAATCGACTCGAGGACTCGATACGGCCGGACTTTGAACCGTCCGGCCGGTACACACAATACCGTCAACCGTCCGGCCGGTACAGTTCATTTCCGAGTACAGTCACGCGCATGGCCGCCGACACACGTGACCGCATCCTCGACGCCCTGGAGAAGCTACTTCTCGACACCGGACTGGCACACGTCACTCTCGAAGGCGTCGCCGCCGAGGCAGGAGTGTCGAAAGGTGGACTTCTGTACCACTTCCCCAGCAAGGAAGCACTGCTCGTCGGAATGGTGCACAGACTGGGAGAACGAGCCGATGCTCAGGTCGCCGACGCTGCCGCGGGCGGGACGTCTCTGACCGAGTGGTACCTCCAGATGCCCGATACGAGCACCGCCGAGGAACTTGCCCTCTACCGGTCGACCATTGCCGCCCTCCGCAGCGTCGACGGCAAACGGGACGACATCCAGCGCGCCGTCACCGAAGTGATGCGGGCCTGGGACGAGGGCTTGCGCACCGAGATCGACGATCCGGTGCAGGCCGAGATCGTCCGGCTGGTCGGTGACGGAATCTACCTGTCCGCACTACTCGACCTTCCGCTGCCGGATCCCGATCTCTACGACCGGGTCGTCGCGCGGTTGCTGTCCTCCGAAGGGCGTGACCAGCCGAGCTAGGTCAGATACCGGTACGCAGGGCTCCCGGGTTCCAGCCGCTCGACCTGCATCCGCGAACTCTCCATCCTGTCGAGCAGTGCGGACAGCTCGTCCGCCTCGCCCAATTCGATGCCGACGAGCGCCGCACCTGTCTCACGGTTGTTGCGCTTGACGTACTCGAACAGCGTGATGTCGTCGCCGGGTCCGAGGACCTCGTCGAGAAATCGTCGAAGAGCACCGGGCTCCTGCGGGAAGTCGACCAGAAAGTAGTGCTTCAGCCCGAGGTGGACGAGCGATCGCTCGAGGATCTCGCCGTAGCGGGACACGTCGTTGTTCCCACCCGAGATCAGGCAGACCACGGTCGAACCCGGCTCGATTGCCAACTTGTCGAGGACCGCAACAGACAGCGCACCTGCAGGCTCGGCGATGATCCCCTCGTTCTGGTAGAGGTCGAGCATCGCGGTGCAGATCGCCCCCTCGTCCACCTGGGTCACCGCGAACGACTCACCGGGCCTGCGTACTGCCGCCGGCGCAGCGATGAGCGGCAGCGAAGAATGCGAGACGACCGCTGCACCCAATCCCGAGACGACGGCATACGGCAGATCACCGATCCGCTGCACCGAGGCACCGTCCACGAACGGGTCGATGTCCTCGAGCGTCACCGGACCGCCTGCAACGAGTGCGGCGGTCAAGGACGCGGCACCCGAAGGCTCCACACCCACGATCGCGGTCTCGGGTGCGCGCTCGTTCATGTAGGTGGCGATACCTGCGATGCATCCGCCACCACCTACCGGGACGACGACGTAGTCGGGGGCCCGACCCAGTTGCTCCAGCACCTCCACCGCGATGGTTCCCTGGCCTGCTGCGGTCCGGGCGTCGTCGAACGGTGGCACCATCGTCGCGCCGGTACGCACGACGTCTTCCTTCGCGGCGGCAGCTGCGGCGTCGAACGTTTCGCCGGTCACGATGAGCTCGACGAATTCGCCACCGTGAACGCGAATGCGGTCACGCTTCTGTTTCGGTGTCTTCGCCGGTACGTAGATCCGGCCGTGGATCTGCATCGTCCGGCACGCGAACGCCACGCCCTGTGCATGATTGCCGGCGCTCGCCGTGACGACTCCTACGGCGCGCTCCTCGTCGGTCAGCTGAGCCATGAGGTTGTATGCGCCACGAAGCTTGTAGCTCCGCACCACCTGCTGATCCTCACGCTTGAGGTAGACCTTCGCACCCGTCGCCGCCGACAGCCGCTCACTCGGCTGCAGCGGGGTGGCCGAGATGACCTCGGAAATTCGCTCCGCGGCAGCATCGATCTCGCGTGCGTCGATCACGGCGGAAACGGGCGTCTGGTCTGCGGTATCGGGCGAGGTTGACACCCGCCCATGATTCCACTCACCACGTGGTTTCACACACGCGGGTTCAGCCGCCGCCGAACTGTGACGGGCGTGGCATGTTCCTGATGTTCGTCTTCGCCATCTTCACGGCTTCCCCGACACCACCGTTCATGACGATCTTCGACATCGCCAATGCGAATCCGCCGACCTGCTGGCCGGTGATGGCGGGCGGCAGCGACAGCGCGAGTGGGTCCGTCACGATGTCGACCAGCGCCGGGCCGTCGTGCGCGAATGCCTCCTTCAGTCCCGATTCGAGTTTCGTCGGATCCTCGATGCGGGTGGAGAAGATGCCGAGTGCCGCCGCGACCGCCGCATAGTTCACCTCGGGTACGTCGACACCGAAGTCCGGCAACCCGTCCACCAGCATCTCGAGCTTCACCATTCCCAGAGTGGAATTGTCGAAGAGCACGATCTTCACCGGCAGCCGATACATCGACACCGTGACGAGCTCACCCAGGAGCATCGACAGGCCACCGTCTCCCGACATCGAGATCACCTGACGACCGGGTGCCGCGAACTGCGCTCCGATCGCGTGCGGTAGCGCGTTGGCCATGCTCCCGTGCAGCGCCGACGTCAGAAACCGCCGCCTGCCGTTGGGATTGACGTACCGCGCCGCCCACACGTTGCACATTCCCGTGTCCGCGGTGACGACGGCGTCTTCAGCGGCAACGTCGTCGAGGATCGAAGCCGCGTATTCGGGATGAATCGGTGTCCGCTGCCCCGCAGGTTCGGTGTAGGCGCCGACGACCTTCGACATGAGAGTGTCGTGCCGCTCGAGCATCCCTTCGAGGAACGAGCGGTCGGTCTTGCGTTTCACGGACTCCAACACCGCCCGCAGTGTGCTCGCAACGTCTCCGTGAACGGCGATGCTCACCGAGGTTCGGCGACCCAGATGCTGGGCGTCGCTGTCCACCTGCGCGGTCACGACGTCGTCCGGCAGAAACTGGTCGTACGGAAAGTCCGTGCCCAGCAAGAGAAGTAGGTCAGCGCCGTACATCCCCGCATGGGCGGCGCCGTATCCGAGCAAACCGGTCATCCCGACGTCGAACGGGTTGTCGTACTGAATCCATTCCTTGCCTCGTAGCGAGTGGCCGACCGGCGCCCCCAGCACTTCCGCGAGTTCGAGAACTTCCTCACGGGCATCACGGACCCCGGCGCCCGCGAAGATCGCCACCTGGCGCGCCGAGTCGAGTGCCTTCACGAGCGCTGCGACGTCCTCGTCCGCGGGTACGAGTCGCGGACGCCCCGTGACCGGCACTTTCGGCGGGCTTCCCTCCGCCTCGAGTGCCGCGATGTCGCCGGGCAACGTGATCACCGAGACTCCCGGACCTGCCACCGCATGGGTGATGGCCGAACCCACGACCCGCGGCGACTGTACCGGCGTTGAAATGAGCTCGTTGTACTGCGAGCACTCGACGAACAATCGGTCCGGGTGAGTTTCCTGAAAGTATTCGAGGCCGATCTGCTCACTCGGAATCTGCGCGGCGATCGCGAGCACCGGTGCACCCGAACGGTCGGCGTCGTACAGACCGTTGATCAGATGCAGATTTCCTGGACCACACGAACCCGCACACACGGCCAACTTGCCGGTGACCTGCGCTTCGGCGGAGGCGGCGAACGCGGCACCCTCTTCGTGCCTGACGTGGACCCAGTCGATACCGCCCGACTCGGCACTACCGACCCGTCGGACCGCATCGACGAGAGGATTCAAGCTGTCTCCGACGATGCCGTAGATCCGTTGCACTCCGGCGTCGATCAACTGCCGAACGATCTGGTCGGCCACGGTGCGATCACTCACGGGTACCTCCACAGGGGTCGAGTTCGTGTTGGTGCCTAGGGAATGCAGGAAGGGCGAACATGCAGGGGTGGCTACTCCGAAACCGGTTCGAGAACGAAGACCGGAATCTCACGATCCGTCTTCTTCTGGTAGTCGGCGTACGGCGGGTAGGCAGCGACCGCCCGGTTCCACCAGGCCGCCTTCTCGTCCCCGGTGATCTCCCTGGCAACCATGTCCTGATTCTCGGTGCCGTCGCGCAGTTCCACCCGAGGGTGCTTCTTGACGTTGTGGTACCAGAGCGGATGCTTGGGTGCGCCACCCAGTGAAGCCACGACCGCGTACTTTCCGTCGTGCTCGACGCGCATCAGTGGCGTCTTCCGAATCTTTCCGGTCTTGGCCCCGATGGTGGTGAGGAGGACGACGGGCATTCCCTGGAGACTCGTACCTTCGGTGCCGCCGGAACTCTCGATCAACTCGGCCTGATCGGCGGCCCATTTGGATGTACTCGGTTCGAATTCACCTGAAAGGGGCATGACCCCATGTAACACCCGATTCGCGGCGTCAGCCACCGAAACGATCGATCGCGTCGGCCGAGCCCGTTCCACGCCCAGCCACATTCGAATGTTCGCTGGACCGAACTCTCTGATACGCCTATCCTCGAACCATGGCCACCACACACTACGAAGCCACCGGGCACGACTCTCGGTCGCCCGGTGTGTACCTCGCGGGTACGCGGTGGCCCCTGTACAAGATCGAGGCCATCGCGGTCGGTGTCCTCGTCCTCGTGGGATGCCTCGCGATCATCGGATCGTTCGAGCCCGCAGTTCTCACCGCGGCGGCGGCCGCGGTCGTCGTGTGGTGGGCGCGCCGCACCCACCTGTCACGTAAATCCGGCGGTATCTAAACAGCCAGGCAGCCCGGCCCGAGCAGTGCCTTGAGGTCCCCCATCAACGCGGACGAAGGCTCCACTCGGTAGACGTCGTCCACCTTCAGCAACGTGATTCTGGACCCGCTGATCAGGCGCAAATGCACATCGGATGTTCCCGGGTGGCGCGTCAGAACCTGCTTGAGCGCACCCACCTTGTCCGGCGTGCACAGACGCGTCGGAAGACTCACGGACAGCGGTTTGGCCACGCCCACCGCGGACAGATCTGGTACGGCAAGATCGTTGGCGATCAACGAAATCCGGTCGTCACGAATCGAGACCCGCGCCTTGACCAGCACGACCGTGTCCTCGTTGACGTCCATTCCGTACGCCGCGTAAGCCTGCGGGAAGAACAACACCTCGATGCCACCGGTAAGGTCCTCGAGCTGTGCCGAGGCCCAGGTCAGGCCGTTCTTGTTGATGCGCCGATTGACCGAGGCCAGAATGCCGCCGACCGTCACCTGGGTGCCGTCCTTGACGTCACCTTCGAGGATGGTCGGGATGGCCATGTCGGACTGTGCCGACAGCACGTGCTCGATGCCGTTGAGCGGGTGACCCGACACGTACAGCCCCAGCATCTCGCGTTCGAGCGCCAGTTTGTGCTTCGAATCCCACTCTTCGTCGGGAATCTTCACATTGAAGACCGAGGAGATCGATTCGTCGGCGTCGTCGCCACCGAACAGGTCGAACTGACCGATCGCCTCTGCCTTCTTGGTACCCATCACCGCGTCGATCGCATCCGCGTGGACGAGCATCAGGCCCTTGCGCGGATGGTCCAGCGAGTCGAACCCCCCGGACTTGATGAGCGACTCCGTGACCTTCTTGGAGCAGGCAGCGGCGTCGATCTTGTTCAGATAATCGGAGAAGTCCACGAACTTCGATTTTTCGTTGCGCGCCTTGATGATCGAATTGACCACATTGGTACCCACGTTGCGGACCGCGCCCATACCGAAGCGAATGTCTTCGCCGACCGACGCGAAGTTGACCTCGGACTCGTTGACGTCCGGCGGCAACACGGTGATACCCATCTTGCGGCAGTCCGCCAGATAGATCGCCGCCTTGTCCTTGTCGTCGCCGACCGAAGTGAGCAGTCCTGCCATGTATTCGGCCGGGTAGTTGGCCTTGAGGTATCCCGTCCAGAACGACACCAATCCGTAGCCCGCCGCGTGCGACTTGTTGAATGCGTAGCCGGCGAACGGAAGAATCGTGTCCCACAGGGCCTTGATCGCCTCTTTCGAGAAGCCGTTGTCCTGCATGCCCTTCTCGAAGCCCTCGAACTCGGCGGCGAGAACCTCGGCCTTCTTCTTACCCATGGCGCGACGCAGGATGTCTGCACGTCCGAGCGAATAGCCCGCCACCTTCTGAGCGATCTGCATGATCTGCTCCTGGTAGACGATCAAACCGTAGGTATCGGCGAGAATCTCCTTCAGTGGCTCGGCCAACTCCGGATGGATGGGCTTGACCTCTTGTCGACCGTTCTTGCGGTCGGCGTAATCGTTGTGGGCGTTCATGCCCATCGGACCGGGCCGGTAGAGCGCGAGCACGGCGACGATGTCCTCGAAACCTGTCGGCTGCATGCGCCGCAGAAGATCACGCATGGCGCTGCCGTCCAGCTGGAACACACCGAGAGTATCTCCGCGCGAAAGCAACTCGTATGTCGCAGGATCGTCGAGAGCGAGGGTGTCGAGGTCGAGTTCGATACCGCGGTTCGCCTTGATGTTGTCGATCGCATCACCGATGACGGTGAGATTGCGCAGACCGAGGAAGTCCATCTTCAGCAGGCCGATGGCCTCGCACGACGGGTAGTCCCATCCGGTGATGATCGCGCCGTCCTGGGCACGCTTCCACAACGGGATCGCGTCCATCAACGGCTCCGACGACATGATCACCGCGCAGGCGTGCACACCCGCGTTTCGGATCAGGCCTTCGAGGCCTTTCGCCGTCTGGTAGATCTTCGCGATGTCCGGATTGGAATCGATGAGGGTCCGAACCTCCACCGCTTCCTTGTAGCGGTCGTGATTCGGATCGGTGATACCCGCAACCGAGATGTCCTTGGCCATGATCGGCGGCGGCAACGCCTTGGTGATCTGGTCCGCGATCGCAAAGCCCGGCTGCCCGAACTGCACTCGCGCGGAGTCCTTGATCGCTGCCTTGGTCTTGATGGTGCCGAACGTGATGACCTGAGCCACCCGGTCACTGCCCCACTTGTCCGTCGCGTAGCGAACCATCTCGCCGCGACGGCGGTCGTCGAAGTCGATATCGATATCGGGCATCGACACACGCTCGGGATTGAGGAATCGCTCGAACAGCAAACCGTGCGGAAGCGGATCGATGTTGGTGATACCCATCGCGAAGGCAACCAGCGAACCCGCGGCCGAACCACGGCCGGGCCCCACTCGAATACCGACCGACCGGGCGTGGTTGATGAGGTCACCGACGACCAGGAAGTAAGCGGGGAAGCCCATCTTGAGGATGACGCCGATCTCGTAGTCGGCACGCGAGAGGTATTCCTGTGGAGGGCCGTCCGGGAATCGCCACTCGAGACCTCGCTGCACCTCCTTGCGCAACCAACTGCCCTGCGTCTCCCCCTCCGGGACCGGGAAGATGGGCATCCGGTCGCGGTGCGTCCACACGTCCTCGTACGACTGCACACGCTCCGCGACGAGCAGCGTGTTGTCACACGCCCCCGGCACCTCGTCGTCCCAGATCGCACGCATCTCGGCCGCCGACTTCAGGTAGTAACCGTCGCCACCGAACTTGAAACGAGTCGGATCCGACAGCGTCTTACCCGTCTGGATACACAGCAGGGCCTCGTGGTTCTCCGCCGCATCCTTGGTGACATAGTGGCAGTCGTTGGTCGCCAGCGGCGGAATCCCCAACGTCTTGCCGATCTTCAGCAGACCCTCACGCACCCGTGTCTCGATGGACAGTCCGTGATCCATGAGCTCGAGAAAGAAGTTGTCCTTCCCCCAGATCTCCTGCCACTTCGCGGCAGCCTCGAGCGCCTCACGCTCGTGACCGAGCCGAAGACGCGTCTGGATCTCACCCGAAGGGCAGCCTGTCGTGGCGATGATGCCCTCGTGGTTCTCGGCGATGAGCTCCTCGTCCATACGGGCCCACTTACCGAGCTGACCCTCGATCGACGCGAGAGACGACAGCTTGAACAGATTGCGCACACCGGTCGCGTTCTCGGCGAACATCGTCATGTGCGTGTACGCACCACTACCCGACACGTCGTCGGACTTCTGGCTGCGATCACCCCACAACACACGCTTGGTGGTGAACCGCGACTCCGGCGCGACGTACGCCTCGATACCGATGATGGGCTTGATGCCCTTGTCCTTCGCGACGTTGTAGAACTCGCTCGCGCCGTACATGTTGCCGTGGTCGGTCATCCCCACCGCCGACATACCCTGCCGCGCCGCCTCGTCGAACAACGGACCGACCTTCGCGGCACCGTCGAGCATCGAGTACTCGGTGTGGTTGTGCAGATGTACGAACGAGTCAGCCACGTGCGCCTCTCTGAAGGTCTGGGAGCATCCCGAGTGTAGGCCCTCGGACCGACACCCTCGGACCATGCGCAGGCAGCGTCGGGCATGTCGTGTTCGTGGTCGTGCGATTCACGAAACGACAGTCACAGCCGTCACTTCTGCACCGACGTTTCACGCCGCCGCGAACGCCGAGCGCGTACCAAAGTGTCCGCCGTGAAGACGACGAGCGCGGCCCAGATCAACACGAAACCGATCCATCGTGATGCAGGCATGCCCTCGTGCAGAACCGCTACACCCCAGGCCATCTGGAGAGCCGGTGTCAGGTACTGCAACATCCCCATCGTGCTGAGGGGAACCCGCTGAGCTGCTGCCCCGAACAGCAACAGCGGCGCAGCGGTAACCAACCCCGCGGAGACCATCAGCACGGTGTGACCCGTCCCGTGGCCCAAGAACGTCGCCGTCCCCGTCACGGTGAGAAAAAGTAGATACCCGAGCGCGAAGGGTGCGGCGACGATCCCTTCGGCCGTGAGGCTCGTGCGCGGGTCGAGCGGAACCACCTTCTTGATCAGCCCATAGGTGGCGAACGAGAACGCGAGAGTCAACGCGATGAACGGTGGATGACCGTAGTCGACCGTGATGACGACCACCGCGACAGCGGCGAGCAGCAGTGCACCGATCTGCGCCGGCCGCAGTCGTTCGCGGAAGAGAACGACTCCGAACACGACACTTACGAGTGGGTTTATGAAGTAGCCGAGGGCGGTTTCCACCACCCGCCCGGAAACCACGCCATAGATATAGGTGCCCCAATTGAGAGAAATCGCAGCCGATGCTCCCGCGACGAGAACCCAGGTTCGGAGATGGAGACCGCGCAGTGATCCCAACCGCCCGAGCGCCGCCAGCACGACGAGCATGATGACCAGCGTCCACACGACACGGTGGGCAAGAATCTCGACGGCACCCGCCGGATCGAGGAGCCCGAAGAACGCCGGGAACGCACCCCACATCGCGTATGCGCCGACGCCGAACAGAATCCCCGCATCGGCGAAGTCGATCGATCGGCCCGCCCTCACCGCTCCGGCACCGGTCCGTCGTCGGGGCCGGTTTGCACCACGTCCACGTGTTCGGGCAGCAACGTCCGCATGCCGAACGTGCCGTACGCCGGGTCGGTGCCGAGTGCCTCGACGACGCGAACATCCGGCCACTCTGCCATAGCGCGAAGCGACTCGGATTCGGCGCGCACCAACAGAGCTACGACGCAGTCGCACCCGTCGTCGACACGCTCGGCAGACACTCGCAGTACGTCCGCGGAGCGCTCGTCGGGGGCGACCGTTCGTCGAAGGGTCCCCCCGGCCATGGCTGCGGCCCGCTCGATGGCCGCATCCGACGCACCGATTGCCACCGGTATCGCCGGCGTCTGCACGCGATCGAGCTGGGCCTGGAAGACGATCTGCGACACCCTGGCAGTCGCGGACACGTCGCGCACCCGCTCGATCCCCACAGCCCGACCGAACGACACGAGGCCCCAATGCGGTCCGGAATCGGCGAGCCCGTCGAGGCTCGCACGACTACGACTCGCGTAATCCGCCACCAGTTCACCGCTCTCCGGGCCGAGCCTGTCGGTGGTGATCGGCCGAGGGACGGGCGGGTTCGCCACACCGATGGCGAAGAGAATCGCGCCGACCACCCCGAAACCGAGTATCAGCTGCCCTGCGCGGCGCACCTCAGGTGGCTCGCAGGACCTCGAGAGCGTCCTCGAGGTCCTTCGGGTACTTGCTCGTGATCTCGACCCACCGACCGTCCGAGGGATGCGCGAACCCGAGTGACCGCGCGTGCAGCCACTGCCGTTCCAAGCCCAGTCGCTCGGCCAACCGCGGATCCCCCCCGTAGGTCAGATCACCACAGCACGGGTGGCGCAACGCCGCGAAGTGCACCCGAATCTGGTGCGTTCGACCCGTCTCGAGGTGAATGTCGAGCAGACTCGCCGCCTGGAACGCCTCGACGGTGTCGTAGTGCGTCACGCTCGGTTTTCCGTCCGCTGTCACCGTGAACTTCCAGTCGTTGCTGCGGTGACGACCGATCGGCGCGTCGATGGTGCCACTGCTCGGGTCCGGATGCCCCTGCACCAGAGCGTGGTACCGCTTGTCGATGGTGCGCTGCTTGAACGCACGTTTGAGCAGGGTGTAGGCACGCTC
The DNA here is from genome assembly GCF_042719695.1 of Rhodococcus sp. NPDC058521. Classification (NCBI taxonomy): domain Bacteria; kingdom Bacillati; phylum Actinomycetota; class Actinomycetes; order Mycobacteriales; family Nocardiaceae; genus Rhodococcus; species Rhodococcus sp. NPDC058521. Next base: position 105,444 of record NZ_JBHXNL010000009.1, read on the forward strand.
GGACGTGGCGACGACCATCACTCCGGAAGTACCCACGTCGAGTCGGTGCACGATTCCCTGACGTTCGTGTGAACCCGATGTCGAGATCCGGAAACCCGCCGCTGCGAGCCCGCCGATAACGGTCGGGCCGGTCCACCCCACACTGGCGTGCGCCGCCACGCCAACCGGCTTGTCCACCGCAACCACGTCGTCGTCCGCGTAGAGGATTTCCATGCCCTCGACGGGTTGCGCCTCGATGGTCAAGGGCCGAGGCGGCTCGGGGAGCTGCACCTCCAGCCAGGAACCTGCCGACAACCGATCCGACTTCCCGACGGCGGTGCCGTCCACCAGAACCGACCCCTCTTCGGTGAGTTGCGCCACGGCGGTGCGCGACAGCCCGAGAAGGCGTGCCAGCCCGGCATCCACGCGCATCGCTTCGAGGCCGTCGGGCACTGGCATGGATCGGGTTTCTCTCGTCACTTCTCTCCTCCGCGCGGCTCGATTCCGAAAAGCGTCAGCGCCACGAGCAACACCGCCGCACACACGATGGCCGAATCCGCCACGTTGAACACCGGCCACCATCCGACCGACACGAAGTCGACCACATGGCCCTGCATGAATCCCGGAGCACGGAAGAAGCGGTCGACCAGGTTGCCGAGTGCGCCGCCCAGAACCAATCCGAGGCCGAGCGCCCACCACGAGGAATGCAGTGTGCGCCCCATCCGCGCAACACACACGACGACGATGACCGCAACGAGCGTCAACACCCATGTCATTCCGGTCGCCATCGAGAAGGCTGCGCCGGGATTGCGGACCAGGCGCAGCGACACGACATCGCCGATCAACCACACCGGCTCTCCCGGCGTGATGTGCGCGACCGCCGCGATCTTGGTGACGAGGTCGAGCACCAGCACGGTTGCCGCGATACCGATCAGAAGCGGCAACCGCTGGCGTTGCCTTCCCACCGGCACCGAATCGTCGCCGGAGGGCGGCTCCGAAGGCGGTGTACCGCTCGGAACGGCAACGCCCTCGTCGGTCCGATTGTCGGAAACAGGATCGTGACTCACCCGTCCATCATCCCTCACGCACGGATCCCGAGGCTCACGTGGACCCTTGGCTACTAACCTGGTGCCGTGCCACTGAAGTCGAAAGCGTCGCGTTCCGGGTCGTGCCTGGTGGCGATGACGCTGTCCCTTGCAACTCTGATCACCGCCTGCGGAAGCGACGGCAACGCCGACGAAGCGGCCACGCCGCCGTCCGGGGCCGCACCCTCCGAGGTGACCGTCCCCATTTCCGCGGCGCAGGTCGACGTCGTCTCGGACGGGGCCGAACCCCGCGAAATCGTCCGTCACCAGCCGCCGGTCGACGCCACACAGGACTCGATTCTGACCACGAGCTCCCAGGTGTCCCAGCAGATCGACGGCCAACCTCCGCAGGACTTCTCGTCCCCCGAGTTGACCCTTCCCCTGTCCGTCCGTGTCGCGGACGCCGACGGTTCCGACCAGGAAGCGGCCACCGATTCCCGGACGATCGAGCTCGTCTTGGGCGATGCCGACACTCCGGACGGAACTCTCGACGGCGCCCTGTCGCACAGTGAAGGGTCCGGTGTCGACCTGACCGTCGGCCCCAACGGTGCCGTGACCGCCCTGCGGTTGCAACCGGCTGCCGACGCTCCCGACATCGCACGTTCGGCGATCGAGCAGGCTTTCTACCAGGCCGTCTACCGTGCACTGCCGTTCCCCGAGACTCCCATCGGGGTTGGGGCGCAGTGGACTGTCCGCCAGCAGGTCACGAGCGGGATCACCCTCGATCAGACGACGACCGCCACGCTCAGGGCCCGCGAGGGAAATCGTCTGACCATCGACATCGCGATAGACCAGAAGCCGCAGAGCGACGTGTGGATGCTCGACGGCGAGGCCGGGTCGCTCAACATCGACCAGTACACGATGTCGGGCAACGGAAGCATGACGGTGGACCTCGACAAGCCTCTACCGGTCGACGGCTCGGTCTCGGTCGGCGGCGACCAGCACTACAGCGATCCGGACGGAACCACCCGCCTGATGCAGTCGATCACGAACAACGTCGAATGGGGAACGCCGTGAAGTCCCCCAACGGAACTGGCGCTGTCATCGCAGTAGCGGCGCTGACCGCCCTCGCCGGATGTTCCTCCTCTTCCGGAAGCGAGGACAACGCACCCGAGATGGATGCTCTCGGTCCCTCCGTGACCGTGCCTTCGAACGATTCGGCCGCGCCCGGACTCGGCGACGAGGCGCTACGGCCGCTGCTCTTGACCGCCGCCGAGCTGCCCGTCGGTTTCGTACCACTGCCCGATCCCGAACAGGACCTGGGTCTACCGCCGGCTGACGACACCTCGGAGACCGACAAATCCGCAACGGACCCGCGGGAGTGCGCGGCGGTGCTCGCGCCTGTCGCGCAGCAGTCCGCGGGCGCCGTCGGGTCGGCGTCGAGCATGTTCTCGGGACCGAACTTCTCGAGCTTCGATCAGGACATCGCGTCGTACGGCGACAACGAAGCCACTGCACGCGCTTTCGAGACCGTCCAGGACACCCTGAGCCGTTGCGGCGAATACACCGGAACCGATGTGGACGGGATCGATATCACCTACCGCCTCGGAGCGCGGGACCAAGAGCCCGTCGGCGATGCGTCGGTGGCATTTCGTCTGGTCACGTCGAGTGAAGGGTTAACGCTGACCTCGGACGTCGTGATCGCCGTCGTGGGCAACAACATCGTTCAGATGGCTGCGGCGGGCCAGACCGAGATCGACCCCGGTGTCTTCGCCGACACGACGAAGAAGGCGGTGGAGAAGGTCGCCGTCCGACCTGCCTCGTGAACGAGCCGTGAACGACGAAGTGCCGGCACCCACCAGATGGTGAGTGCCGGCACTTTGCGTGTCACTCCCGTCAGGGAGTCGGGGTTGCCGTCAGGCAGCCGGGCACGCCGGCGACTGCAGCTGCGCCATGTTGACGATCTGGCATGCCGTGGTCTTGGAGAGCTTCCAGGATCCGTCCTCGCTCGGGATGAAGATGGCAGCGAGACCACCCTGCTGAACCTCACCGTTGACGGTCAGCTGAAGCTGGCCGGAGGCGGTTCCGTCGCCGTTGTCGACGACCGGGTCGAGCACCTCGACCTCGGCACCGAACTGCTGAGCAGCTGCGGCGACCTGGTTGATGAGCTCGGGGTCCTCCTCGGAGCCCTCGACCATCGTGGTCTTCTCCTCGAGCGGCGTGGCGGGGTCGAGGCCCTTGACCAGCAGTGCGTTCAGCTCGGCGGCGGTGGGAACCTCGACCTCGGCGGCAGCCTCCTCCGAGGTGGTGGCAGCTGCGGAGCTCGTGGTGTCCTCTGCCGAGCTGTCGGAATCATCCGAACAAGCGGACATGGTCAGTGCGGCGGCGATCGCAACTCCGGCGATCGTCATCTTACGAAGCTTCAACTCAGTGTCCTTCTTTGTCGAGTTTTCCCGGGGTCCGTATTTCCCCCGAGATCCAATCATCGAGATACTGCTCGGGCCAACCTTACCCAACAGTAAGGCCTGTGCAGCAAAGGGCACCCTCACAACAGGGAGCCTTCGACTCCTGCCCGTTCGAGGCGTTCGTCGCCCTCGTCGAACGTACGTGCAACGCCCGGTCCACTGGTACGCGTCTCGAAGCGAACTGTCACCACTCCGTGTCCGGCACCCTGGACCCATCCGTGACCGTACTCGACGTGTACAACATCGACACCGGCGTGCCACCGCTGGTGCTCGTGTGCGGTCGGCGCGGATTCACGCCCGCCGTCTCCCGAATCCGACACTTCGCTGGTCGTCGAGTACCCGGGAACCTCGAGGTCCAGTTCAGGGAACAGCGATCCCTGTCGAACCGTGGACAATCCCGAGTAGCCGACACCGACGAGCCGAACCGGGCCGATCTCGAGCGGATCCATGACATGTCGTTGGGCCGCGGCGACGAGCACCTGCCGATCGAGGGTGGCGTACGGCAACGTCGTGGACCTGGTCAGCACACTCATGTCGGCCTTCTTCAGTTTCACCACGACAGTCCGCGCGGCCCGACCGTCCTTGTGCAGCCGGATGAACGCCGAACCCGCCGCCGAATCCACGGCGAGACGCAATTCGGCCAGAGTCATGATGTCCGAGGCGAAGGTGGTTTCGGCGCTGACCTGCTTTGATTCCGCGCGCTCTGCAACCGGGCGGTCGTCGATACCCTTCGCGAGCCGATGCAGCCCGGGCCCCACAGTGCCGCCGAGGATCGAGGCGACCTCGGACTCCGGGGTCGCGGCGAATCCACCGATCGTGTCGATGCCCAACCGCCGGAGCTTGTCCTCGGCTACCGGTCCGATTCCCCACAATGCTCGTACCGGCAAGGAATCGAGGACCGAGTGCTGCTGCTGCGGTGAGACCACCCGAACCCCGTCCGGCTTCGCGAGGCCGGACGCGATCTTCGCCACCTGTTTGCCGGAACCTGCCCCGATAGAGGCCACGAGGCCGGTCTCGCCGCGCACGGTCTCCCGCAGGCCCTCGCAGAATTCGAGCACGGCCTGCGGCGAGGCATCGTGCAGTTCGCTCGGTTCCAGAAAAGCTTCGTCCACGGACAGCTGCTCGACGACCGGGACCCTCGACCGCACGATGTCGAATACCGCCTTGCTGAGCAGGCCGTACAGCGCCCCGCGTGGCGGCAGCACCACCACCGAACCACCCACCAGTCGCTTGGCCTGATGCATCGGCATCGCGGATCGCGCCCCGTGGACTCGCGCCTCGTAACTCGCGCCGGCCACCACTCCGCGGCCGCCGAGTCCTCCCACGAGGACCGGACGGCCGCGGAGCGTGGGCCGTGTCAACTGCTCGGCCGACGCGAAGAACGCATCCATGTCGAGATGGAGGACCCAGCGACGACTCATGCCAGCTCGCCGACTCACGGACCGAAGCTACCGCGCCACACCGACATCACGCCCTTTCGAGACGTGCACTCACACCCTCTCCGAGTTCGACGACACCGTCGTCGGCCGAGAGCGTGTCGAACGTGAGGTCGACTGCCAGGATTTCACCGGCAACGAGATCGCGATGCTCACGTGCCCACTCGATCCTGTTCGCGGGCACGTCGAGGACCACACGGATCCGATCCGAGACGTCGAATCCTGCCGCGCGTCGCGCGTCCTGCAGTTCACGAATCCGGTCCTTGGCCCAGCCCTCGGATTCCAGTTCCTCGGTGACCGTGGAATCGAGAACCACCAATCCGGTACCGCCTGGAAGCGCTGCCGTCGATTCGGGCTCCGCCGCCACCAGACGCTGCGTGTACTCCTCCGGCAACAGTTCGATACCGGCCGCGTCCGCCGAGCCGGTGGAGCGGCCAGGCCACACCGTCACGATGCCCTCGGAGTTCTCGGTCCACTCCCCCGCCTTCACCGCTTTGATGACGGTCTGGACATCCTTGCCGAGACGCGGACCCGCTGCACGAGCGTTGATCACAAGCTCGAAACGTCCACGCGCGGCGACGTCGGTGCTGACGTCGACCTTCTTCACGTTCACTTCGTCCGCGATCAACCCCAGGAAGGGGCGCAGACGCTCGGCGTCCGGCGTTGCCACCGTCGCTTCGGGAAGAGGAAGACGGACGCGAAGGTTCTGAGCCTTGCGTAGGCCGAGCACGGTCGAGCACACCGACCGCACCTCGTCCATCGAGGTGACGAGCTCAGGGTCGGAGGGCAGCTCGTCCTCGGAAGGCCATGCCGCCAGATGCACCGATCGTCCGCCGGTCAACCCTCGCCAGATCACTTCGCTGACAAGCGGAAGCAAGGGCGCGGAGAGTCGCGTCACCACTTCCAACACCGTGTGCAGGGTGTCGAACGCCTCGGATTCTTCGTCCCAGAACCGCGAACGCGACCGACGCACGTACCAGTTGGTGAGGGCGTCACAGAAGGTTCGGAGTTCGTCGCAGGCGCCCGCGATGTCGTTTACCTCGAGAACATCGGTGATGACGTCGCGTGTCTGCGCGAGCTTGGCGAGTATGTAGCGGTCGAGAACATTCGTGGAATCCGTCCGCCACGTGCCGCACTCGGGCGCATACAACTGCAGGAAGCTCCACGCATTCCACAGCGGCAACAGCGCCTGCCGAACACCTTCGCGGATGCCCTGCTCCGTCACCACGAGGTTCCCGCCGCGCAGGATCGGAGACGACATCAGGAACCACCGCATGGCGTCCGACCCGTCCCGATCGAACACCTCCTTGACATCGGGGTAATTGCCCTTCGACTTGCTCATCTTCAAACCGTCGTCGCCGAGCACGATGCCGTGGGCCACCACGGTCCGGAATGTCGGCCGATCGAACAGCGCGGTCGCCAGGACGTGCAGGTTGTAGAACCAACCACGAGTCTGACCGTTGTACTCGACGATGAAGTCGCTCGGGTTGTGACTGTCGAACCAGTCGGTGTTCTCGAACGGATAGTGCACCTGGGCGAACGGCATCGAACCGGACTCGAACCAGCAGTCGAGCACCTCCGGAACCCGGCGCATCATCGAACGCCCGGTCGGATCGTCCGGGTTCGGCCTGACCAGTTCGTCGATCACGGGCCGGTGCAGATCGGTCGGGCGAACTCCGAAGTCCCGTTCGAGCTCGTCGAGCGACCCGTACACATCGGTGCGCGGATACTCGGGATCATCCGACATCCAGACCGGGATCGGGCTGCCCCAGTACCTGTTTCGGCTGATGTTCCAGTCGCGTGCCCCTGCCAGCCACTTTCCGAACTGGCCGTCCTTGATGTGCTCGGGCACCCAGGTGATGTCCTGATTCAGTTCCACCATCCGGTCACGGAACTTCGTGACCGCCACGAACCATGACGGCACGGCCATATAGATCAAAGGCTGGCCACTCCGCCAACTGTGCGGGTAGGAGTGCTCGATCGTCTCGTGCCGCAGCAACTTTCCAGCCGCCTTCAGATCCTTGATGATCTGCGGGTTCGCATCGAAAACTTGGACACCCTCGTACGGCGGGACCATCGAGGTGAATCGGCCGCCGGCGTCGAGAGGCTGAACCACCGAGATGCCGTTGGCAGTGCAGTACTCCATGTCCTCCTCACCGAACGCGGGTGCAAGGTGCACGACGCCGGTGCCGGATTCGGTGGTCACATAGTCCGCCGCGATCACTCGGTGGGCGTTCTCGTGGCCGAGGAAGAAATCGAACGGCGGGTCGTAGGACAGGCCGACGAGTTCGGAACCCTTGTGCTCCGAGACCACCTCGGGTGACTCACCGAGCTCGCGCGAGTAGTGCGCGAGCCGATCCTTGGCGAGTACGTACCGCTTGCCGTCCACGGCAACCTGCACGTAGTCGATGTCCGGGTGCACGGCGACCGCGAGGTTCGACGGCAGCGTCCAGGGAGTCGTGGTCCAGATGATCGCGTTGGCGCCGCTGAGCGGTCCGTCCCCACTGAGCGGCATGTCGACCGTCAGCGCCGGATCCTGACGCATCTTGTAGGCATCGTCGAGCCGCGTCTCCTGGTTCGACAACGGGGTCTGCTCGTACCAGCTGTACGGGAGCACCCGAAAGCCCTGGTAGATCAGGCCCTTCTTGTGGAGTTCCGAGAACGCCCACATGACCGACTCCATGAAGTCCAGGTCGAGCGTCTTGTAGTCGTTGTCGAAGTCGACCCAGCGCGCCTGCCGCGTGACGTAGTCGCGCCACTCGTCGGTGTACCGCAGAACCGATTCCCGGCAGTAATCGTTGAACTTCGCCAGGCCCATCGAATCGATCTCGGACTTGTCCTTGATCCCGAGTTGCTTCTCGGCCTCGAGTTCGGCCGGCAGACCGTGGCAGTCCCAACCGAAACGACGCTCGACGCGCTTGCCGCGCATCGTCTGGAAGCGTGGTACGAGGTCTTTCACGTAACCGGTCAGGAGGTGCCCGTAGTGCGGCAGACCGTTGGCGAACGGAGGGCCGTCGTAGAAGACGTACTCCTCCGCGCCACTGCGCTGCGCTACCGATGCCCGGAAAGTGTCGTCGGCTTCCCATCCGGCCAGAACTTCCTGCTCGAGCTGCGCGAATCGCACACTCGAATCACGGGGTGCGCCGTAGCTCACCCGCGGGTAGGTGTTCTTGGTCGACGACTCTTCGACGGGTCGAGATTCTGTCATCGCTCTGCTCCCTCGTGCCTGGCTCACTCGGCACGGGGACGACGTCCGGCGCACGTGCGCCGACACCGCGGTACCACCCCGCTTGCTTCTCCGAAGAGAAGCCTCTCGGTACAGGACTGTTACGGGTCCACCCGTTCGGTTCTACTGAGCCGGAAATGCTCGCGAGCAGCATTTTCCGACCGTTCTTCCGAATACTCCCCGGTGATTGCCGGATCATCGCCTGTTGCAGTCTAGTCGACCACCACTCCGGTCGACCGAAGTGCCTCGGTCGACCGAGAACGGATCATCTGCCCGAAGGAATCATCTGTCGGAGGCCGGGGGCGAATGCCGACCCAGTCCGGGCTCTCGGGGCTCTCGAGTACCCGACGTGCTGTCCGACACCGTCTTCTTGCCCGTCAAGGCACTTACGAGCAAGAGAACGGCGCCGGCGACACACACGATGATGCAGCCCCAGGCCCACACCACCGAACCCGTCATCAGGGCGATCACCAACAGTGCAAACCCTGTACCTGCCAAGATCAGTGTCATGACCAGCACGGTTCACCTCTATCCGGCGCAGCCGCCCCGCATCCCTTCGGTCAGCTGTTGCCCTTTGCGTAGGACGACTGGTTGTAGTTCGTCTGTGAACCACCCTGTGCGAACGAATCCTGCCCGCCGTCGACCGGAACAGCCGACCCTCGCTGCTCGAGCTCTTCGAGTTGCGACTCGAGGTACGACTTCAGGCGTACGCGGTACTCGCGCTCGAACGTCTTGAGCTGCTCGATACGACCCTCCAGCACCGAACGCTGCTGGTTGATCGTCGCCATGATCTCGGTGTGCTTCTTCTCCGCATCGGCCTGGAGTGCGTCTGCCTTCTCCTTGGCCTGCCGCAGCTGTGTGTCGGACCGGGTCTGCGCATCGCTCAGCAGTGCTTCGGACTTCTGACGAGCATCGGCGACCATCGACTCCGACCGCGTACGGGCGTCGGTGACGAGCTGCTCCGAGTTGGTTCGGGCATTTCCGAGGAGCTGCTCGGACTCGGTCTTCGCGTCGTTGGTGAGGCGGTCCGCCATCTCCTGCGCGAGGCCGAGCACCTTGGCCGCCTGCATATGCGGGTCCCCGCCCTGCTGACCCGCTGCCTGCGCCTGCGGCGCGGCTGCGGCAACGGGCGTCGCCGCCGTGGGGGCCGGAGCAGCCTTGGGCTGCTCCGTACGAGCGGGCTCGGACTTGGCCTGCGAGGTAGCTGCTGCAGCGGCGGAACCGGATGCGGCTGCCGCACCACGAGGAGCCTTCTTCGCGTCGGCCAACTCCTTGTCGAGTTCACCGACTCGCTGGCGGAGATCGGCGTTCTCCTCGATCAGTCGAGAAAGCTCCTGCTCGACGAGGTCGAGGAAGGCATCGACCTCGTCCTCGTTGTAGCCACGCTTCCCGATAGGAGGCTTGCTGAACGCGACATTGTGCACATCAGCTGGAGTCAGCGGCATGGAAGGATCCCTTCACGCGTCATTTCGGCGGTCTAGCAAGCATTCAGTTACAACGCATCGTACGCAATGGCGGACCATCACTGGTGCAATGGGGTCCATTCTGTCACACCATTCCCGTGGCACGCGCCTGCGCCTGAACGACGGACATGAGTATGAACACGATGAACAGCAACACCATGATGGACAGATCCAGCCGAACGCCACCCAACGAAATGGGCGGAATCAGCCTGCGCAAGAGCTTCACAGGCGGGTCGGTCACAGTGAAGATCGCTTCGAGCACAACCACCACGAAGCCCGTCGGCCGCCAGTCTCGCGCAAAGTTGCGAATGAACTCGACGACGATCCTGCCTATGAGTAGAAGCCAGAAGATGAACAGCAACAGGTAGATCACCGAGAACAAGGCCACACCCACACTCTGCCCGACATCTCCGTCGCTATCAAAGGAAGGGACGGCGCCACGTCGAGCATGGCGCTACCACCTGAGCTAACGCTCACCCTGCTCCTCTGTTCGTCATTTGACCGATCGCACCGTACCCAGCACTACTTCTGGCTGTAGAAACCGGTCTCCGCGATGCGGCGACGCTCTTCCGCCGACACGTCGATATCGGCAGGAGACAGCAGGAACACCTTGGTGGCCACCTTGTCGAAAGATCCACGAAGCGCAAAGGCAAGGCCGGCGGCGAAATCGACGAGACGCTTCGCGTCCGCGTTGCTCATCTCCACAAGATCCATGATCACCGGCGTGCCGTCACGGAATCGCTCACCGATCGTTCGGGCCTCACCGTAATCGCGCGGACGCAAAGTGGTGATCTTCGACAAGGGTCCGCCCTCGTCGAACAGCGGACCGCGCCGAGATTCGACACGCTCGGGGCGAGAGTCCACCGCGAGCGCACCACGAGTACCGCCGGCGCGCACCGCAGACCCCGGACCCGGCCGAACCGAGCGAACCGCCTCGGCGCGTGCGGCGTGACGGGGAACCGTTTCGTACCGGTCGAACTCGTCGTCGAGGTCGTCGTGCCGCGACGGCGCGTATCCACCCTTCGCGAATCCGGGCTCCGCGAAGTCACGATCGTCACGATCGAGGTACGGGTCGCGGCCACCACGGGAGGGGCGGCGAGTGTCGGGCTCGTCGAGGTAGTCGTCCTCGTAGTCGTCGAGGGGGACCATGCCGAAGTAAGCCTTGAACTTGTGCAGGTTGCTCATTGATCGACCTTCCTTGGCGCGACGGACTTCTTCCGACTACGACCGGTCGCAGTGTGGACGGGTTGGGCGATCACCTCGGCGATCACCTCGAGGTTATAGGGCGGGCTCCCAACAGCGCGGTTCCGACACGCACGCAGGTCGATCCATGTCGCACAGCATGTTCGAGATCATTCGTCATACCGGATGAGAGATTCGTCGCATGCGGGTGATCCACGAGGAAGTCCCGGCGAACGGATGCGAGACGTTCGAACTCCTGCTCGGCGTCCGATCCGAGTGGCGGAACCGCCATCAGTCCGGACAGTCTCAACGCCGGACGCGACTCCACCTGCGCGGCAAGTTCTTCCAACTCCGCGACCGGCACTCCCCCGCGATGCGGGTCCCCATCGAGACTCACCTGTACCAGAACTTCGAGTGGTGCGGTTCGCTGACCTTCGTCGAGGGCGATCGACACCGCCTTGTCGAGCGAAGTCACCAGACGCGGGCTGTCGACGGAATGAATCGCGTACGCCCACCGAGCAATCGCCTTGGCCTTGTTTCGCTGGAGGTGGCCGATCATGTGCCAACGAACGTCCGAATCGGCACGGAACTTTGCGAACTCGTCGACTTTCGCGGTCGCCTCCTGCTCACGCGACTCACCGAACTCACGGCATCCGAGGTCGTAGAGGATCCGAACATCCGACTCGGGGAAGAACTTGGTGACCGGAAGGAGTTGCACCTCTGCGGGGTCACGACCTGCCGAAGTACATGCGGCGGTGAGGCGTTCGCGGACCGACGTGAGTGCTGCCGCGATCTCCTCCGACCGATCCGCATCCTGTGCCGTGTTCACGACACGGACCCGCGATCCATCCAGATCACGGCCGCCAAGCGCCCGGTCAGGGCTTCGCGACGGTGACTGAACAGTGTTTCGTCCTCGATGGTGCATCGCGGATCTTCCGCGACACCGGAGATCCCCGCGTCGAGAAGTTGCTGGCGTAGGCCCGCACGCAGATCGAGTCCGGGAGTGCCCTTGGCGGTGCGCGTTGCACTGCCCGGCAGATGACGTTCGACGTCCGCCTGCATGTCTGCCGGCACTTCGTACTGGCGCCCACTGGCCGCCGGGCCGATGAAGGCGCCGATACGTTCGCGACGTGCGCCCTGCTCCACCATCACGTCGAGCACCCGCGGAACAATTCCGATTCGAGCGCCGATTCGCCCCGCGTGCACCGCGGCGATCACGCCCGCTTCGTCGTCCGACAGCAGGACCGGCACACAGTCCGCACTCAACGTCGCGAGCGCCAGACCGGGGACCGTCGTCACCAGTGCATCGGTTGCTTCGATCGGACTATCGGACGGACCGGACACAACCGTGACGTTTCGGCTGTGAATCTGCTCCATCCAGATCAGATGGTCGAACGGGACGCCGATCTCCCGCGCGAGCCGACGACGGTTGGCCTCCACTGCCACTGGGTCGTCACCTACGTGGTCCCCCAGGTTGAACGAGCCGTACGGCTCCGCCGAGACGCCACCCGAACGAGAGGTGACGACTCGACGAACCCGAAAATTCGGCGTGTCGGTCGGTACGGGCTTCACAGACGATTCGCTCACGTCCACCGAGCCTACCGATTCGACACTCAACGACGCATGAAGGAAGGTACGTCTACCTCGTCCTCGCCGTCTTCTTCCACAACGGGAGCGGCGCGCTGCTCGCCGCGGCCGGTTACCGGAGGCAGGTTGCTCGAACCGTGGTTCGAACCATGACTCGGGCCTGCGTGTGAACCGGAGGGCGATGCGATCGTCTCCCGAGTGACCGAGACCGGCTCTGCCGGACGTTCACGCTCGCGGTCCGCCGTCTGGCCGACCTCGCCTGCACGGCCTGCACCGATTGCGTTGCGCCCCACGGCACCGGCCTCGACCGGGTTGCGAGTCGGGGTACCACCGTCGAAGCCGGCGGCGATAACCGTGACGCGAACTTCGTCGCCCAGCGAATCGTCGATGACGGTTCCGAAGATGATGTTCGCGTCGATGTGAGCAGCTTCCTGCACCAACGAAGCGGCCTCGTTGATCTCGAACAGTCCGAGGTCGCTACCGCCGGCGATGGACAGGAGGCAACCACGTGCACCTTCCATCGATGCCTCGAGCAGCGGCGAGTTGATCGCTGCTTCAGCCGCCTTGATGGCCCTGCCCTCGCCTCGCGAGGAACCGATGCCCATGAGGGCACTGCCGGCGCCGGACATGACGCCCTTGACGTCGGCGAAGTCGACGTTGATCAAGCCGGGGGTGGTGATGAGATCGGTGATGCCCTGGACACCGTTGAGGAGGACCTCGTCGGCGCTACGGAACGCATCCATCAAGCTCACCGCGGCATCACCGAGCTGCAGCAAACGGTCGTTGGGGATGACGATCAAGGTGTCGCACGACTCGCGGAGGGACTGAATTCCCGTGTCGGCCTGGCCACCACGTCGCTTGCCCTCGAAAGAGAACGGGCGCGTGACCACACCGACGGTGAGTGCGCCGAGTTTGCGGGCAATGCTGGCGACCACGGGGGCACCACCGGTTCCGGTGCCACCACCTTCACCGGCAGTGACGAAGACCATGTCGGCGCCCTTGAGCACCTCTTCGATCTCGTCCTTGTGGTCTTCGGCTGCCTTACGTCCCACTTCGGGATCCGCGCCGGCACCGAGTCCGCGAGTGAGCTCACGTCCGACGTCCAGTTTGACGTCGGCATCGCTCATCAGCAGCGCTTGGGCATCTGTGTTGACGGCAATGAACTCGACTCCCTTGAGTCCCTGCTCGATCATTCGGTTGACTGCGTTCACGCCGCCGCCGCCGATGCCGACGACCTTTATTACGGCGAGGTAGTTGTGCGGGGGCGTCATCGGCTCTCGCCTTCCGTGAGTGTGTATCGCGCTCTCGTACAAAATAGTTCGTGTCCGATTCGACAAACCCTAAACCTCAACCACAGGGTTAGCATTATGTCAAGTAGGCCACTGGAGCGAAACGCTATGGGTACTCATCCGCTTGCGCCACTAGGCGCGCCGATGACACGTCGGTTATTTGACGAATTCGCACCCGGTTTCGCGGATCAGGTGGTCAGCGAACCGTGGGCAGATCGGGACTCGACACGTCGTAGGTCTGCCCCGGCTGGGTCAACAACGGCAAGGTAACCGCGCCTTTGCGCTCGGACTTCTCGGTCCCTCCCCAGACGACGACGCGTCCGTCGTGCAGGGTGGCCGAGATGTGCGAGATCGAATCCGCGGAAACCTCACCGACCTGCTCCCGAAGTTGCGCGGGCATCGACGACAACACTTCGAGAGCGGCTTCGGTGTTCGGATCGCCGAATCCCGGCGACTGCGTGACCAATCTCGGGACCCCCGGTGGCGGCGGCGCGACCTCGTAGTCGACCGCGTCCTTGTCAAGCAGGTGCGTACCGTCCGGGGCATCCACGAACACCACCGGCTTTCGCTCGGTGACCGTGACCCGAATCGTCGACGGATACATCCTCTGGACGCGAACCGACTCCACCTTCGGAATCTGGGCGACGCGGGCCGCCGCACCACCGGTGTCGACACGGAGCAACGGTTGCCCCCGCGGGACGTCGAGTACCGCGAGAACCTCGTCGGAAGAAACGGTTTCGACTCCGTCGACCTCCACGTCGCGGACCGACATCACCGGCGTGAACCAGGCGACCGCGGCAAGCGCAACGACACACACGAGCACGAGCGGAACCATCAACCTCGGACGGCGATACCACGGTGCGCGAGGCCCCTGCGATTCCCCCTCCTCGTTCTTGGCGCTGTTCCCGCGGCGGCCACTGGGGCGAACTTTCGCCTCCGCTTCCAGCGCCGCCCGGCGGACCGCGTCCCTGCGCTGGTTCTGTGCGCGCGTGCGCGAGCGTGCGCTGTCGGGCCGACGCCCGCGACTCGACCTCTCCGGCCGCTGACGGGCGCTCACGTGGACGAGGATTGCGGGACTGCCCGCAGCGCATCGAGAATCTGGCCACCCAACATCGTCACGTCACCCGCTCCCATCGTGATCACCACGTCGCCCGCGCTCGCAAGCCCCGCAACCTGCCTCGGGGCCAGGGACAGATCCGGTTGATAGTGAACGGGTTTCGACACGGACCGAGCCACGAGTGCACCACTGACTCCGGGCAACGGCTCCTCACGTGCGCCGTACACGTCGAGGACGACCACCTCGTCGGCCAAGGACAAGGCCTCACCGAACTCTTCGGCGAACGTGGCGGTCCGCGAATACAGGTGCGGCTGGAACACGACGACCACTCGGCCCGTCGTATCGCCCTGACGGACCAGATCCGCCGCCGCGCTCAGCACGGCACGCACCTCCGTCGGATGGTGCGCATAGTCGTCGAACACTCGCACCCCGCGCTCACGACCGGTGAACTGAAATCGGCGATGCACTCCCCCGAATCCGCCGATACCCTCGACTATTTCGTCGACGTCCACGCCGATGTCACGGGCGCACAGCAGCGCAGCCAATGCGTTGAGCGCCATGTGCCGGCCCGGCACGCCCATGCGGACGGTTCGCGGCGAACCCTCGTCCGCCAGCTGGAACTGCATGACGCCACCGACGTCTCGGGCCTCGAATCCGAGCAGACGCACGCCGACCTCCACGCCCTCGACCGGTTCGAATGCCCGATCGCGGTCCGCGTCCTCTGCGGATCCGTAGCCGAGCACCCGAATGCCGGAATCGGTGCGAGCCGCCACCCGTTTCGCCAATGCGGCCGCGCCCGGATCGTCGAGACACGCGACCAGCAACCCACCTGCGGGCAGTCGCGACCCGAAATCGTCGAACACCTGCACGTAGGCCTCGGGTGTACCGAAGAAGTCGAGATGATCGGCCTCGATGTTGGTGACCACGACGACGTTCGGGTTGTACTGCAGCAACGAACCGTCGCTCTCGTCCGCCTCTGCGACGAATACGTCCCCGGTCCCGTGGTGCGCGTTGGTGCCGGCCTCGTTCAATTCGCCGCCGACCGCGAACGAAGGATCGACCCCACAATGCTGCAGCGCGACGACGAGCATCGACGTCGTGGACGTCTTGCCGTGGGTGCCCGAAACCAGAAGAGTTCTGTTGCCCTCCATGAGAGCCGTGAGAACCGCCGGTCGCAGAATGATCGGGATCCCACGCCGTTCTGCTTCGACGAGTTCCGGATTGTTCTTCGGGATCGCAGCGTGGGTGGTCACAACGGCCGTCGGACCGCCAGGCAGCAGATCGAGTGCGCTCGCATCGTGTCCGATACGCACCTCGGCGCCACGGGCGCGCAGCGCGAGAACCCCTCGGCTCTCCTTGGCGTCCGAACCCGACACCTGTCCGCCCCGCGCGAGCAGGATGCGGGCGATCCCGGACATCCCGGCTCCCCCGATACCCACCATGTGGACTCGTTCCAGATGTGCGGGCAAGTCGATCATCGGGTTCCCCTGTTCGGATCGTGCGTGTTCGAATCACGCGCGGCCACTTCGAGTGCGATGCGCGCGACGTCGTCGGCCGCACTCTTGTGTCCCACGCTCGACGCGGCGCGGCCCATCTCCTCGAGACGGGTCTCGTCCTGCATCAACGGAACGATGTTCGCGATGACGTACTCCGAGGTCAGTTCCGCATCTGCCACGATCATCCCACCCCCTGCCACTGCAACCGGTCGCGCATTGAGTTCCTGTTCACCGTTACCGTGCGGCAACGGCACGTACACCGCCGGAAGTCCGACTGCCGACACCTCGGCCACCGTCATGGCGCCCGAACGGCACACCACGGCATCCGCGGCCGAATATGCGAGATCCATGCGCGACAAGTAGGGAACTGCAACGTAGGGCGCCGACCCACCACCGGTGTCGACGTCGACCGAGTTCTTCGGTCCGTGGGCGTGCAGAACAGCGATTCCGGCACGTGAGAATGCCTCCGCGGCGCCCGACACCGCGACATTGAGCGAACGGGCGCCCTGGGACCCACCGAAGACGAGCAGAACCGGGCCATCGGCGGGCAATCCGAAGTATTCGCGAGCTTGCGCGCGTAGGGCTCCCCGATCCAGGTCGGTGATCGACGAACGTACCGGGATCCCGAGGATCTCCGCATCGGAGGACCCGCGCGCCGCCACCCCGGAACCTGAGACAGCCGCCAATACCCGCGCAGCGCGCCGCGCGCCGATCTTGTTCGCGATGCCGGCACTCGCGTTCGCCTCGTGAACGACTATCGGGATCTTCCTGCGACGCCGGAGCGGTCCGCGGCCCGCTGCCAGATACGCAGGCAGTGCCACGTATCCGCCGAACCCGATCACGACATCGGCATTCGTCTCGTCCATCACAGCACGGGTTCGCCGTACCGACTTCACGATTCGCGCGGGTAGTTTCAGCAGATCCATCGTCGGCTTCCGCGGAAGCGGAACCGGCGGGACGAGCTCCAACGGATACCCACGCGCCGGTACGAGAGTCGTCTCGAGGCCACGCTCGGTACCGAGAGCCGTCACGACCACGTTCGGATCGATTGCCTTGATCGCGTCCGCTACCGCGAGCGCCGGTTCGATGTGGCCGGCGGTACCGCCGCCGGCCACGATCACCGACAAAGCCGACTTGTCGCCGCTCACCTACGAAATCCTCGCTCTCCTGCTCGGCCGTCCGAGCTCCACTGCCCGCGGCCACCCTCATGCGGGCGCCGCGGCCTTCCTCTCTCCCCGCGGTCGGCGCGCCTGGGGTCGACTACGCCCGCCGTCCTCCGGCCCGATCCTCGTACCCGCGGGTCCGAACCTCGGGTTCCGCTGCCGGCACCTCGGGGATCTGCCGACGATCTTCCTTTCGGGAGCGAGCGTCCACGATTCGGGTTGCGGCCGGGTGCACCCCGCCCACCGGCACGGCCCCGGTCCGCATTCCGCCGATCCTCGGCTCTTCGCACGGCGGCGGCGCGCACCGCGGCAGGCCTGACCGGCGAATATGCCTCGGGTACGGGCAAGCGCAACAGTCGACCGAAACGACCGTCCTGACCGGATTTCAGTGCGGCCGCGGCTTCCGGTTCGTGCCGCGCAGCGTTCGCGATGATGCCGAACATGAACAGAGTCGTTGCGGTCGAGGTGCCACCCGCCGACACGAGCGGCAACTGCAGACCGGTGACCGGGAGCAGTCCCACGACATAGCCGATGTTGATGAGCGCCTGGCTGGTCACCCACACCGTCGCGGTGGCCACGAGAAGTTGGAGAAACGGGTCGATCGATCGTGCCGCGATCCGCAAACCGGTGTACACGAACAGCGCGAACAGACCGATCACCGCCGCGCCGCCGAGAAAGCCGAGTTCCTCGCCGATGATCGCGAAGATGAAGTCGTTGTGCGCGTTGGGCAGATAACTCCACTTCGCACGACTCTGACCGAGCCCGCGCCCGAAGATCCCGCCGTCCGCAAGCGAGAACATCGCCTGCCGGGACTGGTAGCCGATACCCTGCGGATCATTGCCCGGGTTGAAGAAGGCCTGCACACGCGCCGAGCGATATCCCGCAGTCAGCGCCAGAATCAACGCGCCGACAGCGGCGGTGCCGACCACACCGAAGAACATCTTCAGCGGGAGGCCCCCGAACCACAGAAGTGCCAACAGAATGACGCCGAGCGAGACGGTCGTGCCGAAGTCGGGCTGCAGAATGATGAGGAAGAAGGCGAGCAGTGCCGCCGGCACCAAGGGCACGAGAAGCTCTTTGATCCCGGTTCGCTCGCGTCGCAACGACGCCAGCAGGTGCGCACCCCACAGTGCCAACGCGATCTTGGTCAACTCGGCGGGTTGCAGTGACACCGGCCCCAGCACGAACCAACCTCGGGTGCCCTGCTGAATGGTGCCGATACCCGGAATCAGAACGAGAACCAGCAGCACGATAGTGGCCGCGAACGCAGGAAACGACAGCGCTCGCATCCGGCGAACCGGTATTCGGAGGGCTACGTAGAAGAGGACCAGCCCGAGCGCTGCGAACAACGACTGGCGCACGAACGGCGAGTACGCGGAGCCCTCACGCGCATAAGCCTCGACACTCGAGGACGACAACACCATGACGAGCCCGAGCACCGTCAGAAGAAAAGCGATCGTGACGACGAGGTGAAACGACGCGAGCGGGCGCGCAAGCCATGCACTGATCCGCGTCCGGGGCGCACTCTGCGCACTCGCCCTCTTCTTTCGGGGCGTCTGTTGACGTGTCGTCCGCGTACTCATGGTCACGCCCCACCGACGTCGGATTCGTCCGGAATCTCGGTCGCAAGGGTTTCGGCCGCGAGGGCGGCAGCAGCGGCCGCAAAGCTGTCGCCTCGATGCCCGTAACTGGTGAACATGTCGAGCGAGGCCGCTGCGGGTGCGAGAACCACCGCATCGCCCGCCGAAGCCATCGTGGCGGCTTCACGCACCACGGTATTCATAACCGAATCGCTTGGCGTGTCGGCGGGCAGCCGGACTCGGCGCACTCCGCTCAGCCCTGCCTCTCCGTTTCCGATCACACCTGCATCGTCTCCCGAGTCGACGTGGACAACGGGCACATCCGGCGCGTGTCGTGCCAGGGCATCTGCGATCTGCGTCGCATCGCGCCCCAACAGCACGACACCGACCAGACGGTTTGCCACTTCCCGTACCAACTCGTCGACGCTTGCCCCCTTGAGGAGCCCACCCGCAACCCAGACGACCCGGTCGTGCGCGAGAACCGACGGTTTCGCCGCGTGCGGATTGGTGGCCTTCGAGTCGTCTACGTAGGTGACCCCTTCGAACACCCCGACCGTGGCACCTCGATGCGGGCCCACCACGTGATCGGCCAGTCCTCGAGCTACGGCCTCGGGCTCGACTCCCACCGCCCGGGCAAGTGCTGCCGCCGCCAACGCGTCCGCCACACCTGCCGGGCCGGGCGGCCGAATCCCGTTCTCCGGCGCGAGCTGCACCGAGTCCGCGAAGGCGCGATCGACCAGGTGTTCGTTCTCCACACCGAGTTCACCGGGCCCCGGCCGGCCGGTCCGGAATCCCACGGTGCGCTCCGCGGGCGAAGTGCTCAGCAAGGACGACGCAACCGCATCGTCGAGCCCCACGACCCCGACAGCTCCGGTGAGGGCACGGGCTTTGGCCGCCACGTAACCGGCCATTCCCCCGTGCCAGTCGAGGTGATCTTCCGCGATGTTGAGGACCACGCCGGCCTCGGGCCGCACGGACGGCGCCCAGTAGAGCTGAAAAGACGAGAGCTCCACAGCGAGAATCTCGGCGCGCGGAGACTCGGCCCGCAGGGCGTCCAGTACCGGCAATCCGATGTTGCCGCAGGCTGCGCTGGATACTCCGGCGGCACCGAGGATCGAGTTCAGCATCGACGTGGTTGTCGTCTTACCGTTCGTTCCGGTGACCACCAGCCACCGCCGTGGCGGTCCGTACAGTGCCGCTCGATCGACGTGCCAGGAGAACTCGATGTCGCCCCACACCGGAACTCCTGCACCTGCCGCGGCGGCGAGGAGCGGAGAGTCCGGCCGGAATCCGGGACTGGTGACGACGAGAGCGAACTCGCCGACGCGTTCCACGTCACCGATCAGGTGATCGAGCGGAACCGTCTCTGCTCCGAGTTCGGCACTTCGGGCCAACGCGTCGGCCGACGTGTCCGTGACGGTGACCTGGGCTCCCAGGTCACCGAGGGGCGTGATGACCGCTCGTCCGGAAATCCCGGCACCCGCAACCAGAACGGGTCGTCCCCGAAGAAAACCCAGGCCCGCCACGGTCGACTTGTGGACCACGCGCTCAGCCTCCGATCGCGGCCAGGTACTCGCTGTAGAACAGCGCGAGGCCGATCGCCGATGCGATGGCCGCGAGCAGCCAGAACCTGATGATCACCGTGGTTTCTGCCCACCCGGCCAGTTCGAAGTGGTGATGGAAGGGCGCCATTCGGAACACACGACGGCGGCTCGACCGGAAAACAGCGACCTGAATGACGACGGATGCCGCCTCGGCGACGAACAGAGCGCCGATCACGACCATCAGCAGTTCGGTGCGAGTCGTGATGGACAGACCGGCGAGCATGCCGCCGAGGGCCAACGAACCGGTGTCACCCATGAAGATCTTCGCGGGTGCCGCGTTCCACCAGAGAAAGCCGATACACGCGCCGGCACCGGCGCCGCAGATCAGGGCCAGATCCAACGGGTCCCGGACGTCGTAACAACCGATGGCCTGCGTGGTTTCACACGAATTTCGGTACTGCCAGAAGGTGATGATGACGTACGCGCCGAGCACCAGACTCATGGAGCCCGCCGCCAGACCATCCAGACCGTCGGTCAGATTCACTGCGTTGGACCATGCACTGACCAGCAGATAACAGAAGGCGACGAACACGAGCGAACCGAGAGTCACGGTGGTGATGTCGCGGACGTACGACAGGTTCGTGCTACCCGGGGTGAGGGAATTCGCGCCGCCACCACGGAACTGAAGAGCCAGGATGCCGAAGATCACCGCTGCGACGAGCTGACCCACGAGCTTGGCAGTCTTGTTCAGCCCCAAGTTTCGCTGCTTGCGAATCTTGATGAAGTCGTCGAGGAATCCCACGCCGCCGAGCGCCGTGGTCAATCCGAGCACGAGAAGCCCCGACGCGGAGGGGCCGTCCGCGTCGTACCCGATACCGATCAGGTGTGATCCCCAATAGCCCGCCCACAGGCCGGCAAGGATGGCGACGCCACCCATCGTCGGCGTACCGCGCTTGGACTGGTGGGTCTTGGGCCCCTCGACCCGGATCTCCTGACCGAATCCCTGCCGCGAGAACGCTTTGATCAACACTGGCGTCAGCAGAATCGACACGGCAAGCGCAATACCTGCCGCAAAGAGGATCTGTCTCACCGTGCTTCCTCCGAACCGGTTTCCGTCTGTTTCGTGCGCTGATCGTCGTCGGCCAGCACTGCCTCTGCAACTTCCCACAGTCCAATCGACTGTGACGCCTTCACCAACACCAGATCACCGGGTGCCAACTCGGCCTCGAGCGCGGCGATCGCAGCGGGGATGTCCGGCACGATCATCGATTCGTCACCCCAGGAGCCTTCCATGATGGCTCCCTGGTGCAGCGCTCGCGCCGGGCGATCGGTTCCCACGACGATCAGCCGACTGACGTCGAGCCGAACGGCCAAACGCCCGATCGCATCGTGCTCGACCACCGATTCCGGGCCCAACTCCGCCATTTCACCGAGCACCGCCCAACTTCGGCGTTTTCCATGCCGACTCGACCGAGCCATCGACACGAGCGCCTTGAGAGCCGCGCGCATCGAGTCCGGGTTGGCGTTGTAGGAATCGTTGACGACGGTGACCCCGTCTGCGCGATCTCGCACATCCATCCGTCGTTCCGACGCCGCGGAGGCACCGGACAGCGCGGCGGCCACCTGCTCCACGGTCGCGCCGCATTCGAGGGCGACCGCAGCCGCCGACAACGCGTTGCCGATCTGATGTTCACCGTGCACCGACAAGTCCACCGGCGAGCTACCCGACGGTGCCACGAGGGTGAAACTCGCCCGTGCCTGCTCGTCGAGGCGGACGTTCGTCGCCCTGATCTGTGCGGCGTCCGAACGGCCTACGAGTACCACTCGTGCGGAGGTTCGCTCGGCCATCTCCGCCACGAGCGGGTCGTCTGCATTGAGGACTGCCACTCCACCGTGCTCGGCGGACGGCAAGGATTCCGGAAGCTCCCCCTTCGCGGACGCGATCGCCTCACGAGACCCGAACTCACCCAGATGCGCGGTGCCCACATTGAGGACGACACCCAGCTTGAGTGGGGCGGTCCGGGCCAACGCGGCGATGTGCCCGGTTCCACGAGCCGACAGCTCGAGTACGAGGAACTTCGTGTCTGCATCCGCACGCAGCGCTGTCCACGGGTGCCCCAGTTCGTTGTTGAAGGACCCGGGCGGAGCCACCACCGAGCCCAGCGGACTCAGCACCGACGCCATCAGATCCTTCGTCGAAGTCTTACCTGCCGACCCTGTGACACCCACCACGGTCAGCCCGCGAGAGGTCAATTCCTCGACCACGGTGTGCGCCAACGCAGCAAGTGCTTCGAGGACAGCAGCGCCGGATCCGTCGCTGTCGTGCTCGAGCGCCATCGCGCGGCTGGCATCGGCCGATCGAAGCGGCGGCACCACGATTGCGGGCACCCCGACATCGCGCGCGGCCAGCACCGCCACGGCGCCCGCCGCCACTGCCGCAGCAGCGTGATCGTGGCCGTCGACGCGAGCCCCCGGAAGAGCAAGGAACAGTCCACCGGGGCCGATCTTCCTCGAATCGAACTCGACGCTCCCAGTCACCACCTGCGACGGATCGACGACGTTCGACAGACGCCCGCCGACCGTCTCGGCAATGCGTGCGAGGGTCATCGGGATCATTTCCCGCCTCCGATTCTTCGGTCGATAGCGTCGGCGAGAACCTCACGATCGTCGAACGGGTGCTTCACGCCGTCCACCTCCTGCCCCGTTTCGTGGCCCTTGCCGGCCACGAGGACGACGTCACCAGGGTGTGCCCACTCGACGGCGGCCGCGATTGCGGCCGCACGGTCCGCCACCTCACGAATCTCACCGCGTTCCTCCACCGGAACGTCTTCCGCTCCACCACGGACGGCATCGCGAATCGTGACCGGGTCCTCGGTCCTCGGGTTGTCGTCGGTGACGATCAACAACTCGCTGCCGCGAGCGGATACTGCCCCCATCAGCTCGCGTTTGGCCTTGTCCCGGTCGCCGCCTGCACCGACGACCACCGCCAGTCGGCCGGAAGACTGTCCACGAAGGGTTCCGATGACGGCACCGAGCGCCGCGGGCTTGTGGGCGTAGTCGACGACCGCCAGAAAGTCCTGACCGCGGTCCACCCGTTGGACGCGGCCGGGCACGTCGACGGAAGCCAACGCGCCGATGGCGTCTGCCTCCGGAACCCCGGCCGCCTCCGCCACCGCGACCGCAAGGCTGGCGTTGGCCACGTTGTAGTCACCTGGCAGACGCAACTTCACGACGCTCGAGCAGCCGGCCGGATCCACGAGGTCGAAGCTCTGCATACCAGTCGTGTCGAGGCTGCCGCCCTTCGCGCGCCAGTCCGCCGGCTGCGCTGGCTGCGACGGTTCGACCGGGGTCGTGGCGACGGTGACGACCTCGGCGCCCGCGTCCCGTGCGATGCCGGCCATGCGGCGACCCCATTCGTCGTCGACGCATACGACGGCCTTGCGCGCTCGAACGGGAGAATCTCCGTCGAACAGACGCGCCTTCGCGGCGAAGTAGTCCTCGAAGTCGCGGTGAAAGTCCAGGTGATCCTGCGACAGGTTGGTGAAGGCGCCGATGGCGAACCGGACCCCGTCCACGCGCCCCAGAGCCAGAGCATGACTCGACACCTCCATGACGGCCGTGTCGATGCCCTGTTCGAGCATCACCGCGAACAGGGCATGCAGTTGGGGTGCTTCGGGCGTGGTCAGGGCACTCGGCACCCGGTTTCCCTTGATGCGTGTCTCGATCGTTCCGACCAGCCCCGGCGTGTGTCCACCCGCAGCGATCGCCGCCTCCACCAGATAGGAAGTGGTCGTCTTCCCCGATGTCCCGGTGATCCCGATGACCGTCATCTTCTCGGTCGGATGTCCATAAATGGTGGCGGAAACCGCTCCCAGGAGCGCACGCGGATTTTCGTGCAGAAGGAACGGAACCTCGACGTCCACGCCGGTCTGCTTCACCAATTCGAATCCAGCGTCGTCCGTCAGTACTGCCCGCGCGCCCTGCGAAACGGCCTCTGACACGAACCGTGCGCCATGGACACGCGCTCCCGGCAGGGCTGCGAAGAGGTCACCAGCGAGAATCGCCTGCGCCCGCAAATCGATTCCGGTGACCGTGACGGAGCCCTCGCCGGTTTCCGGCTTCGCTCCGACCCACTCGATCCGCGTACCGGTCAGGGCAGCGAGATCGACGATGGCGGTGTTCACCGGGCGTTCGGGGCGAAGATTCGTGACGGCACCTACCGAACTCGGCGACGACTGAGAACGGGTCGGCTCGGGCACCTGGCTCCTCTCGGACATCCGAGGTCTCGGACGTCGTTCATCGGTCGGTCGGCGAACAAATGCAGGTCGACCCACTCGGTGGGCACCCGACGCTATGTCGACGTGTCAGATTACCGCGCCTGCCGAAGAACCTGGAGTCGGCAAGCGGTACCTGCACGCCGACTACCGTCAGTCGGCCTGCAACACGAGCTCACGGCCCGGATCGGGTGACATCGGCACACTGTCGCGCTGAAGCATCCACGAGGCAATGTTGTGGAACAGCGGCGCCGCCGACGCTCCACCCGAGCCGTCGGTGCCACGCTGCGGCGCATCGAGCATGATCCCGACCACGTACCGGGGATCGTCTGCCGGTGCGATGCCGGCGAAGGTGATCCAGTAATCGGAGTTCGAGTAACAGCCGCAGGCGGGATCGACCTGTTGCGCGGTGCCCGTCTTGCCGGTTATCTGATATCCGTCGACCGCCGCACCGGCACCCGTCCCCTGCTGCACACCGGTGGGGTCCTGCTGCGTGACCGAGCGGAACATGTCGCGCACCGTGCGCGCCGTTTCCGGACTCACGACCTCGACGCCTTCGGGGCGCTCCGTCTCGGTGCGGTCACCGTCGGCGTCCGTCGTGGCCTTGACGATTCGTGGGGGCACCCGCACACCGTCGTTGGCGATGGCCTGGTACATCCCCGTCATCTGCAGCAATGTCATCGAGAGGCCCTGCCCGATCGGCAGATTGGCGAACGTACCGCCGGACCACTGGTCTCGAGGTGGGACGCTGCCACCGCTCTCGCCGGGCAGGCCGACGTCGGTGCGCTGACCGAGTCCGAACTTCTTCAACATGTCGGCGAAGCGGTCCTCACCGACTCGCTGGGCGAGCATGAGCGTTCCGACGTTCGACGATTTACCGAAGATTCCCGTCGTGGTGTAGGGCACCACACCGTGCTCCCACGCATCCTTCACCGTCACACCCGACATCTGAATACTGCCGGGAACCTGCAAGACCTCGTCCGGCTTGGTGAGGCCGTACTCGATCGCGGCGGCTCCGGTGATGATCTTGTTCACCGATCCGGGCTCGAACGGTGTGCTCACAGGCAGATTGCCCATCTCGGCGGTGCGCGGGTTGTTGCCCACCCCGATCGCGGGGTTGAATGTACCGTCGTTCGACATCGACAGCACCTCGCCCGTCTTGGCATCCAGCACTACCGCCGAAGCGTTCTTGGCCCCGGATTTGTCCTTGGCCAACTGCACCTGTTGCTGAACGTAGTACTGCAGGTCGGAGTCGATGGTCAGCTCGACGCTCGAACCGTCGACTGCCGGTTGCTTGTCTCGCCAGCTTCCGGGAATGACCGCGTTGTCCGATCCTCGGTCGTAGGTTTCCGAACCATCGGTGCCTGCCAGGGTCGAGTCCATCGCGTCCTCGAGGCCGAGAAGGCCGTGACCGTCCCACCCGGTGGCGCCCACCAGGTTCGCGGCGAGCGAGCCGCCGGGGTACTCACGGATGTCCTGCCGTTCGAGACCCACCTCGCTGTACTTGTCGCTGATCTCGGCGGCAATTGCCGGATCGACGCTGCGAGCCAGATACACGAAGGTCTCGTCGCTGTGCAGCTTCTCGAGGACGTCCTTCTCCGGTGCGGCGTCGCCGAGCTTGTCGTGGATCTCCTTGGCGATCGCTTCGAGTCGCTCGTCGACCTCCGGTGCTTCCGGACTCTTCTTGCGAGCCTCGTCCAGTTCCTTCTCGACACGCTTCGGCTGAAACGTCAGCGCCTTCGCTTCCATGGTGAAAGCAATTGGATTGCCGTTGCGATCGTCGATGGAGCCACGCAATGCCGGGTCGACCTTCGTCGTGGTGCGCTGGTTCGCCGCTTCCGCGGACAGTCGGGGTGCGTCGACACCCTGAACCCAGAGCAGCTGCGCGGCCGCGAGGCCGAGCGCACCGAACATGGCAAGACGCCCCATCCGCCGGCGGAATCGAAAGGAATTCGTTCCTCCGGCGTTGGGGCGCCTTGGCCTACCTCGTGGAGCGCTTCGGGTCACCCGCGACCACCAGCGGATGGAGAAGTAGAAGGAATCACGGGAACCAATTGTTCACCCTCGGCCTGGATCCCCGTGTCATTGCGGGGAGTCGGCGTGGCGGAGCGGCCCGGTGTGGCCGGCCGCTGACGCTGCGATCCGTCGTCGGTCCGGGTGGTGACCGTGTTCCGCGTCTGATTCGTCGGTGCCGGAGCGTTGAGGGGAGCAACCGGCGCACCGGATGCGGGTGCAGGCTCACCGACGACCTCGACCGCTCCGTCGGGGTGCACGACCAGACGTGCCGGGTCCACGGCGGGGACCATTCCCAGCTTGGCAGCTTCCTCGGCCAGCTTCGGTGCCGAGTTGGCGGTCTCGACGTCACGCTCGAGAGCCGCCTTCTGCTCGACGAGGCTTTGGTTGTAGTCACGCGCCTCGCTGAGCCCGTACGAATCCTCCGCCGCACGAGTCGTGAGAAGCAGGGTCAAGGCCAGACCGAGGGCCAGCATTCCGATGATGGTGGCCACGAACGGAATGCGTGCGGCCATCGATCCGGCGCGAATCCGCCCCGCCTGCATGGAAACTCCGGAATCACTGTGCACACCGGCCCGCTGTGTCCGTCGCTCGTACGCTCGCTGTGCTGCGCTCGAACGGCGACCGCCACGCGTACGTGGGGAACTCACCTGAACAGTCATGCCGCCGCCCTCCTGGCAATTCTCTCCGCGGCACGCAAACGCACCGGGGCTGATCGTGGGTTCTCTTCTATTTCCTGTTCCGAGGCGCGCTCCGCACCTCGGGTGACGATTCGAAACTCCGGCCCCATTCCTGGGAGCTCGACCGGAAGCCCTTCCGGGCTCTTCGATTTCGCTCGCGGCGTGATCTCCTGCTTGACCACACGATCCTCGAGCGACTGGTACGACATGAATACGGCACGACCGCCGACGGCGAGAGCATCGAGTGCGGCCGGCACCGCGGCCCGCAGCGAGTCCAGTTCGCTGTTCACCTCGATCCGGAGCGCCTGAAAGGTGCGCTTGGCCGGATGCCCGCCCGTACGACGCGTGGCCGCAGGAATGGTTCGGTACAACAATTCCACGAGTGCCGCGCTCGTCGTGAACGGCTCCTTCTCGCGCTGCCGCAGTACTTCGGACGCGATCTTCCCGGCGAAGCGCTCCTCCCCGTAGGTGCTGAGGATGCGGGCCAGATCGCCGTGCGAGTACGTGTTGAGAACCTCGGCCGCCGTGATTCCGATGGTCGGGTCCATGCGCATGTCGAGCGGTGCATCGATCGAATACGCGAAACCGCGATCGGCCTCGTCGAGTTGCATCGACGACACGCCGAGGTCGAAGAGAATCGCGTGCACCGACTCGTACGGAGCCAGGCCGGCCTCTTCCAGCGCGGCGACGATCCCGTCGTATCGGGTGTGAACGAACGTCACGCGAGCGGCGTGATCGGACAGCCTCTCGGCGGCTATACGCAGTGCATTCGGATCGCGATCGAGCGCCACCAGCCGCATCTTCGGGTATGTCCTGAGGAAATGCTCCGAATGACCGCCGAGACCCAACGTCGCATCGATCATCACCGAGCCGGTTCCGTCTGCGTCGACACCGGTTAGTGCCGGAGAGAGGAGCTCGTCCGCTCGGTTCAGGAGAACCGGGATGTGCCCGAAGGCACCGGCCGACGAGGAGTCGGTTGCTGCCTCGTCATCCACCATGCTGTCCTCCGGCCTGCTTCCTCGCTGCTGCTCTCTGTTACCTGCTCTGCCCGTCGACTCGAAGGCCGTCGGTGGGATGAATGCTTCGGGGTCCCTGTCCGAAGTGGGAACCTGGCGCTGGGGAAGTGCGTCAGGGTCCCGTCGGACAGAGGCCTCGCGGCACTCACCGCGAGACTGCGGTCAAACGATCCCGCCGAGGGATACGCCCGTCGCTTGCGAGTAGTTTTCCTCGTTCGCGTCCACGTAGTTCTGCCATGCCTGCGCATCCCAGATCTCGAGGAAGTCGACCGAGCCGATGACCACGCATTCCTTGGAAAGTCCTGCGTATCGCCGGTGATCTGCCGAGAGGGTGATGCGCCCCTGAGCATCTGCATACTGCTCGTCGGTTCCGGCAGCCAGGCCACGAACGAAGGCCCGAGCCTCGGGATCGTTTCTCGAAGCCGCTGCCGCACGTCGCGCGAGTGCCGTGAACTCTTCCCGGGGGTACACGGCGAGGCTGTGATCTTGACCTTTGGTGATCATCAACCCTCCTGCCAGCGCTTCCCGGAACTTGGCGGGCAACGTCAGTCGCCCTTTGTCGTCGAGCTTGGGCGTGTAGGTACCGAGAAACACTCGACACCTCCCACTGCGTTCACAGTCGAACGTCCTGCACTCGAGCGGATCACCTCTGCTCTCCGCTGTTCACCACAGTACCCCACTTTCCCCCACACTCAAGGCAGATTCTCGTGCGTTTTCTGAGAATTTGCCAAGTACATACTGGTCACACCCCATTAATGGCAGTGGGGGAAATTTCGGTCGTGATGATCGTCGCATCGACAAGCAACCGTAACTACCGCCCGACAGAACCCCCGCAGGCAATAAGTGCAGGTGGGATGTCCACTACACACCCAAGTTCACGCTGAAGTTCCCAAGGGTCTGCCGAATGTGGGCGAAAGTGGGGGCTCCGGGGTGGGACGTGGTGGGGCCACTACGCGAAACGATTCGCTGACAGTCCGATGGTCGAGGCGGCGGTCGCCCCTCAGCACTGGCCGATCACACGACTGCGGCGTCACACCAGAAGGTGTGACGCCGCAGTCGTGCAGAGAAAGGGTGTCTACTCTTGTTCGAACCGCTTACGGAATCGGTCTTCCATTCGAGACGAGAAACCGCCGCCGGCGTTCTTGTTCGGACCACGCGACTTCGGATGCCCACGTCCTGCACCCTTGGGTGTCGCGGTCTGATCCGAGTCCTCGCTGTGTCCCTGCTCGGCCTTCTTGCCGCCGCCCCACAACATGAGGACGCCGGCACCGAACATGACAATGAATCCGATCAGGCTGATGACCGGGAATCCGCCCGGCTTGATCGGAAGCGCAACGCCCGCGACGAGCAGAACGAGACCCAGGACGAACAATGCAATCGCCTGGATTCTTCGTCGACTCGAAGCCGCACGCATGCGACCGCCTCGCACTGTGGAGGCAAATTTGGGGTCCTCGGCATAGAGAGCGCTCTCGATCTGATCGAGCATGCGCTGCTCGTGCTCGGAGAGTGGCACGGTACCTCCCCCGGCACTGGATGGTGGCAACCTTCACGCGGTGCGAGAAGGTGGGTAACCGACTTTCCCGGCTACCTGCTATCAATAATACGAGTACATCGTGCCACGTACCACCTACTCCGAGAACCAGTTCGATTCAGGTGATTCGGACACCCGGGTCGAGCAGCGCCGACGCGGCAGAAAACCCCAGGAGACGCAGTCGCACCACGCGACACGAATGCATCAGGACGCACGCGAGTCGATCCGGCCCGCAAGCCCGATGAAGTCCTCCACCCGATGAAGGAACTCACCGACTTCACGGTGGAACGAATTCGCATCCGATTCGTCCACCGAACCGGACAGCCCCATCTCGATTGCGGCACGAGTCGGCGACCAGGCAGCAAAGTAGTCCGCCCAACCCTCGAATTCCGGCGTCACCCTGGACAACAGCACCCAGGCGTTACGGGAACCACCGCGCCGACCAGCACCGCCACTTACCCCTTCCGTCGCAGCCAGGACCGCGCCCGCCCCACGCAGCGCGGCAAGATACGCGCAGTGAAATCGATCGGCCGGCGGGCCTGCACCGACGGATTCGGACAACAGCGCGTCCGCACGATTCAACAGTGTCGACGCCCGACGAGAGACCGGATGCCTGTGCGGGTATTCCGTCACTTCCAACACCTCCACCTCGAACCCGGCGCACCCTTCGATGGATGTATCGGGACGACTGCTCGGAATCCGGTGATGCTCGCTTCCCTCGAGCATCACCGGATCACCGATATCGAACAGTTGTTCGACCTATTCAATGTAACTGCACCCACCGACAGACCGTCAAGAGATGAGGTGAGACCGGTCGACACGTACGAAGCCCGAACGCCTCTCGTCGTCGAACTGGACGAGGACGACTTCCGAACGCGCATGCACGAAGCGCTGTCGATCTACGTCGCCGCGATGAACTATCCGGTCGGCACCGAGTACCACCGTGCGCCGATGTGGACCGAGCACCTGCGCCGGCCGGGCTGGCAGGCCGTCGGAGCCTTCGCCGCCGGCCCCGGGCACACCCGCACGACACCGTCTTCCGGGGCCCCGCTCGTCGCCGTGGCCTACGGCTATCGCGGCTCCCCGGACCAATGGTGGTATCAGCAGGTCAAGTCGGGGATGCAACGGTCGGGCTGGGACGAGGCCACCATCGACGCGACACTCGGCAGTTATTTCGAGCTCACCGAACTGCATGTCGCACCGGCCGCTCAGGGCCACCGCACCGGTGAACGTCTCCTCCGCAAGCTTCTCGCCGAAAGACCCGAACGGGGTGTTCTCCTGTCCACCCCGGAAGTCGCAGACGAGGACAACCGCGCGTGGCGTCTCTACCGCAGACTCGGGTTTTCCGATGTCCTTCGCCATTACCACTTCGCAGGTGACCGACGCTCGTTCGCGGTCCTGGGGCGTGGGCTTCCATTCGCCGAATCCGGGCCGTCGTCGTGAAAGCACCTGTCGATGTCGTCGTCGTAGGATCGGGCCATAACGCACTGGTCGCCGCCTGTTACCTAGCTAGTGCAGGCCGATCGGTCGAAGTTCTCGAACGCGACACCGTCGTCGGTGGCGCCGTCTCCACCGTGGACCGCTTTCCCGGCCATCGGGTCGATCGCGGATCGTCCGCGCACATCATGATCCGACACACGGGGATCGTCGAAGAACTCGACCTCGCCGCCCACGGACTCCGGTATCTCGACTGTGACCCTTGGGCATTCGCGCCACCACCGCCGGGCTCGGACCGCCCGGGCATCGTGTTTCGGCGCAGCCTCGACGCGACCTGCCGGTCGATCGAAGCCGCCTGTGGCGCGCGGGAAGCCGAGTCGTACCGGCGATTCGTAGAGGTCTGGGGCCCGCGTAGCGCACGCGTGATGCGCGCGTTCTCCGGACCCCCGAACGGGCCGTCACTGGTGACTTCGTTCTGGGGCCTCGATGCGGAGGGCGGCGGAAGCGACCTGTCCCGTCAATTCCTGAGTTCCGGCGACGCAATCTTGGACGAATACTTCGACGACGAACCGCTACGTGCGGCACTCGCCTGGTTCGGTGCCCAGTCGGGTCCGCCGATGTCCGAACCCGGAACCGCTCCGATGGTCGGGTTCGCCGCACTCATGCACACGACTCCCCCGGGTCGCGCAGTCGGTGGCAGTGGTGCGCTGACCGCAGCGCTCGCCAGGCGACTCGAGTCCGACGGAGGCCGCTTGTCCACCGGCGATGCCGTGGTCTCGATACGCCGTTCGGGCGGGCACTGGCTTTCCAGAACGGAGACGGGACGCGAGATCACTTCCCGCGCCGTCGTCGCCGGCTGTCACGTTCTCACCACACTCGATCTGCTCGAGCGCGGCGGATTCGACGCCGGAGTCCTGACGAAGTGGCGCCGACGCATTCGGGTCGGTCCGGGCATCGGGATGGTCGTTCGGCTCGCGACGACACGGCTCCCCCAGTATCCGTCGGCCGACCCCGCCGCGACCAACGGGTTGCAACTGTTGGTGTCGGATCGCTCGCAGCTGCGGCGCGCGCACGGTGCTGCACTGGCGGGGGAACTGCCGCCCAGGCCGGCAGTCCTGGGGATGAGTTTCAGTGGACTCGACCCGACCATCAGTCCTCCCGGCGAACACCAGGTCACGCTGTGGTCGCAGTGGCATCCGTATCGGCTCGGCGGCGATCGGTCCTGGGCCGACGTCGCCGAAAGCGAAGCAGATCGGATCGTCGGCGAAATGGAGACCTTCGCTCCGGGGTTCACCGAGACGATCACCGCACGTCACGTGCAGTCGCCTCGGGATCTCGAAGAAGAGATGGGCCTCATCGGCGGCAACGTCATGCACGTGGAGATGTCACTGGACCAGATGATGATGTGGCGACCGCTGCCTGAACTGTCCGGCTACCGGGTACCCGGCGCCGACGGCCTCTATCTCACCGGCGCGTCGACGCACCCCGGCGGCGGCGTCTCGGGCTCGAGTGGACGGACAGCCGCCCGAATTGCGATGGGTGATCTACGCACTGACAGCGTGCGCAACCTACTGAAACGCGGTAAGCGATCGCCGCGGTGACCCAATTGTCGGAACGGGTTCGCGCCTACCTCCCTGCCGTGTTGGCCGGCGGCGCGATCGCAGCCCAGATCACCTACCCGCTGGCCCAGGACGACGCACGCGACGTCATGACGATTGTCGTGGTCCTGCTCTCGGCGGCAGCGTGTCTCGTTCACGCGGCAGTGAACCGGGGCGCCGCCTGGACGGCGGGACTGTTGATCACGACCGCCGGCATCGGGCTCGCCTCGGAAGTAGTCGGTACGGCGACCGGTATCCCCTACGGCTGTTATTCGTACGCGACCGACCGTCTCGGCCCCGACATCGCAGGAGTACCGTTCGTCGTGCCGCTGGCGTGGACGGCGGGCTTCTACCCGGTCTGGTGCGTCTCGGTGTACATCACCCGCAGGCACTGGAAGCGCGCAGTACTCACTGTCGTCGGCGTGGTTGGCTGGGATCTGTACCTCGACGCCCAGATGGTCGCGGACGGCCAGTGGCGCTGGTGCGTCACCGATTCCGGGCTGCCAGGCCTGGAGCACATTCCGCTCACCAACTATGCCGGGTGGCTCCTGGTCGCGGTCCTGATGGTCACGGTCATGAGCGCGATCGATTCCCGACTCCGCGTTTCCGATTGCCCACCCCGAGTTTCCGATTCCCGACGCGACACCGTTCCGTTGGTGCTGTTCGCATGGACGTGGCTCGGATCCGCCCTGGCCCACAGCGTCTTCCTGTCGGCGCCGGAGCTACGCTTCTCGGCCGTCTACGGTCTTCTCGTGATGGGCGTCCTCGGCATGCCGCTGGCTCGAAAGCTACTGGCCGAGCGAGCCCCTCGACGGTGAGATACGTGTCGCCCAGTGCCGCACAGAACCGCAACACACCCCCCATCCTCCGACACGTACACCCCTGTGCTGGCACGATAGCCTTGTGCAACTGCCCTCGCTTACGGCCAAGACCCGTCGTTCCGGGCGTCGTGCCATGTCCATCGTCCTCCTCGCAGTCCTTCTCGTTCCCGCACTGACCGCCTGCCTGCGGGTGCAGGTCTCGATGGGTGTGTCCGCCAACGACAGGGTGTCGGGACAGATCGTCGCGGCGACCGTTCCGGTCGACGAACAAGACAAAGGCCCCCAACTCGTGCCCCCGGACTCGCTTGCCGACAAGATTCGGATCCAGGAGTACAAGAGGGATGGTTACGTCGGATCCCAGGCCTTCTTCAGCGATCTCACCTTCGGTGATGTGGCCCAGCTCGGTTCGATGCACGAGCAGGCAGGCGGCGCCCTCCAGATCGCCCTCCGCCGCTCGGGAGACTTCGTGACCCTCGAAGGCAAGGCCGATCTCGAATCGGTGCCGGCCACCGGGTCCGATGTTCAGTTCACCATCGCCTTTCCCGCGCGCGTGGCCACCACCAACGGCACCCGCGAGGGTGATTCGATCGTGTCGTGGAAGCTCCCGGCGGGCGAGAAGAGCACGATCAGAGCCGAGGTTCGTTACGCCGACCCCAACACCCGCAGCTTCGCAGGATGGGCCGGAATCGTCGGTGGTGTGACCATCGGAGTCGCGGTCATCGTCGGTGCACTCGCCTGGATCGGCCGAAACAAGGAACCCGCCATCGGCAGCGGCCGCAGCACGTCGACTTCGGGATCCGACGTGTGAGTTCGGCCCGCCTGCCGGTCGCGGCCGGCTTCGCCGCGGCTGCCGTCTCCGGTCTCGGCTTCGCGACGGCAGCATTCAACGCCTGCACCGTCCCGCGCCTGCCGCGTCCGACGACCACCGAGCGAAGGTTCGACGAACCCGTCACCGTCGTCGTTCCCGCCCGCAACGAAAGCAGGACGCTGCCTGCACTGGTCGGTGATCTGAAGGCGCAAACCGGGGTCCCGGCACTTCGTGTCGTCGTATACGACGACAACTCGTCGGACGGGACGGCCGAAGCCGCGGAGCGGGTTTGCGGTCGAGACGATCGATTCGTGGTGATTCGTGGAGACACCGAGCCCCCAGCCGGGTGGGTCGGCAAACCCGCGGCGTGCGTCGCAGCAGTCGAACGTACAGGTCCACCCTCCCCTGCCGCCGGGATCGTTGTCTTTCTCGACGCAGACGTGCGACTGCACCCCAATGCCCTCGCCACCGCGTGTCTCGAAGCACGCCGTCTCGGATGCGCGATGCTCTCGCCCTGGCCTTTTCAGGTCGCACCATCGTGGCCCGAGCGTCTCGTCCAGCCGTTGCTCGCCTGGTCGTGGTCGTCGACGCTTCCCGTGGCCACCGCCAACCGTGATTTCCGAAGTTCCACCGTGGTCGCCTGCGGGCAGTTTCTGGTGTTCGACGCCGCGACCTATTTCGCCGTGGGTGGTCATCGAACCGTCGCGTCGAGTGTGACCGAGGACCTCGACATCGCCCGCGTCCTGAGACGATCCGGCCATCGCACCGCGGTCGCGATCGCCGGACGGTACGCGACATGCCGCATGTACAAGGACGGGCGATCGCTTCGCGCCGGGTACGGACGCTGGTTGTGGTCGTCGTTCGGGGGCGCCGCCACGGCAACCACGCTGTCTGCGACTCTCTGGTGTGCGTACGTGCTGCCGCCCGTCGTGGCGATCGCCGCGCGCGGCGCCGTCAGACGTTGGGCGATGGGCGCCTATGCGGCAGCGCTCGGCTCCCGAGTGATCACGAGATGGGTCGAGAGGGGCTCCGCTCCGACGAAGGGCGACCTGGTCGATGCTGCCGCGCACCCCGTAGCGGTCGCTGCCGCGACCTGGCTTCTCGCCGCCTCCCACCGCGACCACGCACGAGGACTGACCAGGTGGAAGGGAAGGCCGCTCAGCTGACCGAGGCGGAATCCGCCGCGGTACCGACCTTATCTCCCAGTCGGGCCAGCACTTCGCTGGTGGCCCGTGCGTAGTTGAGGGTGATGAAGTGCAGCCCAGGTGCGCCTTCGGCGATCAATCGCTCACTCATCTCGGTTGCGAGATCGATGCCTATCTCGCGCACCGCTGCGCGATTCTCCTCCGGGCCGTCTCCCGCCGCGAGATCGAACTTCCGCTCGAGGTGTGCAGGCAGCGAAGAACCCGACAGTTCCAGCATGCGGCGCACCGAACGCAGGGACGTGACCGGCATGATCTCCGGGATGATCGGCTTGCGCCCCTGCTCGGCGTCGTAAGCAACCACGCGGTCGCGAAGCCGCAGGTAATCGTCCACATCGAAGAACATCTGCGTGATCGAGTACTCGGCACCGGCACGCAACTTCGAGACCAGGTAGCGGGTGTCGTGCGCCAGATCCGAAGCCCGGTAGTGCCCTTCCGGGAAGGACGCAACTCCGACGTGGAAGTCCCCGAGATCCCGGACGAGCCGAACCAGTTCCTCGGCGTACTCGACTCCCTCCGGGTGCTTTTGCCACTCACCGAGCGGATCGCCCGGCGGGTCGCCTCTGAGTACGAGAATGTTGCTGATTCCCCGGTCCGCGTACGCGCCGACCATCGAACGCAGTTCGTCGACGCTGTGCGACACGGCAGTCAGGTGCGCAACCGGCAGCAAGGTCGTCTCTTCGGCGAGCTGACCCGTCACGCGAACAGTTCGGTCCCGGGTGGAGCCGCCGGCGCCGTAGGTCATCGACACGAAGGCCGGTCCCAGCCGTTCGAACACACGAACGGCACGCCACAGTCTCGCCTCGGCCATTTCGTCGCGGGGCGGAGAGAACTCGACCGAGAACGGAACCCGGCCCTGCGGCGCCGCGGCGATTCGGTCGACGATGGACGGAGTACGAGTCACCCAACCTTCGCTGGCCCGCCCCCTGACGGAATCGAATGTCACCCGTCAAGCATATGTTCGATCAACGGTGGACCGGTCACTGCATCCACTGCTCGGAGCATATCCCCAGCGTGCAGCCGACTTCTGCGTTCACTATGGTGGTCGTTGATCATCTTGGACCGCTAGCTTGGAGGCCACCCTGTCTGCTGGACCGCGACCGACCGCACTGGCGACACAGGTCGAGACCGCCCTTCGTGAATTCTTCGCTTCCAGGGCAGCCGTGGTGAACGAACTCGGTACCGGTTACCGCGAGGCCGTGGATGCACTCGAAAGTTTCGTCCTCCGCGGCGGTAAGCGAGTCCGGCCTTCGTTCGCCTGGACCGGATGGGTCGGTGCCGGTGGGAACCCCGACACGGCCGGCGACGGCGCGGTCATGCGGGCATGTTCCGCTCTCGAGCTGGTTCAGGCATGCGCGCTGGTACACGACGACATCATCGACGCCTCCACGACGCGACGTGGTTACCCCACGATCCATGTCGAGTTCGCCGAGGCCCACAGGGGCAAGCAGTGGAACGGCGACTCCGCCCACTTCGGTGAGGGCGTCGCCATCCTTCTCGGCGATCTTGCTCTCGCCTGGGCCGACGATATGCTGCGGGAGTCCGGGATCGACGCCGCCGCCGCGGCGCGCGTCTCGCCGGTCTGGGCAGCCATGCGGACCGAGGTGCTCGGCGGCCAGTTCCTCGACATTTCCGGCGAAGCCGGTGGCGACGAATCCGTCGAAGCCGCGTTGCGGGTCAACCGGTACAAGACGGCCGCTTACACGATCGAACGGCCGTTGCACCTCGGCGCCGCCCTCGCCGACGCGGACGATGCACTCGTCGCCGACTACCGCGCGTTCGGGCGTGACATCGGAATCGCCTTCCAACTCCGCGACGACGTCCTCGGCGTCTTCGGCGACCCGGCCGTGACCGGCAAGCCCTCCGGCGACGATCTTCGCGCCGGAAAGCGCACCGTCCTCTTCGCCACAGCGCTACAGCGGGCGGACGCGGACGACCCGATCGCGGCAGGTCGACTTCGCGACGGCATCGGAACCGATCTCACCGATACGGAAGTGGACGGCCTCCGGGACATCATCACCCGCGTCGGCGCAGTCGACGATGTGGAGCAGCGGATCGCCACCCTCACCGCCCGTTCTCTCGAGGTGCTCGATTCGAGTTCCGCCACGCCCGAAGCGAAGGCGGCTCTCACCGAGATGGCACGAGCTGCCACTCGCCGCGCGTCGTAGGCCGAGATGGGTGGTAGCCGCACGGTCGAGGGCAGGACGGACCACGTCGTGGTGGTCGGCGCAGGTCTCGCCGGCTTGTCGTGCGCGCTGCATATCCTCGGTTCGGGACGACGCGTGACGATGCTCGAGCGGGAGTCCGCTCCGGGCGGGCGGGTCGGCACCTATCGTCTTCCCGGTTACGAGATCGACAACGGCGCGACGGTGCTGACCATGCCCGAGCTCGTCGACGACGCACTTGCCGCCGTCGGCGCCGACCCGGGCTCCATACGGCCCGCGCTGAGAATTCACCGACTGGAACCGGCCTATCACGCACGCTTTGCCGACGGCACATCCCTGGACGTGCATTCCGATCCCGATCTCATGTCGGCCGCGGTGTCGGAACTGTGCGGCCCAGCGGAAGCACGGAGGTACTCCAGGCTACGCAGGTGGCTGGCCGACATCTTCGAAGCCGAGTTCGACCGCTTCATGAATTCGAACTTCGATTCGCCACTCGACCTGATGTCGTCTCCGGCCGCGGCGAAGGACCTGGCCCGACTCGTCCGGCTCGGCGGCTTCGGTCGGCTCGGCGCCCGCGTCGAGCACTTCCTCACCGATCCCCGCTTGCAACGAATCTTCACGTTCCAGGCGCTGTACGCAGGTGTTCCTCCTGCTCGCGCGCTCGCCGTCTACGGTGCGATCGCCCACATGGACACATCGCTCGGCGTCTATTTCCCCGAAGGCGGCATGCGTGCGATTCCCCAAGCCATGGCCGACGCCTTCGCCCAGGCAGGTGGTGACTTACGCACGAGCACTTCGGTCGATGCCCTCGACGTCTCCGGCAGCCGAGTGAATGCCGTCGTCCTCGACGACGGCGAGCGAATCGAATGCGACACCGTCGTGCTGACTCCCGACATCGCCGTGGTCGATCGTCTGCTGCGATCGGCATCGCGTCCGGCCCCGCGAGCAGCTCGAATCTCGCCGTCAGCGGTCGTCCTCCACGGAACGGTCGACACCACCGTCGCCGATCGGTGGCCGACGCATCGACATCACACCATCGATTTCGGACATGCGTGGGATGCCACGTTCGCGCAGATCACCGCACGTCCCGGTCGCGGACGGTTGATGACCGACCCGTCACTGCTCGTCACTCGTGCCGCCGTGAGCGACCCCGGCCTCCGTCTTCCCGACGGGCACCGCGAGCCGCTCTCCGTTCTCGCTCCGTGTCCCAACCTCGACAGCGCACCGTTGCATTGGAGATCGATCACCGAGCCGTACACGGCCGAGCTGCTGGACGTACTCGAGGGACGAGGCTATTCAGGGATCGGCGAACACTTCACCGTCGATCACGTCGACACGCCCGAAACCTGGTCGTTCAAGGGCATGTCCGCCGGTAGCCCGTTCGCTGCGGCACATATCTTCCGGCAGACCGGACCATTCCGGCGCGGCAACCTGGTGGACGGCCTCGAGAATGCCGTTCTCGCTGGTTCCGGTACCGTTCCCGGCGTCGGAGTGCCCACCGTTCTGATCTCCGGAAGACTCGCCGCGGAGCGAATTACCGGCGCGTCGGTGAGCCGTGGTCGGAGTCGGTCCGATCACCCTCTAAACTGGTCTCTCGACCACGCATGATCGGGCGCGACCTGTCATGCGCCGACGACAGCCGAAGACCCCGGGGGGAGGAATCCGCCGAACATGACGTCCTCTACCCGTGGAGCCGCTACACCGGCGCACACCATCACTTCGAACACCACCGAGACCCCGGCCCCTGTACAGGCGCCGACCAGGTCCTGGATGCGCACCACAGGTGACTTTCTCCGAAGCCCAGAGGGCCACGCATCCCTCCTCGGTTTCGTCGGTGCCGTGTTCATCACCTTCGGTGGGTTCGGCGCAGGCAGTGTGCGCCGCGAGGATCCCCTGCTCGAATCCATGTACCTGTCGTGGCTTCGCTTCGGCCACGGACAGATCCTGTCCACCGCGATCGTGTGGCTCGGGGTGGTCTCGATGATCGCAGCGTGGGTGAGGCTCGGTCGCGGCACTCTGGCACACCAGGTGAGCCTGTCCCATCTGCGCAACATCGTGATCGTCTGGACGGCTCCGCTTCTCCTCGCAGTGCCCATGTTCAGCCGCGACGCCTACTCCTACCTCGCGCAGGGCGCCCTTCTGCGGGACGGATTCGATCCGTACGCCGTCGGCCCGGTGATCAATCCCGGCATCCTTCTCGACAACGTCAGCAACGTCTGGACGACCACCACGGCGCCCTACGGTCCACTGTTCCTGCTGCTCGGGCAGGGCATCACTGCACTGACCGGTGACAACGTCATCGCGGGCACCATGCTCCTGCGTCTCACCATGCTTCCCGGCCTGGCACTCATGGTGTGGGCCGTTCCACGCCTCGCCCGACACTTCGGCGGCAGTCCCACCATTGCCGTGTGGTTGGCGGTTCTGAACCCACTGGTCCTCGTCCACCTCATCGGCGGCGTTCACAACGAACTGCTCATGGTGGGCCTGATGACCGCGGGCATCGTGCTCGTACTCGAACGCAAGCACCTCGGCGGCATCGCACTCGTTGCGGTCGCCGTGGCCATCAAGGCGACGGCAGGCGCTGCGCTTCCGTTCATGGTGTGGATCTGGATGATTCACGAGAAGCAACGCGCCGAAGCAGAGGGACGCACGCCACCCAATCCGTTCGCACTGTTCGCGAAGACGGCGAGCGCTGGTTTCGCGGTGTTCGTGGCCATCTTCGCGGGAGCCTCCGCAGTCGCCGGTGTCGGCCTCGGCTGGATGACCGCCCTCTCCGGGTCGGCAAAGATCATCAATTGGCTGTCTTTGCCGACCATCATGGCGCACATCGTCACGGTCGGAACGTCCTGGTTCGCCGATCTGCGACTCGGCGGCGTACTCGAAATCACCCGCATGATCTGCGCAGTCGCCCTCGTCGCGATCATCCTCGCTGCATGGTGGCGATTCCGGAAGACCGAACGCGACGCCGTACTCGGCATCCTCATCGTGCTTGTCGCGATCGTCGTGCTCTCCCCCGCCGCGCTCCCGTGGTACTACTCCTGGCCGCTCGCGGTCGCCGCAGGTTTCGCCCTGTCACACCGAACTCTGATGATCCTGGTCGGACTCTCCACGTGGCTCATGCTCGTGTTCCAGCCGGACGGGTCCATCGGCCTCTACACGCTGCCGCACGTCATGTTGGCCACCTTCGCCGCCGTCGTTGCCGCGATGTCCCTTCGCACCGTCGACCCGCTTCGGCTTCGGTCACCTCGACCTGTGAGTCCGTCCGAGAGCATCGTCGCACCCGATGCCGCTGCAACGGTTCCGGTGTCCGGCACGCAGTGAATTCGAGCCTGCCTCCGCATGCTGTGAATCCGGGCCTGCCTCCGCACGTTGCCGAGTCGTACCGGCACTGCGCACGGATCACCGCCGAGCATGGCAGGACGTACTTCCTCGCGGCCAGGCTTCTCCCCCGCGCCCGCCGATCCGCGGTTCACGCACTGTACGGCTTTGCCCGAGTCGTCGACGACCTGGTGGACCAGAACCGGCAGGCAGACGTTCGCGTGCTCGACACGATCGAGAACCGCCTCTGTGAGCGGTCGACACCGTCCGCGTCCGTTCCTGCACTGGATCCGGTGCTGCCGGCCTTCCACGATGCAGTGACCCGGTTCGACATCCCGGTCGAATACTTTCGCGCCTTTCTGGAGTCCATGCGCATGGATGTTCCGGGATCACCTTCGTACCGATCCGAATACGCCTCCATGCCGCAACTGCGCGAGTACATGTACGGCTCCGCGGTCGTGATCGGTCTGCAGATGCTGCCCGTTCTCGGCACCAAGGTGCCACGCAACGAAGCCGAACCGCACGCCACCGCACTCGGCGAAGCGTTTCAACTCACAAATTTCGTTCGTGACGTCGGCGAAGACCTCGATCGCGGACGGCTCTACCTTCCGCTCGACGAACTCGCGGCATTCGGGGTCGACAGAGACGTGCTGATCGCCGCCCGCGCATCCGGTGTGACCCCACCACCCGTACGACGCTGCCTTGCCCACATCATCGCGACGACACGGGCCACCTACCGCAGCGCGGAGCCCGGCGTCACCATGCTGGACGATCGGGTGCAACCGGGGATCCGTACAGCCTTCACGCTGTACTCACGCATCCTCGACGAGATAGAGCGCAACGACTTTCGGGTGCTCGACCGTCGTGCTGTCGTACCGGTACGTGGTCGTCTCACGGTCGCTCTGCCACAGCTGGTGCGACTCGCCTCCCGACCGATTCTCACGCCTCGTCGACGTGGCTCACGATATTGACGACAGTCCCGTCGGGAGCACGAACGAAGAACCGCCGGACACCCCACGACTCCGTCGTCAGCGGGTACACGACCTCGTACCCGCGCTGCTGGGCGTCTTCGTATGCTTCCTCGATCTGATCACCGACGTGCACCGATATCGCCGAATCCGCCGGGGACGTCGCATCCCCACCGACCAACTGAACGGACGCACGACCGTCGGCAGACTGCAGGTTCACGACCCATCCGAGGTCGAATGCCACGTCGGAGAGGCCGAGATAATCGGAGTAGAAACGCTTCGCCTCGTCGATGTCGGTGACGTTGATGTTCGCCACCACTCCTGTCGGCTTCATGGCGGTACTCCTCGTCGAGATCTAGAAACCCATCCCTATCTAGAAACCCATCGCCTGGGCGCGTCTGATGACCTCACGGGCGAGGTCGCCGCGCATCGCAGCGATCGGGGTCCCCGGAAGCGAGTCGTCCTCACGAAACAGCCATTCGAGGATCTCCTCGTCACGAAAACCGCCGTCGTGCAACACGGAGAGGAGGCCGGGAAGTCGCTGCAGAATCTCGCCGTCGTCCGCGAAGAATGCCTCCGGAACACCCAGAACCCCGTCGCGTCGAACCGCGACGAGGGTGTGATCGCGCAGCATCTGCTGCACACGTGTCACGACCAATCCGAGATTCTTCGCCACATCGGGTAACTGCAGCAGCGGGACGGATCGATCCAGAACATCGGAACTGTAAGGAATGGCACTCACGGGGCCAACATTATCGGGTCGATTCCCGCTTCGTGCTACCGGTTGGTGCAGCTGGCTACGATTGACGGGCCGGGCACATCAGACTCGGCATCCAATATTTGGGAGGAATCGGCTTGATCGGCGAACTGCTCGAACGGCGCTATCGGGTGGATGCGACGATCGCGCGCGGTGGAATGTCCACCGTGTACCGCGGCCTCGACACTCGTCTGGACCGTCCTGTTGCCATCAAGGTCATGGATCCCCAATTCGCGGCCGACCCGGCGTTCGTGTCGCGATTCGAGTTCGAAGCACGATCGGTCGCACGCCTCAAGCATCCTTCGCTCGTCGCCGTGTACGACCAGGGTCACGACGGAGATCGTGCCTTCCTCGTCATGGAACTGGTCGAGGGTGGCACATTGCGCGAGCTTCTCCGTGAACGCGGTCCGATGCCCCCACATGCGGTGGCCGCGGTGGCAGGGCCGGTTCTCGACGCGCTGGCAGTCGCGCATCGCGGTGGGCTCGTCCACCGCGACATCAAACCCGAGAACATTCTGATCTCCGATTCGGGCGAGGTGAAGATCGCCGACTTCGGCCTCGTACGAGCGGCCGCAGCGGCGAACACCACGTCCAACAGCGTAATTCTCGGCACCGCTGCGTATCTTTCGCCGGAGCAGGTGACCACGGGAATCTCCGATACGCGCAGCGATGTCTACTCGACCGGAATCCTGTTGTTCGAGCTTCTCACCGGCAGAACTCCGTTCACCGGGGATACCTCGCTGTCGGTCGCCTACCAGCGAATCAACCAGGATGTTCCGCGCCCCAGCTCCTTCATCTCCGGGGTGCCCGCCGAATTCGACGATCTGGTTGCCGAGGCGACCCACCGTGAACCCGACCACCGTTTCACCAATGCCGGCGACCTCGCCACAGCATTGCGCCGGGCGGCCACCACTCTCGATCTCCCCGACTACCGAGTGCCGGCACCACGGCGATCGGCTCAGCACGCCAGTGCGGAACGCTTCGCGACGCAGGCGGCCGACGTACCACCTACGACGGCCGTTCCCGCGGTCGGCAATCGCCCGATGGACGGCGCCACCGCAGCGGTTCCTGCTGGAGCAGCACCCCCTCCCGCACCGATACACGGCGGAGTGCAGCACACCCGAATGGTCACCGGGCTGACTCCACGTCGCGACATGCTCGACGAGGCTGGCGCCGAGTTCGATGACGACCGAGAGCACGAGGACGAATTCGAGGATGCGGGCGGTTACGACGGTTCGAGTTTCGACGCCGAACGCCGCCGGTCCCGCCGCACCACGATGGTCTGGCTTCTCGTGGTGATCGCGTTGGCTCTCGCAGTCGGATTCGGCGGCTGGTGGATGGGGTCGGGCCGCTACACCGCCGTCCCGCCGATCGACGGGCTCGACCGCGATGCCGCGGTGAGCGCTCTCGAGGGTGCCGGATTGGACACCGAGATTCAGGGGCGGTATTCCGATTCCGACGCCGAGGACGCTGTTCTCGGCACCGATCCGGTCGCCGGCTCACGGATCACCAGGGACGGCACCGTTGCGCTACTGGTCTCGCTGGGACGTCCCGCAGTGCCGACCCTCGCGAGTGGCGGCGATCGCGCACTCACCGAGCAGAGCTTGCGTGATCACACCTT
Source organism: Rhodococcus sp. NPDC058521 (assembly GCF_042719695.1). Lineage (NCBI taxonomy): Bacteria > Bacillati > Actinomycetota > Actinomycetes > Mycobacteriales > Nocardiaceae > Rhodococcus > Rhodococcus sp. NPDC058521. The sequence continues at coordinate 150,145 of NZ_JBHXNL010000009.1, forward strand.
CACTCCCGTGGACGGCGGCGACGCGTTCAGTGCTTCGGTCCCCGAGGGTGGGGTGGCTGCTCTCGACCCTGCGCCGGGAACTGTGCTCCCGGTCGGCGCAACGGTATCGATGATCACGAGCAAGGGCAGCCCGCCGGTCACCGTTCCGGACGTGCAGGGCATGACCGAGGACGAAGCCCGCAAGGCACTGGACTCGGTGGGGATCACGGTTCGCTCCGTGACCGAGAGCTACTCCCCCGACGTCGAGTCGGGCCGCACCATCGGCACCGACCCACGAGTCGGTGACACCGTTCGTGCCGGTAGCAGCGCCACCCTCACGGTATCCAATGCGGTGAAGATACCCAGCCTGCTGGGCAGGTCGGTCAGTTCCGCACGCGACGAACTGACTCGGCTCGGCCTCGACGTCGCGGTGAAGCAGGTTGCCGAGACCGACATGTCGCTCGTCATCACTCAATCGCCCGGCGGCGGGTCGTTGGTCGAGCCTGGCAGCAGCGTCGGCCTGGTTTCCTTTCCCTGACCCGCCTGTCCCGGCAATCTAGCCGCGCAGCATCTCGGCCACGAGGAAGGCCAGCTCGAGCGATTGCTGGGTGTTCAGACGCGGGTCGCACGCGGTCTCGTATCGACCCGAGAGGTCGAGGTCGGAGATGTCCTGTGCACCGCCGAGGCACTCGGTGACATCCTCGCCGGTGAGTTCCACGTGGATGCCGCCCGGGTGGGTCCCCAGTCCGTTGTGGACCTCGAAGAAGCCCTGCACCTCGTCCACGATGCGGTCGAAGTGACGGGTCTTGTAGCCGGTCGACGCCTCGTGGGTGTTTCCGTGCATCGGGTCGCACTGCCAGATCACCTGGCGACCCGTACCCTGCACCTTCTCGATGATGGGCGGTAGCAGGTCACGAACCTTGTTGTTACCCATCCGAGAGATCAGGGTGAGGCGGCCGGGCTTGTTGGTGGGGTCGAGACGCTCCACGTACTCGACTGCCATCTCCGGCGTCGTGCTGGGACCGATCTTCAGTCCGATGGGGTTGGCCAGCAACTCGGCCAATGCGATGTGCGCACCGTCGAGTTGCCTGGTCCGGTCACCGATCCACAGGAAGTGTGCCGACAGGTCGTAGAGCTTGGGGTGGTCCCCCTGATCGTCGAGGCGCAACATTGCGCGCTCGTAGTCGAGGACGAGTGCCTCGTGACTCGCGAAAATCTGGGCCTGGTGCAGGCTCGGATCGGTGACACCACATGCGTTCATGAACTGGAGTCCGCGGTCGATCTCCTCTGCGAGGGCCTCGTAGCGGGCACCTGCAGGAGATGACGTCACGAACTCGCGGTTCCAGTCGTGCACCTTGTGGAGGTCGGCCATGCCGGCCCCGGTGAGTGCGCGGACCAGGTTCATCGCCGCGCTGGCGTTCGCGTATGCGCGCACCAGCCGGGACGGGTCGTGGGCGCGCACGGCATCGTCCGCGACGATCGAGTTGACCATGTCGCCTCGGTACGACGGCAGGCCGAGCGCATCCAGGTTGGACGAGCGCGGCTTCGCGTATTGGCCGGCGATACGTGCGACCTTCACGACGGGCAGACTCGCACCGTAGGTGAGCACGACGGCCATTTGCAGGAGTGTGCGGATGTTGCCCTTGATATGCGGTTCTGTGTTGTCCGCGAAGGTCTCCGCACAGTCGCCACCCTGCAGGAGAAAGGCTTCTCCGCGAGCAACCTGGGCAAGCTTCTCCTGAAGCGCCTCGACCTCGCTGGCAACCGTGATGGGCGGCACGCTCTCGAGAACCGTCCGCATGGCAGACGCTTGCTCCTCGGGCCACTGCGGCTGCTGAGCGGCCGACTTGGCGAGGGCCGCATCGAGCTTGTCGCGAAGCTCGGCCGGCAGCGGCGGAAGTTCGGGAAGGCGATCGATGGGCACGTCCACAGTCCAGTTCACCACTACAGGATATTCGTTCGGATTCCGGCGGGCGACTTCAGGTCACCTCAGCACGGGCGGTTCAGCGCAACGAGCGTGCTGCGAGCACCGCCTCGAACTTGGCCAGATTGTGCCGGGCGTCTGCAAGTGCATCGTGTGCGTCGTCGGGCACGGGCGGCAGTGTGGGGCTGCCGTTGTCTTCCCAGAATTGCTTCAACTCGCGGGTGAATCTCGGCATCGACTGTGGCAGGGCAGTCATGGGCCCCCACAGCTGGCACAGGGCGACGTGGTCGTACGCGGCCACCCATGCCCACATTTCCGGTACGACACCGGGCCTGGGAATCAGGAACGTCAGCAAGTCCTCGCGAATACGCGCCCTGCTCTTCCACAGTGGCGAGGACGGCTGCGGCAACTTCGGGATGACGTTCTTGCGCACCCACTTACCTGCTCTGGCCGGATCGAACTCGGTCGACACGGCGTAGAACTCGCGACCGTCCTCGGCCACCACGCCGATCGAGACCAGCTCGATGGTGTGGCCGTCCTCGATGAACTCGCAATCGTAGAAGTAGCGCACGACCGCAGACTCTATGCCCGGTCGATACGGGCCCGGACCCGGAGCCCTCTTCAGCCGACCTGGCTGTCCGGGATTCGGGTGGCGTCCGTCGCGTCTCGATCGTCGGAGGCGGGCTGCTCCTTGGGAGCGTTCTTGAGGCTGGCCGCGTAGATGTCGACGTACTCCTGACCGGAGAGCTTCATGAGCTTGTACATCACTTCGTCGGTGACGGCGCGCTCGACGAACCGATTGCCGCCCATACCGTCGAACCGCGAGAAGTCGATGGGCTCACCAACCTTGATGGTGACTTTCGCCGGACGCCACACACGCGACCCGATGGGGTTCACCTTGTCGGTACCGATCATGGCAACAGGTATCACCTTGACACCGGATTCGAGAGCCAGCCGCGCCATTCCCGTCTTGCCCTTGTAGAGGCGGCCATCGGGAGACCGTGTGCCTTCCGGGTAGATGCCGAGCAACTTGCCCTGATCTATGACGCGCAGACCGGCGTTCAGTGCGTCCTGCGCTGCGTCGGCGCCGGTGCGATCGATCGGGACCTGCCCGACGACGGTGAAGAACCAGCGCTGGAATGCACCCTTGAGCCCTTTGCCCGTGAAGTATTCGCTCTTCGCGAGGAAGGTGATCTGCCGCTTCACGACGAGGGAAAGGAAGAAGGAGTCGAGCACTGCTTGGTGGTTACTGACGATGATCGCGCCGCCCTCGTTCGGGATGTGCTCGATCCCTTTCACCGACGGGCGTCCGAGTGCCCACAGCAAAGGCCCCAGCAATGCGTACTTGAAGAGCCGATACCACATGGCATTCCTCCCGATGACGTGCGACGTTCGTTCCGCCCGACTCTACTTTGGGCCGATGGAGGTCGCTACACAAGGGATACCCGGTTCGAGTGAACCCAGGACGAATCACCGAAAGCGGACACCTCAGATCGCGATCGCCGCACGTGCAAGTTCTGCCGCACCGATCAACCCGGCCGATTCGCCCAGTTGTGTGCCTCTGATACGGGCGAGGGGGCGATGCCCGGAACCGGTCGCGAGTACGCCATAGTGCTCACGGGCATCGTCGAGATACAGGGCGGCAGAGCCGGCCACTCCCCCTGCGATGACAACGAGATCGGGGTCGTACACGTCACCGACGAGCGCAAGTCCGACCCCGAGCCAGCGTGCGAACTCGGCGAACGTTCGCAACGCGATGGGGTCACCGTCCTGTGCCGCTCCGGCGACGCGGCGACCTGTCAGCGAACCCGGGTCGACGGAGACCTCTCGCGCGAGGATCGTGGAACTCGCAGGATCGGCCGCCAGCTGCTCGATGGCGGTGTCCACGAGAGCCGTTCCGCTGCAATACCGTTCCCAACAGCCACGCTTGCCACAGGCACAGTGCCGTCCGCCCGGCACCACCTGAATGTGACCGAGCTCCGGCGCGACGCCGTGGCTGCCTCGGTACAGAACACCGTCCTGCAACAACGCGGCGCCGATTCCCGTTCCGATCGCGACCATCACCACGTTCTGGCCGCCCGCCGCGGCACCGAACCGATGCTCCGCGAGCGCTGCCGCATTCGCGTCGTGTTCGAGGACCACCGGAAGATTCAGGCGGTTACCGAGGTCCCGCCCGACGGGAGCTTCCACCCACGGCAGATGCGGAGCGAACCTGACGGTGGTCCGATCGGGGGTGATGAACCCAGCGACCGCGAGACCTACCGCGGCGATCTCGTGCCTGGACGCGAGTTCTTGCACAGTTCGATCCAGGGCGCTGTCGAGCGCCTTCGCCGACGACGGTGTGGGCGCCTGAATCGAGTCGAGGATTTCGCCGCCGCCATCGACCACGGACGCCCGAATGCTCGTACCTCCGACGTCGATCCCCACGGTGAGCGCCTGGACGGCGGTCGCACTGTTCATGCCTCGATTGTCACCGGAGCGAGGGCTCTCCACACAGGAGACCGTGCGATCAGGGCTTGATCTGCACCGAAATGGGGACGAAACGAGCTGCCTGACCGTTCGATTCGTCGGATTCCGGCTCTGCCGGTCCCGGACCGTCCGGTTCCGGTTCGTTTCGTGGCCAGTATTCGTCCAGCAGCTGACGGAGTAATGCGATGAGCGCCGAGAGTTGGCTCGCCACGAGCGTCACGAGGTCGTGCTGTTCGCCCCGAACCAGTGCGGCGACCGCGCACACCGGGCACCACGAGCAACCGGAGCCCGAGTCCGGTGCTTCGCCGGCGGCAGAACCGACACGTTCGTCGGAAGGATCGTGCCCTTCGGGTCGCGACGGGTCCGCCGCCTTGCGCAGCAGCGGCTCCACGCGATCGAGAACCGTCTCGGTCAGGGCACGCAATTCGGCCACCAGCTGTGCGTGTTCGTCAGTCATGCCGGCCACACCTGAGGGTCCGGAACGAAGCGAACGACGAGATCTCGAGCGTCCAGCTCGGCACCCGACACGATGCACCGCCGCAGGACCGATGCCAGTCGTACTCGACGTCGAACTCCTTCGGCTCCCACCACCAAGTCATCCTCCACTCGCCCCAAGGTCAGCGTCGATGCGTCCACCAGGGGCAGGTACACCCGCATGACGTACACCGACTCCAGACCTGCCCCGGATTCCAGACCCACCCGTATCGGTGGGACGTTCGCATCGAGCAGTGCTGCCGCGTCCTCGTCACGGCCGTACATCTGCTGCGCGAGCGCACCGAGATCGGCCAACCCTACCGGCTCGTCGGAGCAGAGGGTGACCGAGCGGGTCCTCACGAGGGCTGCCGAAGCCTCGAACTCCTTCACCGCCGCATCCTGCGAGGCTCTACGCTGGGTGGACCAGTCCTGCGCCGGCCCCACACTTTCCGTCGAATCGAATTGCGGGAAAAGGTTGTTCACGAAAACTGCGTCGACGTTCGTCTGTGACAGCGCCAACGCCGCGAGGGCCCGCCTCGTTTCGATCAGGGCGACCGATTCCGCTGTGGTCACCAGGCGAATCGACGTAACTTCCCGATCGGACAGCAGGTCCCGGACACGGCCGAGACTCGACACGATCCTCTCGACGAGCGACACGAACACGAGGAGCCGCGGGTCTGTGCCGGCCACCGCAATCATGCGCTGTTGCTGCGGCCAGACACTTTCGATGTAGTCCAGCACCATCGCAGGAGTACCGAGAAGCCGCAGCGAAGACGCTGTGGACGGGCAGTCGACCACGATCAGGTCGTAGTGCTGCGTGTGCACCCGGTCGGTGATCTCGAGCAGGCCGAGCAGCCCCTCGACGCCGGGGACACCGAGCAATTCTTCCGGCTCGAGCGAAGCGAACTGCGCGCCATGCACGTGAGTACCACCAAGCGCCAGAAGCGAACTCAGGTCTCGAAACCGGTCCTCGGCAAGCGAGAGAGTGTCCAACTCCAACACTTCCAAGTTCTCCGGAAGCGGCTTCCCGTCGGACCCGAGCACATCCACCGTGGAGTGAGCTTGGTCGAGCGATACGAGCAGGACCCGACGATCCGACGCAGCGACCACTGCTGTTGCGGCCGCGAGCGTGGACTTTCCGGCTCCACCCTTGCCGACGAAGAACTGAAGCCGAGTGCCGACAGCGCACTCGGTACCGCCCGAATGCTTGCCGCTCAGCCTTCGACCCGCTTCTTCAGTTCCTTCAGAGCCGTGTCTGTGATCGCCTTCTCTGCCTTGCGCTTGAAGAGGCCGATCACGGGAATGGTGAGGTCGACGGTGAGTTCGTAGGTCACCGTCGTGCTGCCTCCCGGCTCTTCCACCAAGGTGTAAGCACCGTATTGGGCCTTCTGGATCTCACCCGACACGAGATTCCACGAGACCGAGTTCCCGTCTTCCGCCCAGTCGTATTCGAGCTCGAACGTGTCCTTGACCATTCCGGCATCGAGGACGAATCGAACGCGATCGGCACGACCGTTGCTGCCGGTCTCGAGTACTTCGACGGACTTCGCCGCGGCAACCCAGGTGGGGTAGGCGTCGAAATCGGCGATCACGTTCATCACGTCGGCTGCGGGAGCCTCGATGCTGATCGACCTCTTGGTCTTCTCGGGCATGCGACGAACGCTTCCTTTCCCTGGTTCCAGCCACTTTCGGGTATGCATTTCGGCCGGTCGATCGGTACGTGTGCCTGCCTATCACACACGATCGGACATGTCCGACACAACAGGAGTGTGCGGGAGGAGAACGAACGGTCAGCGCGGAGCTTCACCTGCGGGGCGGCCGTGTTCGAGTTCCTTCTTCACTTCGAACGACATGCCCTTGCCCTGTACACGGCGTTCGCGGTTGAGCGCAGCGAGATCGAGATTCGCCCGCGACTGCTCCGACGCCGGTTCGGCATGGAGGAAGTAGTGGATGATCACGCCGTCGAGCGCGGGCTCGAGCCACACCTCCATGGTCCCGACGAGAGGCCCGTCGACGGTCCAGCGAATCCCCTTTTCACCGCGATCCTCACCTACCTTCACCTGCAGGTCGGGCCACCAACGGCGCCAGCGCGAAGGAGAACCGAGGGCACGTGCGACCCGCTCCGGCGGCGCGGCGACGAACGTCTGATCTGCGACCTGAATGCTGCTCACGACCGACAGCTTCACACATGGGGCGCCACGCCATACGAACAGACCTCCCGGCGGCGCACGCGGGTGGGCACGAAACAGTCGCAAGAACACGGTGAAACGGACGGTCTAGAGTGTCCCGAAGCAACACCTACTTGTCAGTACGTCAGTGTCGGAGGTCTCAAGTGCCCGAGTTCAGCGCACCACAGTCGTTCACGATCGCGGAGGACGAATCCGCCGTGAACTCGGTGTTCGCCCACGCCACTTCGAGGCCCGATCTCGTGGTCTACCGGCGGAAGGTCGGTTCCTCCTGGACCGACGTGACGGCTGCGGACTTCGCCTCGCAGGTACGGTCAACCGCCAAGGGCTTGATCGCACTCGGCGTAAAGCAGGGCGATCGGGTGGCATTGATGTCGGCCACCCGATACGAATGGCCCCTCGTCGACTACGCGATCTGGGCTGCTGGCGCGGTCACCGTTCCGATCTACGAGACCTCGTCCGCCGAGCAGGTTCGCTGGATTCTCGAGGATTCGGAAGCGATTGACCTGATCGTCGAGAACGGCAGCCACGCAGACCTCGTGAAGGACGTCGCGGACGCCGCTCCTGCCTTGCGCACCGTCTACCGCATCGAGGGCGACGAAGGTTCCCGCGGCGTGGTCGACGAGCTCGCCGCAGGTGGTGCGGAAGTTTCCGACGAGGAGGTCGACTCCCGAGTGTCGGCGCTGAAGGCGACCGATCCTGCGACGTTGATCTACACCTCCGGCACCACCGGCCGACCCAAGGGGTGCCAGCTCACCCACTCGAACCTCATCGCGGAGTCCCGCGGGATCATGGCTTCGAACTTCGGAGAACTGCTCTCACGCCCCGACACGACCACGTTGATGTTCTTGCCGATGGCGCACGTGTTCGCCCGCGCATTGAGCATCGCGTCCTTCGACGCGGGCGCCGCACTCGGCCACACCAGTGACATCCCCAACCTCGTCCCCACGTTCGGGGAATTCGCGCCGTCGTTCATTCTCTCGGTGCCCCGTGTGTTCGAGAAGGTCTACAACACCGCGCGGGCCAAGGCGCACGGAGAGGGCAAGGGCAAGATCTTCGACGCCGCGGACCAGGTCGCCATCGCGTGGAGCGAGGCACAGGACAACGGCGGTCCCGGGCTGGTCCTCAAGGCCAAGCACGCCCTCTTCGACAAACTCGTGTACTCGAAGCTGCGTGCCGCACTCGGCGGTAAGTGCGAACTCGCCATCTCCGGTGGCGCTCCACTCGGCGCACGCCTCGGACACTTCTTCCGCGGAATCGGCATCACGATCTACGAGGGCTACGGTCTCACCGAGACGACGGCGGCATTCGCGGTGAACACGATCGGTGATCAGAAGATCGGTACCGTCGGTAAGCCGTTGGACGGCAACACGATTCGGATCGCGGAAGACGGCGAAATCCTCCTTTCCGGACCGGTGGTGTTCGGCGGGTACTGGCGCAACGAGGACGCGACGGCGCAGGCTCTCGAGGGCGGCTGGTTCCACACCGGCGACTTGGGCTCACTCGACGCCGGCGGTTTCATCTCCATCACGGGCCGTAAGAAGGAAATCATCGTCACTGCGGGCGGCAAGAACGTCTCGCCGGGTCAACTCGAAGACAGCCTCCGCTCGCATCCGTTGATCAGCCAAGCGATTCTGGTCGGCGACCAGAAGCCGTTCATCGGTGCACTCATCACGATCGATGCCGAGGCGCTTCCGGCCTGGAACGAACGCAATGGAAAGCCGGCCGACACCACGGCTTCCGATCTGCTCACCGATGCCGATCTCACCGCAGAGATCGACGAGGCCGTCGCGGAAGCCAACAAGCTCGTGTCGCACGCGGAGGCCATCAAGAAGTACCGGGTACTTCCGGTGGACTTCAGTGAAGAGACCGGTGAGCTGACGCCGACCATGAAGCTCAAGCGCAACGTCGTGCACGACACGTACGCGTCGGAGATCGCCGCGATCTACGCGAAATAGCAGGACCTGACCCGCAATCGAAACCGCCCGGTGAACCACCGGGCGGTTCGTGCATTCTACGGATCGGTCAGTCGGCAAGGAGGGATCGCAGTTTGCCGCCCAGCACATCCCAACGCCACTGCGACTTCACCCACTCTCGGCCGGCGTTACCCATCGCCGCCGCGCGATCGGGGTCGGACAGTACCGACACGACCGACTCTGCAACTGCTGCGACGGATGTGCCGTCCACGACCAGACCGGTCTCGTTCTGGCGCACGGTTTCCGGAGCCCCACCCGATCGCCCAGCGATGACGGGGACCCCTGTCGCGGAAGCTTCGAGATACACGATTCCGAGGCCCTCGACATCGAGGCCCGCTCCCCTGGTGCGACACGGCATCGCGAAGACGTCGGCGATCGTGTGGTGCGCAGCCAACTCCGCCGACGGGACCGTGCCGGTGAACACCACGTGGTCCGTCACGCCGACCGAGCGTGCCAACGCCCGTAGACGGTCTTCGTACGGGCCGCCGCCGACGATTACCAACACAGCGCCGTCGACACTCTCCCGAATCCGTGGAAGCGCCTCGATCAGCTTGTCCTGACCTTTGCGTGGAACGAGACGGGACAGACAGAGAATCGTAGGACGGTCACCGAGTCCGTACCGCCGACGTAGTTCCTCACGCGCCGAGGCGTCCGGTTCGAACGTGTCGGTGTCGACTCCGGAAGGCAAGTGCTCGAGCGCAGCGTTGCTGCCGAATGCGGCGGCGAACCGTCCGCGCGTGTACTTGCTGACGTACGTGACCGTATCGGTGTTCTCACCGATGTGACGCAGAACCGATCGAGCCCCTGGAAGCATCGACCAACCGACCTCGTGCCCATGCGTACTCGCGACTATGCGCTCCGCGCCGGCTCTGCGCATGGCCGGCGCCAGCACCGCCAGCGGTGCCGCGGCACCGAACCAGACACTGTCACACCGATGTTCCCGCACCAGTTCCGCCGCCCTCGATGCCACGAACGGCGTCGGCACCATCAGAGTCGTCGGATGGCGTACCACTTCGAAAGGCTGGCGGGCATCGAACTTGGTGTGGGAATCCCCCCGCCACCGGGGCGCGTAGACCACCAACTCGTCTACCGGCAACTGTTTCGTGAAGGTGTGCAGATATGACTGGATCCCACCGGGCCGCGGCGGAAAGTCGTTCGTCACCAGCAGGGTTCGACGCATCTGCTCACCGTATTCGCTCGCCTGGCCTTCACGCGAACTGCTCGTCCAACCACGCCGACCAACGTTCGACGAAAGATTCGGTACCGACTCCGAGCTGCTCCTCGAGAGTTCGGTCGACGTCCTCGTCGCGCGAACTACCCTTTGCCAGAGCCACGTAGAGGTCGGTGAGTTCCTCGTCACCGAACTCGTCCGCCGCGAAGGCATTGATCGACCAGGCCGTCTCGTAAGCGAGTGAGCCGTGGTCGCCACGCTGGGTGAAGTTCTCGTTGGAGGGCAACATGTCCGGCGCTTTGCCTGCATCGATCTGCGCAGCGAGTGTCGGCGCCACCTCTCTGGCCGAAGCACCGGTGCCGCGATGCGCAACGTACTCGGAGTACCCCTCGAGAAGCCACATCGGTGAACCGTCGACCGTGACGGCACGCGCCGCGACGTGAGTCAGCTCGTGGCGCAGGATCGAACGACGGGCTTCGTCGTCCAACCGAAGTGTAGAGGCCGGACTGAACACTATTCGCTGACCACCCACGACGGGGTCACCCGGCGTCGGCGCATCCGACACCGCGACCGCGGCTATCCCTTCACCGTCGTGATCCGCACCGACGAGGGAGGTGAACTCCGCGTCGGAAGAAGCCACCATCACGAGAGCTCCACGCGACCATTCCGGCCCCCAGACCTCGGAGACATCGTCCACCGCCGAGTCGATGTCCTCCGCCAGCCGATCGACCATGGCCTCGTTGTCCGGATGGCCGAGGATCATCGACATCCGATCGCCGCCCGTCTCGACCTCACGAGTAACCAGGGGGGCGTAGTCCCACGGACCCCGCCAGGTGGTGGCCGGTCGCGTCGACTCGCCCCCGTCGAGCAAGGCCCAGGTATCACCCCGCCGCACAAAAGTGGGAGACACGACCTTGCGGGTGGGTACCGCATCCACGCTGTCGATGGCATACCTCAACCGAACGGTCGGAGCCCACACCTCGGACACGCCGAGCCGCGCGGCGAGACCGGCGTCCACGTCGTGGTCCTCCCCCGCGACCAATTCGTATCCCCAGTCCGAGAACTCGAGCTGGGACACGTTCGCGGCGCGGGCCGCCTCGGACGCTACGAAGGACGCCTCTGCCTCCGGATCGAGAAGTCCGGTCAGGGCCCCGGTATCGCCGACTCTGATCGCTCGGCCCCACGAGTCGAGCAACTGCTGCACTGCAGCCGCTCGCTCGGTCGACACCGTGGACCCGGCATCGGCCTCACCGCCTGCCACAGCCGTGAACACCAGCACAGAGCCCACCGCAGCGACGAGTCCGACCAGAGCGACCTTCTCCCACGGCCGTACCCGGCGTATTCCCCCGGCGCGTCTCGGCAACTCACGTGATTCGTTCACGACGGAGAGTGTATGAGCAGTCCCCGACCACCTCGTCGGCAGTGACCGCGGGCTCGGCCGGAACGAACGCGTGTCAGTACCGCCGGGCGGCGTAGAAGGGCATCGACGCCATCGACTCGACCTTCACCGGGACGCCGAATGTGGACGCGTGCAAGATGTTTCCGTTGCCTGCGTAAAGGCCGACGTGAGACGCGTCGTTGTAGAACAGCACGACGTCACCCGGTTGCAGCTGATCCCGCGGGACCGCTACGCCACCGCTGGCCTGGGCTTGGCTCGAACGCGGCAGCGTCTTGCCGATCTGTTTGTACGCCCAGACGACCAGGCCCGAACAGTCGAACTCGCTCGGACCCGTGGCCCCCCACACGTACGGACTGCCGACGCGGGTCAGTCCGGCCTGAAGTGCGCTGGCTCCGTTGCCCGGAACAAGCCCGGACAACAGAGCCTCGGCGTCGAAACCAGGAGGGAACGGGCGGCCCGCGAGTTGCGCCTTCTCCGAACTCGTCAGGTCACCGAAAGCAGCGGTCACATCCGCGATCTGCGACTTCAGCTCACTCTGCTTCTTCTGTAGGTCGTCGCTCAGGCCCCTCGCCTGTTCTGCGGCGAGCCTCGCAGCATCGGCAGACTTGCGGGAAGCTTCGGCAGCGGCAGTGGCCTCGGCGGTGGCTTCGGTGAACTGCGACACCTGCTTGGCAGTGTCGTTGGAAATGGCGTCGAGGGCGGACATCTGGTCGAGTAGCTGCTGGGGCGAATCGCTCACCATGACTGCGAAAAGCCTATTGGTGCGCGCGCCTTGGTAGTTCGCGGCCGCGAGCTTGTCCACCGTCGGCTTGAACTTCGCCACTCGGGCATTCGCCTCGTCGACGACGCCCTGGTCCCGTACGGCTGCCGCATCGGCATCGGCCTGTGCAGCTTCCTTCGCGTCGAGATCGATCTTTGCGTTGTGAAGCGCCTCGTTGGTCTGCTCGGACTCTCGCGCCAGGTCGGTCAGCTTGGTGAGCGCGTCGGTCGGATTCGCGACGACCGGATCCGCACCCGCGGGAAGGGCAGGCATCGCAACGAGAGACAAGGACAACGTGCCCGCAATCAGCGCGCCGCGCAGGGATACGCTCCCGCGCTTCATCTTCTGTGAGGCCACGTGACGCGATTCTCCGATCATCTATCAGCACCCGATCCTCGCGCTGTCGCTCTGGGTAACGACAGAACTTTTCGCAAGGTCTCGAACAGGTTACGGAACGGCATACGTTTGTGTCTACCCGGGAGTAGATACACCGAGGGCGGGTTCGAATGCGTCATTCGAACCCGCCCTCGGAGGTCTGACTTTCACGAACTCGAGCTACCCCTTGCATACCTGTCGTGCGACGACGTCGGTACTACGCACGACGATGCGGTGGCCGTTCGGTACGAGAATCAGTAACGGCGAGCGCCGTCGAACGGCATCGAGGAGATCGGCGCCAGCTTGACCGGCTGTCCCGAAGTCGATGCGTGGATCACGTTGCCGTTGCCGGCGTAGATGCCCGAGTGCGATCCGCCGTAGAACGAGACCACGTCACCGGGACGCAGATCGGACTGCGACACCGCGCTTCCCGCCGACGCCTGGTCGTAGCTCGTGCGCGGAATATTGAGGCCGGCCTGCTTGTAGGCCCACTGGATCAGACCGGAGCAGTCGAAGGAGTCAGGGCCGGAAGCGCCGTAGACGTAGGGTGCGCCGAGCTTGGATTCTGCTGCGCTGACCGCACGATCACCCGGGGTCTGCACCGGAGCGGGGGGCGCGATGCCGGGGGGCTGAGGAAGCTCGGGCAGCGGCGGAATCGCGACGCCCGGGATCTCGAAGGTACCGACGCCGGGGATGGTGATCGGGTCGGCTGCTGCGGGTGCAGCGGTAGCGGTGAGCGCTCCGACTGCCAGAGCGCTGGCGACGACTGCTCGCCGCACGTTCCGCTTGGAAACTTGTGACGCCACGAAGGGGGTACTCCATTTCTTCCGTTCGTCCGCCGACCGAGTTAGCTGACGGGTTCGGGCCGGGAAGATTCGGCCCTACCCACCGGTGCACCCATGTGCCCCGGCAGGATTCACCCCAGTGAAAACTTGGGTCCCCGGTACGGCCCTCTCACGAGAGGCCGATTAGGCGGTGACTAGCGATGCCGCTCCTGTGTGGATCGGCAAGACTCCGCTAGGTCTCAGGAAGGTTACGAAACGACATACGTCGATGTCGACCGGAACACGCGGAGATTGCCCTCTTTGCCCGATTCGGCTGTCACACCCGCGCGATACGACAGGTAGATAACGGACGGATAACAACCGGTCTGTTCAATGGACGGCCTCCCCGCCCATGAGCCCGAGCGCAGGTCGCTGTTCGGAATATCCGAAGTATGCGTAACTGCAGTTCGAAACGCATTTTTGGAGCCACGATCGCCAGCTCGAAAGTTCACCGGACCAACCCCTTACCGTTATCGAAACGTGGCTTTTGCTCGTCCACGCGGCCCTATGCGCCGCCGACGACACACAGCACGAAATCCGCGCCTGTGATCCTCGTCTCCAAAGCCCGTACACACCGCCGGTTCGTTCCCGCGGTCATGTCGGTACCTGCCCATAAGGTCTAGATTCGTGAGCGTCCCCGCAGTTCCGCAGCACCCGCCCGAGCAACTGACTTTCGACGAGCTCGACACCCCGCTGCGCGAAACCACGTTCGTCGTGGTCGACCTCGAAACCACCGGCGGCAGGCCGGGAGTGGACGCCATCACGGAAATCGGCGCCGTCAAGGTCAGAGGCGGCGAGGTCCTCGGTGAACTGGCCACGCTCATCGACCCAGGTCGATCGATCCCACCCCACATCGTCGAGATCACCGGCATCACCACAGCGATGGTGATCGACGCCCCTCCCATCGAGAGAGTCCTACCCAGCTTCTTGGAATTCGCCGAGGGCGCCGTGTTGGTCGCCCACAACGCGCCCTTCGACACGGGTTTCCTCCAAGCAGCGGCCACGGCCACCGGCACGGCCTGGCCACGCTTTCGAGTGGTGTGCACGGTCAAGCTCGCGCGCCGCATCCTCACCCGGGACGAAGCGCCGTCGGTGAAGTTGTCCAACCTCGCGCGCCTCTTCGACGTCGGGACAACTCCCACCCACCGCGCGCTCGACGACGCGCGGGCTACTGTGGACGTGTTGCACGCACTCATCGAACGGGTCGGCAATCTCGGGGTGCACAGCCTCACCGAACTCTCCGAATATCTACCGAACGTCACGTCCCATCAACGCGCGAAACGCAACCTCGCACACTCCCTTCCACGGGCTCCGGGGGTATATCTGTTTCGCGGTCCGTCCGACGAGGTGCTCTACGTGGGCACCGCCACCGACCTTCGTCGCCGAGTACGCACCTATTTCACCGGGTCCGAGACCCGGGGCAGGATGAAGGAGATGGTTGCCCTCGCCACACGGGTCGATCATGTCGAGTGCGCCCACGCCCTCGAAGCGGGTGTTCGTGAGCTCACGCTGATCAGCGCACACGCTCCCCCGTACAACCGCCGCTCGAAATACCCCCGCAAGGGCTGGTGGATCACTCTTACGTCCGAGGCATTCCCGAGACTCTCCGTGGTGCGCGCACCAACCGTCGATGCACTCGGCCCGTTCCGGGTGCGCACAGATGCCACGGAGGTTGCGGAGACCATCGCGGAATACTCCGGAATCCGGACCTGCACCACCCGACTGCGCGCCGACGAAGTTCACGGACCCCGCTGTCCGCCGAAGGAACTGGCCCCGTGTCCGGCCACTCTGAGCGGACAACCATCGGCCGACGAGTACGCCGACGTCGTCGATCAGGTTCGCAGATTGTTCGTCGGTACCGACGACGAACCGCTGCGCCGCATGCGTACACGCATCGACGAGCTTGCAACGAACGAACTGTTCGAGAACGCTGCACGTCTACGCGATCGCACCGTCTCCGTGGCAGTCGCACTTCGCCGAATGCAGCGCCTTGCCGCGCTGTGCGCCGTCGACGAACTGGTCCTCGCCCGGCCTGCTGCCGACGGCGGATGGGACTTCGCGGTGATCCGTGCCGGACGGCTCGCATCCGCGGGCACGGCAAGACGCGGAGTCCGGCCCATGCCCGTCGTCGACGGCTTGGTTCGTGCCGCGACCACGGTGTGCCCAGAGGAGACTCCGCTTCGAGGCGCCTCACCGGAGGAAGTCGCTCTTCTGGGCCGCTGGGCCGACTCCGCCGGGGTCCGCATCGTGCACGCGTCGAGCGGGTACTCCGAACCTGCCCGAGGTGGCGCATCCTGGGACCGGTGGTGTGAGCTCGCCACCACCGAAGCACGCATCCACACCGAGCGCACGCTGTACGAGACATCCACATAAGCTCCGTGGCAGGCTTTCGGTCACATCCGAATTCGATACGAGAACGAGGAACGGCATGATCAACGCGATAGTCCTGATCCACGCGGACGCCCACCGGATTCCCGAGACAGCGCAGGCCGTAGCCGATGTCTCCGGGGTCAAGGAGGTCTACTCCTGCGCTGGCGACATCGATCTGATCGCAATCGTGCGAGTCCGGGACCACGGTGAGATAGCCCAGGTTGTCACCGCGCACATCAACAAGGTCGACGGTGTCGTACGCACCGCCACCCACATCGCCTTTCAGTCGTATTCGAGCGCCGACGTCGAGGCAGGGTTCTCCCTGGGCGAATGAGCGGGTGAGTTCCTCGCTCGGCTAGTCGAGCGAGGACGTGAGCGCGGCCCAGTCGGACAGAACCTCGGCCGCTCTGCCGCTGTCGACGGCCTCCGCCGCCGTCTCGATCGCAGGACTCAACGCATCCTCGAGAGTTGCCGATCCCAATCCACGGAACGCCACGATCGCGCCCGCGGCGTTCAGTAGTACCGCGTCACGCACGGGGCCCTTTTCACCACCGAACAGCCGACGAGCCACCGCCGCATTGAGTTCTGCGTCCCCACCACGCAATTCGTCGAGCGACACTCGTTCGATTCCGAGGTCACGCGGGTCGAGCGTGCGCTCCGTCACCTGCCCGTCCGCGACGATTCGCACCGTCGACGTCGTCGACGTCGTCAATTCGTCGAGTCCGTCGTCCCCTCGAACCACGAGTGCAGAGTTGCCACGCCGTGCCAGCACACCCGCCACGACTGGGCCCAGTTCTTCGAAGGCGCACCCGATCAGCCCGGCCCGCGGGGAGGCCGGGTTGGTGAGTGGACCCAGGACGTTGAACACGGTGGGGATACCGATTTCCTTGCGCGGAACCGCAGCGAAACGGAGCGCCGGATGAAATACCGGAGCGAAGCAGAAACCGATCCCGACTTCGTTCACGCACCGAGCGACCTCGTCGGGACCCAGCGCGATGCGAACACCGAGAGCTTCCAGCACATCCGCTCCACCGCTCTTCGACGACGCCGCGCGGTTGCCGTGCTTGACGACCCGAATACCGGTCGCCGCGACCACCACGGAAGCCATCGTCGAGATGTTCACGGTATTGGAACGATCACCGCCGGTGCCCACGATGTCCACGACATCCCCCGCGACCGTCACCGACCGCGAGTGCGCCAGCATCGACGCCGCGAGACCTTCGAGTTCCGCCGGCGTTTCGCCCTTCATCTTCAGGGCCACACCGAATGCGGCGATCTGAGCGGCCGTCGCGTTGTCGGACATGATCTCGTCCATCGCCCATCGGGCATCCTCGCCGGACAGGTCACGGCCGGAGGTCAACGTTCCCAGGACGGAGGGCCATGCCCGAAGCGACTTCGCGTCGGTCGAACTGCCGGTCGGGCTCTGCATGTGTACCGCCCCTCTGGTTCACGGAAAGCTCATGTGTCAGCGATCGTTCGCCTGCAGCCTATCCAGCGGCGATGCCGCGCTCGTCACGGGCCGGGCGCGACCCCGTCGCGGGCAGCCGGTTGCATCGCATCCCACCCGTCCACAGTTCCGTCCAGGCGTTGGGCCAGGCCTGCCATTCGCGATCGCTCCTGAGAACAGTGCAGGGGGTCGAGCACCTGCACTCGCTGCAACACCACGCGCACGGCTTCGCCGCCGCCGGAAGCCGAGTCCGAATCCACGGCCTCGTACCCGTCCTGAGCCGCGATTCGGACAGCTTCGCCGCGCCCCTCGGCCGGCAACCTCAGGTGGTGACGCAACACCGCTTCCGCTTCCGGAACCCACTGCGGGTCCGTGGCTGCTGCTCGATCGAGTGCCGTCGAGCATGCTTCCGCGTCGTCGAAACCGGAGACCACCACGACGAGGTCGTCACGCGTAGGGTCGAGCGGAGACGCGGTGGATCGACCGAACAATCGACGAAACCAACCCTTGCGTTCGTTGAGTGAGCCCATGGCACAACTTTCTCATGGTTCACGACCTGGCGATTCGGCACCGGATCCGGGCAAACTGCGCCTCCCGACGCGCCGATGTCGGACCCGAGTGGCCGGGTCTTACGACGAAGCGTCATACTTCCTCATGTGACGAGCGCAGTAGGGACTTCAGGATCAGCAATCACCCAACGCGTGCACTCGCTGAACCGACCAAACATGGTCAGCGTTGGCACCATCGTGTGGTTGTCAAGCGAGCTCATGTTCTTCGCAGGGCTCTTCGCCATGTACTTCGTTGCACGGGCGCAGGCGAACGGAAACTGGCCTCCGGAGCCGACAGAATTGAATCTGTGGCTCGCAGTGCCGGTGACCTTGGTCCTGATCGCATCGTCCTTCACGTGCCAGCTCGGCGTCTTCGCCGCCGAACGCGGTGACGTCTTCGGGCTCCGTCGCTGGTACGTCATCACCCTCGCCATGGGCACGTTCTTCGTCTGTGGCCAGGCCTACGAGTACATCCACCTCGTCGAGCACGGAACCTCGATCTCGAGCAGCGTCTACGGATCCGTGTTCTACATGACCACCGGCTTCCACGGTCTGCACGTCATCGGTGGTCTCATCGCGTTCGTATTCCTCATTTTCCGCACCAAGGTCGGCAAGTTCACACCGGCGCAGGCGACCGCAGCCATCGTCGTCTCGTACTACTGGCACTTCGTCGACATCGTGTGGATCGCACTGTTCGCCACCATCTATTTCATCCGTTGATCAGCTGAACGCCCCAGGCAGCCCCTGATCGTCCAGTCCGTCCCGACATACCAAAGGGATACAGATGAGTTCATCCCCACCTCCCGCATCCGAATCCACAGCGTCCGCGCGGAAAGCGCGGCGTCAGCGGAAGCTCCGCCGACGCGTCACCGGCGCTCTGGTCCTGATGATGGGACTGGTCAGCGCCGGTTTCCTCGCGTCGGCTCTCACGCCGGCACCACAGGTCGCCACGGCGACCGACGATCAGGCGGCCCTGATTCGTGAAGGCAAGCAGCTGTACGACACCTCGTGCGTGACGTGTCACGGCGCCAACCTTCAGGGCGTGCAGGATCGCGGCCCCAGCCTGATCGGCGTCGGCGAGGCTGCCGTCTACTTC
Organism: Rhodococcus sp. NPDC058521; assembly: GCF_042719695.1. Classification (NCBI taxonomy): domain Bacteria; kingdom Bacillati; phylum Actinomycetota; class Actinomycetes; order Mycobacteriales; family Nocardiaceae; genus Rhodococcus; species Rhodococcus sp. NPDC058521. Next base: position 169,143 of record NZ_JBHXNL010000009.1, read on the forward strand.
CAGGTCTCGTCGGGTCGCATGCCCGCCGCCCGTAACGAAGCCCAGGCGGAACGCAAGCCCACGAAGTTCAACGCCGAGCAGACCGACGCGATCGGCGCGTACGTTCAGGCCAACGGTGGTGGCGCCACTGTCGTCCGTGACGAGAACGGTGAGATCGCACAGTCCTCCCTCCGTGGCGGCGACATCGGGCGAGGCAGCGAGCTGTTCCGCCTCAACTGCGCGTCCTGCCACAACTTCACCGGCCGAGGTGGCGCACTGTCGTCCGGTAAGTACGCGCCGGTCCTCGACCCCGCCAACGAGCAGCAGATCTACGCGGCGATGGTCACGGGACCGCAGAACATGCCCAAGTTCTCCGATCGTCAGCTGACGATGGAGGAGAAGAAGGACATCATCGCCTACATCAAGTCCTCCGGTGAGAGCAACGATCCCGGTGGTTACGGGCTCGGTGGCCTCGGACCCGCATCCGAGGGGCTGACCATGTGGGTCGTCGGAATCGTCGCTGTCGTCGGTGCAGCATTGTGGATCGGAGCAAGGTCATGAGCGACGCTGGCCATTCGGGTGGCGCGACGCCGAAGAAGTACACGGACGAGGAGCTCGAGAACCTCAGTCGTGATGAATTGGTCGAGCTGGGCACCAACCTCGACGGAGTCGACGTTGCATATCGTCGCGACCGTTGGGCGGTCGAGGGAACCAAGGCGGAGAAGCGTGCAGAACGCGCTGTGGCCTTCTGGTTCGGCCTCGCCGGTGTATCCGCACTGGCCTTCATCGGGATCTACCTCTTCTGGCCCTGGGAGTACGCCGGCCAGGGCGAGGAGACCTATGGCGCTTACAGCCTCTACACCCCGCTGATCGGTCTGACCCTCGGTCTCGCCATCCTCGGTGTCGGTGTCGGTGCGGTGCTCTTCACCAAGAAGTTCATCCCCGAAGAGGTCTCGATCCAGGACCGTCACGACGGCGGCTCCTCCGAGACCGACCGCAAGACGATCGTCGCCGAGCTCGGCGACTCGTTGGAAACTTCGACCCTCGGCCGTCGCAAGATCATCAAGCGCGGCTTGATCTTCGGTGGCGGCGCCTTGGGCATCGGCATGATCATGCCGCTCGGTGGTCTGATCAAGAACCCGTGGTCGAAGGGCGACGACTCGCCTCTGTGGGTATCCGGTTGGACCCCCCGCTACGAGGGCGAGACCATCTACCTTCGCCGCGACACCGGCCGCCCCAACGACGTCGTGCTGGTTCGTCCGGAAGATCTCGACGCCGGAGCCATGGAGACCGTGTTCCCGTTCCGCGAGTCCGACCGTGGCGACGAGCACGCACTTCTCGACTCGCTCCGCGGTATCCGCAACGCAGTCATGCTGATCCGTTTGCGCAGCGAGGACACAGCCAAGGTCGTCAAGCGCAAGGGCCAGGAGAGCTTCAACTACGGCGACTACTTCGCCTACTCGAAGATCTGCACCCACCTCGGTTGCCCGACCTCGCTGTACGAACAGCAGACCAACCGAATCCTGTGCCCGTGCCACCAGTCGCAGTTCGATGCATTGACGTACGGAAAGCCGATTTTCGGTCCTGCGGCGCGTGCACTTCCGCAGTTGCCTATTACAGTGAATGAAGAGGGCTTCCTGGTCACCACCGGTGACTTCATCGAAGCACTCGGCCCGGCATTTTGGGAGCGTCGACCGTGAGTACAGCAACGCAGTCAAAAGCAGCGACCATTGCCGCCGGCCAGGCCGAAGCGATGGACTCGCGCTATCACCTCGCCGCAGGTATGCGCCGTCAGATCAACAAGGTCTTCCCGACGCACTGGTCGTTCCTCCTTGGCGAGATCGCGCTATACAGCTTCGTCATCCTGCTCATCTCAGGTGTGTACCTGACGCTGTTCTTCGACCCTTCGGTCGCCCACGTGGTGTACGACGGTGCGTACGAACCGCTTCGCGGTGTCACCATGTCTCGCGCATACGAGACGACGCTGAACATCTCGTTCGAGGTGCGCGGCGGTCTGTTCGTCCGCCAGATTCACCACTGGGCAGCGCTGATGTTCGCGGCGTCGATCATCGTCCACCTGCTTCGCATCTTCTTCACCGGCGCATTCCGTCGACCGCGTGAGGCCAACTGGGTCATCGGCTGCCTGCTGCTGATCCTGGCGATGTTCGAGGGCTTCTTCGGCTACACGATCCCGGACGACCTGCTCTCCGGCACCGGCCTCCGCGCCGCGTTCTCGGGCATCACACTGAGTATCCCGATCGTCGGCACCTGGATGCACTGGTTGATCTTCGACGGCGACTTCCCTGGTCAGCTCATCATCCCGCGCCTCTACGTGGCTCACGTCCTGCTGTTCCCGGGCATCATCCTCGCCCTCATCGCGGGTCACCTGGCGCTTGTCTGGTACCAGAAGCACACCCAGTTCCCCGGCCCCGGCCGTACCGAGAACAACGTCGTCGGCGTTCGAATCCTCCCGGTGTTCGCCGTCAAGTCCGGTGCCTTCTTCGCCGTGACGTTCGGTGTTCTCGCCATCATGGGTGGCGTTCTGCAGATCAACCCGGTCTGGAACATCGGTCCGTACAACCCGGCGCAGGTGTCGGCAGGCTCGCAGCCCGACATCTATATGATGTGGACGGACGGCATGGCACGACTGTGGCCGGCGTGGGAGATCTACCTGTTCGACCGATACACGATCCCCGCTGTGTTCGCCGTCGCGTTGATCATGGGTCTCGTGTTCACGGTCCTGATCGCCTACCCGTGGATCGAGAAGCGTCTCACCAAGGACGATGCTCACCACAATCTGCTGCAGCGTCCGCGTGACGTCCCGGTCCGTACGGCGATCGGCGCGATGGCCATCGCGTTCTACGTGGTCCTCACGCTGTCCTGCATCAACGACATCATCGCGTACCACTTCGACATTTCGTTGAACGCGATGACGTGGATCGGCCGCATCGGCATGGTTGTCCTGCCTCCTGTCGCCTACTTCGTGACCTACCGCTTCTGCCTGGGCCTCCAGCGCAGCGACCGGGCAGTTCTCGAGCACGGCATCGAGACGGGTGTCATCAAGCGCATGTCGAACGGCCAGTACATCGAGATCCACCAGCCGCTCGGCGAGGTCGACGACCACGGTCACGCGATCCCGCTCGCCTACCAGGGCGCGGCTGTGCCGAAGAAGATGAACAAGCTCGGTTCTGCCGGCAAGCCCGGTTCAGGAAGCCTGATCAAGGCGGACCCGCCGGAGGAGAGTGCAGCACTCGAGGCTGCCCTCCACGAGGGAGAACACGAGCAGCTGAAGATGCTGACCGAGTACCAGGACCGTGCACACGGAAACGACTCGAACGGCAACGGCGACAGCTCGAACGGACAGTCGCACTAAGTCCGAATCACGTCACGAGGAGGGTCCCGAACCATTCCGGTTCGGGACCCTCCTCGTTCGTCTTGCAGTCGTTCACCGCCCTCCCCGACCAATGTCACACACGTTCAACCCAGGCGGTTTCAAGTGGCGGATGCAACGAGCTCGTTGAACGCTTGCGTTGGTGTGCGCCAGCCTAGCGTTTGACGGGGTCGCCCGTTGAGTGAGTC